>NZ_CP102826.1:6000000-6562638 GCF_025643595.1 Saccharopolyspora rosea
CAGCACCACCAGAATCTCCGGATCGCCGGGCTGCCAGTGGCCGGCTGCGATGAGCCGCTCGACGACCTGGCGGATCTGCACCGTGGTCACCGCCGCGACATCGCAGCCCGGCTGCAGCCGGATGGCGTCCAGCAGCGCGGTCCACGACGTGCGGCCGGCCTCCAGCGCGGCGACGATCGAGTACGGCCAGCCGGGGATCATCAGATGCTGGTCTCTGCCGCGACCGTAGGTGTGACAGAACGAGCGGTCCGGGGAGGTATTGGCATCGGGCCGCACCCAGGGGGACACATCCACCGCCAGCACCAGCCGCCCGTCGGCCGCTCGGGGCAGCGGCAGACCCGCCAGTGTCGTCCGCAACCGCTCGATGTCGATCCGGCCGCAGTTCATCGCGTCATACAACGCGCCGTGCCCGCGCCGGTGCTCCGGCGCCAGCGACAACCCCACCAACGACCGCACCGGGCCATCGGTGCACAACACCGCCTCGGCCAGCTCGAACAACGCATCCGCCCGCGCGGTCAGACACGCATAGAACTCCTGGCGGAACCTGACCAACTCCCCGAGCGCAGCTTCGCGATCGGGATCATGCACACTGACCATCGCAGCCCTTGGGTTGATCTTCTGTCTGTGGCAAGAGGAATGATCAACCAAGGGCTGCTTTCATGATCAACCGGGCCCCTGCTACCAGCGGTAGAGGTTAAAAACCAAGCTCAGAGCCTGTCTTTGAACTTGCTCCCGGAACAGGCGTGGCAAGCGGCGCCAGCCGCTTTCTCTTTCGGTGAGTACGCAAGCAACCTGCACCGCCACCCAAAACGAGTCCAAAGACAGGCTCTCAGGACGCTTCGGTGCGGGTGATCAGTTCGCCCTGCGGGGCGGCGGACTCGGCGTCGGGGCCGACGATGGGGCGGCCGCGCAGCCAGGTGGCGCGGACCACGCCCGCCAGCGGCCGCCCGTGGTAGGCGGAGACCGCGTTGCGGTGGTGCAGTTTGGCCGCGTCGACGACGAAGGCGTCGTCCGGGGCGAAGACGCACAGGTCGGCGTCCTGCCCCACGGCGATGGAGCCCTTGCGGCGCAGCCCGGCGAACTCGGCGGGCCTGCGGGACATCCAGTTCACCACGTCGGCCAGCTCGAAGCCGCGGACGCGCGCCTGCGTCCACACCGCGGACAGGCCGAGCTGGAGGCTGGCCACGCCGCCCCAGGCCACGCCGAAGTCACCGATGTCGAAGCGCTTCAGCTCCGGGGTGCACGGCGAGTGGTCGCTGACGACGCAGTCGATGATCCCGCCGGCCAGGCCCTGCCAGAGCAGTTCCCGGTTGCGGGCCTCGCGGATCGGCGGGCAGCACTTGAACTGGGTGGCGCCGTCCGGGATCTCCTCGGCGGCGAAGCTCAGGTAGTGCGGGCAGGTCTCGACCGTGACGCGGACGCCGTCCGCGCGCGCCGAGGCGATCATCGGCAGGGCGTCCGAGGAGGACAGGTGCAGGATGTGCACCCGCGCGCCGATGCGCCGGGCCAGCTCGATGACCTGCGCGATGGCGAAGTTCTCCGCGCCGCGCGGGCGGGAGGCGAGGAAGTCGCGGTAGGTCTCCCCGTGCGCGGTGGGCGCGTGCTCGATGGCGTCGGAGTCCTCGGCGTGCACGATCATCAGCGCGTCGTAGCCGGCCAGCTCGCGCAGCGCCTCGTCGAGTTCGGTGGCGTTGAGCGGCGGGAACTCGTCGACGCCGGAGTGCAGCAGGAAGCACTTGAAGCCGAACACCCCGGACTCGTGCAGGCCGCGCAGCTCGGCGAGGTTGCCGTGCACCGCACCGCCCCAGAAGCCGACGTCGATGTGCACCTTGTCGCGCGCGGTCTTGCGCTTGACCTCCAGCGACTGGGTGTCGATGGTCGGCGGGAGGCTGTTTAGCGGCATGTCCAGCAGCGTGGTGATGCCGCCCGCGGCAGCGGCCCGGGTGGCGGTCTCGAAGCCCTCCCACTCGGCGCGCCCGGGGTCGTTGACGTGCACGTGGGTGTCGACCAGCCCGGGCAGCAGGACCTCGTCCTCGGCGAGCTCGATGGTGCGGGGCGCGTCGAGCCGTGCGTCGAGCGCCTCCACTGCGGCGATGCGGCCGTCGCGGACGCCGACGGTGCCGGACGTCTCCCCGTTCGGGCCGATGAGGCGGCGGGCGCGGAACACGACGTCGAACGTCCCGGTGGCTGGTTCGGGCAACGCGGGTACCTCCTCGGACACTTGTTCAACAAAATGTTGAACCGTCTTGCGGTCCGGGTCAAGGGCAGCATCCCCGCCCGGCTCACAACACGTGGACGCGGAATCAGGATCTCGGCCTATTCCGCGATGCGAAGTATACTTACCGACACACGAAACGATCCCCCATTGCGGGGGCGTGGTCAAGAGGTGTGCCCGAGCCGGACCCATGCCGGTCCGGGCATGGGTCCGGCGAGGTCAGAGGCGGTCCTCGGCCAACTTCTCGCCCAGCACGGCGAGCAGGGCGGCGGCCTCGCGCATGCAGCGCTCGGGGTCGGGCTCGATGTCGGTGAGCGCGTAGACGCCGTCGATGCCCGCCTCGCGGAGGCGTTCGGCGGGCAGCAGGCACCGGCCGGCCACCGCGACGACCGGGACGCCCGCGCGGGAGGCGCGGGAGGCGATACCGGCGGGCCCCTTGCCGTGCAGCGTCTGCTCGTCCACCGAACCCTCGCCGGTGACGACGAGCCCGGCGCCGGCCAGCCGCCGGTCGAAGTCGATCAGTTCGAGGACCACGTCGACACCCGGCCGCATCCGCGCGCCGAGGGCCGCCAGCGCGCCGAAGCCGACACCGCCGGCCGCACCCGCACCCGGCTCGTCGGCCGCGTCTCGGCCACCCGCCGCCACGAGCGCTCCGGCGAAGCGCGACAGCGCCACGTCGAGGTAGCGGACCTGCACGTCGTCGGCGCCCTTCTGCGGTCCGTACACGTGCGCGGCGCCGCGCTCGCCCAGCAACGGGTTGTCCACATCGGACGCCAGCACCACCGAGGTGCCCGCGAGCCGTTCGTCCAATCCGGACAGATCTACTGTGGACACTTCGGCGAGTGGTCCACCGCCTGGGGGCAACGGGTTTCCCGCAGCGTCCAACACCCGTGCCCCCAGGGCGGTGAGCATTCCGGCGCCGCCGTCGGTGCACGCACTGCCACCGACGCCGAGCACCACCGTGCGCGCGCCCGCGTCCAGGGCAGCGCGGATCGCCTCGCCGGTGCCCGCGCTGGTAGCGGTCAGCGGGGCCAGTTCGGCGGGGTCCAGCAGCGCCAGGCCGGACGCGGCGGCGAGTTCGACGACCACCGTGTCCCCGTCCACCGCGATCTCGGTGTCCACCGGTTCACCGAGCGGTCCGGTGACCCGCACCGGCACCCGCCGGTAGCCCGCGGCCAGCGCGGCGCGCACCGTGCCGTCACCACCGTCGGCCACCGGGGCGAGGCGGACCTCGACGTCGGGGCGGACCCGCCGGATCCCGGCCGCCACCGCGCCGGCGACCTCCGGCGCGGTCAGCGAACCCTTGAACTTGTCCGGCGCGATCAGGACAGGACCAGGCACAGCGATCTCCCGAAGATGTGGAGCGGAGCCTCCCCGCCGCGACGCCCGGCTCGTGCGCGGCGGGGAGACACCGGAGGGTCGTCGGGTATTCCACCCGACTACCCCGTCTGGGGGAAGGGGCGCGCTCGCCGGAACACCACCGCACGGTTCCGGCGAGCGCCTCCCCCTCGTGCAGGGCTGCCAGAAGGCCCTGCGCGGTGCGGGTGGGTGAACTCGGACCGCGAGCCACCCGCACCGCCAGGAATCAGGCGTTCGGCACCGGTTCCGGCTCGATCATGGCGTCGATGCGCACGCCGCGAGCCGTGTTGGCCTCCCGCTCGATCATGACCTCGACGAGGACCGGGCGGCTGGTCGCCACCGCCTCCTTGCGGGCCCACTCGATCGTCTCGGCGATCTGACCGGGCTCCCACACGCGGCGGCCGGTGCAGCCGTAGGCCTCCATCACCTTGACGTTGTCCGTGCCGTACTCGTCGTAGTGGATGTCCACCTCGGTGTTCATCCCGAACCCGTCGCCCTCGGCCTGGCGGATCAGGCCCAGGTACTCGTTGTTCAGCATGATGATCACGAACGGGAGGTCGTACTGGGCGGCCACCGCCAGCTCCTCGACCAGGAACTGGAAGGAGTAGTCGCCGACCACGGCGACGACCTCGGCGTCCGGCTCGGCCGACTTGACGCCGATCGCCGCCGGGATCTCCCAGCCCAGCGGGCCCGCCTGGCCGCACACCTGGTAGTGCCGCGGCAGGTGCGCGCGCTGGAACTGGCCGCCCCAGATCTGGTAGAGGCCGATCGCGGTGACGAAGTAGGTCTCGGGCCCGAAGATCTCGTTGATCTCCCGGTAGACCCGCGGCGCCTTGATCGGCACCGTGTCGTAGTCGTCCGGGCGGGTCAGCTTCTCCTTCATCTCGCCGACCCGCGCGACCCACGCCGAGTAGTCCTTGCGCGCACCGCGCCTGCGGGCCGCGTCCAGCAGCGCCTCCAGGAACAGCCTGGTGTCCGAGACCACGCCCAGGTCCGGTCCGAAGACCTTGCCCAGCTGGGTCGGCTCGACGTCGACGTGGATGAACTTGCGGTCACCGCGGTAGGTGTCCAGGTCACCGGTGTGCCGGTCGCCGAACCGCGCGCCCAGCGCCAGCACCAGGTCCGACTCCAGCAACGACTGGTTGCCGTAGCGCTGGCTGGTCTGGATGCCCGCCATCCCGGCGAACAGCTCGTGGTCCTCCGGGAACGAGCCCTTGCCCATGAGCGTGACCTGCACCGGGACGCCGAGGAGTTCGGCGAGCTCGCGCACCTGCTCGTGCGCCTCGCCGAGGATCACGCCGCCACCGGCCAGGATCAGCGGGCGGTCCGCCTCCAGGAGCATGTCCAGCGCCCGCTCCACGCGCGGCAGGTGCGGCTCGACGCGGGAGATCGGCAGCGGGGCGTCGATCGTCGGGTCCCACTCGATCTCCTGCTTCTGCACGTCCAGCGGCAGGTCGATCAGCACCGGCCCGGGGCGGCCCGAACGCGCGATGCGGAACGCCTCGCGGAAGATCCACGGCGCCTGCGCGGCCTCCTTGACCTGCACCGCCCACTTGGTGACCGGCTTGGCGATGTCGACGATGTCGACCGCCTGGAACGCCTCCTGGTGCAGCTTGGTGGACACCGCCTGCCCCGTGATGCACAGCATCGGGATCGAGTCGGCCTGCGCGGTGTAGAGGCCGGTGATCATGTTCGTGCCCGCCGGCCCGGAGGTGCCGATGGCCACGCCGACCTTGCCGTTGGTGCGGGCCCAGCCGTCCGCCATGTGGGTGGCGCCCTCTTCGTGGCGGACGATGAGGTGCTTGATGCCGCTGTGCTCCATCGCAGCGTACAGCGGCAGGATCGCCGCGCCCGGGCAACCGAACGCCGCGTCGACGCCCTCGGACTTCAGCACGTCCACGACGGCCTGCATGACAGGGACTTTGGCCATGGTGTAAGACTTCCTCTCGGGTGCGGCGGTCTCCTGCCGCACCGGTTCACCGAGCGGGTGGCGGTTCGTTGCTTGGCGGCTGTGGACCGCTACCCGCGACCTTGTTTCTGCCCCGTTCGGGGCTGCCGGGATCAGGCGACAGTGGGGCCGGTGGAGCGCGACGCGGGGACGGGACGCGGCGATGCCGCACCGCCCCCGGTCGCCGTGGCGGGGTGCCGGACATCGCGCTCCACTGTGGACAGCAGTGCTGGTGGGCGGTGCGGGACGGGGTTGCCGCAGGAGAACGAGGGGCCGCCCCGCACCGCGGTCTCAGTCGCGGCCGTTGAGGTTCGCGATCTGGCGGAACAGCCCGGAGTGGTCGAGCTTGCCGTCGCCCTGCGCGTTCGCCGCCGCGACCAGCTGGCCGACCAGCGCGCCGAGCGGGATCGTCAGGCCGGCCTCGCGCGCCGCGGCCTGCACGATGCCCATGTCCTTGTGGTGCAGCTCGATCCGGAAGCCGGGGCCGAACTCGCGGTTGCGCATCTTGTCGCCCTTGGCGTCGAGCACGGTGCTGCCCGCGAGGCCACCGCCGAGCACCTTCAGGCCCGCCTCGGTGTCCACGCCGTGGGCCTCCAGGAAGACCAGCGCCTCCGCGAGCAGGCCGATGTTGCCCGCCACGATGAGCTGGTTGGCCGCCTTGACGGTCTGCCCCGCGCCCGCCGGTCCGACGTGGACGACGGTCGTGCCGACCGCGCCGAGCACGTCGCGCGCCGCCGCGAAGGTCGACTCCTCGCCGCCGACCATGATCGACAGCGTGCCGTCGATGGCCTTCGGCTCGCCGCCGCTGACCGGGGCGTCCAGGGCGCGCACGCCCTTCTCCGCGGCCGCCTCGGCGACGCGCCGGGAGACGTCCGGGCGGATCGTGCTGCAGTCGACGAGCAGCGCGCCCTCCCGGGCGTGGGCCAGCACGCCGTCCTCGCCGAGCACGACGGCCTCGACGTCCGGCGAGTCCGGCAGCATCGTGAAGATGACCTCGGCGTCGCGAACGGCCTCGGCCACGGTGCTCGCGGCCTTGCCGCCCTTGGCGACGAGCTGGTCGATCTTGGCCTGGCTGCGGTTGTAGCCGGTCACCTCGTGGCCCGCGGCGACGAGGTTCGCCGCCATCGGGCCGCCCATGATGCCCAGCCCGATGAATCCGACCTTGCTCATGCTCTAGTTCCCTCCGTGCGTGCTGGTGCGGCCGGTCACGCCCCGCGCTTGATCCAGCCGAAGCTGTCCGCGCTGGCGCCGCTCGGCTTGTATTCGAGGGCGACGGGGCCGGTGTAGCCCGCCGCGTCGAGCTTGTCGAAGTAGTGGCCGAAGTCGATCTGCCCCGTTCCGGGTTCGTTGCGGCCCGGGGCGTCGGCGATCTGGACGTGGCCGATCGTCCGGGCGTGCCGGTCGATCACCGCGTCGAGGTCGTCGCCGTTGACCCGCAGGTGGTACAGGTCGAACAGCAGGCGCAGGTTGTCCACGTCGCCGGTGTTGTGCACCCGGTCGATGACCGCCAGCGCGTCGGTGGCGGTCTTGAGCGGGTAGGCGTCCATGCCGCTGACCGGCTCGACGAGGACCGTGCCGCCGATGCGGCCGACCGCCCGGGCGGCCCGGACCAGGCTCTCGGTGGCGGTGTCGTCCTGCTTGGCGGGGTCGACGCCGTCGATCCGGTTGCCGTAGAGGGCGTTGAACGCGCGGCAGCCGGTGCGCTCGGCGATGCCCACGGCGACGTCCAGGTTGTCGGCGAACTCGCCGGCCCGGTCCGGGTTCGACAGCACCCCGCGCTCCCCCGCCGGCATGTCGCCGGCGAAGAAGTTCAGGCCGATCAGGGACACGCCGGCGTCCTCGACGGCCTGCACGAAGCGGTCGACCTCGCGGTCCGAGGGCACCGCGACGCCGAACGGCCACCAGAACTCGACCTTGTCGAAGCCGGCGGCCTTGGCCGCGGCGGGGCGTTCCAGCAGCTCCAGCTCGGTGAACAGGATCGAGAGGTTGACTGCGTAGCGGTTGGGATCCACCGGCACCCCCTTGATGGGCTTCGCTCGGTTCCGTGATGCGGAATGCTTATTTCGTACAGCGATAGATTAGCGAGTCCGGGGCCGCGGGTCAACGCTTTGCGGAAGGCCGCGCCCGCCCACGGAAACCGCCGGTCAGACCAACGACTCCCGCAGTCCTGCGCCGCCGGGTGCAGCGGTAGGTTCGCCCCGGCCGTCGGGCGACCGCGGCGCGGTAGCGCCTCGATGAGGGGTGGCGGTCGGGTGGCCGATGCGACCGCGGCGCGGTAGCGCCTCCATGAGGGGTGGTGGTCGGGTGACGGGCGGGAGTCGAGCATCGACTACCGTGAGTTCCGGAGGTCGGCGATGATCTTGCGAGCAGAGTTCACGACTGAGCCGTTCGAGGGCGAAGGCGAGCCACCCGAGCACGCGGTGGCCGCACGCGACTGCCTGCTGGCGTCCGGTCTGGATCCAGAGTTCGGACCACTGGGCACCTCGATCACCGCCGACAGCGAGACCCTGATACCCGCGCTGGCCAGGGTGATGGAGACGGTGCTGACGTCCGGAGCGAACCGGATCACTCTGCAGGTGACCGTCGGCGAGCCCGACGAGGACGCGGTTTAGGCTGGTCAGCGTGCATCCGCTCGCCACCGCGCTCGCCCCGCTGCTGGACCGGATCGGCGCCACGGCGGTTGCCGTGGAGGACCGCGAACCCGGTGATGTCCTGCTGTACTGGGACGGCTCCCCGGCCGTCGCGGTACGCCTGCCCGGCGAAGAGCTCACCAGCGCCCTGGACCGGATGATCGGCCAGGTCGAGACCGAACTCGGCGCGCACCTGCCGGACCTGCCGCGTCCGGACAAGCAACGCGCCGTGCGCCTGCTGGAGGAACGCGGCGCCTTCACCCTGCGCAAGTCCGTCGAAGCGGTCGCCAAGGCGCTCGGCGTCAGCCGCTTCACGGTCTACAACTACCTAAACCGCGAGCAAGCGGACAGCTGAGGCGAGCCTGTCTTCGAACTCCTTTTGCGTGGCGGTGCCGGTGGCGGAACCTCAGCGGCCCGCCCGTCGCCCGACCACCGCCCCCCACGGAGGCGCTGACGCGCCGCAGCCACACCGGCTCCGGGAGCCCCGACTCATGTATGCCCAATACACAGCGTCGGGGCTGTCCTCGCGAGACGACCGCTGAGAACCCGCGGCGGTGCAAGTTGCTTGCATACTCACCGAAAGAGAAAGCGGCTGGCGCCGCTTCTCGACTGCGGAAGTCGAACCGGACGTCCCTTTTTTTCGACCCGATGCCCCCACCCGCTCGGGTGATCGCGGGCCGGTTCCGGGCGCGCTCCGGTGGGTGCACGACGTGCGGCGGGTCATGGTCGACACGTCCGGACTGTGCTGTTCGCACAATCGCTGACCACCGCTTTTCAACAAAGTGTTGACACTCGGGCGAAGCCGGTCGTAGCTTTTTGCGCACCGGAGCCGCGACACCTGCAGGGCCCGCCCGCCGCAATCGGCGCGGCCCGGCGATCCGCGACAACACTCCTCGCCGCGCACCCTTGGGATCTGCGATGTCAACACCAGCCACCACCGAGACCGGCGGCGTCGGCAAGCTCAACGGCCTGCCCCGCCCCGAACTCGTCAAACAACTCCTCGCCTGCCTCGACGTGCCGCGCTGGGCCGACGAGATCGCCGACCGGCGGCCGTTCGCCGACACCGACGAGGTCTACCGGGCCGCCGACGCGGCCGCGCCCGGCCTGACCGGCGAGGAGATCCACCAGGCCCTCGCCGCGCACCCGCGCATCGGCGAGCGCGCCTCCGGCGCGGACACCTCGTCGTCCTGGTCGCGCAGCGAGCAGTCCGGCGTGGACGCCTCGGACACCGAGCTGACCAGGGCGCTGCGCGAGGGCAACGAGGAGTACGAACGCCGGTTCGGGCACGTCTACCTGGTGTGCGCCAGCGGTCGCAGCGGTGCCGAGCTGCTGGAGATCCTGCGCTCCCGGCTGGACAACGACCCCGAGACCGAGATGCGGATCGTCGCCGACGAACTCCGCAAGATCGCACGGTTGAGATTGGCAAAGGTGATCGAAGGATGAGCGCCGTCACGACGCACGTGCTGGACGCCGCCAGAGGCCGTCCCGCCGCCGGAGTCGCGGTCCGCCTGGAGGCCGCCAAGGGCGGCGACTGGACGCCGCTGGCGGAGGGCCGCACCGACGACGACGGCCGGATCAAGGATCTCGGACCGGAGCGGCTGGACGCCGACGACTACCGCCTGACGTTCGCCACCGGGGACTACTTCGACGACCAGGGCGTGGCCACCTTCTACCCGCAGGTGCAGATCACGTTCCGGATCAACGACCCCGAGCAGCACTACCACGTCCCGCTGCTGCTGAGCCCGTTCGCCTATTCCACCTACCGAGGGAGCTGATCACCTCATGGGCATCGTCATGGGCCCGAACCAGTACGGCAAGGCGGAAGTCCGCATCGTCTCGGTCGACCGCAGCACGCCCCGCCACACGCTCAAGGACCTCAACGTCAGCAGCTCGCTGCGCGGCGACCTCGACGCCGCGCACCTGACCGGCGACAACGGCAACGTGCTACCGACCGACACGCAGAAGAACACCGTCTACGCCTTCGCCAAGGAGGCGCCGATCGGTGAGATCGAGGACTTCGCGCTGCGGCTCGGCCGGCACTTCGTGGGTACGGCGAACGGGATCACCGGCGCCCGCATCCTCATCGACGAGTACAACTGGGAGCGCATCCCGGTCGGCGGCACCGGCCACGACCACTCCTTCTCCCGCGCCAACGACGAGAAGCGCACCACCGCGGTGACCATCGACGGCGACCGGGCGCACGTGGTGTCCGGGCTGAAGGACCTGGTCGTGCTCAAGTCCACCGGCTCGGAGTTCTGGGGCTACCCGAAGGACAAGTACACCACGCTGGCCGAGACCAACGACCGGATCCTGGCCACCGCCGTGACGGCCCGCTGGCGCTACCTGCACACCGACGTCGACTGGGGCAAGAGCTTCGAGTCGATCCGGTCGACGATGCTGGAGGCGTTCGCGACCACGCACAGCCTCGCGCTCCAGCAGAGCCTGTACGAGATGGGCAAGGCCGCGCTGGACAAGCACCCGGAGGTCGCCGAGGTGCGGCTGTCCCTGCCGAACAAGCACCACTTCCTGGTGGACCTGCAGTTCTGCGGCCTGGAGAACGACAACGAGGTTTTCTTCGCCGCCGACCGGCCGTACGGTCTGATCGAGGGCATCGTCAAGCGCGACGACGTCGACGACGAACCGCAGGCGTGGTACAGCCTCGCCGAGTTCTGACGCGATGAGCGGGGGCCACCGGGCGAGTCCCGGTGGCCCCCGCTGCTTTTCCCGCCCTCCGGCTGTCCTCAGTGGACGGACGCATTGATTTCCCCGCAACGACGAGAGATCCACCCAACCCGGCGCTGACAGTGACCTGAGCTTTCCCTCGCGGCCGAGGAGTCCTCATGGCCCTTTTCAAGCAACGACGCAACCGCGGCACCCGGAGCGGGAGGGGCGCCGAGGCGCATCCCGTGGACGAGGTCCTCTCGCCGGGCAAGATGCTCGCCTTCGGCGTCCAGCACATCGCGGCGATGTACGCGGGTGTGGTGGCGCCGCCACTGATCATCGGGCAGGCCCTGGGGCTGGCCCCGGTGCAGATGGCGTTGTTGATCAGCGCGGCGCTGTTCACCGCCGGGTTGGCGACCCTGCTGCAGTCGCTGGGCGTGTGGCGCATCGGAGCGCGGTTGCCGTTCGTCAACGGCGTCACGTTCGGTTCGGTCGCCCCGATCCTGGCGATCGTCGCCCAGCCCGGGTCGGCGAACAAGCTCTCCATCATCTACGGATCGGTGCTGGTCGCCGGGTTGTTGGCGTTCCTGGTCGCGCCCTACTTCTCGCGCCTGGTCCGGTTCTTCCCACCGGTGGTCAACGGCACCGTGATCACGCTGATCGGCCTGTCGCTGATGCCGGTGGGCATCAAGTGGATCGTCGGGCAGGACCCGACCGCGCCGGACTACGCCTCGCCCGCCAAGATCGGGCTCGGTGCCGCGACGTTCGTGCTCGTGCTGCTGTTCAACCGGTTCCTCAAGGGCTTCTGGAACCGCATCGCGCTGCTGCTCGGCCTGCTGGTCGGCACGCTGGCCGCGGGACCGTTCGGGCTCATCGACGCCTCGACCTTCGACTCCTCGCCGGTGTTCAACGTGCCGGTCCCGTTCGAACTGGGCCTGCCGAGCTTCAGCCCGACCGCGATCATCTCCATCTGCATCGTGATGGTGGTGGCGATGATGGAGAGCACCGCCGACATGATCGCGCTCGGCGAGATCGTGGACCGGCCCGCCGACGAGCGGACGATCGCGGGCGGGCTGCGCGCCGACGGTCTGGGCAGCGCGTTGAGCTCGGTGTTCGGCGGCTTCACGTGCAGCGCGTTCGCGCAGAACATCGGTCTGGTGGCGCTGACCCGGGTGCGCAGCCGGTACGTGGTGGCCACCGCGGGCGGCGTGCTGGTGCTGCTCGGTCTCTTCCCGGTCGTCGGCGCGGTGGTCTCGTTGGTCCCGCAGCCGGTGCTCGGCGGCGCCGGGCTGGTGCTGTTCGGCTCGGTGGCCTCCAGCGGCATGCGCACGCTCGGCAAGGCGGAGCTGGGCGACCCGTTCAACTCGCTGGTCGTCGCCGGATCGCTCGGGATCGGGCTGATCCCGGTCATCGCGCCGGACTTCTACCAGCACTTCCCGTCCTCGCTGCGGACCGTGCTGGACTCCGGCATCAGCACCGGTTGCCTCGCGGCGCTCGTGCTGAACCTGCTGTTCAACGCCAGGCGCCACGGCAAGCGCTCCGAGGCGGCTCCCGTGCCGCAACCCCGCGCCGCGCAACCGGAATCGGTGGCGCAGCACGAGTCCTAGCCGGGGAGTGCGCGGCGTGGCGGTGCCGGCCGAGGGGGAAGCGGACCACGCCAGCCGGGCAGGGGCGTGAGCGCGGTGCTCACGCCCCTGCGGTTCACCAGCGGGGTTCGGCGAACACGCGGCGCACCATCGGTTCGAAGAACTCCAGCGGCAGCGAGTCGTAGTCCGGGTCGAAGCTGGACTGGTCGTAGCGCTCGCAGAAGTCCACGCACGCCTGGTAGTGCGGGCTGTCCCGGTAGCGGTCGCGGACGTGGCGGTCCTGCCCGTAGTGGTGCGCGTAGTAGTACATCTGGAAAGCACCGTGGTGCCGGATGATCCAGTGCACCTCCTCGCGGACGTAGGGCTTGACGATCGCCGCGGCGAGTTCGCTGTGGTTCTCCGGCGCCAGGTCGTCGCCGAGGTCGTGCAGCAGCGTGGCCACGACGTACTCCTCGTCGCGGCCGTCGCGGTACGCCCTGGTGGCGGCCTGGAGGCTGTGCTCGTAGCGCGAGACCTGGTAGCCGTCGAAGCTGTTCTTGAGCGCCTCCAACGCCCTGAGCAGGCGGTCCGGCAGTTCGCCGACGTGGCGCTTCTCCAGTTCCGCGAGCAGGTGGTAGTCCGCCGCGCTGCCCTCGGACATCCGGGTGAAACCGACCGTGCGCATGCTCTCCCTCACTTCCTCGGCCGCAGCTCGACCACGACCGCGCCGTCCTCGACGCGCACCGGGAAGGTGCGCGCCCGCAACTTCGGGTCCACGAGGGACCGCCCCGTGGTGATGTCGAACTCGAAGCCGTGCCAGGCGCAGCGCAGCACCTGACCGTCCTTGCCGTAGTCGTAGGTGAACTCGTCGGTGGGCAGCGCCGTTCCGGTCAGCGGTCCCTCGCACAGCGCACCCGCGGCGTGCGGGCAGACGCCGTTGAGCGCGAAGAACCGACCGTCGTGCCGGAACAGCCCGAACCGGCGCCGACCGACCCGGAACAGCAGCCGCTCGCCGTCGGCGAGCTCGTCGGCCCGGCACACCGCGACGCGACCGGACTCGTCCGCCTCAAGCACGTGCACCGGCGACCTCCGGGAGTCCGTAGAGCCGACGGGCGTTGCCGTCCAGGACGTCGTCGCGCCACTCGGCCGGGAACCGCGTCGCGTACGGGTCGTCGAAGTCCCAGTGCGGGTAGTCCGAGGAGAACATCAGCATCTCCCGGCCACCGATCTCGTCCAGCGCGGTCCACAGCGCGTCCGGGTTCTTCGGCCGCTCCAGCGGTTGCGTGGTCAGCCGGACGAAGTCGCGGGCGTACTCGCTGGGCAGCCGCTTGAGCCACGGGGTCTCCTTGCGCAGCGCCTGGTAGTCGGCGTCGAGCCGCCACAGCACCGCCGGGACCCACGCGACCCCGCACTCGACCAGCACGAACTTCGTGCCCGGATAGCGTTCCGGGATCCCGTGCGCCAGCACGCTGGCGACGTGGCCCATGCCGGACTCGCAGAGCATGGCGTGCGCCTCCCAGTAGAAGGTCGCGGGTCCGGTCCCGGTCGGGTTGGCGTTGACACCGCTGGTCCCGCCGAGGTGCGCGGCGATCGGCAGCCGCATCTCCGAGGCCGCCTCCCACATCGGGTGGTAGAGGGGGTCGCCGTAGGGGCGCTGCGACCCGGACGTCACCAGCACCTGCGCGACCTTCGGGTGCCCGCCGACGCGGCGGATCTCCGCGGCGGCGCCGTGCGGGTCCTGCGGGGCGACCACGACGGAGACCTGGAACCGCTCGTCCAGCGGCGCCCAGGTGTCCAGCACCCAGTCGTTGTAGGCGCGGGCCAGGGCGCTCGCGTAGTAGGGGTTGGCGAGCGTGGAGACCTCCACGGACTCCTCGCCGAGCAGGATCGCGTAGTCCAGCTCGTAGCGGTCGAGGAGCTGTTCGCGCATGAACTCGTAGTCGGTGCCCGGCGCACCGCCACCGGGCGGGAACGTGTCGTAGCGGATGTAGCCCTCGGGGTGCAGCCAGGGCCGGTGCGCGTGGGGGAACGACTCCCGGCCGCCGGGGAGTTCGCCGCGGTCGAGGTAGTCGCGGAAGTTCGGATCGAGGTAGGGCAGCAGCACGCGGGCGGAATCCCAGCCGTTGTGCACGTCGCAGTCGATCATCTCGGCTCCTTCGTGCTCATATCGCACAGCTATGCTGATATCGCACTGATCCGGAGTCAAGACGGCGTTCGGGGACCGCATAATCGACGCATGAAACCCCTGGAGACGGTGGACCGCGCACTGCAGCTGCTGCAGGCGTTCGACCGCGACCACCGGGAGCTGTCCGTGGGCGAACTCGCGGACGCCCTGCAGGTGCACCACAGCAACGCCTCCCGCCTGGCCGCCACGCTCGCGCTGCGCGGGTTCCTGGAACGCGCCGGCGAGCGCTACCGGGTCGGACCGGAACTGCGCCGCCTCGGCATGCTCGGATTCCTCGACCAGGACCTCGTCACCGAGGCTCGCCCGATCATGAACCGGCTCGTCGAGCGCACCGGCGAAACAGTCGCCTTGTCCACTCTGGACGGTGATCACGCGGTGGACGTCGCGGAGTCCCCCGGCACGCACGTCATCGGCGCGCGCCAGTGGATCGGCCGCCGCTACCCGCTGCACGCCACCTCGGACGGCAAGGTGTTCCTCGCGTTCGCCGCGCCGCTGGAGCCCGACGCCCCGCTGAAGCCGCTCACCGAGCGCACCATCACCGACCCGGAGCGGCTCAAGAGCGAGCTCGACGAGGTCCGCGAACGCGGTTGGGCCACCGCCCGCTCCGAACTGGAGACCGGCATGTGCGGCGTGGCCGCCCCGGTGTTCGGCTCCGGCGGGCACTGCGTCGCCGCGCTCAACATCACCGGTCCCGACTACCGGATGCCCGACCACGTCGTCGGCGACCTCGGCACCGCCTGCCGGGACGCCGCGGACGAACTCAGCGCGCGGCTCGGGCACGGCGCGTGACGAGGTCGGCAAAGCCGTTGGCCGGCACCCCGGACGCGGGCTAGGTTGCGCGGCCATGGAGGACGCCGAGTACTTCTCGATCGTCGAAGGCACGCATGACGTCCAGAACCCGACCAGCCCGGAGAAGCTCCGGCTGGTCGCGGAGTACCTGGGGCTGCGGCGCGGTGGGCGGCTGCTGGACATCGGCTCGGGGCGCGGCTGGTGGACGGTCCACGCCGCCACCGAGGGCTGCGACGTGACCGGACTGGAGATCAACGAGTACTTCGCGGCCGCGGCGCGGCGCCGCGCCGCCGAAGCCGGGGTCGCCGAGCGGCACCGGATCGTGCTCGGCCCGGCCGCCGAGTTCGCCGCCGAACCGGACGGATACGACTTCGCGACCTGCCTCGGCGCGAGCTTCGCCCTGGACGGCTACCGGCCCACGCTGGAACACCTGGCGCGGACGGTGCGCCCGGGCGGCCGGATCGCCGTCGGCGAGCTGCACACCGCCGACGGCACCACGTCCCCGGAACTGCCATCGCTGACCGAACTCGCGCACGTGGCCGCGGAGTTCGACCTCGACGTGGTGGGAGTCGTGTCGGCCGACACCGACGACTGGGACCGGTACGAGTCGCGGCAATGGCTCAACGCGCGCGAGTGGTTCGACCGCAACCCCGACCACCCGCGGCGGCACGAGGTGCTGGCCACCTCGCGGGCGCACCGGGAGAGCTACCTGCGCGACGAACGCGGACAGCTCGGCTGGTCGGTGCTGGTCGCGGTCGTCAACCGGGGTGGCTGAGCCCGAAACTCCTCGACCGGGCGCCGCGAACCGGGGACAATGATCGACGCGGGGGCAGCGAGCGAGACGGGAGCGTTGTGTCGATGGGTGTGCCCAGGCTGTTCAGGTTGCTCTCCCCGGCCAAGCACCACCCCCGCGACGGCCGACCGCGCCGCCGGTCCAGCAGCGAGCGCCGGTCGAGCGGCGAGCACGTCCGCCACGGGGCGTGGCGGTATTCCTACTCGCGAAGTCGCAGTTGACGTCGGGGCCGGTGTTCGGTGCTCATCGACTCGCTGAGCTGCTACTACCGCGAGGAGGAACGGGACTGGGGCAAGCCCGGGCCGTTGCTGGCGCCGGGTGACCGGCTCGCGCCCGGGTACCACGTGGTCCAGCACCTGCGGCGCGGCAGCCGCCTCGACGTCTACGACGTGTGGAGCGAGGAGCGGTCGTGCCGGTGCGTGGCCAAGACGCTGCGCCCGGAGCGCGCCGAGGACGACCGCGCCGTCGGCTGGCTGCGCAACGAGGGCGTGATGCTCAGCCAGCTGACCCATCCGCACCTGGTCCGGGGCTACGAGATCGTGCTGACCGACCCACCGGTGCGCCCGGCGGTGATCACCGAGACGTTGCCGGGCCACACCCTCGGGTACCTGATCGCCCAGCAGGGGTGGCTGCGCCCCGCCGACGTGGCGGTGCTGGGCATCCAGCTCTGCTCGGTGCTCGGCTACCTGCACGGCCGGGGCTGGGTGCACCTGGACGTGAAACCGTCCAACGTGGTCGAGATGGGCGGCCGGGCGGTGCTGCTGGATCTGAGCCTGGCCTGCCGCATCGGCGAGCACAGCACGGCGGGCACCTTCGACTACCTGGCGCCGGAGCAGGCCGAGGGCGGCATGATGACGCCCGCGACCGACACCTGGGGACTCGGCACCACCCTCTACGAGGCGCTCGCCGGCGTCACGCCGTGGACGCACGTGTCGCACCGGGAGCACAGCTCGGGCGGGGGCCGCTACTACCCGCAGCGCGACACCCCGGCCGCACCGCTGCGCACGCACCGCAGGCTCCCCGCCGCGCTGGCCCGCACCGTGGACGCCTGCCTGGAACCGAACCCGGCCGACCGGCCGACCACGGCGGAGGTGGCCGACCGCCTCGCCGACTGGTCCGGTGTGGACCCCCGGACCGCGGGCACCTGACGCGCGCGGTGCCCGCCGCGGGGGTCCGGTCGCCGGGCGGGCGCCTCGCCGCCGGGCGGGACGGTCAGCGCCGCCGGAGCGCGAAGGCCAGCGAGATCGCCGCGACGGCGAACGCGATCTGGCCGCCCAGGACGATGCGGTTGACGTTGACGGCCGGGTGCCACCGCACCCCGCCGCCGGAGATCTCGAACGATCCGACCGGCCGGGCGACCACCCCCGCCCCGCGGCCGGCCCGCCGCCCGGCGCCGCCCGCGCCCGCGCGGACCGCCGCGACCGGCACCAGGGTCACCTCGCCCCGGTGCACCGGCTCGCCGAAGACGTGGTTCCTGCCGAGCCGGTCCGCCAGTTCGGCCAGGGCGTCGTCCCGGTCGTGCTCCTCGTGTCCCATGCCGCTCCTCCTCGCGTGGTCATCGCCGAAGGTAGCGGCCGGCCCCGGCCCCCGCCGAGCTTTCACCGCAACGGCCGCTGATGCCTGTCTTCGAACTCGTCGTGCGTGGCAGTGCCGGAACGAGTTCGACGAGGAGGTCCTCAGAGACGACCCAGTTTGCGGAGTTCTGCTTCCGGGACCCCGGTCATCTGCTCGACCTCCGAGGCATCGGTGGCCCCGTTGTCCAGCGCTCGGACGAACGACACCGCCAACGCCCGAGCGGTGGCGGGCTCGTCCAGGACCGCCCCGCCGGTGGACGAGACGTAGGCCGACAGGCGGCGCGCCTCCGCGGGCGCGGCGTCGCGGAACGCCGCGAACACCGCCGCGTAGCGGGTGACCAGCTGCGCCGGGTGCAGGTCCCAGCCCTGGTAGAAGCCGTGCTCCAGGGACCGGCGGACCAGCTGGTAGTGCGTCCGCCAGCCGTGGTGCACCTGCTCGCCGACCGGCAGCACGTTGGTGGAGCCGTCCGACAGGAAGACCCCGGTGCCCGCCGCCGCGACCTGCATCGCGTGCCGGGCGAAGTCGCAGGCCCGGTGCGCGAGGTGCTGGTGCGCCGCGGTGAGCCCGCAGCTGGCCGTGTAGTCGTAGGTGCCGAAGTGCAGGCCGCTGACCCGTCCACCGCCGGCGCGCAGGAAGCGCGGCAGCGCGAACCGGCCGTCGGAGTCCACGATGGACTGGGTGGTCTCCACCTGGATCTCGAACCGCAGCGACTTCTCCGGCATGCCGAGCTGCTGCTCGAAAAGCTCCAGCAGCTCGACGAACACCTCGACCTGCGCGGCGTCGACGACCTTCGGGAAGGTGAGCGCGAACCCGGTGGGCAGGCTGCCCCACTGCTGCAGCAGCGCGGTGAGGAAGACGTCCAGCGTGCGCACCGAGCGGGCGCGCAGCTCCGGGGTGTCGAAGGACTTCACCCGCAGGCCGAAGTTGGCGGGTTCGGAGCCGTCGCGCAGCCACTCCGCGACGACCCCGGCGGTGCGCTCGGCGTCGGCGTCCTCGGCCTCGTCACCGGGTCGGCCGTAGCCGTCCTCGAAGTCGATGCGCAGGTCCTCGACGGCAGCGCGCTCCAGCTTCGCCCGGACCCTCGGGTGCACGGCCCGCGCGATCCCGGCGTCCAGCCCGAGGATGTCGGTGAACGCCTCGGGGGTCGGAGCGTGCTCGTCGAACGCGGCCAGCGCCTCCCGACCCCACTGCCGCACGGTCGAGACGTCGACCTTGTTCGCCGGCACGTAGCAGGTGTGCACCGGCTGCCGAGCCGCGCTCGCACCGGGGTAGGTGCGCGCCATGTGTTCGTCCACAGCGGACAGTCGAGCGAGCCGTCCGGCGATCTCGGTGGTTTCCAGCGAGGTTCTGGCCACTTGCGCTCCCTTCAACAAAGACCGCGAGTCCTCCGGGCCGCCGGCCCGGAGGACTCCGCGGTTTCTCGTCAGTCGATCTGCTCGTAGGCGGGCAGCGTCAGGAAGTCGACGAACTCGTCGGCGATCGCCACCTGCTCGAACAGCTCGACCGCCCGACCGAGGTTCTCGGCCGGGAAACCCTCCTCGGCGCGCAGCTGCTTCTCGGTGTCGGCCAGCACCTCGCGGACCAGGTCACGGGTGACCCGCTCGCCACCGGCCAGCACGACGTCGTTGTGCAGCCACTGCCAGATCTGCGACCGGGAGATCTCGGCGGTCGCGGCGTCCTCCATGAGGTTGTGGATCGCCGCGGCACCGTTGCCGCCCAGCCAGGACACGATGTAGCGGACGCCGACGTCGACGGCACCGCGCAGCCCCTCGATGGTCTTGTCCCCGGGGGTGTCGGCGACCGCGAGCAGCTGGTCGGCGGTCACCGAGACGTCCTCGCGCACCCGGTCGATCTGGTTGGGCTTGTCGCCCAGCACCGCGTCGAACTCCTCGAAGCAGATCGGCACCAGGCCCGGGTGCGCGACCCAGGAACCGTCGAAGCCGTCACCGGCCTCGCGCTTCTTGTCGTCGTGGACCTTGCCCATGGCCTTCTCGTTGGTGGCCGGGTCCTTGGTCGGGATGAACGCGGCCATGCCGCCGATCGCGAACGCGCCGCGCTTGTGGCAGGTGCGCACCAGCAGTTCGGTGTAGGCGCGCATGAACGGCGCGGTCATGGTGACCGAGTTGCGGTCCGGCAGGATGTAGCGGTCGGAGTCGCGGAACGTCTTGATGACGCTGAACAGGTAGTCCCAGCGACCGGCGTTGAGCCCCGCGGAGTGGTCGCGCAGCTCGTAGAGGATCTCCTCCATCTCGAAGGCGGCCGGGTAGGTCTCGATCAGCACGGTGCCGCGGATGGTGCCGTGCGGGATGCCGAGCTTGGCCTGGGCGCGGGTGAACACGTCGTTCCACAGCCGCGCTTCGAGGTGGCTCTCCATCTTCGGCAGGTAGAAGTACGGGCCGCTGCCCCGGTTGATCAGTTCCTGCGCGTTGTGGAAGAAGTGCAGGCCGAAGTCCACCAGCGCGCCGACCACGGGCTTGCCGTCGACCAGGATGTGCTTCTCGTCGAAGTGCCAGCCGCGCGGGCGGACCAGCGGGACCGCGTGGCGGACGTCCTCGCGCAGCTTGTACTGCTTGCCCTCCGGAGTGGTCAGCTCGATCTGCTTGCGGACCAGGTCGTAGAGGTTGACCTGGCCGGAGACCACGTTGTTCCAGTGCGGGGTGTTGGCGTCCTCCAGGTCGGCCAGCCAGACGCGCGCCCCCGAGTTGAGGGCGTTGATCGCCATCTTGCGGTCGGTGGGGCCGGTGATCTCGACGCGGCGGTCGGCGATGTCGGCCGGCGGTTCGGCGACCTTCCAGTCGCCCTCGCGGATGTGCCGGGTCTCCTCCAGGAAGTCCAGCCGGCCGTTCCGCGCGGCCTCCTCGCGGCGCTGCTTGCGGCGGGCGAGCAGCTCGTCGCGCCGAGCACCGAACTCCCGCTGCAAGTCGGCGACGAACTCCAGGGCCTGCCTGGTGAGGATCTCGTCACCCCGCTCGACTGGGCCGCCGAGCACCTGCACGCCGGGGGCGATCTCTGCGGAATCGGACATTGTGGGGTCCACCTTCTTTCTGCTGCCGGGTTCCAGACGGTGGCTGATGGCTCACCTTGCCGCGTGAAGCGCGCGCCCGCACCCGCCGCTTGCGCACCACGTTCTCGCTACCGGTACGCCCGTTATGTTTTCTGCATCGTGGATGTTAGTTTCCGCATGGCGTTCCTAGCAACATGAGCTGTGGCACCCGCTACGGACTAGACTTCGACTCGACCACCCAGCGGAAAGGGAGTTCTGCGATGACCGAAGCGCGCCGCAACCAGGGCGGAGGAGTGCAGTCGGTCGAGCGCACCTTCGAACTCCTGGAGCTGATGGCCGACGCGGGCGGCGAGGTGGCGCTGTCCGAACTCGCGGACAAGTCGGGGCTGCCGCTGC
Organism: Saccharopolyspora rosea; assembly: GCF_025643595.1. Taxonomy (GTDB): domain Bacteria; phylum Actinomycetota; class Actinomycetes; order Mycobacteriales; family Pseudonocardiaceae; genus Saccharopolyspora; species Saccharopolyspora rosea. The sequence goes on from NZ_CP102826.1 coordinate 6,021,121, forward strand.
CGACGATCCACCGGATCATGCGCACCCTGGTCGGCGCCGGGTACGCGCGCCAACAGCCGTCCCGCCGCTACTCGCTCGGGCCGCGGCTGATCCGGCTCGGCGAGACCGCCAGCCGCGCGCTCGGTTCCTGGGCGCGCCCGTACCTCGCCGAACTCACCGAGGCCACCGGTGAGACGTCGAACATGGCGGTGCTCGACGGCGCCCAGATCGTCTACGTCGCCCAGGTCCCCTCGCAGCACTCGATGCGGATGTTCACCGAGGTCGGACGCCGGGTCGACGCGCACGCCACGGCGGTGGGCAAGGCGATCATGGCGAACCTGCCGCCCGAGGCGGTCACCCAGCTGCTCACCCGCGCCGGGATGCCGCCGCAGACCGAGCGCACGATCACCACGGTCGAGGCGATGCACGCCGAACTCGCCCGCATCCGCGACCAGGGCTACGCCCTCGACGACGGCGAGCAGGAGGTCGGCGTCCGCTGCTACGCCGTCGCGGTCCCGGGGGCCCCGGCGGGCGCGGCGATCTCGATCAGCGGTCCGGAGGGCCGGATGACCCGCATCGCCACCGACGACGTCGTCCCGCTCATGCAGCGCCTGGCCCGCGAACTCGCCACCGACCTCAGCGTCGGCAACACGGCCTGAGTTTTATACGTTTCGAACTCGTTTTGCTTCGCGGTGCCGGAAGCGGAACCTCAGCGCCGGCGCAAGCGGCGAGACCGCTCACCAAAGAGAGAAAGCGGCTGACGCCGCTTGCCACACCCGGTCCGGAACGTGGCTCCGGGCAGGGTTCTCGGCGATCTGACGGGGTGGTTCGAAGAGGGGCAACTCCGGACTCAGCCCAGGTCCAGGTCGGCCCAGCGGTCCCCGTGCGGTTCGAGGGTGATCTCGCGGACGTCGTCGTCGCGGCGCCGGATGCGCAGCACCAGGTAGGTGTCGGCGAGCTGCTCGACCATGCCCTCGCCCCACTCCACGACCACGGCCGCGTCGGTGAGGTCGGTGTCCAGGTCGAGGTCGTCGATCTCGTCGAGCCCGGACAGCCGGTAGGCGTCCACGTGCACCAGTGCGGGACCGTCCCCGGACTCCGGGCGGTGCACCCGGGCGATCACGAACGTCGGCGAGGTGACCGAGCCGGTGACGCCCATGCCCGCGGCGACGCCCCGGGCGAGCACGGTCTTGCCCGCACCCAGCGGACCGTCCAGCAGCACCAGGTCACCGGCCCGCAGCGCCGCGCCCAGGCGACGTCCGAAGGCCAGCGAGTCCGATTCGGTGGGCAGTTCCACCGTCCGCAGCGCGGAACTCAACTCCCGGTCACCTCCCCGCTCCCGTTCCGGGCCACCGCCCGGCGCAGCAGTGCGGCCAGCTGCTCGGTGACCGCCTCGTGCTGCTCCAGCATCACCATGTGCCCGGAGTCGGCGATCCGCACCAGCTCCCCGTCGGGCAGCTCCGCGGCGATCGCCTCGGAGTGCTCGAACGCGGTGATCCGGTCGGCGTCCCCGGCCAGCACCAGCACCTCGCACCCGCGCAGCGCGGCGAGCGCCGCCCGGCGGTCGTGCGAGCCGATGGTGTCCAGGAAGTCCGTGACGACCTCGACCGTGGTGGCGCCGATCATGTCCGCCACCAGGTCCACCAGCGCCGGTGAAACGCGCAGCTCACCGGCTGACACGCTGCGGATGACGCTCCAGGTCAGCTGCGCCCCGGTGCGCCGCGCGCGCTCCACGAGTCCCGGCTGGAAACCGGCGAGCAGCGCGAGACCGCGCGGCACCGGGTTGTAGCGCGACAACCACGGTCGCGGCATACCGGACGCGCCGATCCCGCCCGCCGAGGTGCCGAGCAACGCCACGCCGAGCACCCGCTCGCGGAACAGCTCCGGCCGCTGCTCGGCCAGCGCCATGATCGTCATGCCGCCCATCGAGTGCCCGACGAGCACCACCGGCCCTCGGCGCGCGGTGGCCCGCAGCACCGCGTCGAGGTCCCGGCCGAGCTGGTCGATCGTGCTGCCGCGCTTGGCGGAGTGGCCGGAGCGGCCGTGGCTGCGCTGGTCGTAGAGCACCAGCCGGACCCGGGGGTCGGTCAGCTCGGGCAGGTCGCGGCGCTGGAAGTGCCAGCAGCGCGAGTCCAGCGCGTAGCCGTGCACGAACACCACGGTCACCTCGGCGTGCTCGCCGTCGGCGGGCTTGATCTCCTGCACCGCGAGCGGAACGCCGTCGTCGGCGGTCACCGTGGAACGCCGGTCCGGCTGGAGCCTGCCCAGCGGCTCGTCGGCGTACGGGTCGTCGGTCCGGCGCAGCGCGGCGATCCGGGAGCTCTGCGCGGCGGCGCCCACCGCGGCGCCGGTGATCGCGGCGCCGAGCACGCCCGTGGTCCAGGCGAGCGCCTGCCACACCGGCTTCACAGCGCCTCCGCGGCCACCGGGACGTCGACCGCGGTGCGGGTGACGCGCGGCCGGTACATGCCGGTGACGACCTCGTAGTGGATGGTGCCGAGCTCGTCGGCCCACTCCGCGGCCGTCGGCTCGCCCCGGTCGCCGGGGCCGAACAGCACGACCTCCTCGCCCTCGCGGACCACGTCGTCGCCGCAGTGCACGACGATCTGGTCCATGCACACCCGGCCGACGACGGGGCGGCGCTTGCCCGCCAGCCACACCTCCAACCGGCCGGACAGGGTGCGCGGCACGCCGTCGGCGTAGCCGACCGGCACCAGCGCCAGGTTCGCGGCCCGCTCGGCGGTCCACGTCTGGCCGTAGGAGACGCTCTCCCCCGGCTCGACGCGCTTGGTCATCGTCACCGAGGAGCGGAACGTCATCGCCGGCCGCAGGCCGTGGTCGCCGTGCTGCGGCACGGGGTCCAACCCGTACACCGCGATCCCCGGGCGGACCATCTCGAAGTGCAGGTCCGGGCGGGTCAGCACGGCCGCCGAGTTGGCCAGGTGCCGGATCGGGTCGAGACCGGCGGCGCGGGCCCGCTCGTAGGCGCGCTGGAACCGGGCGGCCTGCCGGTCGATCGACGGGTGCCCGACCTCGTCGGCGCACGCCAGGTGCGACCACACCGCGACCACGCGCACGTCCCCGTCGGCCTGCGCCCGCACCGCCGCGGACACCAGGGCGGGCCACTCGTCCTCCGGGCAGCCGTTGCGGTGCAACCCGGTGTCGATCTTCAGGTGCACCCGGGCGGTCCGGCCGACCCTGCGGGCGGCGGCGGCGATCCGCTCCAGGCAGTCCACGGAGGACGCGGAGAGTTCGACGTCGGCCGCGACCGCCGGGGCGAAGTCGTCGCCGTGCGCGTAGAGCCAGCACAGCACCGGCGCGGTGATCCCGGCCTCGCGCAGCCGGAGCGCCTCGTCGATCGCGGCGACGCCGAGCGCGTCCGCGCCGGACTCCAGCGCGGCGCGCGCCACCGTCATGGCGCCGTGCCCGTAGCCGTCGGATTTCACCACGACCATCGTCCGGGCACCGGACTCCCGGGCGGACCCGGAGAGCACGGCGACGTTGTGCCGGATTGCGTCGACGTCGATCCGCAGGTCAGCGCGGTACGCAGGCTGCTCGTTCATGGCAGAGCCATGGTCGCACACCACCCGCCCGGGTCTCCGCCGGTCCTACCTCCCGCCCCAGCTCACACCACCGACGCACACCACGACCACCCGCCGTGATCGCACCGGGGAACGCACTCCCCGCCCGGGTGACGGGGCGGACTAGCGGAAAGCCGCGCGGAAGGCGGCTTCGCGAACCGAGCGGATCGCGTCCGGGACCGCCGCCAGCAGCGCCGAGGCGCCGATCGGGGCACCGACGCGGAACGTCCCGCCGCGTCCGGGGCCGTCGGCGGGCGCGACGCCCGGCCCGGCCGGGCCGCGGGCGCTGCCCCCGCTGCGCGCCCCGCCCGCCGCGCGGCCGCCACCCGCGGCCAGCTCCGCCGCCAGCGAATGCACGAACGTGGCGTACCCGCAGGCCAGCCAGGGTTCCACGCCACCGGCGAGCAGGGCGCCGAGCAGGCCGGTGAGCACGTCGCCGGACCCCGCGGTGGCGGGCCAGGCGTGGCGCGAGTCGTTGACGAGCACCCGCCCGTCGGGAGCCGCGATCACGGTGGTGTTGCCCTTGAACAGCACCACCGCGTCGAACCGGGCGGCGACGTCGCGGGCCGCACTGACCCGGTCGGTGCCGGCCTCGCCGCCGGCGAGCCGGGCGAATTCGCCCGCGTGCGGGGTGAGCACCAGCGGCGCGTCCGGATCGCGGGCGTCCCAGAGCGTCGGGTCGTTGGCGAGCAGCGTGATCGAATCGGCGTCGGCGCACACCGGGCGCCCGGACTCCAGGACGTGCAGCAGCACCTCGCGCCCGCTCGCCCCGGTGCCGATGCCCGGTCCGACGGCCCACGCCTGGACCCGCCCGGCGTCGGTGATCGACCCGGTCGCCACCACCTCCGGCCAGTGCGACCGCACCACGTCGGCGGCCGGACCGGCGTAGCGGACCATGCCCGAGGTCGCCTGCACCGCGGCGCCGCTGGCCAGCACCGCCGCCCCTGGGAAGGTCGCCGATCCGGCGGCGACGCCGACGACGCCCTGGGTGTACTTGTCGTCCTCCGGCCCCGGGACGGGCCAGTTCTCCCCCACCTCGGCCGCGTCGAGCAGGTGCAGCTCGGGCGCGGGCAGGTACCCGTCGAGCCCGATGTCGGCGACCTCCACGTCCCCGGAGTGCACCGCTCCCGCCCCGAGCACGTGGCACGGTCGGCGCCCGCCGAAGGTGACCGTGACGTCGGCGAGCACCGCCGGTCCGTCGACGGCTCCGGTGACCGGGTCGACGCCGCTGGGCAGGTCGACCGCGACGACGGGCGCGGTGACCCGCCGCCACAGCTCGGCGGCGGTCGGCCGCAGGCCGCCGCGTCCGGAGAGGCCGACGATGCCGTCGATCACGGCGTCGGCGCGCTCCACGGCGTCAGCGGCCTCGGCGCCGATGCCGGAGGTGTCCGGGCTGGGCCCGTCCGCCGCCACGGCGCGGCCACCGGCGCGGCGCAGCGCCGCGAGACCGGCGGGGTGGGTCTTGTCGGGCGCGAGGAGCACGGCGGTCACGCCGACCCCGCGTCGACGCAGGAACGTCCCGGCCCACAGCGCGTCCCCGCCGTTGTTGCCCGCGCCGACCAGCAGGGTCGCGTGCCGACCGGCGACGCCGCCGGTGCACTCGGCCAGCAGGCGTACGGCGTGGACGGACACCGCGTGCGCCGCCCGCCGCATCACCTGCGGCTCCGGGGTCCGGGTGAACAGCCGCTGTTCGGCGGCGCGGATCTGGTCCGGAGTCCACACTCCCTGCATCGAGCCCTCCCTGGATCACCGCGGTCCCGCACAGTCTGCACGTCCGCCGGCCGACCGCCGCCCCGGGACACGCACCGCCGCCGGCGATCACCCGGAGCGCTCGGCCACCACGAAAGCGCAGGCCAGGTCAGCGTCGTGGGTGAGGGAGACGTGCCAGTCCGTGACGCCCGCCGCGGCGGCCACCGCACCCAGGTGCCCCGACACGCGCAGCACCGGACGCCCGCTCGGCTCGCTGCGCACCTCGCAGTCGGCGAACCGGTAACCGCGCGGCGCGCCCAGCGCCTTCGCCGCCGCCTCCTTGGCGGCGAAGCGCGCGGCCAGCGACCGGGCGGACCGCGGTCGACCGGCCGCGGTGAACCGCTCACCGGTGGTGAACACCCGGTCGGCGAGCGCCGGGGTGCGGCGCAGCGCCGCCGCGAAGCGGGCGACGCCGACGAGGTCCGTGCCGACTCCGACGATCACGCTGCTCCTCGGCGAGCCGCCCTCACTCGACGGTGACGGACTTGGCGAGGTTGCGCGGCTTGTCGACGTCGAACCCGCGGGCCCGCGCGATCTCGGCGGCCAGCACCTGCAACGGGATGGTCGAGACCAGGGGCTGCAGCAGCGTCGGCACCGACGGCACCTCGACGAGCTCGTCGGCGAACGGCCGCACCGCCTCGTCGCCCTCCTCGGCGATGACGATGGTGCGCGCGCCGCGCGCCTGGATCTCGCGGATGTTGGACACCAGCTTGGCGTGCAGCAGCGCGCGCCCCTCGGGCGAGGGCATCACGACGACGACCGGCAGGCCCTCCTCGATCAGGGCGATCGGCCCGTGCTTGAGCTCCCCGGCGGCGAAGCCCTCGGCGTGCATGTACGCCAGCTCCTTGAGCTTGAGCGCGCCCTCCAGCGCCACCGGGTAGCCGACGTGCCTGCCCAGGAACAGCACCGCCTTGGAACCGGCCATGTCCCGCCCCAGCTCCCGCACTTGGTCCACAGTGGACAGCGTGCGGCGCACCGCCTCCGGCATCCCGGCCAGCTCGTGGAACTCGCGCGCCACCTCGTCGGAGTACTTGGTGCCGCGCGCCTGCGCGAGGGCCAGGCCCACCAGGTAGTTCGCCGCGATCTGGGCGAGGAACGTCTTGGTCGCCGCGACCCCGATCTCCGGTCCGGCGTGCGTGTAGAGCACGGCGTCGGACTCGCGCGGGATCTGCGCCCCGTTGGTGTTGCAGATCGCCAGCACCCGAGCGCGCTGGGTGCGCGCGTGCCGCACCGCCTCCAGGGTGTCGGCGGTCTCCCCGGACTGGGAGATCGCCACGACCAGGGTGTCGCGCCCCAGCACCGGGTCCCGGTAGCGGAACTCGCTGGCCAGCTCGACCTCGACCGGGATCCGGCACCAGTGCTCGATGGCGTACTTGGCCAGCAGCCCGGAGTGGTAGGCGGTGCCGCAGGCGACCACGAAGACCTTGTCGATGTCGCGCAGGTCCTGGTCGGTGAGCCGCCGCTCGTCGAGCACCACGGAGCCACCGGTGAAGTGCCCGCGCAGCGTGTTCTCCAGCGCCTCGGGCTGCTCCTCGATCTCCTTGAGCATGAAGTAGTCGTGGCCGCCCTTCTCGGCGGCCGACAGGTCCCAGTCGACGGTGAACGGCTTGGCCGCGACCTCGACACCGGTGAAGTCGCTCACCCGGTACCCGTCCCGGCTGATCGTGACCACCTGGTCCTGCCCCAGCTCGACGGCGTCGCGGGTGTGCTCGATGAACGCCGCGACGTCCGAGGCGACGAAGTGCTCACCCTCGCCGACCCCGACGACCAGCGGCGAGGACCGGCGCGCGGCGACGATCTCGTCCGGCCGGTCGGCGTGCGTGACGACCAGCGTGAACGCGCCCTCCAACCGCCGGGCCACGGCGCACACGCTCGCGGTCAGGTCCCCGGCCGTCTCGCCCTCGGCGAAGGCCGCGGCGACCAGGTGCGCCGCGGTCTCGCTGTCGGTCTCGCTGGCCATCTCGACGCCCGCGGCCTCCAGCTCGGCGCGCAGCGCGGCGAAGTTCTCGATGATCCCGTTGTGGACCACCGCGACCCGGCCGGCGGCGTCGCGGTGCGGGTGGGCGTTGCGGTCGGTCGGCGCGCCGTGCGTCGCCCACCGGGTGTGACCCATGCCGCTGGTCCCGGCGAACCGCTGCCCGTCGTCCTCGGCGATCCGCTTCTCCAGGTTCGACAGCGCACCGGCGGCGCGTTCCACGGCGAGTCCACCCGCCCCGTCGAGCAGCGCCACCCCGGCCGAGTCGTACCCGCGGTACTCCAGCCTCCGCAGGCCGTCGAGCACCACGTCGAGGGCCGGGCGATGTCCTACGTAACCAACGATGCCGCACACCCGGCCCAGCGTAGCTACTCCTGTCGGCCCGAACCTCGTGAGGACTGTCGCTACCCCGCGCGTCCACCCGGGTCCGCTACCGTTGCCGACCATGGCGAGTTCTGCCAAGAAGGCGTTCGAAGAACTGTCCCGGCGCGGGCCGCACGACGTGCTGCACGGTGACATGGCTCTCGTCGGGCTGCCGGGCGTCGTCTGCACCCCGCGCAGCGGCCTGGGCCTGCCCGCGGTCGCGTTCGGCCACGGCTGGTTGCAGCCGCCGCGCCGCTACCTCGGCCTGCTCCGCCACCTCGCCTCGTGGGGCATCGTCGCCGCCGCGCCGGGCACCCAGCGCGGTGCGTTCGCGTCCCACCGCCTGTTCGCCACCGATCTGCGCACCGCACTGGACGTCTGCGCCGGAGTCCGCCTCGGCGACGGCGGGATCAGCGTCGACACCGAGCGCCTCGGCGTGGCGGGCCACGCCATGGGCGGCGGCTGCGCGGTCCTCGCCGCGGCCGCCGACGACCGGATCCGCTCCGTCGCCACGCTGGCGGCGTCGGAGACCATGCCCTCGGCGTTCGAAGCGGCGAACCAGGTGCGCGTGCCCGGCCTGCACGTCACCGCGGGCCGCGACCTGCTCGCGCCCCCGGTGTCCAACGCCGCACCGATCGCGCACGCCTGGAACGGCCCGGTCCAGCTGCGCACCGTGAAGAAGGCCAGCCACCTCGGCTTCACCGAAGGCCGGCACTGGACGGAGCTGGTCCTGCACGGCAAGTCGGAATGGGCCACCCAACGCTTGGCCAAGGCGCTGCTGACGGCGTTCTTCCTGCGCACGCTGGCGGGCGACGACCGCGGTGAACCCCTGCTGACCGCCGACGTCGCGGGCAGCACCATCGACCGGGAGCACACCCGGGGAACCCTCGCGACGGCCCGGAGCTGACCGGCTCGACGGATTTCGCGGCCTCCGGTCCGAAACCGCGTCAGACCATTGTGGACTCGGGTTCACCAGCGCTGCTGCTGCGGCGGCGGCTGGTACCCGTGCCACTGCGGCGGAGGCGGGTAGGCAGCGCTGCGCCGGTCGCGCAAGGCGCGAGCCACCGGCGGGACGAACATCAACACGATGACCACGATCCAGACCAGCGCGTAGCCGATCGACCCGATCCAGTACTTCCCGGGCACCATCGCCACACCGGAGCAGGCGTCGAGCAGCAGGACCGCAGCGGCGCCGAGGACGACGAACCGCGCCCACGCGAACCGCCGGATCAGCATGACGCCACCGAAGACGGCGAGTGCCGCGAACAGGAGCACGAGAACGCCGAGCACCACGGCACCCATCAGCAGGGACCGGAAGGGGAACACCTGGGACACGCCGTGGGCACCGCCGAACACGACGATCAACGGCAGCAGTGCGTGCAACCCGCGAGCACGCACACCACGGCCCCCACCACGACCGGAGCCGCCGAAGGCCGCCCGCCCGACGGCTGAACGCCGGGCACGTAGTTGGGGTACGGCGCCTGCTGGTACGGCCCGGGCTGCTGCGGATGCACGTGGCAGAGGATAGGCGAAAAACCGGACCCCGTGGTCACTTCGGGCCGAACGACGAGTGATCAGCAGCGGAAAGTCGTGGTCGCGCGGACACCGGATGCGGGTGGGCCACGGACCACGAACTCACCGCACCAGCCGTACCTGGAATGAGCGCGGATTCACCTCAACCAGCTCTGGTTCTCGAAGTCGTCATCGTCGTCGTGAACCGGCTGCTGCCGCCGGGGGGCGGGCTTGGGCGGCGGTGGAGCCGGGGTCGCCTGCGGCGGTGCGTGCTTCGGCTGCTCGGCGCGTCGACCGAACCGTCCTACTTGGACGTTCCAGCCGCTCGGTTCGGGCGGGCGGACCGGTTCCGGTCGGACCGGGACGTCCTGGGGGGCACGCCCCGCCTGCACGTTCCGGTCCGACGACTGCGGTTCCGTGGTCGCGGGTTCCTGTTCCTGGCGCTGTTGCCGGTGCCGCGCGGCGAGGTCCTGGGAGAAGCCCTCCACGACGGGGTCCGGGTCCTCGTACTGCGCGTCCTCGGTGACGGCGCCGATCTCCTGGACACCGCCCTTCTGGTCCTGCCGCTTCAGGAACTCCGCGCGTTCCCGCACCCGCGAGACCAACTTCTGGGCCTTCTCGACCTCCTCGGCGACTCCCTTCGAGGTGGCCGCCGACGAGCGGAAACCATGCCCCGGCGGCCGTCCGATACGGGAGAATCACGAACCATGGACTCACCCCACCAGCCGCACGGACAACCACCACAACCCGGTTTCCCGCCCCAGCAACCAGTTCCGGGCCAACCGGGCCCGCAACAGCCCTTCCAACAGGCACCGTTCCCGCAGCAGCCCGGCCCCGCCCCGGGGAAGCCCCCGGCTGCGCCCAACCAGACGCTGGCGCACCTCGCGGGCGCGGTCAGCATCATCACCGCGCTGATCGGCGTCTACCTCGGCATCGGGTTCGTCAAGAACGCGATCGGGACGACGGGCCCGTCCCCGATGGAGACGAATCCCGGGGTCACGGACGCGCTGTACTGGATCACCAGCGCCCTGGGCGTGCTCACCGCGGTCTCCAGCGCGGTCGCAGGGGTGCTCTTCTTCGCCCGGAAGCCCGCGGCCTGGATCCTCGCGGTCGTCACCGGCGGACTCGGGCTCGGCACCCTGCTGATGCAGGTCGCGACGTCGATGTCCGACCAGATGAACAACGGGTTCGGCATCCGCGCCGTCACCGTGCAGCACACCACGCTGTTCGTGCTGAGCCTCGTCGTGCTCGTGCTGGGCGTGCTGCCCGGGGCCCGCGCGGCGCTGCGGCACCCACGCGGATGACGGTAGGGGCGCCGCCCGGCGCCCCTACCCGCGTCACCGCAGCCAGCTCTGGTTCTCGAAGTCCTCGTCGTCGTCGAGCACCGGCTGCCGCCGGGGTTCGGGCTTCGGCTGGGGTTTCGGCGTCGCCTGCGGCGGCTCGGCCGGCTGGTTCCGCCGCCCGAACCGTCCAACTTGGACGTTCCAGGCGTCGCTCGGCTCGGCAGGCCGGCGCGCGGCCTCCGGCCGGGCCGCGACGTCCGGGGTTGCGGGCCCAGCCTGCTTCGCCGACTGCGCCGTGGTGGCCGCGGGTTCCTGCTCCGCGCGCTGCTCGCGGTGCCGCGCCAGCAGGTGCTGGGAGAACCGCTCGACGTCCGGATCGGCGTCCGCGTACCGGGTCTCCTCGTTGAACCCGCCGATCTCCTGGACGCCGCGCTTGTCGTCCTCCTTCTTCAGCGCGCCCGCGCGTTCCCGGATCCGCTCGACGAGCTTCTGCGCCTTCTCCGCCTGCTCGGCGGCCCCCTTCTCCGCCGCCGCGGCGGTTTCGTCCCAGCGCCGCGTGACGGCGCTCATGCTCGCGGCGTGCTCCTTCACCAGACCTTCCATCTGGTTGCGGAACGCCTTGACGCTCTCGCTGACGGTCACGGTCCCTCTCCTCCGGCTCGGTCGTGACGCCCTTCGGCCTACTTCTTCGTGTCCTCACCGAGCACCGAGCGGAACCGGACCTTCGACGCGTCGATGCCGTCGTCGAACAGCTGGCCCTGGGTGCGCCACGGGCTGGAGTTGGTGCGTTCCTGCTCGCCGCCCTGCTGTCCGTGGCCGCCCATGCCGCCCATTCCCCCCATCATGCCGCCGCCCATCATGCCGCCCTGCGACGCACCCGGGTTCTGCTGCGCACCGCCCATCGATTGCAGGCCGCTCGCGCCCTGCGGGCTTCCGCTCGCGGCCTCACTCATGCTCCCGATCCCGCTGGAACCGCCCGGGGGCAGCGGTGCACCGGCCGCTCCCGGATGTCCGGCGGGCTGGCCGGCGTGGGCACCGGCCTGAGCGGCGTGCCCCGCCCCGCCGGACGCGGCCGGGTGACCGCCGCCCTGGTCGGGCACGCCGGGACCGCCCGGGTGGTCCGGCTGCCCGGGACCGTGGTCACCGAACCCGAGCAGCTGTCCGGACGCGCTGCCGAAGGAGTTCTGCACGCCGTCGGCCGCGCCGCCGAACGAACCGAATCCGGCGGCCTGCGGCACGGTCGGCGCCGGACCACCGGCCGCCGCGGCGGCGGGCTGCGGCGCCTCGGACGGCTGCCCGCCCGCGCCCATCCCCGGTCCGTGGCCGGGCGCGGCCGCGGCGGGGTCCATGCGGAAGCCGGTCTGCAGACTGCTGCCCGGGGCGGTCGGGGTGGTCCCCGGACGCTGGCCACCAGGCGGCTCGCCCTCGCCGATCGGCGCGTGCACGTTCCTGTCGGCCCCGGCGAAGTCGAGGGTCTGGTGCAGCGGCTGCTGCCCGTGGCCGTTGTCGACGTCGACCTGGATCTGCCCGTCGGGGGTGCGCTGCAGGCTGATCGTCCGGTCGCCCTCGTGGATGACCGCCTTGCCGTCCTCACCCGCCTGCACCGGGATGCCGCCCGGACCACCGCCGGGAGCGGGCACGCCGCCCTGGCCTTCGGCGTCGACCTGCGGTGGCATGCCCGCCGGTGCCGCCGGAGGCAGGTTGCCGGGCTGGCCAGGCCCGTGACCGCCGAAGTCGACCTGGTAGCTCTTCGGCTTGCCGTCCGGGCCCACGACCTCGACCTGGGTCTTGCCGTCCGGACCAGGCTGGTGGACGCTCACCGCGTCCTCTCCCGCGCCGAGGGTCACCTTGTCCGAGGGAGCCGGTTGCGCAGCGCCGGGGCCGCCCGGGTGCATTCCGGGAACCTGCGGCGTTTCCGGGACCTCGGGGACGCCGCTCGCACCGGCGCCGGGAATGCCGCCGCCACCTCCGGCCCCACCCCCGCCGGGCATGCCGCCGCCTCCGGCTCCGGCGCCACCACCAGCGCCGCCGCCACTCCCGACGCCGCCTCCGCTGGCTCCACCGCCGCCGTGCTGACCACCGCCGCCCTGCTTGCCCTTGTCCCCGCCGTCCTGCTTGCCGCCGGGGTGGGCGAACGGGTTCTCCTCGGCCTTGTTCAGCTCGTCGTTGAGCTTGCTGAAGGCGTCGTCGATGTTCTTCTTGGTGTCGTCGCAGAGCTTGACGAAGTCCACGCACTGGTTCTCGACCGGCGCCGCGAAGTACTGCTTGACCTGGTCGAAGCAGGTGTCGAAGATCTTCTTTTTGGCGTCCTCGGTCAGGTCCCCGCAGTCCTCGTCGATCTGCACGCCCCAGATCGTGCAGGCTTCGCGCATCGTCTTGTCGTCGTCGGTGCGGTTCGCGACTTTGATCGTGGTGTCCCAGTCCTGCGCGGCCTTGCCCGCGAGGGTTTTGCTGTGCTCATCGAGCTTGAGCGCGGTCTCGGCCTTGTGCCGGACCATCTCCGCGACGGCCTTGATCGTCTCCTCGGTCTTGCCCGCCGCGTCGCCGGTGGTGCTGATGACCCGGTCCTGCGCGGTCGGGGTGAACTTCCCGGCGAAGAACTGCTGCGCGGACTGCGCGGCCGGGCCCGTCCAGGTCTTCCACAACCCGGCGAGCTTGTCCGACATGGTCTGGTGCGCGCCGCGCAGGCCCTTCTCGGCGTTGCGCAGGTCCTCGACGCTCTTGGCGAACTTGTCGAAGTTCAGCCCGGTCTGCTCGCCGTAGCGCTCTTCCAACGCCTTGAGGTCGGGGACCTTGCTCCTGTCGTTGTAGGCGTGGTCGATCTTCTTGTAGAGCGGAACCCAGTTGCGGAAGTACGCCAGGCCGGGCTTGCCCGAGTTGAGCAGCTCGTCGGCGGTGGCGGCGCCCGCACCCCCGTGGGAGCCGCTCTCGCCCTTGCGCCGGCTGTCCGCCAGGGCGTCGCGACCCTTCTTGACGTCCTCGCCGTGCTGCCGGTCCTTCGTCGCGGCCTTGTCGGCCTCGTCCTTCGCCGCTTTGTAGGCGTCGTTCAGCCGGTCCTCGGGTTCTTTCCCGCTGAAGGCGTCCTTGACGGTCGCGCCGTACCCGTCGTCGTACTTGTCGAGATAGGGCCGAGCCTCGGGATTGGTCCGGAACCACCCCATCGAATCGCTCGACGCATAACTCACCGCGAGTTTCTGCTTGAGGTCATCGGAAACGTCTGGGTTGTCCAGGACCTTCTTGACTTCCTCCCAGGACGGCGTCTTCTTCTCGTCCCCCATCAGTTGCCCCCAGACCTGCCGACGGTGTGCGCGGCGTCAGCGTCGGAGGAGCCGTAGCTCTTGCTGGCCTCTTCGATCCGCTTGGCGAAGTCGTCCATCGCGTCGGCCATGCTCATCGCGCATTTCGCGAGCTTGTCCATGGCGCTCTGGTAACCGGAGAAGAAGTTCTGGTGAGCCTTGCCGAAATCCGATCCGCTCATGCCCAGATCGGAGATCTTCTTGCTGTAATCGTCGCGGATCGGATCCGCCGCGCCCCGGATGCTGCCCGCGGCGGAGACGAGTTCGCCCGCATTGGCCCCGAACCCTGTCACCGTGCCCCCTTCTCAACGTTCTGCGCTGCCGACGACCCGGACCGGCCTCGACGGTCGTTGCGACGTCGCGCCAGATCACGTGGTTCCCAATCTTGGCAGCTTCGTTGCGCGGACAAGGCAAAAACGACGATCTGCTTGCATCCGCGAAGGGGGCGGCCCCGATCACTGCGGCGGGTAGGGCCCCTGCTGGGGGTAGCCGCCCTGCTGGGGCGGGTACGGGTGCGGCGGGTACTGCTGCGGGTAGCCCTGCGGCGGGTAGCCCAGCTGCGGCGCAGCGGCCTGTTGACCGGGCTTCTTCCGCATCACCAGGAACGTGACGAGCGCTCCGATGCCGGCCCCGACGATCATCGCGAGCGGCAACAGGACGACGACCGCGTTCATGGTCCACCTCCATCGATCTCCGGGGCGAACCTAGCGGACCGGGGACGGGGAGTCAGCCGAGGAGCACCGGAAGGCCCCAGCCCTGGGCGAGGACCACGCAGAACACGACGGCTCCGACGAGCATGACGACCAGCGGCAGCACCAGCACCATCAGGAGGTCACCGAGGGTTCGCATCCACAGGCCCCCTTCAACCGCGGCGTCGCTGGAAGCGGTCCACGAACCAGCCCCGGCTCTCGTGCGCGGCGTTCACCGCCTTGAGGCCGACGACCGCGAGAGCGGAGAAGATCACGATTCCGACGACGAGCCCGATTGCGACGAGCCCGACGATCATGGCGACAACGATGGCACCCATGTGACAAGGCTCTCACATTCGGGAGCCCAGCGAGAGATCTACATCACAAAGATCACCGGATTGCGCCAACGACCTCCGCGAGCCGTTCGGCGACGCGCTGGGCGGTCTCCTCACCGGGCGCCTCGACCATGACCCGCACCAGCTGCTCGGTGCCGGATGGGCGCAGCAGCACCCGACCGTTCTCCCCGATCTCCGCCTCAGCCGCCGCAACAGCCTCGCTGACCTGCGACGATGCGGCCACGGCCGCCTTGTCGGCGACGCGGACGTTGATCAGGACCTGCGGCAGGCGGCGCATCACCTTCGCCAGCGAGGCGAGCGGGGACCCGGTGGCCGCCACCCGCCCCATCAGGCGCAGCGCCGTGAGCAGTCCGTCACCGGTGGTGGCGTGGCCGGGCAGCACGACGTGCCCGGACTGCTCGCCGCCGAGCGAGAAACCGCCCGCGCGCAGTTCCTCCAGGACGTAGCGGTCGCCGACCGCGGTGGTGCGCAGCGCGATGCCGTGCTCGCGCATCGCCAGGTGCAGCCCCAGGTTGCTCATCACGGTCGCGACCAGGGTGTCGTCCGCGAGCTCGGCCGACTCGCGCATGGCCAGGGCGAGGATCGCCATGATCTGGTCACCGTCGACGACGGCGCCGGTGGCGTCCACCGCCAGGCACCGGTCGGCATCGCCGTCGTGGGCGATGCCCAGGTCGGCCGAGTGCTCCAGGACCGCGGCCTGCAGGCCCTCGATGTGCGTCGAGCCGACACCGTCGTTGATGTTGAGGCCGTCCGGGCTCGCGTTGATCGCCACCACCTCGGCACCGGCCCGCCGGTACGCCTCGGGGGCCGCGGTGGACGCCGCCCCGTTCGCGCAGTCGACGACGACCTTCAGTCCCGTCAGCGGCTGCGGCGTGGCCACCAGCAGGTGGTCGACGTAGCGGTCCACCGCGTCCGGGACGTCCCGGACGCGACCGATGTGCGTGCCGGTGGGGCGGTCGACCTGCTCGTCGAGCCGGGCGGCGATCTCGTCCTCCACCGCGTCCGGCAGCTTGTGCCCCCCGGCGGCGAACAGCTTGATCCCGTTGTCGGGCATCGGGTTGTGCGACGCGGAGATCATCACGCCGAGGTCCGCGTCCAGCGCCGCCACCAGGTGCGCCACCGCCGGGGTCGGCAGCACGCCGACGCGCAGCACGTCGGCACCCGCCGACGTCAGGCCCGCGGTGACCGCCGCCTCCAACATCTCGCCGCTCGCCCGCGGGTCGCGGCCCACGAGCGCCACCCGGCGCCGCGAGTCGTCGCGGTCGTAGAGCACGCGGGCCGTCGCGGCGGCCAGCGACAGGGCCAACTCCGGTGTCAGGTCGGCGTTGGCCAGGCCCCTCACCCCGTCGGTGCCGAACAACCGGGACATCAGCGGCGGTGCCTCCTTCTCGATGACCGCGGCCGGTGCACGTCCGCGGCGGTGACGGCGGGCGGATGCCGCCCGCATACAACTGCGGGAGCAGCCCCCGTCCCCAGTGGACGAATGACTGCTCCCGCAGATCGTATGAAGCTCGGTCAGCGCTTGCTGTACTGCGGCGCCTTGCGGGCCTTCTTCAGACCGTACTTCTTGCGCTCCTTCTCCCGCGCGTCACGGGTGAGCATGCCGGCCTTCTTCAGCGCCGGACGGTCGTCGATGTCGTTGGACGCCAGCGCACGGGCGATCGCCATGCGCAGCGCACCGGCCTGACCCGAGGGGCCGCCGCCGCGCAGGTTCGCCAGCACGTCGAAGCTCTCGGCGCGGTCCACGGTGACCAGCGGCTCCTTGATCAGCTGCTGGTGGACCTTGTTCGGGAAGTACTCTTCGAGGCTCTTGCCGTTCAGCTTGAAGCCACCGTTGCCGGGGACCAGCCGAACGCGGACCACGGCCTCCTTGCGGCGGCCGACGGTCTGGACGGGGCGACCGGCGGGCACCGGCGCGACATCCTGGGCGACAGCTTCCGGAGCGGGAGCGCTCACGGTCTCTTCCTGAAGTTCGTCAGTCACTTCTCGACCTTCGCGTTGATCTCGAACGGCTGCGGGTTCTGGGCCTGGTGCGGGTGGTTCGGCCCGGCGTAGACCTTGAGCTTCTTGCCCATGGCCCGGCCGAGCTTGTTCTTCGGCAGCATGCCCTTGATCGCCTTCTCAAGCAGCCGCTCGGGGTGCTTCTGCAGCACCTCGCCGAAGGACTGCTTCCGCAGACCACCCGGGTAACCGCTGTGCCGGTAGTGGAACGCCTGCTCCCGCTTGTTACCGGTGAGGGCCACCTTCTCGGCGTTGACGATGACGACGAAGTCGCCGGTGTCGACGTGCGGTGCGTAGGTCGGCTTGTGCTTGCCGCGCAGCAGCGTCGCGGCCTGAGTTGCCAACCGGCCGAGGACCACATCCTCGGCGTCGATCACATGCCAGGCGCGGGTCACCTCGCCGGCCTTCGGGCTGTACGTGCGCACGGGTCTACCTCGTCGTCGTTCGCGTCGGAGTCGTCAGTGCGGAGCCCGCCTCGATCACGCCGGTCGGCTCCCGTGGAGCCGGCACGTCCGTCAACGGCGCCGGAACCGTCGGTCCTCTGGCGCGCATTGCAGTCGCGCACCGCACAACAAAGAATGAGGGTACTGGGTGGCCGATGGGTGGGTCAAAACGGGTCCCCCGCAGCTGCTGACCTGGGTCATCGCCGCGTTCAGAATAACGTCCGGGGAAAACGGCCGACGCCCGGGGCCACCGGAGCACAACGGCCCCGGCGAATGCCGGGGCCGTGAAGCTGTGATGTCGGGCTCAGCCACCGAAGCGGGCGGCGTTGCGGTGCTCACCCTGCTGGAAGGCCTCGTTGGCCGCGTGGACCGCCATGCCCATCTTGGCCGCGATCTCGCGCATGTTGTGCGCGGCCTTGTTCCACTCGTCCTGGGCCCGGTGGTAGGCCTCCTGCGCGGAACCCTCCCAGGTGGCGATCAGCGGCTTGAGGAACTGCTCCAGCTGGTCCAACTCCTGCTCGATCTTGCTCGCGGTCTTGCCCAGGTCGTCGGCGGCCTGGCTCAGCTGACCGAAGTCAACCTTGATCTCACCCATTGCTGTTTCCCCTCGAATGATCGTGATCGGTGAAGAATGCGATGCGAGTCGCAGCTGATCAGTGGCCGCCCAGCAAGCCCTCGATCTTGGAGATCTCCTGCGCGTGCTCCTCCTGCGTCTGCGCGTAGGCGTGGCCGGAGGTCTTGATGTTCTCGCTGATCTCGTTCAGCTTGTTGTTGATCGTCTTGGCGTTCTCCTGGAACTGCTCGGAGAGCCGCTTGAAGACGTCGGCCGCCTGGCCCTTCCAGCTCGCGACCACCGGCTCCAGGTTGCCGTGCAGCTGCTGCACCGCGCTCTCGATGTTGCCGCGGATCTCGTCGACCTGCCCGGCCGCCTTCGCCATCAGATCCGCATCGGTACCGAAACCGCTCATCTCGGGTGGACCCCCTTCAAACCTCGTCACCAAGTTCGGATGAACCTGCGACGCAGACATTGCCACGTCCGGTTCCCGGCTGTCCCCGATTTCCCCCGAACCCGTTGCTCCTGTGAACGTTCGGACGAAAACCCGCAGGTCACCGCGGGATTCGCGGTTGCGAAAAGTCCGCCGGCGGTCAACGAATCCGAACCGAACCGACGACCTGTTCGCACGCGCCCTGGACCCGGTCCTTGCCCGCGGCGGTGTACTGGCAGCCCACGCTGATGCGGAACTGCCCGGAATGCAGCACGTACCACTCCACCGCCGCGTTCGGCAGCTGCTCCCGGTAGTGCACGACATCACGGCCCGCGAAACTGGCGGACGGATCGAACCCCGACATCGCCTGCCCCTTCGCGACGGCCTGCTCGTACTGGCCGCGGAGTTCCTGCACCGCGCGGTCGCGGCCGGTTCCGGTGTCGTAGGACAGGCGCTCCTCGCGGACCGCGATGCGGTCGCCGCCGTCGCCGTCGGCCGGGCCGAGCAGCGTCTCCCAGTCGTTCGGGTTGCCCCCGGTCTGCTTCCAGTCCACCGGGTAGGAGAACTCGTAGTCGTACTGGGCGGAATTCCGGGAGGCGCTCTCGGTCTGGCCGTCCCCGCCGAACACGACCAGCGCCGCGACGATCCCGGCCACCAGCACCGCACCGACGCCCGCGGCGACCAGCCACGGCGTGCGGGACCGCCGCCGCCCGCGCGGCGAACTGACCGGCCGGGTCGGGTCGGCACCGCCGATGACGACCGTGCTGGCGCGGCTCAGCGAGTCGTCCGGCGCGGCGGTGGCCGGCGGCGGAGCGACGGGGTGGCGGCGCACCGTCCGGGTGCCGGACCAGCCACCGGCCGGGGCGAGCCCACCGCTGCGTTCGGGGTCCAGCCGCACCGCCCGCAGCGCGCCGCGCGCCACGACCGTCTCCGGCTGGTCCAAAGTGGTCGGAACGATGCCGGTGCGCTCGTGGATCAGCCGCGACACCAACGGAATCCGGCTCGATCCGCCGACCAGGAACACCCCCGCCAGCTGGGCGCGCGGCACCCGCCCCTCGCGCAGCGTGGCCAGCACCAGGTCGGTGGCCCGCCCCAGCGGTTCGGCGATCAGCGCCTCCAGGTCGGTGCGCGTGACGTGCGCGTCGGAGAACGGCGGCGGCATCGGCACGTCGGTGTAGGTGTGCCGGGACAGCGTCTCCTTGGCGCCGCGCACGTCCTGCCGCAGCACCCGGCGTCGCCGCCGGTCCGCCATGTCGCGCCCCTCGACGAGCTTGCGCCACGCCTCGGGGTCGGTGCCCGAGACGATGCCGCCGATGTGCTCCAGCAGCGCCTGGTCGATGTCCGCGCCGCCGAAGTTCGGATCCCCGTGCGTGGCCAGCACCTGGAACGACGCGCCCTGCTTGCGGACCACGCTGGCGTCCACGGTGCCGCCGCCGAGGTCGAGCACGGCCAGCGCACCGCCGTCCGGCAACCCGTGCCCGGCCGAGTGGAACACCGCCGCGGCGACCGGTTCGGGAACCATGTGCAGTTCCTTGGCCAATCCGGCCGCGGCCTGCCGCAGCTCCCCGGTGCGCACCGCACCCCAGTCCGCGGGGTGCGTGAGCACGAGCAGGTCGACGGCAGCCCCCCCGGCGAAGCGCCGCGCCTCGCCGACCGCCCGTTGCAGCACGGCCCGGACGACCTCGCCGACCTTGCGGACGCTGCTGCCCAGCAGCAGGTCCCCCTCGTCGATGCGCCGCTTCGGGTGCGGCTCGAAGCGGGACGGGTCGACCGCCGCCTGCCGCTCCGCCTCGTGCCCGACGAACAGCGTGCCGTCCGCGGCGGCGAACACCGCCGACGGCACCAGCGGCTGGCCGTCGATCACGACGACCTGCGGTTCGCCGCCGCCGACGGAGACCACCGTGCATGTGCTCGATGTGCCGAAGTCGACCGAGACGTGCAGGGACACCCAGAACTCCTTCACCGTCGCCGGAGCACGCAGCCGTCGTCCGACCGCGCGCGCCGACTCCCCCCAGACCCTAGGCGCGTGTGCGAGCGCGCCCAACAGTCTGCCCCTGATCGGGTGCGGAACGCGAGCACCACCCCTCGGGTGTCGCGCCGGCGCTCCCCCGGGTCGACCCTCCACTGCGGACGGTCGCGCACGAGAAGAGCCTCCCCGCCGGGCGGCGGAGAGGCTCTTCGGTGCGGCCGACGCGCCTACTCGTTGGGGGTGTAGGCGGTCTGGATCAGCTGCGGGCCGTCCCGCAGCGCGCGGCTGACGAGCGTGCCCCGGCCCGGCGGGAGCTGGCGGGACTTGACGTTGCCCACCAGTTGACCGTCGTCCTTGTTCGCGCTCATCGCCAGACCCGGCGCCGAGACCTCGCGCATCTTGCCGATGATCGGTTCGTACAGCGCGCGGCTGCCGCCACCGGAGTTGCGGACGATGACGAAGTGCAGGCCCACGTCGCCGGCCTGCGGCACGAAGTCCGCCAGCGGTGCCAGCGGGTTGTTGCCCTGCGGCGCGACCAGGTCGTAGTCGTCGACCACCACGAACAGCTCCGGACCGGTCCACCAGGAGCGGTTCTTGAGCTGTTCCTGGGTGACGTCCGGGCCGGGCAGCCGCTTCTTCAGCGCGTTCGACACGTCCCGGACGTTGCCCTTGAGCTGGTCCGCGCTCACCGAGTACTCCAGCAGGTGCTGGGTGTTGAGGAAGCCGAGCATCGTCCGCCGGTAGTCGACCAGCAGGATCATCGCTTCCTTCGGCGTGTAGCGCTCGGTGATGCCGCGGACGATCGTGCGCAGCAGCGAGGTCTTGCCGGACTCGCGCTCGCCGAACGCGTAGAAGTGCGGATCGGAGGCGAAGTCCAGGTAGACCGGGCGCAGCCCGTCCTCGTTGACGCCGATCGGCACCAGCCGCCGGTTCGGCTGCTGTTCCGGACGCGGCAGCTGCTGGGACGGCAGCATCTCCGGCAGCAGGCGGACCTGCGGCGCGGGGTTGCCCTTCCACGAGCTCTTGACCCGGTTGACCAGGTCGGAGATGCCGTGCGTGACGTCGCCGTTGTACAGCTCCCAGGCCGCCCGCGGCGCGCGCCGCTCCTCGTCGGCGGCCGCCGCCTCCTCGGCGACGCGGTCGCCCATGTTCTCGCTGTCCACCCGGGGCAGCGCGATCAGGTAGTGCAGGTCGTCGGCCCAGTACAGACCGCGGCCCGGGTAGCCGGACGGCACCTTGGCCGCGGCCTTGCGGCCGATCTCCGACTCGCTCGGGTCACCGAGGCGCAGCTCCAGGCGGGTGCCCAGCAGGTCCTTGAGCGCCGGGCGGATCTCCGCCCACCGGGTCGCCGAGACGACCACGTGCACGCCGTAGGTGAGGCCCTGCGCGGCGATCGACAGCACGTCCTGCTCCAGGGACTCGAAGTCCTCCCGGAACGACCGCCAGCCGTCGATCATCAGGAACACGTCGCCGTACGGGTCCTCGGCGAAGTCACCGCGGCGCTTGCGGGACCGGAACTCGGCGATGTCGATGCCGTGCTGCTGGAACAACGCCTCGCGCTGCGCGATCAGCGCCTTGATCTCGGCGATGGTGCGGCGCACGGTGTCCTGGTTCTGGCGACCGCCGAAACCACCGACGTGCGGCAGGTTCCGCATCGGCGCCATCAGACCACCGCCCAGGTCGATGCAGTAGAACTGCGCCTCCTGCGGGGTGTTGGTCAGCGCCAGCGCCGCGATGATCGTGCGCATCGCGTTCGACTTGCCGGTCAGCGGACCACCGACGATCGCGCAGTGGCTGCTCTGCAGGTTCAGCACCAGCGGGTCCTGGCGCTGGTGGTACGGCACGTCGATCAGACCGACCGGAGCGCTCAGCTTGCCCGCGTTGGCGTACCCCGCGGCCGTGTAGCCGCGGTCGTCGGTGGCCTGCAACGGCGGCAGCAGACCGTCCAAAGTGGGCGGAACGTCCAGCGGCGGCAACCAGATCTGCCGCGCCTGCGGGGCCTGGCCGGTGATCTTGCGGATGACGACCTCGAAGTCGGTCGGACCGTCGTCCTTGTCCTTCTTCTCCTCGACCGCTTCGACCGGCTTCTCCGGTTCCGGCGGCTTCTCCACGTAGTCCGGGATGAACGGGCGCGGCATCTTGTCCGCGGTGACCACGGCGACGCTCTGGCTGGCCGGGCGCGCCCCGCTGGTCTGGTGCAGCCGACCCGAGACGAACGCGGCGCGGAACCGGTCCATCCCGTTGGGGTGCTTGAGGAATCCGTGACCGCCGGTGCTGGGCAGGTCCACCGCGTCCGGCACGCCGATCACCGCGCGCGAGTCGGCGGCGCTGGTGGTGCGCAGACCGATCCGGTACGTCAGGTGCGTGTCCAGACCGCGCAGCTTGCCCTCTTCCAGCTTCTGCGTGGCCAGCAGCAGGTGCATCTGCAGCGACCGGCCCAGACGACCGACCATCACGAACAGCTCGGCGAACTCCGGCTGCTGCTCCAGCAGCTCGGTGAACTCGTCCAGCACGATGAACAGCGCGGGCATCGGCTCCTGCGCCCACGGGTCACCGGCGTCGCGCTTCTTGCGGTAGTCCCAGACGTCCTTGGCCTTCGCCTGGGCCAGCACCTCCTGGCGCCGGTTCATCTCGCCGCGGATCGCGTCGTCCATGCGGTCGATGAGGGTGTTGGCGCCCTCCAGGTTCGAGATGTTGGCCGACACGTGCGGCGCGGTCTCGAAGCCGTTGAAGGTCGCACCGCCCTTGAAGTCGACGAGCACGAAGTTGAGCATGTCCGAGGAATGCGTGGCCATCAGGCCCAGCACGATGGTGCGCAGGAACTCGGACTTGCCGGAACCGGTCGAACCGATGCACAGGCCGTGCGGGCCCATGCCGCCCGCGGCACCTTCCTTGATGTCCAGGTGCACGATCTCGCCCGTCTCGCCGGGTCCGATGGCGACCCGGTAGAGCTCGTCGCGCGGTCGCGCCCGCCACGCCTCGTTGAGGTCGAAGGTGACCACGTCACCGTTGAGGCCCAGCTGCTCGATGTAGTTCAGCGGCGTGGTCAGTGGCTCGTAGCCGCCGGAGTCCGCCTCCGCCGAGACCCCGCCCGCGATCCGGTAGGGGGCCAGCTGGCGGGCCAACGAGGTGGCCTCCGCCATGGTCAGCGAGTCCGGCTTGCCGAACCACTCGACGCCGCTGCCACCGCGCGCACCGATCCGGTCCTCCTCGACGACCATCCGCATGCCGCGGCGCGCGGTGATCGGACCGAGCACGTCGGACAGGTCGATCATGGTGACGCCGGCCAGCCCGCCCTCGGTGACGAGCTGCTCCTCGCGGCTGATCTCGGCGTCGTCGATGAGGATGACGATGTGCGGCTGACCCTCCGGCGGCGCCGCGTTGCGCTGGAACCGCTGCCGGTCGGCGAGTTGCTCGGCCAGCATCTCCTCGATCGCGCGCAGCGAACCGGCCATCAGCCGCATCGGGCCGATGCCGTCGGTCTCGGTGGGGTGCTGCGCGTGCGGCAGCCACTTCACCCAGTCCCACTCGGTGCGGGCGCGGCCGCTGCTGGCCACCGCGATGAGCACGTCGTCCGGGGCGTGGAAGGCGGCCAGCTGGCAGAGCACGGCGCGGGCCAGTCCGCGGGTGAGTTCCCGGTCGCCCTGCAGGCCGACCGCGGCGAAGCCGCGCAGCGAGGTCGCGATCGGCAGCTCCGGCACCAGCGAGTGCGCGCGCACGAACCGGCGCAGCGCCAGCGTGGTGATCGGCTCCAGCTCGTCGACCGGACCGGTCTGCGGCGGCACCAAGCGGGTTTCCAGGCGCTGCGCCCCGCGCCCGACCCGCACCTGGCAGAAGTCGTTGTCGTTGGGCCGGCGTTCCCACATCCGCCGGCTGCGGCGCATCGCGACCGACCACAGGGTCTGCGGGTCCGGGTGCACCCACTCGCGGGCCAGCCGCTGCTCGTCGGCAGCCTCCCGGGCGCGGTCCCGCATCTGGCCGAGGTACCGCAGGTAGTCCTTGCGGTCCTCGTTCATCTCGGCCTTCTTCTGGCTGCCCTCGCGGCCCCCGCCGGCCATCATCCCGAAGGTCGACACCAACATCATCATCGGCATCATCATCATCATCGGGTTGTCCTTGGCCCGCTGGAGCATGAAGACCATCATTCCCAGCGAGGCCACGATCATGACGGCCGGAAGGACCTTCTGGACGACGTTGCCGGGGATCGTCCGCGGGATCTCCGGCGGTGGTTCGAGGTGCACCTCCCCGCCCGGTGGCCTGGGAGCGGCCAGGCGTGGCGTTCGCTTGAACTGCAGCGTGCTCACCGGACGCAGCAACCTTTCCGTGTCGGACGTGGAGTTCTTCCCGCGGCCAGCATTCTGTACTGCCCGCGGCACCGCCGGGCGCCGGGTCGGGCGCGATCGCCGTTCGACCGTGACCAACCAGATACGAAGTAGTTGGCACGAGTTCGACCAAACCCGTCACCCGTCGACGGCCGGTGCGGCCATACTAGGGGCGCTCTCCGACCGGGCGGGTGGGTTTCCGGAAGAAAAACCGACCTTGGTTGGATCGAGACTGGACCAAAGTTGCAAGGCAATCGACCAACGGAGTAGGGGGCCCAAGTGGCGACGGGTACCACGGTGTTCAGCCGCGTGACGGTGGTGGCGCCGACAACTCGCATCGACCTGGCGCTGCCTTCCGACGTCTCGGTGGCGGATCTGCTGCCGATGCTTCTGGACATGGCCCGCGAGTCCACCCCCGACGGCGGGTCGCGGCACGGCGGCTGGTGCCTGGCCAAGCTCGGCGAGAGTCAGCCACTGGACCCCAGCCAGACGCTGTCGTCGCAGGGCATTGTGGACGGCGACATGCTGCAGTTGCGCCGCAGGTCGGACAACCCACCACCACCGTTGTACGACGACGTCGTCGACGCGCTCGCCGAGGCGGAACCGGGCAGCTACCGGCCGTGGACCAAGGAGACCGCGGCCAGGATCGGCCACACCGCGGGTGCCCTGGCGCTGATCGGCGCGGCCGTCGGACTCGGGCTCGCGGGCCCGGCGGGCATGCTGCACCCGGACTTCGTCAAGGGCATCGGCGCCATCGGCTACCAGGTGTTCGCCGCGGCCTCCGCGCTGATCCTGACGGTCTTCGCCGTCGGCGTCGGTTCGATCGTCACCCGCGCCTACGCCGCGCCCACGACCGGCACCGTCATCGCCGCGGCCGGCGGGCTGCCGATGGCGTTCGTGGCGGGCTTCAACATCGTTCCGGGCAACACCATCGAGCCGCGCCTGCTGCTGGGCTGCGCACTGGTGCTCATCGTCGCGTCGGTGTCACTCATGGTGATCGGCGCGGGCATCATCGCGTTCATCGCCGCGGCGACGGCCGGCGCGTTCGGCACCGTCGCCTTCCTGGTCGCGACGCTGGTCGGCAGCAGCAACCAGGCGGGCATCGCCGCCGGTGCCGCCGCCGTCGGCCTGGCCGGCATCTCCCTGCTGCCGCGCATCACCATCCAGCTGGCGAAGCTGCCGCTGCCGCACGTGCCGGGCAGCGCCGAAGACCTCAAGGAGGACAGCGGCTTCCCGGACTACCGGCTGATCGAGCGCCAGACCGGCCTGGCGCACCAGTACATGACCGGCCTGATCATCGGCTGCGGTCTGGTCGCCGCGATCGGCGCGGTGCTGTCCGCCGCCGCCGTCTCGCTGGGCGCGGTGCCGCTGCCCACCCGCATCTTCGGCGTCGCGTTCGCCGTCGTGGTGTCCGCGGTGCTGCTGCTGCGCGGCCGCAACTACGCCAACGGCAGCCAGGCGGTCGCCCTGCTGGCCAACGGTCTGCTGGCGTCCGGCGGCGTGGCCATCGGCCTGCTGCTGCAGGTCTCGCAGATGCCGATCGCGGTGGCGTGGGCGTTCCCGCCGCTGGTGCTGCTGGGCATCCTGTCGATCATCTTCGGCGTGGTGTTCCCGAACCGCCGGTTCTCGCCGGTGCAGCGGCGCATGGTCGACGTGCTGGAGGCCGTGCTGATCGCACTGGTGCTGCCGCTGGCGCTGGCCGTGATGGATCTGTACATGGTGGTCCGCGACCTCAACCTCAACCTGTTCTGAGAGGCGTCTCGATGCGCTTCAGGTTCCCGCGTTCCCGACCGGCGCTCGCGCTCGCGGCGGCGGTCGGGGTGCTCGCCCTCGGCGGACCCACCGCCCCCGCCGCGCTCGCGGAGACGGTCCAGCCGCCGCCGCTGGTGCCGGTCAACGTGCCCGGCGGGCAGCTCACCCCGAACGGCAGCTACGAGCAGACCGGGGGCTGCATGCAGCCCAACACCGGCAATTCGGTCATCGAGGAGAAGCCGTGGAGCCAGCGGGCGCTCGGCTTCGAACAGGCGCAGGACCAGGGGCTGACCGGGCAGGGGCAGACGGTCGCGGTGATCGACACCGGCGTCAACCCGCACCCCCGGCTCAGCGTCGAGGACGGCGGCAGCTCGGTGCCCGACGGCCACGGCGCGCGGTTCGACTGCGACGGCCACGGCACGATCGTCGCCGGGATCATCGCGGCGCACCCGGACCCGAACACCGGGTTCGTCGGCGTCGCACCGGACGCGAAGATCCTGTCCATCCGGCAGTCCTCGGGGCTGTACGAGAACAAGGCCGAGAAGCGGACCCTCGGCGACACCGAGACCATGGCCCGCGCCATCCAGTACGCGGTGGACAGCGGCGCGAGCGTGATCAACATTTCGCAGTCCTCGTGCCAGTCGCTCGCGCAGGCCATGCACTTCGACTCCGGCAACAACATGCTCTACCAGGCGGTGGTGAACGCCTACAACAAGGGCGTGGTCGTGGTCGTGGCCGCGGGCAACACCACGGGCAGCTGCCAGAAGAACGCGCCCGGCCGCCCGACGACGGCCGTGCTGCCCGCCTGGTTCGACAACTACGTGATCACCGTGGCGTCGGTGAACCAGCAGGGCGCGCCGTCGGCGTTCACCGTGCCGGGCCCGTGGGTGGACGTGGCCGCGCCCGGTGAGAACCTCATCTCGCTCGACCCGGGCAACGGCGGCACCGGGCTGGCCAGCCAGATCTCCGAGGGGCAGAGCGGGCAGCTGGGCCCGATCCAGGGCACCAGCTTCGCCGCGCCGTACGTGTCCGGCCTCGCCGCGCTGATGAAGGAGCAGGCGCAGCGGGAGGGCCGCAGCGCCGACGCCCGCTCCATCATCGACCGGATCGAGAAGACCGCGATGCACCCGGGCGGCAACGACGGCCGCAACGACATCGTGGGCTACGGCATGATCGACCCGATGGCGGCGCTCAACGACGTGATCCCGCCGTCCCACCAGATGAAGCCGCGGCGGCTCGACGCGGACGCCCTGCAGGCCCGCGACTTCCCCGCGCTGGTCGTCGCGATCGGCGGCGCCGGGGCGGGCATCGCCGCGATCGTCTTCACCGCGTTCCTGGTCAACGCGGTCCGCAACGTGCGCGCCCGCGCGGCGGGCCGGAAGGACTGATCCCGCGACCCCTCCGGAGGCCCCGGTGTCCACTTCGGACACCGGGGCCTCCTCATCGGCGCGGCTCCCCCGCGGCCGGCGGTGCCGAGTCGGTGCCGGGACCGATTCCGGCGTCCGGCGGTGGCACCGGCTGCTGCGCCGGGGATTCCGGGGCTGCCGTCGGCGGGTTCAGCGCGCGCTCCACCCTGCCGGGCCGCCGATCCGCGTGCGGTTCGGCCGCCTGCTCCGGTCCCAGCACCGGCGCGACGCCCGGGTCCGGACCGCCGAGCAGCTCCCACGCCCGCGCGCGGGACCGGTTCCGCCGCCTGCCCCGCGGCGGCGCGGCACCGCCCAGCACGCCCGTCGACAGCACGCCGACCGCGACCGCGGTGGACAGCTCCGACGCCGCCGCGTCGAGCGGTTCACCGCTCTCCGAAGGGGTTTTCTCCCCGTCGGACGCGGGAACGGCCGCGGCCGGCCCAGGACCCGGGCAACGCCCGGCGGGCTCACCCGCCAGGTCGGCGCACAGCCGCCCGAAGTCCCGGAAAGCCTCCTCAGTGGACTCGGTCGACTTCCGCGCCGACGCGGCCAACTCCGCCAGCAGGCGGCGCGCCCGACAGGCCCCGTCGGCGGGACCGGCCAGGGCCGCCGTCACCTCGCCGGCGGTGTCGGCGGCCAGCTCGGCGAGTCCGGCCCGCGCCGCGTGCACGGCCTCCGCGGTCCGGTCGAGCCCGTCCGCCAGCGCCCGCATCGAGTCCGCCACGTCCCCGCCCGACCGGCCGCCGCGCTGCACGTGCGCCACGAAGGCGTCGCAATCCCGACCGCGCCACACGTCGTCGACGGCACCGATCCGCGCGTTGACGTCCGCAGTGGACGATTCGACGCGGTCCGCGGCACCCCGCCACGCGCGGGCGGCCGCGCGCAGGTCGTCGACGCCGCCGGTGGGCGCGCCGTCGAACGGGTCGGGCACGCCGAGCCGGTCCGCGACGCGGGACAGGTGGTCGAAGTGCTCCCGGGACACCGTCACCGCTCCGCACCGCGCCGCAGGCCGCGGGCCACGTCGGCGTCCCGGGCGGTGTGCTGCTCGACGGCCATGCGCAATTCCGCCGCGGCCCCGGTGAACGTCTCGGCGACGCGACCGGTCCGCTCGCGCAACGACGCGAGGACGTCCTGGTAGGCCCGCGCGACCCCCGAGCTCCCGAACACCTCGGGCGCCAGCTCGACCGCCGACAGGCCCCGTTCCACCTCGGCGATCTCCTCCCCCGCGGTGCGCACGTCAGCCGCGCAGCGCGCGAGCTGCTCGGCATCGATCCGAATCCCCGCCATCCGGCACCTCCCGAGAACTGCTGCCCCGAAAAACGGATCCGCCCGCAGCTCCCACTCCGGGCGCTGCGGGCGGATCGCTCTCCCTCGGACGTCGGCACCAGCCGGGTCGGTTCCCGGCGCGGGTCAGCTCCCTCCGGCCGCTCCCGCCTGCTGCTTGTTCTGCGGCGGTCGGCTGATCCCGCCCGGCGGCACGGGGATCGAGTCGTAGATGAAGCTCGCCTGCGCCGGATCCAGGAAGTCGCCCTGCGGCAGCGTGTTGTTGCGCATCAGCCAGGACGGACCGGCCTTGATGTCGCCACCACCGCGGACGACCCCGAGGCCCTGCGCGGTGGCCACGTCCTTGATGCCGTAGAGCACGCCCTGGTCGGAGACCAGGAAGATCGGACCGCTGTCCGAACCCGACTCGTTCGTCGTGCCGCGGACCACCGCCGACTTGCCGGCGGGCATGTAGAAGTAGTCCACGTTCGGGCCGTTGCCGTCGTACTGCGCCAGCTTCACGGCCGGCTTCGGCGCCGGGTTGCCCTTGTTCAGGGTGACCGTGATGTCCTGGCTGCCGTTGTTGTTCTTCCAGCTCAGGCACGAGGTGTCGGACTGCTGGAAGGACACCGGCTTGGGCACCACCATGGGGAACGACGACAGGTTCATCTGGTCGGAGTCGTCGGCGTCCTTGGCCTGGGTCAGCGCGCCCGTGGCGTTCGGGATGTCCCGGCTGTTGTAGTTCTTCGCGTGCAGCACGGCCGCCGCGCCCGCGGAGATCTCCTGCTTGCCGGACTTCAGCAGCAGGAAATACTGGTCCGGCTCACCGGGAACGGTGCGGCGCACCACGTCACCGACCCGGTAGCGCGGCATGTAGCTCGCCTGGCCGCGGTCGCCGTCGATGTCCGGCACCCGCAGCGGCTGCACGCTCGGGATCGCGTTGAGCATGTTGCTGCTGATGGTCCGCGGCGTCACGCCGTTGAGGCCGTACATGTCCATGACGGTGGTCTGCGTCTGGTCGACCTCGGCCTTGACCGCGTGCGTGTTCTTCCGGTTCGACAGGTCCTGCACCCGGTAGACCAGGTACTCCTTGCCGGAGGTCTGGTCGCGGACGAACAGCGACTGATCCGGCGCGAGCTCGGTGCCGTGGTGGTCGTCACCGCCGATCACCGTCGTCTCGATCTTCGGCTGTCGGTCCACATTGGACGTCATGGGCATGTCCCTGGTGTCCGCGACATCGCAGATCGCCCAGAACGGAGCAGCGGGGTTCGAGCCGTCCGGCAGGTAGGTGGGCGCGTTCACCATGCCGGTGCGCGGTCCGCGCGGGAAGTCCGCCAGCGCGGCCTCCTTGACCACGGTCGGCTGGATCGGCCCGCCCTGGTTGGCGCCCTGCGCCATCACCAGCAGCTTGGCCGAGGCCATGTTCAGCATCGGGGTCAACCGCTTCTGCGCCTTGTCGTCGGAGGTCACGACGAAGACGCTGCCGGTTTCCTTCGCGATGACGATGGATCCCGGGTCGGGAACGGAGCCCTTGCCCCCGAACAGACCCCAGACCAGGAACCCGATCAGACCGATGACGGCGAGGATCGCCCCGGTCACGGTGGCCCGCTTGTGGGAGCCCATCGGGTCGTGCAGCATCACCGCGTCTTTGCGCACCAGCGCGGACTCCATGCGACGCAGCACGAACCGGTACGCCTGGACCTGTGACTTCGTTGTGGGTGTTGATGCCATTCTTCGCCTACAGCTCTCCCGTCCGAGGTACGGTTTCGCAGGATAGCCGCAGAGACTCGCGGAATGGGTGCGGTTCGGCCGACTCCATCAGTATTCTCATCGGGCGGCTGTCGCCAGAACGCCTTTCTCGCGCGCCGCGTGCCGCACCTACCTGCGAGGGGGAGAGACCGAACGGATGTCCGTGACCGCACAACATCCGGCCCAGCCGAAAGCTCCCGGGCCCGCTAGCCCGCCCCGCGCCCGGATCCGCGCGCGGCGGCGTCGCACCAACGGCGTGACACTGGGCGGCATTCCGGCGGCCAACATCGTGCTCATCGAGGTCGGCCTCGCGATCGGCCTGGTCGTGTTCGTCATCAACAAGATGCTGTGGCCGGTGTCCGCGGGCGTCGCCGCGCTGGCGCTCATCATCGCGCTGCTGCGCCGCCGGGGCCGTTGGTTCACCCAGTGGTTCGGCCTGGTCTTCGAGTACCGCTCGCGCAACCACACCCGGGTCGCGCAGCCGGTCAACCTCGACGCCACGGAGCCCGCCGAGGACAAGGACGGCGACGGCATCATCGGCCCGGACGAGAACCACCGCGTCGCGCTGCTGCGGCTGGTCGTCGAGGACCTGGTCATCGCCCGCACCCAGGACCACGACCGCCAGCCGGTCGGAATGGCCTGGCACAACGGCAAGTGGACCGCGGTGCTCATGGTCGAACCGACCCCGTCGCTGCTGAACCCGGCCGAGGGCGCGCCGAACCTGCCGCTGGGAGTCCTGGCCCCGTGCCTGGAGGACCGCGGGGTGGTGCTGGACGCGATCCAGGTCATCTGGCACTGCTACCCCGGCAGCGCGGCACTGCCGTCCAACTCCCCCGCTCTGAACTCCTACCTCGAAGTCCTCGGCCCGCTCGCGGCGGCCGCGCGGCGCACCACGTGGATCGCGGTCCGGCTCGACCCGCAGCGCTGCGCCAAGGCCATCGGCGAACGCGGCGGCGGCATCCTCGGCGCGCACCGCGCCCTCATCGGCGCGCTGTCCCGGATCCGCAACGCCATGGAGAGCAAGGGCGTTCCGACCCGCCCGCTGGACCCGGACGAGCTGCTGCAGGCCGGGATCTCCTCGGCCGAGCTGCACAGCGTGCTCGGTTCCGAGCGGCCGGTCGGCCTCAAGGAGCGCTGGGACGGCGTCACCGCGGGAGGCGTCGGCCACTCCAGCTACGCGATCACCGGCTGGCCGAACCAGATGGACAAGAGCCTCAACGCGCTCACCGGCATCCGCGCGCTGTCCACCAGCATCGCGCTGTCGATCTCCCCGTCCGGGGAGGAGGGCGAGGTCGGACTGCGCGGCCTGGTGCGCGTCAGCGCCCGCACGCCCGGCGAGCTCGACGCCGCCGACGAGCTGCTCAAACGCATCAGCGACCGGCTCGACCTGACCCTGACCCCGCTGCGCGGCCTGCAACTCGCCGGCTACGCGGCGACGCTGCCGCTCGGAGGTGCGGCATGAGCCGTAGCAGAACGATCGACGTCCCCGGCAGCCAGGGAGCCGCGCCGGAGTTCCTGGTCCCCCCGGAAACGCTGGACGCGGTGAGCCCGTCCGGGGACCGGGGCGGGATGATCATCGGGTCCGGTCCGCAGGGCGAGGCGGTGGCCGCCTCCATCCTGCGCCCGCACCCGACCCGGATGGTCACCGTCGGCGGCCTGTACCTCGCGCGGCAGATCGCGCTGCGCGCGATGGCGACCGGCGCCTGGGTGATCGTCGCCACCGGCCGCCCGGCCTCGTGGAAGGTGCTGGAACGCGCGGCCGGGCAGACCCCGGACGGCAAGTCGGTG
The DNA here is from genome assembly GCF_025643595.1 of Saccharopolyspora rosea. GTDB lineage: Bacteria > Actinomycetota > Actinomycetes > Mycobacteriales > Pseudonocardiaceae > Saccharopolyspora > Saccharopolyspora rosea. Next base: position 6,053,583 of record NZ_CP102826.1, read on the forward strand.
CCGCTGACCCAGATCCGCCGGCTCGCCCCGTTCGACCTCCCGAGGTCCACAGAGGACACCCCGCTGCTGGTGATCCACGACGGCGGCGCGGTCCCGCAGGAGCTCTTCCCGCCGCGGGCCGCGTGGCAGACCACCATGTACGTGCTGCCCTACCTGCACCCCCAGGTCAGCAGCAGCACGGCGGCCAACGCCTCGGACCTGGTCCTCATGCAACGACTTCCGCTCAACCAGGCCCAACTCGCCCAGCGCATCTGGAGCCTCCGCCCGCAGCAGGCCCAACAGCTCACCCAGCTCCAGGACGACTCGCTCATCGCTCTCGGCAACATGATGTGGACGCCGATCCGCCTGGTCACCAACAAGAAGGAACAGGAAATCCTCGGCCCCATCCGCCGCGGCGACTGAAACCCGAAGGCCCCCGGACTCCGGGGGCCTTCTTCGTCGCGTCCGGCGCGATTCCTCCGGGGAAATCCGCGGAACTCACTCCAGGGTGCGCACCGCGCGGGTGCGGGCGGCCCGGGCCGCGAGGTCGGCGTCGGCCGGGTAGTCGACGGCGACGAGGGTCAGGCCGTGCGCGGGAGCGACGGTGCTCGTGCGCTGCTGGGCACCGAGGACGTCGGCGGGCCACGCCGCCGGGCGGCGGCCGTCGCCGACCATGAGGAGCGTGCCGACGAGGCTGCGGACCATCGAGTGGCAGAAGGCGTCGGCGCTCACGCGCGCGACGACGAGGTGCGGTTCCACCCGCTCCCAGGAGAAGTGCTGGAGTTCCCGCACCGTGGTGGCGCCCTCCCGGGCCTTGCAGTAGGACGCGAAGTCGTGCAGCCCCACCAGTTCGGCCGCACCGGCGTTCAGCGCCGCCACGTCGAGCGGCCGGTTCCAGGCCAGCGTGTCGTACCGCCGCAGCGGATCGACGCCCCACGGCGCGTCCGACACCTGGTAGCGGTAGTGCCGCCGCAGCGCGGAGAACCGCGCGTCGAACGCGTCCGGCACGACGCGGACCCCCAGCACGCGCACGTCGGCGGGCAGGATGCGGTTCCACCGGTGCCGCATCCGCTCCAGGTCCGGGATTCCCCGCTCGTCGACGGGGAGCCGCCCGCCGCCCGCGGGGTCGTGCGGGACGACGTCGACGTGCACCACCTGACCGGTCGCGTGCACGCCCGCGTCGGTGCGCCCGGCCACCACGACCGACCCGGGAACCTCCCGGCCGGGCGGCTGCTTGGCCAGCGCGTCCTCCAACAACCCCTGCACGGTCCGCAGTCCGGGTTGCCGAGCCCACCCGGAGAAGTGCGTGCCGTCGTAGGAGATGTCCAGGCGCAGACGAACGAGCCCGCCCTCCCGAACGGGAGCGGCGGGCTCGTCCACGGCGTCACCGGGAGCGGAACTCAGGACTCGTCGTCCTTCTTCTCCGCGGCGGTGTCCTCGGCCTGCGAGGTCTCGGCAGCCTCGTCGGCCTGCGGGGCCTCCTGCTCGTCCTTGGCGAACTTGGTGCCACGCGCGGCCTCGGCCTCGGCGGTCGCGGTCTTCTCGTTCACCAGGGCCAGGATGGCCATCTTCGCGTTGTCACCCTTGCGCGGCACCGTCTTGATGACGCGGGTGTAACCGCCGTCGCGGTCGGCGAAGAACGGGCCGATCTCGGCGAAGAGCTTGTGCACGACGTCCTTGTCGCGGATGGTCTTCATGACCTCGCGACGGTTGTGCAGGTCGCCCTTCTTGGCCTTGCTGATCAGCCGCTCGGCGAGCGGGCGAAGCCGTTTCGCCTTCGCCTCGGTGGTGTGGACCTTCCCGTGCTCGAACAGCGAGGTGGCCAGGTTGGCCAGAATGAGCCGCTCGTGCGCCGGCGACCCGCCGAGACGCGGTCCCTTGGTCGGGGTGGGCATCGGTTGCTCCTCTCAGGGCGCGCCGGTGACCCCGGACGCGCATCACAGCTACAGCTGCTCTGTCTCCGCGTAGTCCTGGCCGTCGTCGAATCCGTTGTCGAAGCCGGTCTCCTCGACGGGACCGACCGTGCCGACGGTGCCGGTCTCCGACGACCAACCCTCGGCCGGGTACTCGGCCGCGGCGGCGGACGGGTCGAATCCGGGCGGGCTGTCCTTGAGGGCCAGACCCAGGCCGGCCAGCTTCATCTTGACCTCGTCGATGGACTTCGCGCCGAAGTTGCGGATGTCCAGCAGGTCGGCCTCGCTGCGCGAGACCAGCTCACCGACGGTGTGGATGCCTTCCCGCTTGAGGCAGTTGTAGGAGCGAACCGTCAGGTCGAGGTCCTCGATCGGCATCGCGTAGGCCGCGATGGTGTCGGCTTCCGCCGGGGACGGGCCGATCTCGATGCCTTCGGCGTCGATGTTGAGCTCGCGGGCGAGCCCGAACAGCTCGACGAGGGTGCGACCGGCCGACGCCACCGCGTCCCGCGGCGTGATCGACGGCTTGGTCTCGACGTCGAGGATCAGCTTGTCGAAGTCCGTGCGCTGTTCGACACGGGTGGCCTCGACCTTGTAGGTCACCTTCAGCACCGGCGAGTAGATCGAGTCGACCGGGATGCGGCCGATCTCGGCGCCGGTCTGCTTGTTCTGCATCGCGGGGACGTAGCCACGACCACGCTCGACGACGAGCTCGATCTCCAGCTTGCCCTTCGCGTTGAGGGTGGCGATGTGCAGATCCGGGTTGTGCACCGTGACGCCGGCGGGCGGAACGATGTCGGCCGCGGTGACCTCACCCGGTCCCTGCTTGCGCAGGTACATGGTCACCGGCTCGTCCTCCTCGGAGCTGACGACCAGCTCCTTGATGTTCAGGATGACGTCGGTGACGTCCTCCTTCACACCCTGGATCGTGGTGAACTCGTGCAGCACACCGTCGATGCGCAGGCTGGTGACGGCCGCACCCGGGATCGACGAGAGCAGGGTGCGACGCAGCGAGTTGCCGAGGGTGTAGCCGAAACCCGGCTCCAGCGGCTCGATGACGAACCGGGAGCGAGTCTCCGACACCGCCTCTTCGGACAGTGTGGGTCGCTGGGAGATGAGCACTTGACTTTCCTTTCCTCACGGCGCCCGCCATATGACGCCGATGGGATGGCACGCCCGCCACTGGCGGGCCGGTGGCGGTCTCCTGCGCCGCCACCGTCGGCTGCGACCGCCGGCGGCCGCGCGGGGCCGCCGGCGGGACGCGTCACTTCGAGTAGTACTCGACGATGAGCTGCTCGGTGACCGGGGTGTCGATCTGCGCGCGCTCCGGCGCCTGGTGCACCAGGACCCGCAGGTTCGAGGGGACGACCTGCAGCCACGCCGGGACGGGCCGCTCGCCGAGGGTCTCCTTGGCGATCAGGAACGGCGTGGTGGCCAGCGACTTGGGCCGCACGTCGATGATGTCCCACTTCGTGACCTGGAAGCTGGGGATGTTCACCTTCTTGCCGTTGACCAGGAAGTGGCCGTGGTTGACCAGCTGCCGGGCCATCCGACGGGTGCGGGCCAGGCCGGAGCGGTACACGACGTTGTCCAGCCGGGTCTCCAGCAGCTGCAGCAGGTTCTCACCCGTCTTGCCGGAACGGCGGTTGGCTTCCTCGTAGTACGCGCGGAGCTGGCGCTCCAGCACGCCGTAGGTGAACCGGACCTTCTGCTTCTCCTGGAGCTGCAGCAGGTACTCGGTTTCCTTGACGCGGGCGCGCCCGTGCTGCCCCGGGGGGTACGGCCGGCGCTCGAACGCCTGGTCGCCTCCGACGAGGTCGACCTTCAGCCGGCGGGACTTGCGGGTCGCGGGACCGGTGTAACGAGCCATTGTTGTCTACTCCTCCCCGCGGCTCAGACCCGACGACGCTTCGGCGGGCGGCAGCCGTTGTGCGGCTGCGGGGTCACGTCCTGGATGGTGCCGACTTCCAGACCGGCGGCCTGCAGCGAACGGATCGCCGTCTCACGGCCCGACCCCGGGCCCTTGACGAAGACGTCGACCTTCTTCATGCCGTGCTCGGCGGCCTTGCGGGCGGCGTTCTCGGCGGCCATCTGCGCGGCGAACGGGGTGGACTTGCGGGAGCCCTTGAACCCGACGTGGCCGGCCGAGGCCCAGCTGATCACCGCGCCCGTGGGGTCGGTGATCGACACGATCGTGTTGTTGAACGTGCTCTTGATGTGCGCCTGACCGTGCGCGACGTTCTTCTTCTCCTTGCGCCGCACCTTCTTGACGGCACCGGCGCGCTGCTTGGGTGGCATTCAGCTGTCTCCTAGCGAGGCTTACTTCTTCCCGGCCTTCTTCTTGCCGGCGACCGTCTTCTTCGGCCCCTTCCGGGTGCGGGCGTTGGTCTTGGTCCGCTGCCCGTGGACCGGCAGGTGGCGGCGGTGGCGCAGCCCCTGGTAGCAGCCGATCTCGATCTTCCGGCGGATGTCGGCCTGGACCTCGCGGCGGAGGTCACCCTCGACCCGGTAGTTGTTCTCGATGAAGTCGCGCAGCTGGGTCAGCTGCTCGTCGTCGAGCTCCTTGGCGCGCACGTCCGGCGAAATGCCGGTCGCGGCCAGGATCTCCTTGGACCGGGTGCGCCCGATCCCGTAGATGTAGGTGAGCGCGATCTCCATGCGCTTCTCGCGCGGGAGATCGACGCCGACGACCCTTGCCATGTGGCGGGCTCTCCTTCTCGTCGTCCAGGTCTGCTCCCCCACCACCTGCGCACCCCTGGAGCGCGCAGCCCCGGCCTGGCCCGGGGGTCAACCGGTCCACTCGCGGACCGGCAGGTCGGGGGAGTTCCCACTTGATTGTCAGGTCGCGACGGCGATCAACCCTGGCGCTGCTTGTGGCGCTGGTTGTCGCAGATGACCAGGACTCGCCCGTGACGGCGGATGACCTGGCACTTGTCGCAGATCTTCTTCACACTCGGCTGGACCTTCACGGTCTTGCTCTCCTGATCGGACGCGTGTCCGGTCTCCCGGACACCGTGGAGGTCACTTGTAGCGGTAGACGATGCGCCCACGGGAGAGGTCGTACGGGGACAGCTCCACGACGACCCGGTCCTCGGGCAGGATGCGGATGTAGTGCTGACGCATCTTGCCACTGATGTGTGCGAGGACCTTGTGGCCGTTCTCCAACTCGACGCGGAACATCGCGTTGGGAAGCGGCTCGATCACGCGACCCTCGACCTCAATGGCCCCGTCTTTCTTGCCCATGTCCTCCGCGTTTCGTGACGGTGACGGTTTTCGGGCTCGAAAGCCCCTGCCCCGGGCATCGGAGGCCCCGACACCCGCGACGGGCACACCCCTGCCCCGGTCGGAAAGCCGGACGAAAAAACCAGGCATGCCGAACCGGCGCTACGAGTGCGCCGAGGCTCCACTCTACGCGCCGCCTGATGGGCACTCCACATCGGGGCAGCTCACCGAGGTTTCGATCACGTACCGTAGCGGTTGATCACGCTTGTCCGGTGCTTCGAGTGACGTTGGGTTGCGCCTTCACTCCGGCGCTCATTACTTTCGATCACACGCTCGGAACGCGGTCCGTTCCGGCCCGAACCGCCACGCCGACCAACCGAGGAGCAGCGTGACAGCCCACCAGGACCAGCCTAGCTCGCCCGGCCGCGCGCGGTGGATCAGCGACGGCGCACAGCCGGTGGCGAGCAAGCTGGACGAGTACCGGACGTTCTTCGCCACCGCGGTCCGCAATCCCCGCATGGTCGGCGCCGCGACCCCCACCTCCGCCGCGGTCGCCGCGACGGTCGCCCAGGTGGTGCCGACCACCGGCGCACCGGTCGTCGTCGAGCTCGGCCCCGGAACCGGGTCGCTCAGCGACGGCATCCACCGGCGGCTGCCGCGGGGAGCCCGGCACATCGGCATCGAGCTCGGCAGGGACCTCGCAGACCACCTGCGCACCCACAAGCCGTGGATGGAGGTCGTGCACGGCGACGCCGGGGACCTCCTCGCCCTGCTCGACAAGCTGGACGTCGACAAGGCCGACGCGATCATCAGCGCCATCCCGTGGTCGTTGATGCCGGACGACGCGGTCGAGCACGTGCTGCGGCAGGCCAGCGAGGCCCTCACCCCGCACGGCGCGTTCACCGCGGTGACCTACCTGTCGGCGGCCCAGAGCGCCGGCGGCAGGCGCTTCCGCACCCAGCTGCACCGCACCTTCGACGAGGTGCTCACCCACGTGACCTGGCGGAACCTCCCGCCGATCCTGCACTACACCTGCCGCCGCCCGCTGCACTGAGGCGGTAACCGGCGAATCGGCAAATCCTGCGGTCCCCGCTCCGCGGCGGGACGCTGCGACGAGCACACGCGCGTCGGAGACCCGCAGGAGCCGCCGTGACCGCGACCGGGAAGCTGCACGAGTACTGGATCTTCCTGACCCGAGCCGTCCGCAGACCGTCGACGGTGGGCGCCTTGCTGCCCACCTCCCGGTACGTCGCCGCGGCGGTGGCCGACGTGGTGCCCGGGAGCGGGCGGCCGACGGTGCTCGAACTCGGTCCGGGCACCGGTGCCCTCAGCGACGCGATCCAACCGCGGCTGCCTCCCGGAGCCCGGCACCTGGCGGTGGAGATCGACCCGGAGATGGTGCGCTACCTGCGCACCCGGAAGCCGTGGCTGGAGGTCATCGAGGGCGACGTGGCCCAGCTGCGGACCCTGCTGCGGGACGCCGGGGTGGGCGAGGTCGACGCCGTGATCAGCAGCATCCCCTGGACCCTGCTCCCGCCGGACAAGCAGCGCGAACTGCTGCGCGAGGCCGCCTCGGTGCTCACGCCGACGGGCGTGTTCACCACGGTCACGTACCTGACGACGCTGTGGCGGGCGCCGACGCGCGCCTTCACCCGCGCGCTCGCCGAGACGTTCGAGGAAGTGCTCCCGCGGGCCGCGGTGTGGCGGAACATCCCGCCCACCCGCGTCTACGTCTGCCGCCGTCCGCGGCCGGGCGCCTGATCCGGCACCGGGCGGCTCAGTGCGTGTCTTTGAACTCGTTTGGGGTGGCGGTGCCGGTGGCGGAACCTCAGCGGCCGTCTCGACTGCGGAAGCCCCTCCTGATGTATGTCCAATACACGGCGTCGGGGCTGTCCTCGCGAGACGACCGCTGAGAACCCGCGGCGGTGCCAGCGGCGAGACCACTCACCGAAAGAGAAAGCGGCTCACGCCGCTTACCACGTGTGTTCCGGGAGCAGGTTCAAAGACAGGCACTCAGCGCGCGGAGTCGGGGTCGGTGAGGACCCAGGGACCGTCCTCGGTGATGGCGACGGTGTGCTCCCAGTGGGCCGCGCGGGAGCCGTCGACGGTGACCACGGTCCACTCGTCGTCGAGCTCCTCGGTGTCGGCCGACCCCAGCGTCAGCATCGGCTCGACCGCGATGGCCATGCCGACGCGCAGCTTCGGCCCCCGACCCGGCTTGCCCAGGTTCGGCAGGAACGGCTCCATGTGCATCTGGGTGCCGATGCCGTGCCCGCCGTACTCGGCGATGATCCCGTAGGTCGCCCCGTCGGCCTTCGCCGCCGAGCGCGCCGCGGTCTCCACCGCGTGCGAGATGTCGGTGAGCCGGTTACCAGCCCGGACCTGCTCGATCCCGGCCCACATCGCCGCCTTGGTCGCCTCGGACAGCCCCTGGTCGGCCGCCGCGACCGAACCGACCGGCACGGTGACCGCGGAGTCCCCGTGCCAGCCGTCGAGGATCGCGCCGCAGTCCACCGACAGCAGGTCGCCGTCGGCGAGCACCTCGCTGCGGGACGGGATCCCGTGCACGACCTTCTCGTTGAGCGACGCGCAGATCGATGCCGGGAACCCGTGGTAGCCCTTGAAGGAGGGGACCGCGCCGGCGTCCCGGATCACCTGTTCGGCGATCTCGTCGAGCTCACCCGTGCTCACCCCGGGCTTGGCGTGCGCGGTGACCTCGGCGAGCGCCCGGGCCACCACCAGGCCCGCGGCGCGCATCGCCTCGATCTCGCCCGCCGACTTGAGCTCGATGCCCTTCCCCCGACGCAACAACGCAGCCACCTTCGCCTCTGCCCGGGTCAGGCCCGGGCCCGCAGCGCCTCCAGGGCGCGTGCGGAGATGTCGTCGATCGACCCGACGGCGTCGATCTTGAGGATCTTGTTCCGGTAGTACTCCAGCAGCGGCTCGGTCTCCTCCCGGTAGACCGCCAGCCGACGCCGGATGACGTCCTCGGTGTCGTCGGAGCGCCCGCGCGCCAGCATGCGCCGGACCAGCTCCTCCTCCGGCACCTCGAACTGCAGGACCGCGGTCAGCTCCATGCCGTTCTCGGCCAGGATGTCGGTGAGCACGTCGGCCTGCGGGGTGGTCCTGGGGTATCCGTCGAGCAGGAAGCCCTCGCGCGCGTCCGGCTCCGCCAGCCGTTCCCGCACCATCTCGTTGGTCACCTCGTCCGGGACCAGTTCACCGGCGTCGAGATAGCTCTTGGCCTTCTGGCCGAGCGGGGTGGCGTTGCCGATGTTGGCCCGGAACAGGTCTCCGGTGGAGATGTGCGGAACCCCGAGCTTCTCGCTCAGCACGGCCGCCTGGGTGCCCTTGCCCGCACCGGGCGGGCCGACGAGAACCAATCGCACCAAGGGTCTGCCTCCGAATCGTTCTTCTCGCGCACCACCGCCACGGCAGAGCGCTGCCTGCCCTCCTGATCGCGGACGACGGCGCCATGAGCCGGTCACACCGCGCGGAAGGTCAGGTCCTCGGTGGGGGCGAGCTGCGACGCCCCCGCTCCCGGATCGTCCAGCCTACCGGAGGAAGCCTTCGTACTTCCGCTGCGTGAGCTGGCTCTCGATCTGCTTCACGGTGTCCAGCCCGACGTTGACCATGATCAACACGGCGGTGCCGCCGAACGGGAAGTTCTGGTTCCCGCCCTGGCCACCGGTGATGCTCAGGAAGAAGTTCGGCAGGATCGCGATCACGCCCAGGTACAGCGAACCGGGCAGGGTGATCCGGGAGAGCACGAAACCGAGGTATTCGGCGGTCGGTCGTCCCGGCCGGATGCCCGGGATGAAGCCGCCGAACTTCTTCATGTCGTCGGCGCGCTCTTCCGGGTTGAACGTGATCGACACGTAGAAGTAGGCGAAGAAGATGATCAACGCCATGTAGAGCACGATGTGCACCCAGCTGGACTGGGACACGATGTAGGTCATGATGAACCGGGTGATCGCGCTGTCCTGGTTGCCCGCGAGCTGACCGAGCAGCTGCGGCAGGTACAGCAGCGAGGACCCGAAGATGACCGGGATGACACCGGCCTGGTTGACCTTCAGCGGCAGGTACGTCGAGGTTCCGCCGTACATCCGGCGACCGATCATGCGCTTGGCGTACTGCACCGGGATGCGGCGCTGCGCCTGCTCGATGAACACCACCGTCGCGATGATCGCGATCGCGAAGCACAGCACCACGGTGAACACCAGCGGGCCGTGGCTCTTGAGGATGTTCCCGCCCTCGCCCGGGATGCGGGAGGCGATCGAGGTGAAGATCAGCAGCGACATGCCGTTGCCGATGCCGCGCTCGGTGATCAGCTCGCCCATCCACATCAGCAGCGCCGCACCGGCGGTCATGACGATGACGATGACGATCAGGTTGAGCACCGAGTCGTCCGGCACCACCGGCACCGAGCAGCCCTGGAACAGCTGACCGCGGACGGCGAGCGCCACCACACCGGTCGCCTGCAGGATCGCCAGCGCGATCGTCAGGTACCGGGTGTACTGCGTCAGCTTCGCCTGTCCGGCCTGGCCTTCCTTCTTCAGCTGCTCGAAGCGCGGGATGACCACCTGCAGCAGCTGGATGATGATGCTGGAGGTGATGTAGGGCACGATGCCCAGCGACAGCACCGAGAGCTGCAGCAGTGCACCGCCGCTGAACAGGTTCAGCAGCGAGTAGACGCTCTGGCTGCCCTGTCCCTGCAGCTGCGTCACGCACTGCTGGACGTTCGGGTACGACACCCCGGGTGACGGGATCGTCGCGCCGAGCCGGTACAGCACCACCATGCCCAGTGTGAACAGGATCTTGCGGCGCAGGTCCGGCGTCGCCAGAGCCGAGCGGAAGGCGCCGAGCACGCGAACCTCCTGTACGCGAGCCGGTCGAGAACCGGCCGGGACGATGGCCGGCTAGCTGCGAGCCGGCGCGGCGGGAATTCCGACGGCAGCACTTGGAGAGGCGCTGCCGGGGCGACTTTAGCAGCCCGCGCGGTGAACACGGTCAGCGACCGACGCCTCACCGCTGATCACGGACCGCCGATCACCCCTGAATGTGAAAAGGGCCGGTCAACCCGGGGGATCGACCGGCCCTTTCCCAGTTTTCAGCGGCCTCAGCTGTCCAGCTTGGTCACCGAGCCACCGGCTGCGGTGATCTTCTCCTGGGCGCTGCCGGTGAAGGCGTGCGCGGTCACGTCGAGCTTGACGCCCTCCAGGTCCCCGTCACCGAGGATCTTGACCAGCTCGTTCTTCTTCACCAGACCGGCGGCGATCAGCTCGTCGATGCCGACCTTGCCACCCTGCGGGAACGCCTTGGCCAGGCGGCCGACGTTCACGCCCTGGTACTCGGTGCGGAACCGGTTCTTGAAGCCGCGCAGCTTCGGCAGCCGCATGTGGATGGGCATCTGCCCACCCTCGAACCGCGGCGAGACGTTCTTGCGGGCCTTGGTGCCCTTGGTGCCGCGGCCGGCGGTCTTGCCCTTGGAGCCCTCACCGCGACCGACCCGGATCTTGTCCCGGTTGGCACCAGGGGCCGGCCGCAGGTCGTGCAGTTTGATGACCATGTCAGTCGACCTCCTCGACAGTCACCAGGTGACTGACGGTTTTGATCATGCCACGGACGTTCGGGTCATCCGGGCGCACCACGGACTGCCGGATCTTGCGCAGGCCGAGGCTGCGCATGGTGTCGCGCTGCGTCTGGCGGGTGCCGACGAGCCCGCGAACCTGGGTGATCTTCAGCTGTGCCATATCAGGCCCCCTGTCCCGCGCGGGCCCGCAGCACGAACGCCGGAGCGACGTCCTCCAGCGGCAGGCCGCGACGCGCCGCGACCTCCTCCGGACGCTGCAGCTGCTTCAGAGCCGCGACCGTCGCGTGCACGATGTTGATCGGGTTGTCGCTGCCCAGCGACTTGCTCAGCACGTCGTGCACACCCGCGCACTCCAGCACCGCGCGCACCGGGCCACCGGCGATGACACCGGTACCGGCGCTGGCCGGACGCAGCAGCACGATGCCGGCGGCGTCCTCGCCCTGGACCGGGTGCGTGATGGTGCCGCCCAGGCGCGGGACGCGGAAGAAGTTCTTCTTCGCCTCCTCGACGCCCTTGGCGATCGCCGCCGGGACCTCCTTGGCCTTGCCGTAGCCGACACCGACCATGCCGTCGCCGTCACCGACGACGACCAGCGCGGTGAAGCTGAACCGGCGGCCGCCCTTGACGACCTTCGCGACGCGGTTGATGGTCACGACGCGTTCGAACTGCGGGGTCTTGTCCTGGGCCGCCCCGCCACGGCCACCGTCGCGGCGGTCCCGGCGGTCCTTGCCGCCGGACTCCCCGCCCTCACGCCGAGTGCGTCCAGGCATCAGGCGTCCCTTCCGTTCTCAATCATGCGCACTTGTCAGAACTCCAGACCGCCGTCACGGGCGGCGTCGGCCAGCGCGGCGACCCGTCCGTGGTAGGCGTTCCCGCCGCGGTCGAACACGACCTTGTCGATGCCGGCGTTCTTGGCCCGGGCGGCGACGAGCTCCCCGACCTTGGTGGCCTGGGCCTTCTTGTCGCCGTCGAAGCCCCGCAGCTCCGCTTCCAGGGTGGACGCGGAGGCCAGCGTGTGGCCCTTGGTGTCGTCGATGACCTGCGCGGTGATGTTGCGCAGCGAGCGGCTGACGACCAGACGCGGCCGCTCCGCGGTGCCGACGATCTTCTTCCGGATGCGCGTGTGCCGCTTGGCGCGGGCAAGCCGACGCACGGTCGAGATGCTCTTGCCCACCGGCTTGCGCTTGGTAGCTGTGGTCTCGCTCATGGTCACTTACCCGTCTTTCCGACCTTGCGGCGGATGTTCTCACCCGCGTACCGGACACCCTTGCCCTTGTACGGGTCGGGGCGGCGCAGCTTGCGAATCCTGGCGGCGATCTCACCGACGAGCTGCTTGTCGATGCCCTTCACGGACAGCTTGGTCGGGCCGTCCGTGGCGAACTCGATGCCCGTCGGCGGTTCGATCACGATCGGGTGGCTGTAGCCGAGGGCGAACTCCAGGTTCGAGCCCTTCTGCTGGACGCGGTAACCGACGCCGTGGATCTCCAGGTCCTTCTGGTAGCCCTGGCTGACGCCGATGACCATGTTGTTGATCAGCGTCCGCGACAGGCCGTGCAGCGACCGGCTCTCCCGCTCGTCGTCCGGGCGCTTGACCAGGATCGAGCCGTCCTCGTCACGCTCGACGCTGATCGGCTCGGCGATGGACTGCTCCAGGGTGCCCTTCGGCCCCTTGACCGTCACCTGCTGGCCGTCGATGGTCACCTCGACGCCGGAGGGGACGGTGATCGGCAGCTTTCCGATGCGCGACATGTGCCGTTCCTCCTCCCTCACCACACGTAGGCGAGGACTTCCCCGCCCACGCCGTTCTTCATGGCCTGCCGGTCGGTCATGAGACCGCCGGACGTCGAGATGATCGCGACGCCCAGACCACCGAGCACCTTCGGCAGGTTGGTGGACTTGGCGTAGACCCGCAGACCCGGCTTGGAGACCCGGCGCAGGCCCGCGATGCTCCGCTCGCGGTTCGGCCCGTACTTCAGCTCGACGACGAGCTGCTTGCCCTTCTCGGCCTCCTCGACGCGGGAACCGGAGACGTAGCCCTCCCGCTTGAGGATCTCGGCGATGTTCGCCTTCAGCTTGGAGTGCGGCATCACGACCTCGTCGTGGTAAGCCGCGTTGCCGTTGCGCAGACGTGTCAGCATGTCTGCGATCGGATCGGTCATCGTCATGGTGACCTTGCAACCTTTCTCGTCTGGTTCCGACGGGTCCCGACTCCCACCGCCCGGCGCAGCCGGGGGCGGTCTGGACCCTGGCCTGGACGAAGTCGGGGTCATCGCCTGCCGAGAAGGCAGGCCCTGTCATGCGAGCACGGCCGAACGCCGCGGAGCGCGGGCATCAGCCCTGGTGGCGCCTGATGAGGGTACCGGTGTCCGGTACCGGCTCATCAGGCGGGCAGCTCACCAGGAGGACTTGCTCACGCCGGGCAGCTCGCCCGCGTGCGCCATCTCGCGGAAGCACACGCGGCACAGCCCGAACTTGCGGAACACCGCACGCGGACGCCCGCACCGCTGGCAGCGGGTGTACCCGCGCACCTTGAACTTCGGCTTGCTCGCGGCCTTGTTGATCAACGACTTCTTGGCCATCGACTCAGTTCTCCTTGTTCCGACCCTCAGCGACGGCCACGTCACTGCTCCTTGAACGGGAAGCCCAGGTGCTTCAGCAGCGCCCGGCCCTCCTCGTCATTGGCCGCCGTGGTGACCACGGTGATGTCCATGCCGCGCGGACGGTCGATGCTGTCCGGGTCGATCTCGTGGAACATCGACTGGTCGCTCAGCCCGAACGTGTAGTTGCCCGAGCCGTCGAACTGCTTCGGCGACAGGCCGCGGAAGTCCCGGATGCGCGGGAGCGAGATCGTGACCAACCGGTCCAGGAACTCCCACATCCGGTCGCCGCGCACGGTCACCCGCGCGCCGATCGGCATCCCCTCGCGCAGCTTGAACTGCGCGATCGACTTGCGGGCGCGGCGGATCTCCGGCCGCTGGCCGGTGATGGCCGCCAGGTCGCGGACCGCGCCCTCGATCAGCTTGCTGTCCCGAGCGGCGTCGCCAACACCCATGTTGACCACGACCTTGACCACGTTCGGCACCTGCATCGGGTTGTCGTACCCGAACTGCTCGGAGAGGGCCTTGCGGATCTCGTCGCGGTAGCGGGTCTTCAGCCGCGGGACGATCTTCTCAGCGGTCGTCATGATCAGATGTCCTTACCGTTACGACGAGAAATGCGAACCTTCTTGCCGTCCTCACCGATGCGGTAGCCGACGCGGGTGGGCTTGCCGTCGGAGTCCAGGACCATCACGTTGCTGACGTGGATCGGCGCTTCCTGCGTGACGATCCCACCGGACTGCGCACCACGCTCGGTCCGGGAGACCTTGGTGTGCTTCTTGATCCGGTTCACGCCTTCGACCAGGACGCGCTGGTCCTTCGGGTAGGCACGGATGACCTTGCCCTTGGCGCCCTTGTCCTTGCCGGAGATGACGACGACCGTGTCGCCCTTCTTGACCTTCATCACAACACCTCCGGCGCGAGCGAGATGATCTTCATGAACTTCTTGTCGCGCAGCTCGCGGGCCACGGGCCCGAAAATGCGGGTGCCCCGCGGCTCGCCGTTGGGCTTCACCAGCACCGCGGCGTTCTCGTCGAACCGGATGTAGGAACCGTCCGGACGACGCTTTTCCTTCTTCTGCCGGACGATGACGGCCTTGACCACATCGCCCTTCTTCACACCGGCTCCGGGGATGGCTTCCTTGACGGTCGCCACGATGATGTCCCCGAGGCCCGCGTACCGCCGACCGGAACCACCGAGGACCCGGATCGTGAGGATCTCCTTGGCCCCGGTGTTGTCGGCGACACGCAGTCGCGACTCCTGCTGGATCACGTCTGACTCCTGACCCTAAGTACCCGCGTGGCACGGGCACACTCTGGCGCGACAGATTGCCGACCTGACGCGCGCGGTCAACCAACCGGCACGCCGACCGGCCGACCGCTGCGGAATTCCCAGCGACCGGCCGGTCGCGCACCTTCGCTTACTTGGCCTTCTCCACGACCTCGACGAGCCGCCAGCGCTTGGTCGCCGACAGCGGCCGGGTCTCCATCAGCAGCACCCGGTCGCCGACACCCGCGGTGTTGGCCTCGTCATGCGCCTTCACCTTCTTGTTGCTGCGCATGACCTTGCCGTAGAGGGCGTGCTTCTTGCGGTCCTCCAGCGACACCACGATCGTCTTGTCCATCTTGTCGGAGACGACGTAGCCTTCGCGGACCTTGCGGCGGTTGCGGGTCACGCCCTGTCCTTTCTCACTCATGCCGCGCCCTCCTCAGCGCCTTCGGGGGAGACCGTCAGGCCCAGTTCGCGTTCACGCATGATGGTGTAGATCCGGGCGATGTCCTTGCGGACGATCCGCAGCCGCCGGTTGTTCTGCAGCTGCCCGGTGGCCATCTGGAAGCGGAGGTTGAACAGCTCCTCCTTGGCTTCCTTGAGCCGCTGGATGAGCTCCTCGTCGTTCAGTTCCCGGAGCTCGGTCGCGGTGACACCCGCCGCCATCAGAAGTCACCACCCTCGCGGGACACGATCTTGCACTTCATCGGGAGCTTGTGCGCCGCACGGGTCAGCGCCTCGATCGCGGTCTTCTCGTTCGGGAAGGTCAGCTCGAACATGACGCGACCGGGCTTGACGTTGGCGACCCAGTACTCCGGCGAACCCTTACCGGAACCCTGGCGGGTTTCGGCCGGCTTCTTGGTCAGCGGGCGGTCCGGGAAGATGTTGATCCACACCTTGCCGCCACGCTTGACGTGCCGGGTGATGGCGATACGGGCCGACTCGATCTGCCGGTTGGTCACGTAGCCGTGCTCAAGCGCCTGAATCCCGTACTCGCCGAAGTTGATCCGGGTGCCACCCTTGGCGAAGCCCTTGCGCTTCGGCGCGTGGCTCTTGCGCCACTTCACCTTGCGTGGGACGAGCACGTCTCAGCCCTCCGTCTTCTCTTCAGCCCGCGGCTCGGCGACCGCCGGGGCGTTGGCCGAGGCCACGTCACCCGAGGTCTGAGCCTGCTCCGGGCTCTGCGCTGAGCCCTTGCTGCGGTCCCCGCCGGAACGGCGGCGGCCGCCGCGCTCCGAACGGCCCCCGCGCTCACCGCGCGGCGGACGGACCTCGGACTCCTGCTGCTTCTGCTTCAGGCCGCCGACCAGCTCGCCCTTGTAGATCCACACCTTGACGCCGATGCGGCCGAACGTGGTGCGGGCCTCGAAGAAGCCGTAGTCGATGTCGGCACGCAGCGTGTGCAGCGGAACCCGACCCTCGCGGTAGAACTCCGAGCGGGACATCTCGGCGCCGCCCAGGCGACCGGAGCACTGCACCCGGATGCCCTTGACCTGCGGCGAGCGCATGGCGGACTGGATGGCCTTGCGCATCGCGCGCCGGAACGACACGCGGTTGGACAGCTGCTCGGCCACGCCCTGCGCGACCAGCTGGGCGTCCGCCTCGGGGTTCTTGACCTCAAGGATGTTCAGCTGGACCTGCTTGCCGGTCAGCTTCTCCAGCGCACCGCGGATGCGGTCCGCCTCGGCACCCCGCCGGCCGATGACGATGCCCGGCCGGGCGGTGTGGATGTCCACCCGGACGCGCTCGCGGGTGCGCTCGATCTCCACCTTGGAGATCCCGGCGCGCTCCATCCCGCGAGACAGCTGCCGGCGGATCTTGACGTCCTCCGCGACGTACTCCGAGTACTGCTTGTCGGCGTACCAGCGAGACTTCCAGTCCGTGGTGATGCCGAGTCGGAAGCCGTGCGGGTTGATCTTCTGACCCACTACCGGGCACTCCCCTTCTGGCTCTTTCGGGACTTGCTGGCCGCCTTCGGCCGCGACTCGACCTCGACCGTGATGTGGCTGGTCCGCTTGCGGATCCGGTACGCACGGCCCTGCGCGCGCGGGCGGAACCGCTTCAGCGTCGGACCCTCGTCCACGTACGCGTGGTGCACGACCAGCGTCTCGGGGTCGAGGGAAAGGTTGTTCTCCGCATTGGCGATCGCGCTGGCGAGCACCTTCGACACCGGACCACTGGCGGTCTGCGGCGCGAACTGGAGCACGGCCAGGGCTTCGCTGGCGCTACGGCCCTTGATGAGCTCGACCACGCGCCGCGCCTTCATCGGCGACACGCGGACGAAGCGGGCCCGCGCCACTGCGCGCGGGTTGGCCTCCGCGGCAGTGTCGTCGGTACGGGCTGTCATCCTGCTACCCCTTGCTTACTCGTCCGTGTCACAGACCCGCTCAGCGGCGGCGCGACTTGCGGTCTTCCTTGACGTGGCCCTTGAAGGTGCGGGTGGGGGCGAACTCGCCCAGCTTGTGCCCGACCATGGCCTCGGTGATGAACACCGGGACGTGCTTGCGACCGTCGTGCACCGCGAAGGTGTGGCCCAGCATGTCCGGGATGATCGTCGACCGGCGGGACCAGGTCTTGATCACGGTCTTCTTGCCCGACTCGTTGAGCGCGTCCACCTTCTTGAGCAGGTGGTCGTCCACGAACGGGCCCTTCTTCAGGCTGCGTGGCATGTTCTCTTACCTCCCTGCTCAGCGCTTCTTGCCGGTACGGCGACGGCGGACGATGAGCCGGTCGCTCTCCTTGCGGAGGCGGGTGCGGCCCTCCGGCTTGCCCTTCGGGTTGACCGGGTGACGGCCACCGGAGGTCTTGCCCTCACCACCACCGTGCGGGTGGTCGACCGGGTTCATGACGACACCGCGGACGGTCGGGCGCTTGCCCTTCCACCGCATCCGGCCGGCCTTGCCCCAGTTGATGTTGGCGTGCTCGGAGTTGCCGACCTCGCCGACCGTGGCGCGGCACCGGGCGTCCACGTTGCGGATCTCGCCCGAGGGCATCCGCAGCTGGGCGTACGGGCCGTCCTTGGCCACCAGCTGGACCCGGGCACCGGCGGACCGGGCGATCTGCGCACCGCCGCCCGGCTTCAGCTCGATCGCGTGGATCACGGTGCCGGTCGGGATGTTGCGCAGCGGGAGGTTGTTGCCCGGCTTGATGTCGGCGCGGGCGCCGCTCTCCACCACGTCGCCCTGCTTGATGTCCTTCGGGGCGATGATGTAGCGCTTCTCGCCGTCGAAGTAGTGCAGCAGGGCGATGCGCGCGCTGCGGTTCGGGTCGTACTCGATGTGCGCGACCTTGGCCGGCACACCGTCCTTGTCGTTGCGGCGGAAGTCGATCACGCGGTAGGCCCGCTTGTGACCGCCACCCTTGTGCCGCGTGGTGATCTTGCCTTGTGCGTTGCGGCCCGCCTTCTTGTTCAGCGGACGCACCAGCGACTTCTCCGGCTCCGACCGGGTGATCTCGGCGAAGTCGGACACGCTCGCGCCGCGACGGCCCGGCGTCGTCGGCTTGTACTTGCGAATGCCCATCTCTAACGCAACCTCGTCCTCATCAGCGCCGTCAGGAGGCCGGTCCGCCGAAGATCTCGATCGGCTTGCTCTCCGGCGACAGGGTCACGATCGCCCGCTTGGTGTTCTTGCGCTTGCCGAAGCCGGTGCGGGTCCGCTTGCGCTTGCCCTCGCGGTTGATCGTGTTGACGTTGGTGACCTTCACACCGAAGATCTTCTCGACCGCGATCTTGATCTCGGTCTTGTTCGAGCGGGGGTCGACCAGGAAGGTGTACTGCCCCTGCTCCAGCAGCCCGTAGCTCTTCTCGGAGATCACCGGCGCGAGAATGACGTCACGCGGGTCGGAGCTCACTGGTCAGCCTCCTCTGCGGAAGACGCGGCGGCCTTGACCGAGCGGCCCTTCGCCGGGCCTGCGACGAACCGGTCGTACGCGGCCTTGGTGAACACCACGTCGTCGCTGTTGAGCACGTCGTAGGTGTTCAGCTGGGACGGATCGATCAGGTGCACGTTCTGCAGGTTCCGCAGGCTCAGCCACGAGGTCTGCTCCTCGCCGTGGTCGAGCACCACGAGAACCTTCTTGGCCTCGGTCCAGGTGCGCAGCGCCGTCTTGGCCTGCTTGGTGGACGGCGCCTCGCCGCCGACCACGTGGGTGACGACGTGCAGCTGGCCGGCGCGGACCCGGTCGGACAGCGCGCCGCACAGGGCCTTGCGCTTCATCTTCTTCGGGGTCCGCTGCGAGTAGTCGCGGGGCTGCGGGCCGTGCACCGTGCCACCACCGGCGAACTGCGGCGCCCGGATGGAGCCCTGCCGGGCGTTACCGGTGCCCTTCTGCCGGTACGGCTTCTTGCCGCCGCCGGAGACCATGCCGCGGGTCTTGGTGGCGTGCGTGCCCTGGCGCGCGGCGGCCAGCTGGGCCACCACGACCTGGTGCATCAGCGCCACGTTCGCCTGCACGTCGAAGATCTCGGCGGGCAGTTCGACGGTGCCGTCCGTCTTGCCGTCCGGGGTACGGACGTCGAGCGTCAGGCTCATCACGCACCACCCTTCGCAGCGGTCTTGACCATGACCAGGCCGCCCTTCGGGCCCGGGATGGCGCCCTTGATGAGCAGCAGGCCCGACTCGGCGTCCACCTTGTGGACCTTCAGGTTCTGGGTGGTGACGCGGTTGCCGCCCATGCGACCGGCCATGCGCATGCCCTTGAACACCCGGCCCGGGGTGGCGCAGCCACCGATCGAGCCCGGCTTGCGGTGCACCGCCTGCGCACCGTGGCTCATCGGCTGGCGGTGGAACCCGTGCCGCTTGATGGTGCCCGCGAAGCCCTTGCCCTTGCTGGTGCCGACCACGTCGACCACCGCGCCGACCTCGAACAGCTCGGCGGTGACCTCCTGGCCGACCTCGTACTCGCCGGCGTCGGCGGTGCGCAGCTCGACGAGGTGGCGGCGCGGGGTGACGCCGGCCTTGGTGAAGTGGCCGGACTTCGGCTTGTTCACCTTGCGCGGGTCGATGGCGCCGAACGCCAGCTGCACGGCCGAGTAGCCGTCCTTCTCCGGGGTGCGGACCTGGGTGACCACGTTCGGCCCGGCCTGCACGACCGTCACCGGGATCACCCGGTTCTGGTCGTCGAAGACCTGGGTCATGCCGAGCTTGGTGCCCAGAATCCCCTTGATCTGCCTGTCAGACATGAGTCTCGATCTCTTCCGCCTACTGGATGTTCACGTCGACGCTGGCCGGCAGGTCGATGCGCATGAGCGCGTCCACCGTCTTCGGCGTCGGTTCGAGGATGTCGATGAGCCGCTTGTGCGTCCGCATCTCGAAGTGCTCCCGCGAGTCCTTGTACTTGTGCGGGGAGCGGATGACGCAGTAGACGTTCTTCTCCGTGGGCAGCGGCACCGGCCCGACGACCCGAGCGCCGGTGCGCGTCACGGTCTCGACGATCTTGCGCGCGGACGCGTCGATCGCCTCGTGGTCGTAGGCCTTGAGCCGGATGCGGATCTTCTGTCCCGCCATAGTGGCTTGCCGTTCCTCTAGTCTCGTGCCGCGGTTTCGTTGTGGGAGCGGGTGCACCGCACCCTGCTCGGGCAGTGGTGCCCCCACGCGGCCTCAGCCGTGTGATCGTCCCCGTCCGGGGGTCACAGCCCTCGGTCCGCCCCTGTTCAGGTCTCTGGTGCCCGGTACACGCGGTCGGGCGTGTCGCCCTGCTGCCGCATACCGGTCCCCTCGAACGTCGCCGTGGGGATGGGCCTGGCCCGTACACCTTGCAGTTGTGCCACCCTGTCCCGTTCACCACCGGCTTCCCGGGTGGCCGCGGTCCGCGCAGAAGCGGTCCGCTACCGGAACAGAGACGCGAGGCCCTCGCAGCAGGGCGGCCGGACTCCGATCTCATCGAGTTCCGGCCGCCCTGAACGAGCAACCCGTACAGGATGACATACCCGCTACGTCATCCCCGATCGGGGGTGGGTTTCCGGTGGCCGAGACCACCGGAAACCGGGAGAGCCCGCCCCCGGTGAACGGGAACGGGCCCTCGCCACGTCACTTGTGGATCTTGATGACGCGACCGGCGCCGACCGTGCGGCCACCCTCGCGGATCGCGAAGCGCAGACCCTCGTCCATCGCGATCGGCTGGATGAGCTGCACCGACATCTCGGTGTTGTCGCCCGGCATGACCATCTCGGTGCCCTCGGGGAGGGTCACCACACCGGTCACGTCGGTGGTGCGGAAGTAGAACTGCGGGCGGTAGTTGTTGAAGAACGGCGTGTGCCGACCACCCTCGTCCTTGGACAGGACGTACACCTGAGCGTCGAACTCGGTGTGCGGGGTGGTGGTGCCGGGCTTCACGACGACCATGCCGCGCTCGACGTCCTCGCGCTTGATGCCGCGGATCAGCAGACCGACGTTGTCACCGGCCTGGCCCTGGTCCAGCAGCTTGCGGAACATCTCGATGCCCGTGACGGTGGTCTTGATCGACTTCTCCTTGATGCCGACCAGCTCCACCTCCTCGTTCACGTTGATGACACCGCGCTCGACGCGGCCGGTCACGACGGTGCCGCGACCGGTGATCGAGAAGACGTCCTCGATCGGCATCAGGAACGGCTGGTCGGTGGCCCGCTGCGGGTCCGGGACGTTCTCGTCGACCGCGTTCAGC
This sequence comes from Saccharopolyspora rosea, assembly GCF_025643595.1. Classification (GTDB taxonomy): domain Bacteria; phylum Actinomycetota; class Actinomycetes; order Mycobacteriales; family Pseudonocardiaceae; genus Saccharopolyspora; species Saccharopolyspora rosea. The sequence continues at coordinate 6,074,798 of NZ_CP102826.1, forward strand.
AGCTCCATGATCTTGTCGGCCCACTCGGGGTCGCCCTCCAGCGCCTTCAGCGCGGAGACGCGGACCACCGGCACGTCGTCGCCCGGGAACTCCTGGGCGGACAGCAGCTCGCGGACCTCCATCTCGACGAGCTCGATGATCTCCTCGTCGTCGACCATGTCCGCCTTGTTCAGCGCGACCAGGATGTAGGGCACGCCGACCTGGCGGGCGAGCAGCACGTGCTCACGGGTCTGCGGCATCGGGCCGTCGGTCGCCGCGACCACCAGGATGGCGCCGTCCATCTGGGCGGCACCGGTGATCATGTTCTTGACGTAGTCGGCGTGACCGGGGGCGTCGACGTGCGCGTAGTGACGCTTCTCGGTCTGGTACTCGACGTGCGCGATCTGGATCGTGATACCGCGCTGCTTCTCCTCCGGCGCCTTGTCGATCTCGTCGAACGGCGTGAAGGGGTTCAGCTCCGGGTGCTTGTCGTGCAGCACCTTGGTGATGGCTGCGGTGAGCGTGGTCTTGCCGTGGTCAACGTGACCGATGGTCCCGATGTTGACGTGCGGCTTGTCCCTCTCGAACTTCGCCTTCGCCACTGGATTGTCCTCCTGGACTTGTTGACTTTCCGCCGTACGACTTGGTGTGCCAGGCGGAGTCCTGTCGGGTAGGTGGTGGGCGAGCCGCCCCGGCTGGGGGAAGCGGCCCGCCCGCCGCCGGACTGGAGGGGATTGCTCCCCGGTCGCCTTCGCAGCGATCTTCCGTCGTCCTGCGCGGCGCTGGGGCTGGGTGTCCCCGCTGCTAGCGCAGCGGGATCACTCGCCCGTCGCCTTCGCGATGATCTCCTTAGCCACGTTCGCCGGAACTTCGGCGTAGGAGTCGAACACCATCGAGTAGTTCGCCCGACCCTGCGTCTTGGAACGCAGGTCGCCGACATACCCGAACATCTCCGACAGCGGCACGAGAGCCTTGACGACGCGGGTACCGCTGCGCTCCTCCATGGCCTGGATCTGGCCACGGCGGGAGTTCAGGTCGCCGATGACGTCGCCCATGTAGTCCTCGGGCGTGGTCACCTCGACCGCCATCATGGGTTCGAGCAGCACCGGGCTCGCCTTGGCGGCGGCCTCCTTCAGCGCCATCGAACCCGCGACCTTGAAGGCCATTTCCGAGGAGTCCACCTCGTGGTACTGGCCATCGAGCAAGGTCAGCTTGATACCGACCAGCGGGTAGCCGGCCAGCACGCCGTACTGCATGGCGTCCTGCGCACCCTGGTCGACCGACGGGATGTACTCGCGCGGGATCCGGCCACCGGTGACCTTGTTGTCGAACTCGTACGTCGCGCTGTCCGAGGTCTGCTCGATCGGGTCGAGCTGGATGATCACGCGCGCGAACTGACCCGAACCACCGGTCTGCTTCTTGTGCGTGTACTCGTACTTCTCGACGGTCTTGCGGATCGTCTCGCGGTACGCCACCTGCGGCTTGCCGATGTTCGCCTCGACCTTGAAGTCGGTGCGCATCCGGTTGACGAGGACCTCAAGGTGCAGCTCGCCCATGCCGCCGATGATCGTCTGCCCGGTCTCCTCGTCGAGCTTGACCCGGAAGGTCGGGTCCTCCTCGGCGAGCTTCTGGATGGCCGTGGACAGCTTCTCCTGGTCGGCCTTGGTCTTGGGCTCGATCGCCACCTCGATGACCGGCTCCGGGAAGCTCATGGACTCCAGGACGATCGGGTGCGCCGGGTCGCACAGCGTGTCACCGGTGGTGGTCTCCTTGAGACCGACCACCGCGTAGATGTGACCCGCCTGGGCCTCGTCGACCGGGTTCTCCTTGTTGGAGTGCATCTGGAACAGCTTGCCGATGCGCTCCTTGCGCTCCCGGGTCGAGTTGATGACCTGGGTGCCCGCGCTCACCTTGCCCGAGTAGACCCGGATGTAGGTGAGCTTGCCGAAGAACGGGTGGACCGCGATCTTGGAGACCAGCGCGGAGAAGGGCTCGTCGATGCTCGGCTTGCGCTCGGCCGGGGTCTCGCCGTCGGTCAGCAGACCCTGCACCGGCGGCACGTCCAGCGGCGACGGCAGGTAGTCGACCACCGCGTCCAGCATCGGCTGGACGCCCTTGTTCTTGAAGGCGGTGCCGCACAGGACCGGGAAGGCCTCGCGGGCCAGCGTCAGCTTGCGGACGCCCTCGCGGATCTGCGCCTCGGTGAGCTCCTCGCCACCGAAGTAGGCCTCCATCAGCTCCTCGTCGGACTCCGCGACCGCCTCGACCAGCTTCTCGCGGTACTCCGCGGCCCGCTCCGCCAGGTCGGCCGGGATGTCCTCGATCTCGTACTTGCGGCCCTTCTCGACGTCACCGCGCCAGGTGAAGGCCTTCATGGTCACGAGATCGACGACGCCCTCGAACTGCGACTCGGCGCCGATCGGCAGCTGCAGGACCAGCGGGCGGGCGTTCAGCCGCTCCTCGATGGTCCGCACGGTGAAGTAGAAGTCCGCGCCCAGCTTGTCCATCTTGTTGACGAAGCAGATGCGCGGGACGTCGTACTTGTCCGCCTGGCGCCAGACCTGCTCGGACTGGGGCTCGACACCCTCCTTGCCGTCGAACACCGCGACGGCACCGTCCAGGACGCGCAGCGACCGCTCCACCTCGGCGGTGAAGTCGACGTGCCCCGGGGTGTCGATGATGTTGATCTGGTAGTCGTTCCAGAAGGTGGTGGTAGCAGCCGAGGTGATGGTGATCCCCCGCTTCTGCTCCTCCTCCATCCAGTCCATCGTCGCGGCGCCGTCGTGCACCTCGCCGATCTTGTAGTTGATCCCCGTGTAGTAGAGGATCCGCTCGGTCGTGGTGGTCTTGCCCGCGTCGATGTGGGCCATGATGCCGATGTTGCGGACCTTGGTGAGGTCCGTAAGCACGTCGCGTGCCACGAGTTTCTTCCCCGTTCCTACAGCAGATGCAAGCTGTCGAATCGGTGAGCCGAGGCGGGCAGGAGCCGACCCGACGTCACCAGCGGTAGTGCGCGAAGGCCTTGTTGGACTCCGCCATCTTGTGCGTGTCCTCGCGCTTCTTGACGCTCGCGCCGAGGCCGTTGCTGGCGTCCAGCAGCTCGTTCATCAGGCGCTCGACCATGGTCTTCTCGCGACGCTGACGCGAGTAGGTGACCAGCCAGCGCAGCGCCAGCGTGGTGGAACGCCCGGCACGAACCTCGATCGGCACCTGGTACGTGGCGCCACCGACGCGGCGGCTGCGCACCTCCAGGGTCGGCTTGACGTTGTCCAGGGCACGCTTGAGCGTGACGACCGGGTCGGTGCCGGTCTTCTCCCGGCAGCCTTCCAGCGCCGCGTAGACGATCCGCTCGGCCAGCGACTTCTTGCCGTCCACCAGCACCTTGTTCACCAGCTGCGTGACCAGCGGCGAACCGTACACGGGATCAGCGTGCAGCGGCCGCTTCGGGGCCGGACCCTTGCGGGGCATCAGCTCTTCTCCTTCTTCGCGCCGTACCGGCTGCGGGCCTGCTTGCGGTTCTTCACACCCTGGGTGTCAGCGGAACCGCGGATGATCTTGTAGCGCACGCCGGGGAGGTCCTTCACACGGCCGCCACGAACGAGCACGATCGAGTGCTCCTGCAGGTTGTGCCCCTCACCCGGGATGTAGGCCGTGACCTCGATGCCGCTGGTGAGCTTGACACGGGCGACCTTGCGCAGTGCCGAGTTGGGCTTCTTCGGCGTCGTGGTGTACACGCGGGTGCACACACCGCGCCGCTGCGGGCTCCCCTTGAGCGCCGCGGTCTTGGTCTTCGCGACCTTGTCCTGGCGGCCCTTACGGACCAGCTGCTGGATGGTGGGCATGGACCGGCTTTCTGTCAGCGTTCGCGTCTTCTGGTACTCGTCCAAGCAGCGCGCTCGTTCGAGCATCGGCGTGCCCTGGCGTCGAGCACCTGTCAGGCACTGTGTACTTGGGACTCCCCCGCACCACGAGGTCGGGCGTGTCGCCCGCTCCTCGGCCTTGCGGCGCTGGTGACGCCCAACGGGAAGACCCCAGTGGGTTCTCGCAGAGGAGTTCCACACGACCCGCCTGACGCGGTCGCAACCGACGAACGAGGCGACGCTCGCTCCCGGCCACGTCACGCACGGGCATGCGGATCGACCCGATTGCCTCGGGTCCGATAAACAAAGATACCTGCCCCGTTCTCAGAGGGTCAAAACGGGGGTCGGTTTGACCTGCTCGATCAGGGCGGTGGTCCTTCGGCGCACCAGCCGACCGAGCTCACCTCGTCCGCGTCGGCGACCACTCTACCTACGGGGACAAGGGGGTGCCCCCGCGACGAGCTCAGCCGGGCGGGTTCTGCTCCGGCACCCGGCCCACCTCGGGGGCCGCCGTGCGGGACGCCAGCACCCTGCCGATGAGCAGGTCGTATATCCAGGCGCCGAGCACGCCACCGACCAGCGGACCGACGATCGGGATCCAGAAGAAGTTGGCGAACCACTGGTAGGTGCCGGGCAGCGCTATGTGGTCCCAGCCGGCGATGTAGGTCCACAGCCGGGGGCCGAAGTCGCGGGCCGGGTTGATCGCGTAGCCGGCGTTGACGCCGAAGGTCATGCCGATGACCGTGACCACCATGCCGATCATGAACGGCCCCACGTTGGCGGCCGGGGCCAGGTTGCGGTTGTCGGTCAGGGCGCAGATCAGCAGGACGAGCAGACCGGTGCCGACGATCTGGTCCAGCAGCGGGCCCCACCACGAGCTGCCGAAGTACTGGGCGGGGAACGTCGCGAAGATCGCGAAGCTGTTCAGCGAGTCCGGCCGCGGCGTCCCGGCCTTGACGTTGTAGGCGTCGATGGCCCAGCTGTAGACCGCGTACACCAGCGCCGCCCCCACGAACGCGCCGACCAGCTGGGCGAACCAGTACGGGAGGATCTTCCAGGCGGGGAACTTGCCGCGCGCCGCCTGCGCCAGGGTCACCGCGGGGTTGATGTGCGCGCCGGTCACCCCGCCCGCGACGTAGACGCCGAAGACGACCGCGAACCCCCAGCCGAACGCCACGATCAACCAGTTCGCCGGGCCGAACGAGGTGTCCTGGCGGCCCGACCCGGGCAGCCCGGCCAGCGCCAGCGCCACCGAGCCGCACCCGAACAGGATCAGCACGAACGTGCCCAGGAACTCGGCGAGCATCTCCCCGCCGATGTCCTTGCGGTATCCCGGACGGCTTTGGTCGTTTTCTGCCATCGGTGCCCCCCTTGAACCGACGGGAGCTCCCGCCCGCGCCGCTGGCGACCTGCGGCGACCCGACCCCGGGAGCGCTCGTTGTCCGGACACGGGGAGTGTAAGGCGGCGCGGGGTGCGCCGCCTTCGGCGCGAACACCGGCGAACGGGAGTTCCCGGCGGTCAGTCCTCCGCGCCGACGTCCTCGGACGCGTCGGAGCGGGGCACGCCGTTGATCCGGCGGGGGGCCGGTTTGGGGGCCGGGAACTCGGCCACCGGGTCGGGCTCCGGTTCGGCAGGCGGTGCCGCGGGCGCGGCGACGCCGACCTCCGGTTCGGACGACCACAGTGGACGGACCGGGTAGCGCTCGTTCCAGTCCTCGTCGACCGGCTGTTCGGCGGACCACCCCGGGAGGAACGCGCCGTGGCCGAACTCGGCCACGCAGTCCAGGGCGATCTGCTCGACCACGTCTCGTAGCTCCAGGTCCGCGAGCCAGGCGACCGGGAGCGCGCCGACCCCGTGCAGCGCGCCGACGATGTTGCCGCAGATCGCACCGGTGGAGTCGCTGTCCCCGGAGTGGTGCACCGCGATGCGCAGGGCGAGTTCGACGTCCTCGCCGGCGGCCAGCGCGGCGCACACCGCGATGGCCAGCGCCTGCTCGCCGACCCAGCCGCCACCGAGGGTCTCGGCGACCTGCTGCGGCGTCGGCACGCCCCGGGCGGCGAGGTCCACAGCGGACTTGAGCATCGCGCTGGTCTCCTCGTGGTCGTCCCAGGTCTCCAGGACCTGCAACGCCAGCCAGACGCCGTCGTCCAGGCCCCGGCCGAGCAGCGCCTGCTGCACGATGACCGCGAGCGCTCCGGCCGAGTGGTAGCCCGCCGGATGGCTGTGGGTCAGCGCCGCGGTGCGCGCGGCCAGCCGGAAGACCTCGGCCGGATCGGTCGAGTACAGCGCGGCGGGCGCGGCGCGCATCGCGCCACCGCACCCCTTGGAGTCGTTGATCTTCTCGGTGAACGAGCCCGCCGGGTGCCCGTCGCCGAACCGGGCCAGCGCGCGGAACACCGTCTTGCCCGGGGCCCGGGTGCGGAACAGCCCGGGCACCTCGACCAGCCAGCCGTCCGGCACCGGGTGACCGGCCCGGAACGCTCCGGCAGCGGACTCCCACTCCACGCCCTGGGTGTGCAGCCAGCGCTGGTAGGCCAGCTGGACCTCGGGCAGCGGGTCCTCGACCCCGAAGCGGCGCCGCGCGATGCTGCCGCGGATCAGCCCCTCGGCGGTGAACAGGGTCATCTGCGTGTCGTCGGTGATGGCGCCGTGCACGCCGTACGCCTCGCGCAGCCCGTCGGGTCCGTCGGGCCCGAACCGCCGGGTGATCTCCTCGGCGGTGACGAACTCCAGGTCGGCGCCGAACGCGTCGCCGAGCGCCCCGCCGAGGAAGCAGCCGAGCACCCGTTCGGTCAACGACGGCGCACCGTGTTCGGGTCCTTCCTCCTTGGCGTGCCCGCCGCGGATGATCGGTGTCGGCCCGTCGTCCTCCACCACGTCGGCGGGCACGCTCGCCGAGGCCGACCCGTCCGGTTCGGCCACCGCGGCGTCGGCGGATTCGACGACGAACGCCGCGGATTCGCAAGCGGCTTCCGCGGGCTCCGGGAGCGGGTCGCCCGGGAACCGGTCGTCGCCCTCCGGTTCGAGGTCGATCGGTTCGCGCGCCGGTGGTGCGAGGTCGACGGGGTCGCGGTCCGGCAGCGGCTCCGCCCGCGCGGTCGTGACCTCGGCCTCGGGGAACGCGGGGTCGGACTCGTCGTCGGCGTCGGGCACCGGCTCGGCCCCGACCTCGCGGTCGTCGGCGGGCGTGTCCTCCTCGGGTGCGTCGCCGGTCGCGGCCGGTTCGGCGCGCAGCGGCGGCAGCAGCGGCTCCGGGGCCTCCTCCGGCGCGGAGACCGGTTCCTCGGCGGATACCGGCTCCGGCTCGGTGCTCGGCTCCGGCTCGGCCGCCGGTTCCGGCATGCTGATCGGTTCCGGTTCGGTGACCGGCTCGACGACCGGTTCCGGGGCACTGCTCGGTTCCGGCCCGGGATCCGGCAGGCCGATCGGTTCCGGTGCGGTGAGCGGTTCCGACCGGGTCGCCGGTTCCGCGGGCGGCGTGATCGCCGACAGCGGGCGTTCCGGGGCCACGCGCGACTCCCGGGGCGCCGCCGGTTCGGCGGGCGGGATCGGTCCGGTGGTCTCGGCGGCGGTGGGCGTCGGGAGCGTCGGCCCGCCGATCTCGCGCTCGGCGGTGCCGCGAGGCCCGAGGTCCTGTGAGTCCGATGTGGACTCGGGCGCGTCGGTGATCGCGGGCAGCACCATGGTCCGCTCCGCGGATCCGTCCACTGTGCTCACCGGGTCCAGCGCCCGCACGCCGTCCTGGGCGGGCATGTAGCGGCGCGCCCAGGACGGCGGGGCGAACGCCTCCGCCGCGTCCTGGCACAGGATCTCGATGACCTCGCGGAGTTCCAGGCGGTCGAGCCAGTGGGCCGGGACGGCCTGGACGCCGTGCACCGCACCGGCCAGCTGTCCGGCCATCGCGCCGGTGACCGCGCTGTCGGCCGAGTGGTTCACCGCCATCCGCACCGCGTCGGCGAAGTTGTTCGTGCAGCCGACCGCGGCGAGGGCGATGCCCAACTCACCGGGCTTGCCGCGCACGTCGAACTCCACGTCGACGTCCGCGGGCGTCAGCGGGGCGCCGCGCTGGCCGACGAACATCGCGGCGTGCACCGCGCGCCGGACGTCCGCGGGCACCCCGGGGACCTGGTACGCGGCACCGAGCCGCTGCCGCTCCGCGGTGCGCACCGCGTCCCACAACGGGACGCCGCGGGTCAGCTGCGCCAGCACGTCGCTGTGCAGACCGGCGGCGGCCACCGAGTTCGGGGCGGAGGTGAACGCGTTCGCGATGCCCGCGGCCGTGGCGTAGACGCCCTCGGGGTGGTGCGACCACACCATCGCCGGTGCGGCCCAGACCGCGAAGTCCACGATCCCGTCCACATCGGACAACGGGTACAGCGTGCCGTCCGGACCGATGCTGGTGTGCGCGGGCAGCTGACCGATCATCGCCAGCTGCGGCCCGGCCGGGTTGCGCGTGGAGTGCAGCTCGGAACGCTCCAGCAGCCAGCCGGTGGGCGCCGGTTCCGCGCGCAGGTGCGCCGACATCGCGTACTCCCAGGGGACGCCCTGGGTGCGCAGCCAGCGCTGGTAGTTGCACAGCACGTGCCCGGTGGGCAGGAAGGTGGTGCCGTCCGGGTTCGCGGCCTTGGCGCGCAGTAGTCCGTCGAGGGTGAACGCGGTCAGCTGGGTGACCTCGGTGGCGGCGCCGGGCCTGCCGTACACGGGCACGAAGTCGACCAGGCCGCGCGGTCCGAACCACGAGTGGATCTGCGGCCCGGCGAGGTTGCGCACGCCGGAGCCGAGCGCGTCGCCCACGGCTCCGCCGAGCATCGCGCCGCGGAAGCGGTCTGCCCAGGCCAGCTGCGGCGAGCCGGGCCCGCCCTGTCGAGCGTTGGTCATCGGCGAAGTCTCCTCACCAGGCGGGGTAGCGATGGGTCCAGGCGGGGTCGGTCGGCGGGCCGGGGCTGAACTCGGCCAGCGCGTCCCGCGCCAGCGCCTCGATCACGTCGCGCAGTTCCAGGGTCCGCAGCCACTCCGGCGGAACGGCCCGGGTGCCGTGCAGGGCACCGGCGATGTTGCCGCACACCATGCCGGTGGAGTCCGAATCCCCCGAGTGGTTCACCGACAGCAGCAGTGCGGTGCGCAGGTCGGCGGTGGCCGTCGCCGCGTACAGGCCGATGGCCAGCGCCTCCTCGCCGACCCAGCCCTGGCCGAGCGCCGCCTGGAGCTCCTCCGGGGACACCGGTCCCTTCTCGGCGAGCTCGACCGCCGCGTCGAGCAACCGCAGCTGCTCCTCGTGACCCCGCCAGCGCATCAGCAGTTCACGAGCCAGGCGAACGGCCTCGGCGATCGGCACGTCCCGGATCAGCTGGTGCACCACGACGGCCAGCACCCCGGCGGACAGGTAACCGCTGGGGTGGCTGTGCGTCAGCGCCGCGGTGCCCACCGCCGCCCAGAACACCTCGGCCGGGTCGTTGGACCACACCGCCACGGGCGCGGCGCGCATCACCCCGCCGCAGCCCTTCGAGTCGTTGATCCGGTGCTCCGGGGTGGCGTGCCGGTGGGTCCGCGCGAAGTTCGCCAGCGCCGACATGCACGTGCTGCCGGGTGCCCTGGTGTTGAACAGGCCCGCGGTGCGGATCAGCCAGCCGTCCGGCTCGCGCAGGTGCCGGGCGTAGGGACCGCCCGCCTCCGCCCAGGGCTGGTTCTGCGTGTGGTACCAGCGCAGGTAGGCGTGCTGGACCTCGGGGACGGGGTCGTTGTCCACCGGCCGGAGCCGGCGTGCGATGTGCGCGCGGATCAGTCCTTCCAGGGTGAACAGCATCATCTGCGTGTCGTCGGAGATCCGCGCGAGCCCGTCGCGCAGCACCGGCTCGGTGATCCCGTTCTCGCCGTGCTCCCGCCGGATGGCCGCGATGTCGGAGAACTCGACGGCGAAGCCGAGGGCGTCGCCCACGGCTCCGGCCAGCACAGAGCCCAGGAACCGCTCGTGCGGGTCGACAGCGGTGGGTTCCCCCATCGCGCACCACCTCGGTCGTCGTTGCAGCTCGGCCGTCCACCGCGGATCAGTGGCCCACCGCGACGGCTCGCCGCCGGCGATCTGATCGCGCGGCGGAACGTTACCAACCGCGACCGGCGCGGTCGGCGGCCTCGGCGGGGTTCGCCGGTGTCGTGGCGATCACGCGTTCGATGCGGCCGTCCGGGCGTCTTGACTGGTTCGTCCGCACGGACGGGTGGCCCTTCGGTAGGGTCCGAATCCGTGACAGCCGGATGGTCCAGTTCCCTGGATCTGCACCCGCACCCGGACAGCCGCGGTCTCGCGGAGGCGCTGCGCACCGCGATCCGGGACGGTCGGCTGCCCGCGGGGAGCCGGGTGCCGTCGACCCGCGCGCTGGCGCACGAACTCGGCATCGCCCGCGGGACCGTCACCCGCGCCTACAACCAGCTGGTCAGCGAGGGGTACCTGGTGGCCCGCCAGGGTGCGCCGACGACCGTGGCCGCGCGGCTGGCCAGCCCGGACCCCGTCGACTCCCCGCACCCGCCGGAACGGCCCGCGCCGCGCTGGGACTTCCGGCCCGGCCGCCCCGACCTGAGCGCGTTCCCGCGCCGCGACTGGCTGGCCGCCAGCCGCCGGGCGCTGCGCGCCACCCCCGCCGGGGACCTCGACTACGGCGACCCGCAGGGCCACCCGGCGCTGCGCGAGGCCCTGGCGGACTACCTCGCGCGAGTCCGCGCGGTGGCCACGACCCCGGACCGGATCATCGTCTGCAACGGCTACAGCCAGGCGTTGTCGCTGCTCAGCACGGCCCTGCACGAGCAGGGGCTGACGTCGGTGGACTTCGAGGACCCGTCGCTGCCGCAGCTGCGGGCGATCCCGGACAGCCTCGGGATCGAGGTGCGCGGCGTGCCGGTGGACCGCGACGGGATCGACGTGTCGCGGGTGCGCAGCAAGGCGGTGGTCGTCACCCCGGCGCACCAGTTCCCCCTCGGCACCACGATGAGTTCCTCGCGGCGCACCGAACTCGTCCAGGACGCCAAGGCGGCGGACCGGTTGATCGTCGAGGACGACTACGACGGGGAGTTCCGCTTCGACCGGCAGCCGATCGGCTCGCTGCAGGGCATGGCGCCGAACCACGTCGCCTACGCGGGCACGGCGAGCAAGACGCTCGCTCCGGCGCTGCGGCTGGCCTGGCTCGCGCTGCCGCCGCACCTGGTCGAGCCGGTGCGGGTGGTCAAGCGGCACAGCGGTCTGCACGCGCCGCTGTTCGAGCAGCTGGCGATGGCGGAACTGATCCGGTCCGGCGGCTACGACCAGCACGTCCGACGCTCCCGCGCGCTCTACCGCAAACGCCGGGAGGTGCTGCTGGACGCGATCGGCCGGATGCGAGCCGACCACCGGCCGTACCCGGCGAGCATCGCCGCCGGACTGCACCTCACGCTGCGGCTGGACCCCAGCGGGCCGACGGAACGGGAGATCCTGGCCCGGGCCCGCAAGCACTCCGTCGAGCTGGAGGCGCTCGGGCCGTACTGGGTCGCCGCGGGCGAGCCGCCGCCCGGGGTGGTCATCGGGTACGCGGCACCGCCCGAACGCGCCTTCGGGGCCGCGCTGGACGCGCTCGTCGAGGTCCTGGACGCCTGAACGCGGCGGGGGTGACTCCTCGCGGCCGGTCCGCGACCAGCCGCTAACGTCGACGGCGCCGACTGCGCAGGAGCGGGGAACACCTGTTCTATCCTGGTTCCCCGCCGTGACCAACAGGGAGAGTGAGTTGACCGAAGAACAGCCGGGCACCGACCAGTCCACCGCGGCAGCGACCGCCCCGGCCGAGGCGACGAGCGACCAGACCGCGCAGCACGGCCGGACACCTGAGGAGTCCACCGCCGACACCTCGGCGGAGTCCGCCGACAACCCGGCCCCGAAGAAGAAGCGCACCAAGTCGACCGCGCGCAAGACGCGCACGGTCGAGCTGACGCTGACCGTCACGGGGACCGCGGAAGGCGAGTGGCAGGCCGACCTCCTGCACTCCGGAAAGCGCGTGGTGCAGGGGCTTTCCATCCCGGCCGCCGCGGTGTCCAAGGCCGCCGCCGAACTCCACCAGGACATCTCGGAGACCATCGAGAGCGTCATCAGCGCGGCCCGCGAACAGCACGAGGCCAAGCTCGCCGAGCTGGAGGCCGAGGTCGAGCGGGTCCGCAAGGCCCTGGCGGAACTGGAGAACTGACCCGAAGCGGTCGACGAACGGCTCCCGTCCGGCGCGGACGGGAGCCGTTCGCACTTCCCGGCCCCGGACGGCGGAGGGCCCCTGTCCGGAGGAGTCGGACAGGGGCCCTCGGGTCTCGTGCCGTCAGGGCACGTCAGCGGTAGTCGCGGCCGAAGTCGTAGTCGTCCAGCGGCACCGCGGCACCCGTTCCGGCGCCGAACACATCCGGGGTGTAGTAGCTGTCGTCGTAGGACGGGATCGCGTAGGCCGCGGCCCGTGCCTCCTCCGTCGGCTGCACCTGGATGTTGCGGTAGCGGTTGATGCCCGTACCGGCCGGGATCAACTTACCGATGATCACGTTCTCCTTCAGGCCGACCAGCTTGTCGCTCGCGCCCTCGATCGCGGCGTTGGTGAGGATGCGGGTCGTCTCCTGGAAGGAGGCCGCCGACAGCCACGACTCGGTGGCCAGCGACGCCTTGGTGATGCCCATCAGCACCGGGCGGCCGGACGCCGGGTCGCCGCCCTCGGCCACGACGCGGCGGTTCTCCGCCTCGAACTGCGAGCGCTCCACCGGCGAACCGGGCAGGAACTCGGTGGCACCCGAGTCGATGATGATGACGCGCCGCAGCATCTGGCGGACGATCACCTCGACGTGCTTGTCGTGGATGCCCACACCCTGCGAGCGGTACACCTCCTGCACCTCGTCCACCAGGTGCAGCTGGGCCTCGCGCGGACCCATCACGCGCAGCACCTCGTGCGGGTCGACCGCGCCTTCCAGCAACTGCTGGCCGACCTCGACGTGGTCGCCGTCCTGCAGCTGCCGCTCGGTGCCGTCCACCGAGATCGCCGCGAGCCGCTGCCGCTTGGACAGCTTGTCGTAGACGATCTCCTCGCCGCCGTCGTCCGGCGTGATGGTGATCTTCCAGTAGCGGTCGTTGTCCTCCAGCCGGACGCGACCCGAGGTGTCGGCGATGGGCGCCTTGCCCTTCGGGACGCGGGCCTCGAACAGCTCCTGGACACGCGGCAGACCGGTGGTGATGTCGTCACCGGCGACACCGCCCTGGTGGAAGGTCCGCATCGTCAGCTGCGTACCCGGCTCACCGATCGACTGGGCGGCGACGATGCCGACCGCCTCGCCGACGTCCACCAGCTTGCCGGTGGCCATCGACCGGCCGTAGCAGACCGCGCAGACGCCGTAGGCCGACTCGCAGGTCAGCACGCTGCGGACCTTGACCTTGGTGACGCCCGCGCCGATCAGCCGCTCGATCGACGGGTCGCCCAGGTCGGAGCCGCGGGTGATGACGATGTTGCCGTCGGCGTCGGTGATGTCCTCGGCCGCGGTCCGCGCGTAGACGCTGGTCTCCACGTGCGGGTGCCGCACCAGCGTGCCGTCCGGCAGCTTCTCGGCGACCGACATCTTGATGCCGCGCTCGGTGCCGCAGTCGGCCTCGCGGACGATGACGTCCTGCGAGACGTCCACCAGACGACGGGTGAGGTAACCCGAGTCGGCGGTGCGCAGCGCCGTGTCGGCCAGACCCTTGCGGGCACCGTGGTTGGAGATGAAGTACTCCAGCACCGACAGGCCCTCGCGGTAGTTGGCCTTGATCGGACGCGGGATGTACTCGCCCTTCGGGTTGGACACCAGACCGCGCATACCGGCCAGCTGCACGACCTGCGTCATGTTACCGGCCGCCCCGGACTTGACGATCATGGCGATCGAGTTGTCCTCGGGGAAGTTCTTCTCCATGGCGTCGGCGACCTCTTCGCGAGCCGCCGTCCAGACCTTGACCAGCTCGTCGTTGCGCTCCTGGTAGGACAGCGCACCGCGGCGGTACCGCTTCTCGACCTGGTCGGCCTTGGCCTCGTAGGAGTCCAGGATCTCGGTCTTGGTCGGCGGCACGACCACGTCGGAGATCGACACGGTCACACCGGAGCGGGTGGCCCAGTGGAAGCCGGCGTCCTTGAGCCGGTCCAGGGTCTGCGCCACGGTCACCATCGGGTACCGCTCGGCCAGGTCGTTGACGATCGCCGCCTGCTTCTTCTTCGGCAGCAGCTCGTTGACGAACGGGTAGTCCTCGGGCAGCAGCTCGTTGAACCACACCCGGCCCAGCGTCGTTTCGGCCAGCCACGGCTTGCCCGGCTCCCAGTCCTCCGGCGTGGCGTCCTTGGCGGGCACCACGTCGCGCAGCCGGATCTTGATCTTCGCCTGCAGGTCCAGACGTCCCAGGTCGTAGGCCATGATCGCCTCGCCGACCGAGGAGTACGCCTCGCCCTCGCCCTGGGCGCCGTCCACCTGGCGGGTCAGGTGGTACAGGCCGGTGACCATGTCCAGTCGCGGCATCGCCAGCGGCCGACCGGACGCGGGCGAGAGGATGTTGTTGCTGGACAGCATCAGGATGCGGGCCTCGGCCTGCGCCTCGGCGGACAGCGGCAGGTGCACCGCCATCTGGTCACCGTCGAAGTCGGCGTTGAACGCCTCGCAGACCAGCGGGTGCAGCTGGATCGCCTTGCCCTCGACCAGCTGCGGCTCGAAGGCCTGGATGCCGAGGCGGTGCAGCGTCGGAGCGCGGTTGAGCAGCACCGGGTGCTCGGCGATGACCTCTTCCAGCACGTCCCACACCTGCGGGCGCTGGCGCTCCACCATCCGCTTGGCGGACTTGATGTTCTGCGCGTGGTTGAGGTCGACCAGCCGCTTCATGACGAACGGCTTGAACAGCTCGACCGCCATCTCCTTCGGCAGACCGCACTGGTGCAGCTTCAGCTGCGGGCCGACCACGATGACCGAACGGCCGGAGTAGTCGACGCGCTTGCCCAGCAGGTTCTGGCGGAACCGGCCCTGCTTGCCCTTGAGCAGGTCGGACAGCGACTTCAGCGGCCGGTTGCCCGGGCCGGTGACCGGACGCCCGCGACGGCCGTTGTCGAACAGCGCGTCCACGGACTCCTGCAGCATCCGCTTCTCGTTGTTGACGATGATCTCGGGCGCGCCGAGGTCGATCAGTCGCTTGAGGCGGTTGTTGCGGTTGATGACCCGGCGGTACAGGTCGTTGAGGTCGGAGGTCGCGAAGCGGCCACCGTCGAGCTGCACCATCGGACGCAGGTCCGGCGGGATGACCGGCACGCAGTTGAGCACCATGCCGCTCGGGTCGTTGCCGGTGTTCTGGAACGCGGCGACGACCTTCAGCCGCTTCAGGGCGCGCAGCTTCTTCTGGCCCTTGCCGGTGCGGATGGTCTCCCGCAGGCCCTCGGCCTCGGCGTTGATGTCGAAGTTCTCCAGCAGCGCCTGGATCGCCTCGGCACCCATGCCACCGGTGAAGTACTCGCCGTAGCGGTCGTACAGCTCGCGGTAGAGCACCTCGTCGGCGATCAGCTGGCGGGGCTCCAGCTTGGTGAAGGTCTCCCAGATCTCGTCGAGCTTGTCCAGCTCGCGCTGCGCGCGGTCGCGGAGCTGGCGCATCTCGCGCTCGCCGCCCTCCTTGACCTTGCGGCGCACGTCGCTCTTGGCGCCCTCGGCCTCCAGCTCGGCCAGGTCGGCTTCGAGCTTCTGGGCCCGCGCCTCCAGGTCGGCGTCGCGCTGGTCGGCGATGCGCTTGCGCTCGACGCTGATCTCGCTCTCCAGCGTCGACAGATCGTTGTGCCGCATCTCGGTGTTCACCGAGGTGACCACGTAGGCGGCGAAGTAGATGATCTTTTCGAGGTCCTTGGGAGCCAGGTCGAGCAGGTAGCCCAGCCGGCTCGGGACGCCCTTGAAGTACCAGATGTGCGTGACCGCGGCGGCCAGCTCGATGTGGCCCATCCGCTCGCGGCGGACCTTGGCGCGAGTGACCTCGACACCGCAGCGCTCGCAGATGATGCCCTTGAACCGGACCCGCTTGTACTTACCGCAGTAGCACTCCCAGTCCCGGGTGGGGCCGAAGATCTTCTCGCAGAACAGCCCGTCCTTCTCCGGCTTCAGGGTGCGGTAGTTGATGGTCTCGGGCTTCTTGACCTCGCCGTACGACCACTGGCGGATGTCGTCGGCCGTGGCGAGGCCGATGCGGAGTTCATCGAAGAAGTTGACGTCCAGCACGTCGGGTCTTCTCCCTTTGTCGGAAAGGTTCCTGCCGTTGCCGGCAGGGGTGCCAGGTTGGGTCGGGGCCGGTCCGCGGACGCGCGGTCCGCGGACCGGCGGCGAGGTCAGTGGGCGATGTCGTCCACCGACGGCGACTCGTTCCGGGACAGGTTGATGCCGAGGTTGGCCGCGGCACGCTCCAGGTCCTCGTCCTCACCGTCGCGCATCTCGATGGCCGCACCGTCGCTGGAGAGCACCTCCACGTTCAGGCACAGCGACTGGAGCTCCTTGAGGAGCACCTTGAACGACTCCGGGATGCCGGGTTCGGGGATGTTCTCGCCCTTGACGATCGCCTCGTAGACCTTGACGCGGCCGACGACGTCGTCGGACTTGATCGTCAGCAGCTCCTGCAGCGTGTACGCGGCGCCGTAGGCCTGCATCGCCCAGCACTCCATCTCACCGAAGCGCTGACCACCGAACTGCGCCTTACCACCCAGCGGCTGCTGGGTGATCATCGAGTACGGACCGGTCGACCGGGCGTGGATCTTGTCGTCCACCAGGTGCGACAGCTTGAGGATGTACATGTACCCGACGGCCACGGGGTACGGGTACGGCTCGCCGCTGCGCCCGTCGAGCAGCTGGGCCTTGCCGTCGCCGCCGACCAGCCGGTCCCCGTCGCGGTTCGGCTTGGCCGAGGCGAGCAGACCGGTGATCTCCTCCTCGCGGGCACCGTCGAAGACCGGGGTGGCCGTGTTGGTCCCCGACTCGACCTCGTACAGCTCCTCGGGGAGCCGCTTGGCCCAGTCCGGATCCCCTTCGATGGACCACCCCTGGGAGGCGATCCAGCCCAGGTGCGTCTCCAGGACCTGACCGATGTTCATCCGTCGCGGCACGCCGTGGGTGTTCAGGATGATGTCCACCGGGGTGCCGTCCTCCATGAACGGCATGTCCTCGGCGGGCAGGATCTTGCCGATGACACCCTTGTTGCCGTGCCGGCCGGCGAGCTTGTCGCCGTCCTGGATCTTGCGCTTCTGCGCGACGTAGACCCGCACCAGCTGGTTGACGCCCGGGGGCAGCTCGTCGTCGTCCTCGCGGTTGAACACGCGGACGCCGATGACCTTGCCGGTCTCGCCGTGCGGCACCTTCAGCGAGGTGTCGCGGACCTCGCGGGCCTTCTCGCCGAAGATCGCGCGCAGCAGCCGCTCCTCCGGGGTCAGCTCGGTCTCGCCCTTCGGGGTGACCTTGCCGACCAGGATGTCGCCGCCCTGCACCTCGGCACCGATGCGGATGATGCCGCGCTCGTCGAGGTCGGCCAGCACGTCGTCGGAGACGTTCGGGATGTCCCGGGTGATCTCCTCGGCGCCGAGCTTGGTGTCGCGGGCGTCGACCTCGTGCTCCTCGATGTGGATCGAGGTGAGCACGTCGTCCTGCACCAGGCGCTGGGACAGGATGATCGCGTCCTCGTAGTTGTGCCCCTCCCACGGCATGATCGCGACGAGCAGGTTCTTGCCCAGCGCCATCTCGCCGTTCTCGGTGCACGGGCCGTCGGCGATGACCTGCCCGGCCTCGACCCGGTCGCCCTCGTTGACGATCGGCTTCTGGTTGATGCAGGTCCCGTGGTTGGAACGGGAGAACTTCTGCATCTTGTACGACCGGCGGGTGCCGTCGTCGGCCATGATCGTCACGTAGTCGGCGCACAGCTCCTCGACCACACCGGCCTTCTCCGCGGTGATCACCTCACCGGCGTCGACGGCGGCGCGCAGCTCCATGCCGGTACCGACCAGCGGGGCCTCGCTGCGCAGCAGCGGCACCGCCTGGCGCTGCATGTTCGCACCCATCAGGGCGCGGTTGGCGTCGTCGTGCTCCAGGAAGGGGATCATCGCGGTCGCGGCGGAGACCATCTGCCGCGGCGAGACGTCCATGTAGTCGATCTCGGCGGGGGCGAGCAGCTCGACCTCGCCGCCCTTCCGCCGACCCAGCACGCGGTCGTCGACGAAGTGGCCCTCGTCGTCGATCGGCGCGTTCGCCTGGGCCTTGACGTAGCGGTCCTCCTCGTCCGCGGTCAGGTAGTCGATCTGGTCGGTGACCCGGCCGTCGACGACCTTGCGGTACGGCGTCTCGATGAAGCCGAACGGGTTGACCCGCGCGAACGTGGCCAGCGAGCCGATCAGACCGATGTTCGGGCCTTCCGGCGTCTCGATCGGGCACATCCGGCCGTAGTGCGAGGGGTGCACGTCGCGGACTTCCATGCCGGCGCGCTCGCGGGACAGACCGCCCGGACCGAGCGCGGACAAGCGGCGCTTGTGCGTCAGGCCCGCGATCGGGTTGGTCTGGTCCATGAACTGCGACAGCTGCGAGGTCCCGAAGAACTCCTTGATCGCGGCCACCACGGGGCGGATGTTGATCAGGGTCTGCGGGGTGATCGCCTCGACGTCCTGCGTGGTCATCCGCTCGCGGACCACGCGCTCCATGCGGGACAGGCCGACCCGGACCTGGTTCTGGATCAGCTCGCCCACGGTGCGCAGGCGGCGGTTGCCGAAGTGGTCGATGTCGTCGACCTCGACCGGCACGGTCTCGCCGGTCTCGGCCCCGTCGGCACCGCGCACCGGCATCTCGGTCTCGCCGGCGTGCAGGCGGACCAGGTACTCGATGGTGGTGACGATGTCGTCCTCGGTGAGCACGCCGGTCTCGTACGGCAGGCTCAGACCGATCTTCTTGTTGACCTTGTAGCGGCCGACGCGCGCCAGGTCGTAGCGCTTCTCCTTGAAGAACAGGTTCTCCAGGAGGGTCTGCGCGCTCTCCTTGGTCGGCGGCTCGCCCGGGCGCAGCTTGCGGTAGATGTCCAGCAGCGCCTCGTCCTGGCCGGCGGTGTGGTCCTTCTCCAGGGTCGCCATCAGCGTCTCGGAGAAGCCGAACCGCTCGCGGATGGCCTCGGCGCTCCAGCCCAGGGCCTTCAGCAGGACGGTGACGGGCTGGCGGCGCTTGCGGTCGATGCGGACACCCACGGTGTCGCGCTTGTCGACGTCGAACTCCAGCCACGCGCCGCGGCTGGGGATGATCTTGACGCTGTAGACGTCCTTGTCCGTGGTCTTGTCGACCGACTGGTCGAAGTAGACACCGGGGGAACGCACGAGCTGGGAGACCACGACCCGCTCGGTCCCGTTGATGATGAAGGTCCCCTTGTCGGTCATCATCGGGAAATCACCCATGAACACCGTCTGGCTCTTGATCTCGCCAGTGGTGTTGTTGGTGAACTCCGCGGTCACGAACAAGGGGGCCGCGTAGGTCATGTCCTTGTCCTTGCACTCGTCCACCGAGGCCTTGACCTCGTCGAAGCGCGGATCGGAGAAGGACAGCGACATGGATCCGGAGAAGTCCTCGATCGGGGAGATCTCGCTCAGGACCTCCTCAAGACCCCCCACGGGATTCTCTTCGCCGGCGTCGACCCGGCGCTGGAACCAGGCCTCGTCACCGACAAGCCATTCGAAGGACTGGATCTGCAGGTCGAGCAGATTCGGCACGTTCAACGGCTCGCGGATGTTCGCGAACGAGACCCGCTTGGGTGCCCCAGGGATCCCCGACGTGAAGTTGGAAGCTGCAGAGACCTTGGTCGCGCGGGAGACTGCCAAGATGCGTCCTTCCGGGACTCTGAACTGGCTACAGCCGCATCAGTGGAAAACCGGCCAGGTGCGGCTAGGCCAGCCCGTCCGCCAACACAGCTGTCAAGGGTGCAATGGCGCCCACGATCCTACGGCCCGGCGGGCGGGCAGACGGAAAGAGGGCAGCGCAAAGTAGCAGTCTAGCCGGAACGACGCCAGCTGTCGAGGGGGCCCACCTGAAGGCGGCCCAGCCCCGTGTCGACGACCAGAGTGAACCCGCAGCCGCCCTCAGTCAAGAGATCAAGCTCCGATCACTCTCGTGGCGCAAAACACGATCACGTCCAGTAACACCCTCGTCCTCGATCTCGCCTGGTCAGGGGCTCTTTTGCGGCCCCGTTCCAGGGTGCGGGCGGCCCGGCGCGCCGACCGCGGAGAGACCGCGCCGCCCCTCCGCCGGAACCAACGCCGGAGGCGGGAGATCCATTCCCGGCGGCGCGGAAGTCCATGATCGTCTTTCTCGGCTCGTGCGGCGGACGGGTGCGCGGGCCGACGCGCCCTGGCGCTCGCTCGCGACCGAGCGCCAGGGCCGCTGGACGCACGGTGACCGATTCGCAATTCCACTCGGCGAGACGGCCGAATCCGCCGATCGCGCGGAATCCGGAATGAGATTCCCATTCCGACAATCGGCCGACTACTTTCCGCGTCGGGTCAATTACCCGGGGCGAGCCGGCGGTCCGACCAATTCCCGGGCGGTGCGGCAACCGGGTGAGAGCGGGCTCCCGCGCGGCCAAAAGCTCCTCGTGGCAGGCGCGGGGCGAGTAGGTTGCTCGACACGCTCGGCCGTTCGCGGGCCCGGTGGAGCCAGCTCCCCCAGCGGTCCGATTCCCAGGTGCTGCACATGGGCTACTCGGCGATCGCGAACGCCGGTAGCGTGATACGCCCCGTCGTGTTGACGCGCTCCCACTGCGTGAGAAAGCCACAGGAGAACTGCCGATGACAGACGATGCGAACCGCGCGAAGGAGCGGTTCCGCGGACTGCAGCGCTGGAGGGGAAGCCAAGACCGCGGAGGGTCCAGCTCCAGCTGGTTCTCCGAGGCCCACGACGACAGCGCGGAGACCTCGGCGCCCCAGCCGCGGGTCCCCGGACAGGCCCCCGCGCCCGCACCGCAGCAGGCCCCGGAGCCGCGCCGCACCCCGGAGCAGCGCTACGCCGACGCCATCGCGGCGATGAACAACATCGTCAGCACCCTCGACTTCCAGGCGCTGCCGTGGGTCACCGAGGT
Source organism: Saccharopolyspora rosea (assembly GCF_025643595.1). Classification (GTDB taxonomy): domain Bacteria; phylum Actinomycetota; class Actinomycetes; order Mycobacteriales; family Pseudonocardiaceae; genus Saccharopolyspora; species Saccharopolyspora rosea. The sequence continues at coordinate 6,095,745 of NZ_CP102826.1, forward strand.
GTTCCGCGCCACCGCCGGGGTGCTCTCCGAGGACAACCCGGCGCGCGCGGGCGTGCTCAACAACCTCGGCAGCGCCTCGCAGCTGCACTACCTGCGCAGCGACGACCTCGCGCACCTGGAGGACGCCATCGCGTACTACCGGTCCGCGAGCGACACCGCGCACAGCGGTGACCAGGATCTCGTCCTCTACCGCTGCAACCTGGTCCTGGCGCTCAACGACTACGCGAAGCGCACGAGCGGCGCCGAGTCGGCGGCCGAGGCGGTGGCGGTGGCCCGGGAGACCGCGCGGACCACCTCGCAACGCGACCCGCGCCGGGTGATGGTGCTGGTGCGGCTGGCGCACGCGCTCAAGCTGCACGCCCGGCTGGCCGCCGACACCGGCTCCGACGACGCGTCGATCGACGCGTTCCGCGACGCCGTGCGCATCTCCCCGGCGCGCGAGCAGGCCACCGCGGAACTGCTGATCAACCTCGGCGCCGCGCTGCTGCGCCGGTACGGGCGCGGCGAGGACATCGACGACCTGGACGAGGGCATCAAGCACCTGGGAGCCGGCGCCGGTGGGCTGTCCGACGGCGACCCGCGGCGCAGTGCGCTGTGCCACCTGGCCCACGCGCTGCGGCTGCGCTTCCAGCGCAACGGCGACCTCACCGACCTGAACTCGGCGATCAACGAACTCGTCGGGGTCCTCGGGGTGCTCGACACCGGGCACCGGCTGCTCGGCCGCGCGGTGTGGCACCTGGCCGCCACCGCCATCGAGCACGTCGACGCCACCGGCGAGCCCAGCCAGCTGCGCCGGGTGCTGCGGCCGATCGGTCCGGCGGTGCGGGCGATGGCGGCCGACGACGCGCACCGGGCCACCGCGCTCGCCGCGTACGGGGCGCTGCTGCGCCGCCACTTCCAGCACGGCGCGGAGGCCGGGGTGCTCGACACCGCGGTGACCGCGGGCGAGGCGGCCGCCGACGCCGCGACCGACGAGCAGCGCTCCGCGGTGCTGACCTCGCTGGTGGTCACCCTCCTCGCCCGCTTCGAGCAGTCCGGCGACCTCGGCGACCTGGACCGGGCCGAGGAGATCGCGCGCCAGGCCGCGTCCGCGGCCACTCCGGACACCGCCGCGCAGCACGCGGCGCGCACCCAGCTCGGGGCCGTCGCGCTGCAGCGGTTCCGGCGCCTGTCGAAGTCGCAGGACCTGGAAACCGCCGTGGAACTGCTCGACCAGGCCCTCACCGAGATGCCCGCGACCGCGCCGGTCCGGGCGACCGCGGCCACGCACCTCGGCCGCGCCCTGCGGACGCTGCACCACCGCAGCGGTCGACGCCGCTACTACCGGTGGGCGCGCAAGGTGCTCGTCGAGGCGGCGGAGCAGCCGACCGCACCCGCCGACCAGCGGCTGCGGGCCGCGGCCCAGGCCGGGCGGCTCGCCGCGCAGACGGGCCGGTGGTCCGAGGCCGTGGAGTCGTTCACCACCGCCGTGGAACTGCTGCCGCTGGTCACCCGGGGCAAGCAGGTCGTCGCCGCGCCCGCCGCGCAGCAGCGCTGGGCCCTGGTCGCCGCGGATGCCGCGGCGGCCGCGCTGGAGAGCGGCGAGCCCGAACGGGCCGTCGAACTGCTGGAGTACGGCCGCACCGCGATCCTGTCCGAATTCCTGCCCGCGGGCGGTGAGCTGGGCGCGCTGCACCGCACCCACCCCGACCTGGCCGACGAGGCGGTGCGGTTGCGCCGCCTGCTCGACCGGCCCCCGCGGGAACCGGTGCTCGACGGCGTCGACGACCGGACGCGACTCGCCGCGGCCTGGGACGACCTCGTCGCGGAAGCGCGCCAGGTGCAGGACGGGCACCTGCGCCTGAAGCCGTTCGCGGAGCTGTCCGAGGCGGCCCGGGACGGCGCGGTGGTGCTGGTCAACCTGAGCCGCTACCGGTCGGACGCGCTCGTCGTGTTCGCGGGCCGGGTGCTCACGGTGCCGCTGCCGAAGGCCGATCCGGAAGGCGCTGCCGAGCGGACGGCAGCGCTGCTCACCGCGGCGCAGCAGGGCGACCAGGCCGCGGCGTCCGAGGTGCTGGAGTGGACGTGGCAGCGGATGGCGCGCCCCGTGCTGGACCGCATGGGTTACGTGGGAGCCCCGCAGGACCGCTGGCCGCGGTTGTGGTGGAGCAGCGCCGGGCCCGCCGCGTACCTGCCGCTGCACGCGGCGGCCCAGGGCGACCAGTGCGTGCTGGACCGGGTGGTCTCCTCCTACACGCCGACCCTCGGGTGCCTGCTGCGCTCCCACCGCCGCCCGCTCCCGGACGGCGGCACGGCGCTGGTCGCCGCCGGGTCGGCGCAGCAGATCGGCCGGGAACTGCCGCGGCAGAACCAGATCCTCGCCCAGCACTGGCCGTCGGCCGCGATCGTGTCGACCGAGAGCACGACCGCCCCGGACGTCCTGCGCATGCTGCCGGAGCACCCGTGGCTGCACGTGTGCGAACCCAGCTCCCAGTACCCCGGTCAGCCCGCGGCGGGGCTCGTGCTGGACCGGGATCCGCAGCGCTCGCTCGGGCTGGTGGAGCTGGGGCAGGTCACGCTCGACCAGGCCGAGTTCGGCTACCTCGGCCAGTGCGCCACCGCCGCCGACAGCCCGTCCGCAGCCGCCGTGCCGCTGCCCGCGGCGATGTGCTTCGCCGGGTACACCCACGCGCTCGGCGCGCTGTGGGAGGTCGACGAGGACGCGGCGAACCGGGTGCACGCGGACGTCTACGCCGAGGTGTTCGGCGCGGACTTCGACACCGACCGCTCCGGGCCCGCGCTGCACGCGGCCACCCGGAAGCTGCGGCAGGAGTCACCGGAGACCCCGCTGTCCTGGGCCGCGCAGGTGCACGCCGGGCCGTGACCGGTCAGCGCAGGGTGATCCGGTCGATCTTCCAGCGGTCGCCCTGCTTCTCGACTCCCACGCTGAGCTGGGCCGGGCCGTCGTTGCTCTGACCGTTGTTCGCGCGCATCGCGTGCTGGTCGACGAACAGCAGCACCTCGGCCCGGTCGCCCTGCAGCCAGGTGACGGCGCTGGACTTGACCGTCGTGGTGACGATCAGCTGCTGCTGCGGCGCCTGCTGCTTGACCACCGCGAACAGGTCGTCGTACTTCTGCACCGCCGACCCGACGAGCAGGTCCTTGGCCGCCCGCTCGGTCTTCGCGGTGTCGTTGAAGTCGTAGGAGAACAGCTTCTCCACGGCGTCCTTGACCTGGCCGTTGACCTCGCTGGTCTCGCCCGCCGACACCAGCGCCCCGTTCGCCGCCGGGCCGGTGAAGTACGTCGTGTACGCCTCGACGCCGAACCACACCGCGAGTCCGGCGCACACCACGGCGCCCGCCGCCAGCGCCGCCGCCAGGCGCTTCCCGGACCGGCGAGCGTCGTCCCCCGGCTCCGGGAGGTCCGGCGCGGCGTCGGCCACCGGCTCCGCCGGGGCCTGCTCCCCCGGCAGCTCCGCCACGGTCACCGCGGTCTCCGGCTCGGCGTCGGCCGCCGGCGTCGTCTCCTCCGGTTCGTCGTCCGGTTCGGCCGCGCCGGCCGCCGTGCTCGTCTCGTCCGCGTCGGCGTCGGGTTCCGCCGGACCGGCCGCCGCCGTGGCCCGGTCCGCGTCGGCGTCCGGTTCCGATCCCGCCTGATCCGCCGGGTCGGCGGCGTCGGCCGGTTCCTCCTCCGGGGCCGACTCGGTGGCGACCGCGGACCGGTCGTCGGTCTCCGGCTGTTCCGGTGGGCGGGTGTTCTCCCGGGTGGCGTTGGGCTGGTCGCGGCGGCGCAGGCCCGCGACCCGCGGCCGCCGGTTGGAGCCCGCGGGGCGGCTGGGTCCGGTGCGGCGCTTCGGGGTTGACACTGCCTTCACTCCTCGGGGTGACTTCGGGTGGGGCGGTGGCCGACTGGTCAGCCGACCGGCACGGCGCCGAGACCGCTGAGCTTCCAGGTGTCCCCGACGCGGGTGAGGTCGGCCTGGTAGCGGGTCGGTTTGACGCTCGGCGGCTGGCCGTCGATGTTCACGGTCACCTGCACCACCGCGATCATGCGGGCCTTGCCCTCGCGGTCGTTGAGCTCGACGAGCCCGGCGTCGAGGACCTTGGCGGTGGTGCTGCTCTTGGCCTGCCCGAGCTGGTCGGCGTAGGACTTGCGGCCCTGGCGCACCTCGTCCAGCAGCGGGCCGGTGGCGTTGCTCTCCCAGCGGTCGAGGCCGCGCTGGACGTCCCGGTAGTCGAGGGTGTTGAAGTTGATGATCGCCCCCTGACCCTCCCGCAGGACCTCGTCGCGCTCGGCCGCGTAGGCGACCCCGGAGTCGTTGGCCGCCAGCACCCACAGGATTCCGCAGGCCAGGCAGACCACGAACGTCGCGGCGAACAGCGCGGTCGCCCCGCGCACGCCGCGCCGGGGCCGGCTCTCGGTTTCGGCGGACATGTCTCCTTCTCCCGTTCCCTCCGCGGTCACTGGCCGGGGGCGTTCTGCGCACCCCGGACGTCGGTCGGGCTACCGCGCGGCGCCTCGCACCGGGCATTGGTGTTCAACGGGGCCGGGGTCATCTCGTTGCCCGCCCGCCGCTGGGTGCCCTCGTACCCGTTGGTGCAGGGCAGCGGGTCGAACACGTTGAGCACGAGTCCGAAGTGGGCGGTGCCGTCGCCGGGCACCACGGTGTCGCCCGCGGCGACCACCGCGGGGTAGAGGGTCATGATCTGCTCGATGCCGTCGGTGTTGCGCGCCAGCACCTGCGAGGTCGTGGTCAGGTTCGCCAGCAGCGGGCTGAGCTTGTCGTTCTCCCGCAGGAAGCCGCTGACCTGCTGGGCGGCGGGGGGCGCCCGCTCGATGAGCTTGCGCAGGTCCGGGTCGGACTGCTTGAGCTGCTCGGACAGCGCCCGCAGGTCCTTGCTGTAGGACCGGATCGCCGAACCCTGGTCGTTCTGGGTGGCCAGCACGGTCTTGCCGTCGGCGAGCAGCTGGGTGGTCTGCGGCAGGTTCTTCTGGGCCTCGGCGGTGAACTCCCGCGTGGTGTCCACGATGGTCTGCAGGTTGCCGCCGTTGTCGCGGAACGCGGTGCCGAGTTCGCTGACGACGGTGCGCAGCGAGTCCTCGGGCACCGACTTGGAGAAGGTGTCCAGGTTGGTCATCAGCGTCTCGACCGGCAGCGGGGTCTGCGTGTCGCGCTGGCGGATGACCGATCCGTCCCGCAGGAACGGGCCACCGTCGCGGTTCGGCCGCAGGTCGACGTACTGCTCACCGACCGCGGACCGGTTGGTGACCACGGCCTCGACATCGGAGGGGATCTTCGGCGCGCTGGGGTCGATGTTCAGCGGTGCCGCCACCCCGTCGGCGGTCAGCCGCAGCGTCCCGACCCGGCCGACCGGCACGCCCCGGTAGGTGACCTCGGCGTTGTTGAAGATCCCGCCGGTGTCGGCGAGGTTGAGCTGCACCACGTAGCCGCTGGACCCGAACAGCCGGTCCAGCCCCGCGTAGCGGGCGCCCGCGTAGCTGACGCCCACGAGCGCGATCAGCACGAACGCGAAGATCTGGAGTCGAACCTTGCGGGTGAGCATCAGTCGCCTCCCAGGAGGGAGCCGAGCAGGCCACCGGAGGACTTCGGCGGTTGCTGCGGCTGTTGCTGCTGTTGCGGGGCCTGCGGCTGCTCGCCCTGCTGCGACGGCAGCGGCAGCGGCGGGGCGTCGGGCAGCCGCACCAGCGGCTGGCGGGACCGGCTGATGTTGTCCAGCACGTGGCTGAGGTTGAGGTCCACGTTGGCGTAGAGGTTGGTGTAGTCGCTGCCCTGGATGCCGTCGACCGCGTTGTCCGGGAACGGGAACGTCAGCAGCAGTTCCAGCGACTTGGGCAGGTTGTTCCCGGCGGCGGCGAGCTGGTTGAGGGTCGGCGCGAGCTGGTTGAGGTCGTGCACCACGTCCTGGTGGCTGCGGTTGACCACGTCGGTGGCGACGCCGGAGAGCTTGTCCAGTGATCGCAGCATGGTGACCAGCTGGGTGCGCTGCTGGTCCAGCACGCGCAGCCCGGGTTCGAGGTCGCGCAGGGCGACGTCGATGCTGCCGCGCTGGGCGTTGAGCCGGGCGCTGAGCCGGTCGACGCTGTCCAGGGCGCGCACGATGTCGTCGCGCTGCGCGTCGAGCCCGCCGACCAGCTTGTTCACATTGGACAGCAGACCGCACACGTCGCTCTCGCGGCCTTCGAGGGCGGCGTTGAGCTCCTTGGTGATGTCCTGCAGCTGGGCCACGCCACCACCGTTGAGCAGCATCGACATCGCCCCGAGGACCTCCTCGACCTCGGGGTTGCGGCTGGTCCGGGTGCCGTCGATGGTGTCGCCGTCGGCGAGGCTGCCGATCGGCTGCTGCGGCTGCGGCGGGTCGGCGAGCTCGACGTACTTCTCACCGAGCAGGCTGGACTGGCGCAGCCGCGCGACCGCGTTGGCGGGCAGCTTCACGTCGCCGTTGACCTGCACGGTCACCTCGGCCTGCCAGGTTCCGGCGGCGAGCCCGATGTTCTCCACCCGTCCCACCGGGACGTCGTTGACCCGCACCCCGGCGTTGGGCACCAGGTCGAGCACGTCGGCGAACCGGACCTTCACCTCGTAGGGCTTGTCCCCGACGTCGGCGCCGCCGGGCAGCGGCATGTCGTACACGCCGCGCGAACTGCAGCCGCCGAGCACGAGCAGCGCCACCGCCGCGAACGCCCCGATCCGGGCGGCCTTGCGCCCGGTGCCGGGCCGGCGGCGCGCGAGTCCGTTCCGGAGGTTCATCGGGTGCCTCCCTGGTCCGTGGACAGCGGGAGCGGCAGGGGCGGCAGCTTGCCCTGTTGCAGCGAGTTGATGGTCTGCGCCGGGGTGGGCAGCTTGGCGACCCCGTCGAGGACCGGTTGCAGCGAGGTGCAGGTGTCCTGGAGTTCCTTGGGCACGTCACCCGGGCTGTGCTGGCGCAGCATCTTGCAGACCGACACCAGTGGCGGCTGGTTGAGCTCGTTGATGTCCGCGCGGGTGTCCAGCGTCCCGGACGCGCCGTTGTAGGCGTTGTTGAGGTTCCCCAGCGCGAGCGGGGCGTTGGTCAGCGACTCGTTGAGCGCCTTCTTCTGCTCCACCAGCACCGCCGCCACCGAGTTCAATTGGTCCACATTGGACTTCAGGTGCGCCCGGTTGTCCCGCACGAAGGACTCCACCTTGCCCAGCGCCACGGCCAGCTCCGCCATCGAGGCGCCCATGTCCTGCCGCTCCCCCGCCAGGAACGAGCTGACCTGCTGCATCTGGCCGTTGAACCGGCGCACCTGGTCGTCGTTGGCGGCCAGCATGCCGGTGAACTTCTGCAGGTTGTCGACGGTGTCGAACAGCTGCTTGCTGTTGCCGGACAACGTCTTGCCGGCCTGCCCGAGGTTGCGGATGGTGTCCGACAGCGCCTTGCCGTGGCCGTCCAGGTTCGCCGCGCCGGTGTTGAGCAGGTCGCTGAGCGCGCCGTCGCGGTTGGCGCCGTTGGGGCCGAGCGCGGTCGTGAGGTCGTTGAGGCTGCGGTAGATCTGGTCCAGCTCGACGGGCGTGGCGGTGCGCTCCTCGGGGATCACCGCGCCGTCGCGCAGCTGGGGTCCACCCCGGTACACCGGGGCGAGCTGCACGTACCGGTCGCTGACCACGCTCGGCGCCACGGCGACGGCGCTCGCGTCGGCGGGCACCTGGACGTCGCGGTCCACGCTCATCTCGACGCGCACCAGCCGTCCCTGCGGGGTGACCGAGTCGACGGTGCCCACCGGCACCCCGAGGATCCGCACGTCCCCGCCGGGGTAGATGCCCACGGCGGCGTTGAAGTACGCGGTGACCCGGCGTTCGGCAGCGCCGTTGAACAGCCACCAGATCGCCACCGACGCGGCCAGCACGAGCACCACGGCGATCGCCAGGAGGCCGGTCAACCCCCTGCGACGGACGGGCAAGCTCGTCATGGTTGACAGCCCTTCTGGTTGATCGGACCGACGGCGGGCGGCAGCAGACCGCAGATGTAGGTGTCGAACCAGTGCCCGTTGCCCAGGACGTTGGAGAACAGCCGGGTGAACGGGGCGAACATCTGGATGCTGCGGTTGAGGTCGTCCTGGTTGCGCTGGAGCATCTTCGTGACGCGGTCCAGTTCGCCCAGGGTGGGACCGAGCTGCCGGGCGTTGTCGTCGACCAGTCCGCTCAGCTGCGTGGACAGCTTCTGGGTCCCGGTCAGCAGGGCGCTGATCGAGTCGCGGCGGGCCCGGATCTCCTCCAGCAGCAGGTTGCCGTCGGAGAGCAGCTTCTCGAAGTCGTCGTTGCGGTCCGAGACCGTCTTGGTCAGCTGCGAGGTGTTGTGCAGCAGCTGCTCCAGCTGTTCGTCGCGCTTGGAGATGGTCTGGGACAGCTGGGACAGGCCGTCGAGCGCGCCGCCGACCTGGTCGGGCGTGCCGGCGAAGGTGTCCGAGAGGGTGCGGAAGCTCTGCGCGAGCTGTTTGGTGTCGATCTGGTCGACGGTCTTGGACAGGTCGCTGAACGCCTCGATGACGTCGTACGGCGACACCGTGCGCTGCCGCGGGATCGGCTGCGACGGGTCGAGTTCCCGACCGCCCTGCGGATCCAGCGCCAGGTACTTCTGCCCGAGCAACGTCTTGATCTTGATCGCGGCGGTGGTGTGGTCGCCGATCCAGGCGTCGTGCACCCGGAAGCTGACCCGCACGTGGTCGCCTTCCAGGGCCACGTCGGTGACGGTGCCGACCTTGACCCCGGCGATGCGGACCTCGTTGTCCGGGCGCAGCCCGGCGGCCTCGCCGAACTGGGCCTGGTAGGTGGTGCCGCCGATGATCGGCAGCCGGTCGAAGTTCAGCGCGAGCAGGAAGGCCAGCACCAGCGCCACGATCCCGGCGATGCCGATCTTGAGCGGGTCGCGCTGGGCGAATGCGGTCATCGCTGACACCTCGGCTGGGTCACGGGCTCGATCGGCAGTGGCAGCTCCGCCTTCCCGACGCCGACCGTGCCGCTCGCCTTGCACATGAAGAAGTTGAACCACGAGCCGTAGCTGGCGGTGCGCCCGATGGTCTCCACCTTGCCGGGCAGGTTCTGCAGGAAGTGCTCGGTGGTCGGCTCGTTGTCGTTGAGGTTCTTCGACAACCGGCCGAGCCCGGCGATGTCGTCCCGCAGCCCGGGCCGGGCGTCCTGCACCAGGCCCGCGGTGGTGTTGGTCAGCCCGTCCATCGCGGTGATCGCGTCGCCGATCGCACCGCGGTCGGCGGACAGCCCCGACACCACCTGCCGCAGCTGCCCGATCAGCCCGGACAGCTGCTGGTCGCGGGCGTTGACGGTGCCCAGCACCCCGTTGAGGTTGTTGATGACCTGGCCGATGACCTGGTCCCGGGAGGCGATCGTGGAGGTCAGCGACGCGGTGTGCGCCAGCAGGCTCTCCACCGTGCCGCCCTCGCCCTGCAACACCTGGATGATCTCGTAGGACAGCTTGTTGACGTCGGTCGGCGACAGCGCCTGGAACAACGGCTTGAACCCGCCGAGCAGCACCGTCAGGTCCAACGCGGGTTTGGTGCGCTGCAGCGGGATCGTCCCGCCGACCGGCAGGAACTTCGACGGGTCGCCCGCCCCCTGCTCCAGCGCGATGTAGCGCTGGCCGACGAGGTTGCGGTACTTGATGGTCGCGGTCACCGAGGCGGGCAGCCGCCGGTCGGCCACGTTGAACCGCACCTCGGCCAACCGCCGGTCCACCACCCGGATCGACTCCACCTCGCCGACCTTGACGCCGGCGATGCGCACGTCGTCGCCCTCGTTGAGCGCGGTGACGTCGGTGAACCGCGCGGTGTAGCTCTGCGAGGACCGCAGGTCCTGGTTGGCGATGGTCAGCACGAGCACCCCGGTGGCCAGCACCGTGACCAGCACGAAGATCAGGAACTTGACCAGGGGCGCGGTGATGCTCCGCCCGTTCACCGGTAGCTCACCTCCGCTCCGCGCAGCACCGGCCCGACCAGCAGCGAACCCCACCCCGGCACCTGCCGGGCGTCCACGCCGAGCTGGGGCGCCAGCAGCACCGACACCAGGTCCTGCTCGGCGGGCGAGTTCGGGGTCGTGGCCGGACCGTCGTAGGACTGCGGCGTGGTCGAGGCCGGACCCGACGACGGCAGGTAGCTCTCACCCATCGACGGCGGGTTCAGGCCCCCGTCGACCGGCTTGGACGCCGGCGGCGGCTTCGAACCGTCCTTGAACGGTCCGTCCGGCGGGTACTCCGGGATGGGCCGCGGCATCGGGTTGAGGTTGTAGCAGCGCGGACCGCGCTTGTCGGCGAACTCCGGCTCGTCCTGGTTCGGGACGTACTTGCCCCGGTGCGGGGTGACCTCCAGGGTGATGTGCAGGCCGGGTTCCTTCGTGCCCTCGCCGAACGCCTGCCGGATCCGCGGCTTGAACTCGACCATCTTGTCCAGGAAGCACTTGTACTCCGGCGAGTACTTGGCGAGCACGTCCAGGGTGGGCCGCTGCGACTCGCCGAGCTGGATGATGTTCTGCCGGTTGTCCTGCAGGAACCGGGTGAGGTCGCCGGAGGTCGTGGTCAGCTGTCCGGTCAGGTTGCTGAGGTTCTGCTTCTGCTGCACCAGGGTCCGCGAGGTGGTGCTGAAGTTCTCCAGCGCCTGCAGCACGTCCGGCGCGGCCTGCTCGTAGGTCTGCGCGACGCCGACCAGCTGCCGCAGGTTGTCCCGCAGGTCCGGGATGGACGGGTTGAGGCCGTCCAGGTAGGTGTTGAGCTGCGACAGCGTCTCGCCGACCGACCTGCCGCGCCCGGACAGCGCCTGGTCCAGCGCGTTGAGCGTGGCGGCGAGGTCGTCGGGGTGCACCGCCTGCAGCACCGGCATGGTGTCGGACAGGACCTGCTCCAGCTCGATCCCGGCTCGGGTGTGGTCCTGCTGGATGACGTCGCCGGACGCCAGCCGGCTCGACGCCGCCTGCCGCGGCAGTTCCAGCGACACGTACCGCTCGCCGAACAGCGTCCGCGGCAGCAGCTGCGCCGACACGTTGGACGGCAGCTGCCGCGCCTGGTCCGGGTCCAGCGCCAGGTGCAGCTCGGCACCGTCCCCTGTGGACTCCACGTTGACGACCCGGCCGACGACCATGCCGCGGACCTTGACGTCCGAGTCGGGCAGCAACTGGTTCCCGGTGGACGCGGCCCGCAGCACGACGTCCACATCGGACGTGAACGCCTTCTCGTAGACGGCCACGGTCAGGCTCAGGAACAGCACGATGCACATCAGGAACGCGACGCCGAGCAGCCGGCGCCCCACTGTTCTGCGGGACACCCGCACCCGGTCGGCCTTCATGAGCGGGCGTTCACGAGTGTCGCTCATGACGCCTCCAACGTGGTCAACGCACCTCGGGTACTCATCCGGTGATCCGAACCGTCGTCGTGGTGCCCCAGATGGCGAGGCTGAGGAAGAAGTCCAGCAGCGCCGTGGTCACGATCGCGGTCCGGACCGCCCGGCCCACCGCGACACCGACCCCGGCCGGGCCGCCGCTGGCGCGGTAGCCGTAGTAGCAGTGCGTCATGATCACCACCACGCTGAAGACCAGCACCTTCCCGAAGGACCACAACACGTCCTCGGGAGGCAGGAACAGGTTGAAGTAGTGGTCGTAGGTGCCCGCGGACTGGCCGTAGGCGTAGACCGTGACCGCCCGCGCGGCCACGTACGAGGTGAGCAGGCCCAACACGTACAGCGGGATGACCGCGACGAAACCGGCGATGACCCGGGTGGTCACCAGGTACGGCAGGCTGGGCACGCCCATCACTTCCAGGGCGTCGATCTCGTCGGAGATCCGCATCGCGCCCAGCTGCGCGGTGAACCCGGAACCGACGGTGGCCGACAGCGCGAGCCCGGCGACCAGCGGCGCGATCTCGCGGGTGTTGAAGTAGGCGGACACGAACCCGGCGAACGCCGAGGTGCCCAGCTGGTTCAGCGCCGCGTAGCCCTGCAGCCCGACCACGGTGCCGGTGAACAGGGTCAGTCCGATCATCACGCCGACCGTGCCGCCGATGACCGCGAGCGCCCCGCTGCCGAAGCTCACCTCGGCGAGCAACCGCAGCGTCTCCTTGGCGTAGCGGACGACGGCCTTCGGGATCCACGCCAGCGACCGCAGGTAGAACGACATCTGGTCGCCGAGGTCGTCCAGGAACTCCAGCGGCCGCCGGAAAGCGCGCTTCGCACGCTGGGAGATCGTCACCATGTCACATTCCCCATGCCCGAAGGGCATCCGACCAACGCGCCCAGCCAGGTTGCGGCGACCGCGGCCGACGTTCCAGGTCGCCGCTCGGAAGGCGAGCGGCGGAGGAGAGCCGCGGCGGCCCGGCGCCTCCACGGGGGGCGGTGGCCGGGCGACGGGCGGGCGGCGGCGCGGAACCATTGACCGAGCATCGATTCACATTCCCTTGGGCGGCACGAGCTGCAAGTAGACCGTGGTGAGGATGAAGTTCACGGCGAACAGCAGCAGGAAGGTGATCACCACCGACTGGTTCACCGCGTCGCCGACGCCCTTGGGACCGGGCGGCGGGTTCAGCCCCCGGTAGGCGGCCACCACGCCGGACAGGAAGCCGAACACCAGTGCCTTGAACTCGCTGATCCACAGGTCGGGCAGCTGGGCCAGCGCGTTGAAGCTCGCCATGTACGCGCCGGGCGTGCCGCCCTGCATGATCACGTTGAAGAAGTAGCCGCCCATCACGCCGACGACGCTGACCATGCCGTTGAGCAGCAGCGCCACCAGCATCGCGGCGACCACCCGGGGCACCACCAGGCGCTGGATCGGCGAGACGCCCAGCACCTCCATCGCGTCGATCTCGTCGCGGATCTTGCGGGACCCCAGGTCGGCGCAGATCGCCGAACCGCCCGCACCGGCGATGAGCAGCGCGGTCACGATCGGGCTGGCCTGCTGGATGATCGCCAGCACGCTCGCCGCGCCGGTGAACGACTGGGCGCCGATCTGCCGGGTCAACGACCCCAGCTGGAGCGCGATCACCGCGCCGAACGGAATGGACACCAGCGCGGTCGGCAGGATCGTGACGCTGGCGATGAACCAGCACTGCTGGACGAACTCGCGCACCTGGAACGGGCGCTTGGGCATCGCCCGGCACACGTCGAGCGCGAGCGCGAACAACCGACCGGTCTCGCGCAGACCGCCGGCGCCCGGAAACCGGATCTGGGACGGGGCGCTCACCGATCACCGTCCCGCTTGCGGCCGAACCAGCGCCGCCGCGCGGCCACCGGCTCCTCGGATTCGTGCCCCTCCGCCCACGGCGGCCGCTGGTCCTGCCGGGGGCGCGGCGTCGGGCTGGGCCGCGGAGGCTGCGGCGGGACCTGGGCGACGTCCTGCGGCGGCATCGGCTGCGCCGCCACCGGCCCGGTCTGGCCCGGCCACGCGCCGGTTCCCGGCTCCTGCGCGCCGATCCGGTACCGGGCCCGTTCGTCGGGGGTGAGCGTCTTGACGATCTCCTGCTGCGCGGACGGGTCCAGCGATCCGAGATCGCGCATCACCCGGTCCTTGCGGCGCCGCACCGCGGCGCGCAGCGGCAGTCCGGCGGACGCCTCCAGCTGCGGGATGATGTGCGGGACCCCGGTCTCGGAGTCGCGCAGCTCGGCGAGCTCGGCGGCGGCCTGCCCGGCGTCCTTCTCCTCGCTCATCCCGATCGGGCCCTGCCTGCGCCCGTTGAGGAACTGCTCCACCACCGGCTCGGTCGAGGTCAGCAGCACCTCGCGCGGACCGAACATCACGAGGTTGCGGCGGAACAGCATGCCGATGTTGTCCGGCACCGTGCGAGCGGTGCCGATGTCGTGCGTGACGATGAGGAAAGTCGCGTCGATCTGCGCGTTGAGGTCGACGATCAACTGGTTCAGATAAGCGGTGCGCACCGGGTCCAGGCCGGAATCCGGCTCGTCGAACAGAATGATCTCCGGGTCCAGCACCAGGGCCCGGGCCAAACCGGCGCGCTTGCGCATACCGCCGGAAATCTCACCGGGAAGCTTCTCCTCGGCCCCGATGAGGCCGACCATCTCCATCTTCTCCAGCACGACCCGGCGGATCTCGCTCTCGCCCTTGCGGGTGTGCTCGCGCAGCGGGAACGCGATGTTGTCGAACAGGTTCATCGACCCGAACAACGCGCCGTCCTGGAACAGCACCCCGAACAGCTTGCGGATCTCGTAGAGCTTGTGCTCCGAGCAGGTGCAGATGTCGACACCGTTGATGACCACCCGGCCCTGCTCCGGCTTCAACAGCCCGACCAGCGACTTGAGGAACACCGACTTGCCGGTGCCCGACGGTCCGAGCAGCACGCTGATCTCACCGGGAGGGAGCGTCAGCGTGACATCCCGCCAGATGGTCTGGGGGCCGAAGGACTTCGACAGCCCCTCGACGACCACCTCGACGCCCATCCGCACCTCCGCGTCCCTGTCGATTCGCCATCGCCGGATTCCCCGGCAACGCAGCCTGACATATGTGACGCGCTTAACGAAGGTCAGTCGCGTCACACCTGTGCAACGAGCGCGACGCGCCGAGGTTACTCACGAGTTCACCTCGAATCCAGACCTCGCGGCGAGAACGGAGTTTTTGTCCGGAACCGCGAATGCTTTCGACGAAAGCAAAAAAGGCGGGCACCCGAGGTGCCCGCCTTTTCACGGAGAGTCAGGCTCTCACTTGAGGCTGACGGAGGCGCCGGCCTCCTCCAGCTTGGCCTTCGCGTCGTTGGCCTTCTCCTTGTCGACCTTCTCCAGGACCGGCTTCGGAGCGCCCTCGACCATCTCCTTGGCCTCCTTCAGGCCCAGGCCGGAGACCAGCTCGCGGACGACCTTGATGACCTGGATCTTCTTGTCGCCGGCGCCCTCCAGGACGACGTCGAACTCGTCCTGCTCCTCGGCGGCCTCAGCGGCACCACCGGCAGCCGGAGCGGCGGCCACGGCCGCGACCGGGGCGGCAGCGGTGACGTCGAAGGTCTCCTCGAACTGCTTCACGAACTCCGACAGCTCCAGGAGGGTCATCTCCTTGAAGATGTCCAGCAGTTCCTCGTTGCTCAGCTTCGCCACGGCGGCGTTCCTTTCCGTTCGGTGCCCGAAGACGGGCAGTACCCGGGGGTGGTTGGGACCGGCACGTCCGCGTCCACATCGGACGCGGCAGCCGGATCACTCGCCCTTCTTCTCCTGCAGGGCGTTGGCCAGCCGCGCCATCTTGGAGGCCGGCGCGGCGAACGCCGCAGCAGCCTCGTTCAGCTTGGCCTTCATGGCCCCGGCCAGCTTGCCGAGGGTGACCTCGCGCGAGTCGAGGTCGGCGATCCGCTCGACCTCGGCGACCGAGATCGGGCGGCCGTCCATGTAGCCGCCCTTGATCACCAGGGCCGGGTTGGACTTGGCGAATTCACGCAGGGCCTTGGCAGCGTCGACCGGCTCGCCCTCGATGAAGGCGATCGCGGTCGGGCCGAGGAACATCTCGTCGAGGCCCTCGACGCCGGACTGCTCGGCCGCGCGCTTGACCAGCGTGTTCTTCGCGACACGGTAGGTCGTGCCCTCGCCGAGGGCACGGCGCAGCTCGGACAGCTGCGCCATGGACAGCCCGCGGTACTCGGTCACGACCGCAGCGGTGGCGGTGTTGAACCGCTCGGCGATCTCGTTGACCGCCTCAACCTTGTCGGGCTTCGCCATGTCGCCTCCTCTCTTCTTGCCGACTGAGATCCGCATTCAGTCGGGCCCTGAGACGACAAAACGCCCCGGCGCAGCAGGGCACGGGGCGGGAAGGAATCCAGCCGCGGACATCCGCGGGTTCTGCCTCGTCCTCCTGCGCGGGCCGCCCGCATCTCACGGGACCTTCGTTCCCCCGTCCCGACGGGACGCGGAGAAGACCAGCGGTCTTGGGTGGAACTTCGACCAGGATACGGCACCGGACCGGCACGTCCGCACCGGCCCCCGGGCAGACCGGCTGATCACAGCCTCGTGACCTCGCCCGCCGCGCACGGCATCATGTGGTGCGTGTCCGATCCCAGATCGCATCCGCACGGCTCCGGCGCGCAGCCCCCCGACGGCACCCACCCGGCCGAGATCGTCGAGGCGGAGGTGGTCGACGAACGGGTCGAGCACCGCACTCCGGACGACGCCACCACGACCCCGGCCGACGACGAGGAGCGCCGACGCTACCAGGAGTTCCTGGAGTTCCAGGAGTTCCAGCGCTTCCGGGAGTGGCAGCGCACCCAGGCGGAGGGCGGTGCGGACCCGCGCCCGCCGCGCACCGCCGCGACGAGGACGAAGAAGCCGTGGTGGAAGCACCTGCTCGGCATCCTCCGCTTCAAGCTCGTCCGCAGGCTGCTCTACCTGCTGCTGTTCATCATCCTGCTGCCCTACCTCGTCAACTACGCGGTCCGCGACGTCCTCGGCACCGGAGGCTCCGGCGGCGGCGACGGCACCGGCGGGGGCGCGCCACCCGGTTCGACCACCCAACTGCAAACCGACCCGCAGGACGCGGTGCGCAGCGTCTACACGTACCTGGCCTCGACACCGGCCATCGCCTGCGAGATGTTCGACGAGTCGGGCAAAGCCGCCTTCGCCCTCGCCTACGGAGCCCCGGACTGCGCGACGGCCGCGCGCAAGATCCACGACCAGGTCACGTCCCAGAGCTACCGGACACCGGAGTTCCCCGAGGACGCGATCGAGACCACGGCGACCGAGGCGGTTGCCCACGGTTGCCGCATCAAATCCGCCGGTGGCCCACCGCTGGGGAGCTTCAAGCTCAAGCGCCAGGCCAACGGCGGCTGGATCATCACCGCCTACAACCCCCAGTGCCAGTAGGCACCCCGGCACGACGAAGGGCGGACCGGCCGTGCGGCCGGTCCGCCCTCGTGCGTCGGTTGCGCGCCGGGATCAGGCGGAGGGGGTCTCCACCAGGTTCCGGGTGCGGTTCGGGTCCACCGGGATGCCGGGGCCCATGGTCGTGGTGAAGGTGACCTTCTTCAGGTAACGACCCTTGGAGGCCGACGGCTTGGCGCGCAGGATCTCGTCCAGCGCCGCCGCGTAGTTCTCCACCAGCTTGTCGGTGTCGAAGGACGCCTTGCCGATGATGAAGTGCAGGTTGGCCTGCTTGTCGACCCGGAAGTTGATCTTACCGCCCTTGATGTCCGCGACCGCCTTGGCGACGTTCGGGGTGACGGTGCCGGTCTTCGGGTTCGGCATCAGGCCGCGCGGGCCGAGCACCCGCGCGATCTTGCCGACCTTGGCCATCTGGTCCGGGGTGGCGATCGCCGCGTCGAAATCGAGCCAGCCGCCCTGGATACGCTCGATCAGGTCCTCGGAACCCACCGCGTCCGCACCGGCGGACTCGGCCTCGGCGGCCTTGTCGCCGACGGCGAACACGATGACGCGGGCGGTCTTACCAGTGCCGTGCGGCAGGTTCACGGTGCCGCGGACCATCTGGTCTGCCTTGCGGGGGTCGACGCCGAGCCGCAGCGCCACCTCGACGGTGGCGTCCATCTTGACCTTGGCGGTCTTCTTGGCGAGCTCCGCGGCCTCCATCGGCGAGTACAGCCGAGTGCGGTCGACCAACCCGGCCGACTCCTGGTATGCCTTGCTGCGCTTTGCCATGTCTGTCCTATCCCAAGTGGATCAGTTGTGGTTGGTCGGGCTGCGCCGTAGCCCTCCCACGCTGCCTCGCGGCGCCTTCAGTCCTCGACGGTCAGGCCCATCGACCGGGCGGTACCGGCGATGATCTTGGCGGCCTGGTCCAGGTCCTGGGCGTTGAGGTCGGTCATCTTGGTCTGGGCGATCTCGCGGACCTGCTCCATGCTGACCTTGCCGACCTTCGTCTTGTGCGGTTCGCCGCTGCCCTTCTGCACGCCGGCGGCCTTGAGCAGCAGCTTCGCGGCCGGCGGGGTCTTCAGCTTGAAGTCGAAGGACCGGTCCTCGTAAACGGAGATCTCGACCGGGATCACGTTCCCGCGCTGGTTCTCGGTCGCGGCGTTGTACGCCTTGCAGAACTCCATGATGTTGACGCCGTGCTGACCCAGCGCCGGACCGACCGGCGGGGCCGGGTTGGCCTGGCCGGCCTGGATCTGCAGCTTGATGATCGCTGCCAGCTTCTTCTTCTTGGGCGGCATGTTCGCTTCCTGTGTCTTCGCTATCCGGTTACCCGGCCCCGCTGGAGGCGGGACCGGTGCTGCCGACGTGCCCCGCGTGGGCACCGCCGGGCTCTGCGCGCGGGTCCTGCCCGATCCGCGCGCAGCCGCCGCGCTCCCGAACCGGGGAGCCGGTCAGATCTTGGAAACCTGGTTGAACGAGAGTTCAACCGGCGTCTCGCGGCCGAAGATCGACACCAGCACCTTGAGCTTCTGGGCGTCGGCGTTGACCTCGCTGATCGTCGCCGGCAGCGTCGCGAACGGGCCGTCCATGACGGTGACGGACTCGCCGACCTCGTAGTCGACCTCGACGGTCGGCTGCTTGGCAGCGGTGGCTGCGGCCGGCTGCGCGGCCTTCTTGCCCGTCTCGGCCTTCTTCTCCTCGACCTGCGGCGCGAGGAACTTCAGCACCTCGTCGATGCTCAGCGGCGAAGGCTTCGAGGTGGCCCCGACGAAACCCGTGACGCCCGGGGTGTTGCGGACCGCGCTCCAGGACGCGTCGTTGAGCTCCATCCGCACCAGGATGTAGCCGGGGAGCACCTTGCGCTGCACCAGCTTGCGCTGGCCGTTCTTGATCTCGGTGACTTCCTCGGTCGGCACCTCGACCTGGAAGATGTAGTCCTCCACGTCCAGGGTCTGGGCGCGGGTCTCCAGGTTGGTCTTGACCTTGTTCTCGTAGCCGGCGTAGGAGTGCACGACGTACCAGTCGCCGGGAGCGCGGCGCAGCGCGGCGCGCAGCTCCTCGACCGGGTCGGACTCCTCTTCCCCGCCGGCCTGCTCGTCCTGCTCGGCCGCGTCCGCGGCCTCCTCCGGAGTCGAGCCGGTGTCCTCGTCGGAGTCGGCACTGCCCGCGTCGTCGGCAGCGGCGTCGACCGACTCCACGGCCGGTTCCTCGGCGGCCTGGTCGGCCTCGGCGTGCACCTGCTCGTCGGTGAGGCCGGTGGATTCCTGGCCCTCGTGGGAGGTCACAGTCGGTCTCGCTTCCTCTCGTGCGTTGCGTGCCGGATCGATGGCATCCGCCGTCCCGCTCCCCGCGCGGGCCCGGAGGTGTTCAGCCGAACAACCAGAGCACGCCCTTGGCGAAGAGCACGTCCACACCGGCCACGAACGCCACCATGACGCTGACGAACACCAGCACCACGAGCGTGTAGGTCATCAGCGCCTTGCGCGTCGGCCAGATGACCTTGCGCAGCTCGGCGACGACCTCGCGCAGGAAGCGCCCAGCCTTGCGGAACGGCGAAACCCGACCCTGCCGACCGTCCCGCGAAGGAGTCGGCCGACCCTTGGACTCAGTTGTGCGCGTGGAACCGGCCGCCGCGGCCGATCCCTCGACCCGACCCTTGCGACCGGCCGGGCGGGCGGAGCCCCGACGCTCGCGCCGCGCCGCGGCGCTGGACGGACGAGCGCTGTCGCGCGCTCCGTTCCGCTCCTGCTCGCGGTCCTCGCTCACGCCAATCCTCCGCTCACCGTCGCATCGACGCAGGGGCGACAGGACTTGAACCTGCAACCTGCGGTTTTGGAGACCGCTGCTCTGCCAATTGAGCTACGCCCCTTCGCGGTCGAACTCCTCGACCGCAGTGGAACACCGCCTCGGCCCCGTGGCTTAGAGACGAACCGGTATCCCAGGTCCGAAAGTGTACGGCACGCCGATGACCGCCCTCCAACGGCACCCCCACCGCGGGTCCATGAACAACTCCACCGCAGGTGGGGAGCGTGTTGGAGGCCACCCTCGATCTGCCAGGATGCAGTGTATGGCTGCACCTGACACAGACCAGCAGACCTCCAAGCCGCGCGTGTCGGCGCACATCGGCGGGATCAGCGAGTCCGCCACGCTCGCCGTGGACGCCAAGGCGAAGGCGCTCAAGGCGGCCGGCCGCCCGGTGATCGGCTTCGGCGCCGGCGAGCCGGACTTCCCGACACCGCAGCCGATCGTGGACGCCGCGATCGCCGCCTGCTCCGACCCGAAGAACCACCGCTACAGCCCGGCCGCGGGCCTGCCGGAGCTCCGCGAGGCGATCGCCGAGAAGACCGCGCGCGACTCGGGCTACCGCGTCCAGCCCTCGCAGGTGCTGGTCACCAACGGCGGCAAGCAGGCCGTTTACCAGGCGTTCCAGACGCTGTTGGACCCGGGCGACGAGGTCCTGCTGCCTGCTCCGTACTGGACCACCTACCCGGAGGCCATCACGCTGGCGGGCGGTGTGCCGGTCGTCGTGCCGACCGACGACTCGACCGGTTACCTGGCCTCGGTGGAGCAGCTGGAGGCCGCGCGGACCCCGCGCACCAAGGTCCTGCTGTTCAACTCGCCGTCCAACCCGACCGGTGCCATCTACCCGCCCGAGCAGGTCGAGGCGATCGGCCGCTGGGCGGTCGAGCACGGCATCTGGGTCATCACCGACGAGATCTACGAGCACCTGGTCTACGGGGACGCCCGTCACGTCTCGATGCCGGTGGTGGTTCCGGAGCTCGCGGACAGCTGCGTGGTGCTCAACGGCGTGGCCAAGACCTACGCGATGACCGGCTGGCGGGTCGGCTGGATGATCGGCCCGGCGGATGTGATCAAGGCCGCCACGAACCTGCAGTCGCACCTGTCGTCCAACGTCGCGAACGTCTCGCAGCGCGCCGCGCTGCAGGCGGTGAGCGGCTCGCTGGACGCGGTGGCCGACATGCGCGCGGCGTTCGACCGCCGTCGGCGCACGATCGTCGACCTGCTCTCGGCGATCCCCGGCGTGAGCTGCCCCGAACCGCAGGGCGCGTTCTACGCCTACCCGTCGGTGAAGGGCCTGCTGGGCAAGGAGATCCGCGGCGTCCGCCCGCAGACCAGCGTCGAGCTCGCCGAACTCGTCCTGGAGCACGCCGAGGTCGCGGTCGTGCCGGGCGAGGCGTTCGGCACTCCGGGCTACTTCCGCCTGTCCTACGCCCTCGGTGACGACGACCTCGTCACCGGCGTGAACCGGATGGCGGAGTTCCTCGCCGAAGCGAAGTGACCGCCACGACGACGGCCCTGCCCTCCACGCGGGAGGCAGGGCCGTCGTCGTCTTCCGGACTCCTCGGGCTTCCGGGCTCCTCAGTGCCTGTCTTCGAACCTGCTCCCGGAACAGGCGTGGCAAGCGGCGCCAGCCGCTTTCTCTTTCGGTGAGTGGTCTCGCAACCGGCACCGCCACCCAAAACGAGTTCGAAGAGACAGCCTCTCTCAGGCGGGCAGCCGCACGGTGGCGCTGGCGCCTCCGAGGACGCCCTGGTCGGCGCTGCGGGCCGTGATGCTGACCTTGACCGTGCCGTCCTCGTCGTTCTTCTTCGCGATCTTGCCGGTCACCTCGACGAGGGCACCGGTGCCGTCGTCGGGGACGACGACGGGGCGGGTGAACCGGACCCCGTAGTGGCGGACCGCACCCGGGTCACCGGTCCACTCGGTGACCAGGCGGCCGGCCAGCGCCATGGTGAGCATGCCGTGCGCGATCACGTCGGGCAGGCCCACCTCGGTGGCGAACCGCTCGTTCCAGTGGATCGGGTTGAAATCGCCGGAGGCGCCCGCGTAGCGGACGAGGTCCGCGCGGGTCAGCGGGACGCTCAGGGCGGGCAGCTGGTCGCCGACGGCGACCTCGGACAGGCGCGGCATCAGGCGTCCCCCTCCTCTGCGGTGCCCCGGGCCACCAGCATCGACGTCGCGGTGCAGACCGGTTCGCCCTCGACCGTGCCGATCTCGGCCCGCACGGTGAGGAAGTCGTTGCCCGCACGGGCCTTGATGTCGTCCACGTGCACCACGGTGACCAGCCGGTCACCCGCGCGGATCGGCCGGTGGTGGGTGAACTCCTGCTGGCCGTGCACCACGCGGCTGTAGTCCAGACCGAGTTGCGGGTCGTCGACGATCGCGTCGTGCGCGCCCATCGACAGGATCACCGCGAACGTCGGCGGGGCGATCACGTCCGGGTAGCCGGCGGCCCCGGCGGCCGCCGGGTCGCGGTACAAAGCGGAGTCGTCGCCGATCGCGTCGGCGAACTCGCGGATCTTCTCCCGCCCCACCTCGTAGGGCCTGGTGGGCGGGTACTCACGTCCGATGAATGACTGGTCGAGCGGCACGACCAGCAGGTTACCGGCGGCCCGGAACGACGAAGGCCCGCCCCGGGAATCCGGGACGGGCCTGGCGTCGAGTCGATCGGGATCCGCGCTCAGCGGGTCTCCTTGTGCGCACGGTGCGTACCGCAGTTCGGGCAGAACTTCTTCAGTTCCATCCGGTCGGGGTCGTTCCGCCGGTTCTTGTTGGTGATGTAGTTGCGGTGCTTGCACTCCTCGCACGCCAGCGTGATCTTGGGGCGGACGTCGGTGGCGGCCACGGGGGTGCCTCTCTCTACTCGTTCCGGTACCTGATCAGCCCGCTCCTGCTCACGCGGGCCTGGCGACGTGGTAGCGGTGGCCGGACTTGAACCGGCGACACAGCGATTATGAGCCGCTTGCTCTACCGACTGAGCTACACCGCCATGCCTGGACATCCAGTGCGAACACAGGATATCTCATGCAAAACAGCCACAGCACCCAGGTATCCGAGCACCGCGGCTGTTTCCCGAGCCCCAATACGGAATCGAACCGTAGACCTTCTCCTTACCATGGAGACGCTCTGCCGACTGAGCTATTGGGGCGTGCCCTTGCGGAGCGATTAGAACTCTACACAACGCCTCCCAGACGCTCCAAACCGGGGGGTGCCCAACGGGAAACACCTGGTCAACGCCGGTTTTCGCGGGTTCGAGCGGGCGGATCAGTGCAGGAGTGTGAGCACCGTCTCGCTGCGCGTTCCGCGGCCGCGCCGGGTGCGGGCGCGCAGCCAGGTCTCCAGGCGCTCCTCGGACAGCGGACGGGAGATCAGGTAGCCCTGGGCGACGTCGCAGCCCATCTCCACCAGCTGGTCGCGCGCGGCGTCGTCCTCGACGCCCTCGGCGACCACCGCGAGGTCCAGGGAGTGGCCGAGCTCGACGATCGAGCGGACCACCGCCATGTCGCCGAGGTCGGTGCCCATGCCGAGCACGAAGCTCTTGTCGATCTTGACCTCGTCGACCGGCAGCTGCCGCAGGTAGGCCAGTGACGAGTAGCCGGTGCCGAAGTCGTCCACCGCCAGCACCACGCCCATCGCGTGCAGCCGCCGCAGCACCGGCAGCGAGCGGTCCGGATCGTCCATCACGCTGGACTCGGTGAGCTCGAAGGTCAACAGCTCGGGCGGGATGTCGTGGCGCAGCAGCGCCTCTCCCACGCGGTCCGGGAAGGACTCGTCGTTGAGGTTGCGCACCGACAGGTTCACCGCGACCGACATCCGCAGGCCGCGGTCCAGCCACTGGCGCACCTTGGTCAGCGCGCACTCCATGACGAAGGAGGTGAGCGCGTCGACCAGACCGGTCGCCTCCACCAGCGGCACGAACTCGTCCGGGTCCAACCGGCCGTACTCCGGGTGCGACCAGCGCACCAGCGCCTCCGCGCCGACCACCTGGCGGTGCGGCAGGGAGACCTTGGGCTGGTAGTGCACCTCGATCTGGCCGGAGTCCACGGCCTGCCGGAACTGGGTGACCAGCTGGAACCGGCGCAGGAAGATCTGCCCCATGGCGGGGGCGTAACCGCGGACCCCGTCCTCACCGTTGCGGGCCGCCCGGACGGCCACGTCGGCGCGCTGCAACAGCACGTCGACGTCGGACTCGGGGTCGGCGTCGGCGGGGACCGAGGACGCGTAACCGGCCACTCCCCCGGCCTCCACGACGATCCGGTCCAGCGGGTACGGCTCGGCGATCACCGCGCGCAGCCGCTGGGCCATCTCGTGCGCCTGCTGCTCGGTGCGGTCGAGCAGCAGCACCGCGAAGGAGTTCGCCTCCAGCCGGGCCAGCGGCTCGTCGTCGAGTTCGGCGAGCATCCGCTGCCCGGCCGCGACGACCATCCGGTCGCCCCACGTGTAGCCCAGCGCCTCGCTGATCGTGGTCAGCACGTCGAGGTCGACGCGCAGCACGACCGCGGTCCGGCCCTCGCGCAGCTTCTCGGCGGCCATCTCCCGGAAGCCGGTGCGGTTGAGCAGGCCGGTGAGCGGGTCGTGGTAGGCGTCGTGCCGCAGCCTGGCGAGCAGCCTGCGGTTGTCCATCGCGGTCGCCAGGTGGCTGGCGAGGGTGTGCAGCAGGCGCACGTCGGCGCGTCCGAAACCGCGCCACCGGCTCACCCTGTCGTGCGCCTCGACGGCGCCGAGCAGCTGGTTCGCGCCGCGCAGCGGCACCACGAGGGCCTCGTACGCACCGCGCTGGCGCAGCGCGCGCCGCACCTCGTCCGGCGCTTCCAAGGTGCGGAAGGAGCGCACGTGGCTGCCCGGCAGTTGCAGCAGCGGGTCGTCGCGCAGCGCCGTCGGCGCCGCCGCCAGCGCGGCCTCCGGCAGCGGCTCACCGGCGACGAGCGTGCTGACCTCGCCGCTCGGGTCCAGCCGGAGCCGCAGCACCACGCGGGTGGCGTTGAGCTGTTCGCGGATGCGCTCGGCGACCGGTTCCCACTCGTTGATCGACAGGTCCGCGTCGTCGGCGAGGTCGGAGGGGTGGTGCGCGGCCGTCTGGCCGGAGCGGGCCACGCTGAGGCTGACGTCGCTGAGCGCCTCCAGATCGCGTTGCTCGCGCATCAACCCCGAGTAGGCCCGGTACAGGCCGATCACCGCGACCGCCACCAGCGCGACCAGCAGCCAGCCCCACAGCGTGCTGCTGGCGACCTCGTAGCCGATCAGGCCGACCGAGGTGTTGAGCAGCCCCACGGCCAGCGTGCGCACCGCGAGCCTCGCCCCGGCCGACACGCGCATCGCGCCGCCCAGCACGTGCAGCGCCGCGAGCGCGAAACCGCAGCTGATCAGCGGTGACGTGAGCGTGCCGACGACCGGCCCGAACCACAGCGGGGACACCCCGGTCACCGCCCGGTTGACCAGGTCGGCGACCGCGAACGGCACCGCGATCTCCAGGCACAGGACGCCCGCGTTGTAGACGACGTGGCTGGCGGCCCGCCGCCCGACCTGCGCGCCCAGGCCGGCGAGCAGGTTCGCCGCGAGCACCACCTCGAACGGGGCGGTGAGCAGCCCGAGGATCAGCGGGATCTCGGTGAACGAGATCGTCCAGCCGACCCGTTTGACGTCCACGTCGATGGTCAGCTGCTCGGCAAGCAGGAATCCGACGGCCAGCAGCGGACCGATGAACAGCAGGTTCGGGCTGTAGTGGAACTCGGTGAGCGCCGAGGTGGCCACCGAGGCGAGCCCGCCGGCCACGAGCACGAGCAGCGAGAAGGCGGTGAACACCCGCCGCCGCGCCGGGTCGACCTCGGCGCGCACCGGCGGGCGCGACGGGCCCAGGTCGGGATGCGGACCGAGGGAGCGATGATGCTCGATCATCCACTCTCCTCCCCGCCCGGGGTAGCCGGGTGCCCGCGCCGCCTTGCAGTGCCTGATCGTGACTCACGACGACGGCGATTGGCCAGTGGCGAATGGCCCCTGTCGCATGTGCCGAACGCATGCATCCCGGAGGAGACGCGTCGCACAGCGCACCGCGCGGCCCGGAAACCGCCGAGTTGACCTGCGAAACGTTTCACCACCGCGGCCACCGCGGACCCGGAGCTGATCACGCGGCCCGGGTGTGACCCTCGCCGCAGCAACGGATGGCGGCGATCACGGTACGTGCGATCCGAGCACCGGCGGTGACTACTGGAGCCCGAACTCGTCGAGGAAGTCCCGCACGGCGCGGTCCAGGTCCGCCAGCCCCGACTCCTCCACGGGCAGGTGCCCGGACCCGCTGAGCGACGCGAACCGGGTCGGCCCCGCGATGCGGTCGAAGAACCTGCGGGACAGCAGCGGCGGCGTCCAGCGGTCCTCCTCGGGGTGCGCCAGCAGCAGCGGCGGGCCGGAGAACTCCTCGGGTGCGACGGCGGGCGCGCTGCGCAGGCAGCTGCGCACGAAGCTCAGCGCGATCCACGAACCACCGCCGAGCGGATCGGCCCACACGAGGTTGGCGAACTGGGCGTGGTTGGACACCGCGGCGATGTTGGCCAGCCAGTGCACCGGCACCCGCGCCGCGCCCAGCGGCTTCGGGACGAGGCCCAGCAGCCCCGCCCACTGGGCGAGCTCGGGGCGGGCGGCGAGCCGCCGCCGCACCTCGTCGCGCTGCTGGTCGGCCAGGCAGGTGGTGATCACCCCGGCCACCGCGTCCCCGGCTCGGGCGGCGACGTCGTAGGCGAGCCGACCGCCGGTGCTGAACCCCAGCAGCACCACCGGCCGGGAGTCGCGCTCGCGTTCGGCCGCCACGAGGTCGAGCACGCAGTCCACTTAGGACCGGTAGGTGATCAGGCGCCGACCGGTGTCGGTGAGTCCGAAACCGGGCAGGTCGGGGGCGAGGAATTCGAGGTCCGCCAGCGACGGGAGCCTGCCGAACGGCGCGAGCAGCCGTCCGTAGCCGCCGACGCCGTGCAGGGCGATCACCTTCGCGGGCGCGCACGGACGCGGGAGCCGGTCCAGGTGCACGGTCATGCCACGCCACCGCCACCACTCCTCGTCCGGCGCGGTGTCCGCGGTGGTGCGCAGCGCACCGGGGAAGAATTCCTGGTACCGCAGCCAGTGCGGCCGGTCGCGGTAGCCGGGTCCGACATCCCTGGCGGGCCCGGGGGTCGATGGGGCGCTCGATGGCACCCTTCGACGATACGGAGGGATCACGACGGTGCGCATCAGCCGGGAGCAGGCGCGAGCCTGGTTCGACCAGGCGCGCGTAGCACGTCTGGCCAGCACGGATGCCGATGGGCGACCGCACCTGGTGCCGGTCGTGTTCGCCGTGCGGGGTGAGGTGGTCGTCACGGCCGTCGATCACAAGCCCAAGCGGACACCGGACCTGAAGCGGTTGCGCAACATCGCCGCCAACCCCGAGGTGTCGCTGCTGGCCGACCACTACTCCGACGACTGGGACCGGCTGTGGTGGGCGCGGGCGGACGGCACCGCCGCGCTCGCCGCGACCGCCGACCACCCGGACCTGGTGTCGGCGCTGGTCCACAAGTACCCGCAGTACCAGCGGACACCGCCGAGCGGGACGCTGATCGTGGTGCGCGTGCACCGCTGGAGCGGCTGGGCCGCGCGGGCCTGATCCCCCGCCGGGTCCTCAGTCGCGCTCGTCGCCGCGCAGGCGGACGACCCCGGAGTCCAGGTCGAGCGGTCCGGCGCCGTACTCGTGGTCGTCCTCCTTGGCGACCGCGACCCACTCCAGCTGTTCGCGCTGGTGCTTGGCGCCGGAGCTGAACAGGCCCGCCACGTCCAGCACCGAGGCGGCGACCTCGCGCCGGGTGTCCGCGTCCTGCTCCGCGGCGCGCAGGCCCCGCCGCCGCTTCGCGCGCGCCGCCCGGTCGATGGCCATGCCGACAGGCTAGCCGCGCCGGCCCGGCAGCGGACCGGATCCGTGAGACGTCACTCGTGCCGCCGCAGCGGCGCGGATAGGGTGGGTCGGTGTCGGATCCGTACTTCGTCCGGGTGGCCACCGGGGATCTCGCCGAGCTCGCGGACGCCTTCGACGTGGTCGACGAGCACGCCGAGCTCAACCACCGCTACCGCAAGCTGATCGCCGAGTCGCGGCAGGTGCTGGCCGGCGACGAGATCCGCCTGACCCAGGCGCGGGGGCTGGCCAAACGGCTGATGGTGCTGGTCAAGGCGGCCGGGCCCGGCTTCCGCGAGGACCTGCCCGAGCCCGTCCGCCAGGTGCTGGACGCGGGGCTCGCGCAGGCCGACGCCCTCGTCTACGGCGAAGCCTGACCGGAAGCCGGCCGCGAACAACCGCAGGCATCCGCCTAAGCGAACGGCCCCGTGACCGTTGCTGGTCACGGGGCCGTTTCGACTGGTGCCGGGTGAAGGATTCGAACCTCCGTAGGCAGTGCCGGCTGATTTACAGTCAGCTCCCTTTGGCCACTCGGGCAACCCGGCGAGGTGCGCGCCAGCGGCGCTGGCTTGCGGGGGAAAGCATACATACCGCCGGTGAGCGCGTTCCAAGGGGGGCGGGCCGGTAGCGTATCGGCAGGACAGACGCGCAACTGGAGGTGGACAGGTGGCAAACCCGTCGTTCGACGTGGTGAGCAAGGTAGACCACCAGGAGGTGGACAACGCGCTGAACCAGGCCGCCAAGGAGCTCGCCAACCGCTTCGACTTCCGCGGGACCGGCACGAGCATCAAGTGGTCCGGGGAGAACGCCGTGACGCTGGAGTCCGAGACCGAGGAGCGGTGCAAGGCAGCCGTCGAGGTGTTCAAGGAGAAGCTGATCAAGCGCGGCATCTCGCTCAAGGCGCTGGACTTCGGCGAGCCCACGAGCTCCGGGCAGGTCCACCGGGTCAGCGGCTCGGTCGTGCAGGGCATCTCCCAGGACGTGGCGAAGAAGATCTCCAAGAAGATCCGCGACGAGGGCCCCAAGGGCGTGCAGGCCCAGATCCAGGGCGACCAGCTGCGGGTGTCGGGCAAGAAGAAGGACGACTTGCAGGCCGTCATCCAGCTGCTCAAGTCCTCGGACTTCGACGTCGCCCTGCAGTTCGAGAACTACCGCTGACCTCCTGGGGAGGAGTCCGGGTGAAGGGGATCGTGCTGGCCGGGGGCAGCGGGACGCGGTTGCACCCGTTGACCCAGGCCGTGTCCAAGCAGCTGTTGCCGGTCTACGACAAGCCGATGGTGTACTACCCGCTGTCGGTGCTGATGCTGGCCGGCATCCGGGACGTCCTGGTCATCTCCACCCCGGTGGACGTGCCGTTGTTCCAGCGGCTGCTCGGGGACGGCTCCCACCTGGGAATCCGCATCTCCTACGCCGAACAGCCCGAACCCAACGGCCTGGCCGAGGCGTTCGTGATCGGCGCCGACTTCATCGGCGACGACCCGGTGGCCCTGGTGCTCGGCGACAACGTCTTCTACGGCCAGGGCTTCTCCCGGATCCTCCAGCAGTCCGCCCGGGAGCTGGACGGCTGCACGCTGTTCGGCTACCCGGTGCGGGACCCGCAGCGGTACGGCGTCGGCGAGGTCGACGGCGAGGGGCGGCTGGTGTCGATCGTGGAGAAGCCGGAACGCCCGCGCTCCAACATGGCCATCACCGGGCTGTACTTCTACGACAACGAGGTGGTCGACATCGCCCGGGGCCTGACCCCGTCGGTGCGGGGCGAGCTGGAGATCACCGACGTCAACCTCACCTACCTGCGGCGCGGGCAGGCCCGGCTGACCGAGCTGGGACGCGGTTTCGCCTGGCTGGACACCGGCACGCACGACTCGCTGGTGGAGGCATCGCAGTTCGTGCAGGTGCTCGAACACCGCCAGGGCGTGCGGATCGCGTGCCTGGAGGAGATCGCGCTGCGGATGGGCTTCATCTCCGCCGAGGAGTGCTTCGCCCTCGGCGCGAAGCTCGCCAAGTCCGGTTACGGCGAGTACGTCATGGACGTCGCCCGGAGCGCCGGCGCCCAGTCCTAGGCGCTTTCCCGGCTCCGGCCGTCACCAGCCCGGCGGCAGGCGGCGTCCGGCCATGCCCTCCAGCCGCCGCACCCGGTCGGCGATCGGCGGGTGGGTGGAGAACAGCCGCGTCATCCGCTCGCCGGGGCGGAACGGGTTGGCGATCATCAGGTGCGACTGGGACACCAGCTGCGGCTCGGGCGCCAGCGGCGCCATCTGGGTGCCGCGCTCCAGCTTGCGCAGCGCCGACGCCAGCGCGAGCGGGTCACCGGTGAGCTGGGAGCCCGAGGCGTCCGCCTGGTACTCGCGGGACCGGCTGACCGCCATCTGCACCACGGCCGCCGCGATCGGCCCGAGCAGTGCGACCAGCAACATCGCGAACACGTTGGGCCGGTCCTCGTCGTCCCCGCCGACCATGCCGAACAGCATGCCGAAGTTCGCCAGGAACGTGACCACGCTGGCCAGCGCCCCGGCCACGCTGGAGATCAGGATGTCGCGGTTGTAGACGTGCGAGAGCTCGTGCCCCAGGACGGCGCGCAGCTCGCGCTCGTCGAGGAGTTCGAGGATGCCCGCGGTGCAGCACACCGCGGCGTTGCGCGGGTTGCGCCCGGTCGCGAAGGCGTTCGGGGCGCGCGTGGGGCTGATGTAGAGGGCGGGCATCGGCTGCCGCGCCGAGGTCGCCAGTTCCCGCACGATCCGGTACATCGCGGGCTGCTGGGCCTCCGAGACCGGCTGGGCGTGCATGGCGCGCAGCGCCAGGTTCGCGGAGTTGAAGTAGGCGTAGCCGTTCATGCCGAGCGCGACGATCAGCGCCACGACCAGGCCGGTCCGCCCGAACAGCGCGCCGACGAACAGCACCAGGGCGCTCATGCCACCCAGCAGCAGTGCGGTCTTCAACCCGTTGAAATGACTGTGCACCGTGTCCGCCTCCGCTCAACCACTCGACCGGACCCACCCGGACTGGCGCGTTACGCGATTTCTCCGACGACGAACGTCACTGGTGGAACGACCGCACGTCACCAGTAGTTCCGCTCGCCGGGTGTGCCGAACGCAACGTTCGGCGCCAGCGCCCGCAGCACCTCGATCAAGTCCGGTGTGAGGTGGATCTAGCATGACCGTCCGGTAGTTGAACCGGAAATCTTGTCCGCAGCCCCCCGGCGGACAAGCGAAAGGGACACACATGATCTTCGCCAAGCTGCGTCGACGTCGCTCGACCGGCGAGGGCTCGGCGCTGCGCCCGGACCGCTCCGGCGGCGCCTTTCTCCCCCCGACCCCGTTGGACAGCGGCGTTCTGAGCTGCCAGGTGCACGACGACAAGGGCAAGCTGCTGCCCGGTGCCACCGTCACGCTGGTGAACCGCCTCAACCAGACCGTCGCGCAGGGCGAGACCGACTCCTACGGCTACTTCGTCGCCGCCGTGCCCCCCGGCGTGCACAAGGTGTCGGTCAGCGCCGGTGGATTCAAGCGGCGCAGCACCCGGGCCGAGGTGCGCGTCAACCAGCAGACCTCGGTCGGCGGGATCGGCCTGCAGCCCGACGACTCGCTGGAGCTGCCCCAGCCCGGCACCTGGCGCTTCGACGCGTACCACACCGAGATCCGCTTCATCGCCCAGCACATCGGGATGTCGAAGATCCACGGCAGCTTCCGGAAGTTCGACGGGCTGATCCAGGTGGCGCCGCGGTTCGAGGACTCCCGGATCCAGGTCGTCATCGAGGCGGACAGCATCGACACCGGCGTGCAGATGCGCGACGACCACCTGCGCTCGGCCGACTTCCTGGACGTGGAGAACTACCCGCGGCTGTACTTCACCAGCGAGCGGTTCACCTGGCTGCGCGGCGACCGCTGGACCGTGCACGGGCAGCTGACGCTGCGCGGCACCACGAGCCCGGTCGAACTGGA
The DNA here is from genome assembly GCF_025643595.1 of Saccharopolyspora rosea. GTDB lineage: Bacteria > Actinomycetota > Actinomycetes > Mycobacteriales > Pseudonocardiaceae > Saccharopolyspora > Saccharopolyspora rosea. The sequence goes on from NZ_CP102826.1 coordinate 6,127,198, forward strand.
GACGACGTACCTGGGCCAACGCAAGTGGCAGGGCCCCGGCTACGACGGCGACATGCGCGTCGCGTGCCACTCGACGACGACGCTGCGCCGCGAGGACTACTCGGTGAACTGGCAGGCCACCCTGGCCAAGGGCATCGCGGTGGTCGGTCCGACGATCAGCATCGAACTGGGCGTCCAGGCGGTCCTGGAGCAGTGATCTCCCGGGGTCGTGAGCCCGGCCGGGCTCACGACCCCGCCCCCTCGGCGGGTGTCAGTGGAGCTCCATGGTGCAGCACTTGGGACCCCCGCCGGACTTCCGCAGTTCCGAGATGTCCAGCAGCACCGGCTCGTAGCCGCACTCCTCGATCCGCTTGGCGAGGCCGGTCGCCTCCCGCGGCAGCACCACGTTCCGGCCGTCGGACACCCCGTTCAGTCCCAGGCACGCGGCGTCCGCCTCGTCGGCGACGACGGCGTCCGGGAACATCCGGCGCAGCACCCGGCGCGATCCCGCGGAGAACGCCTCGGGGTAGTAGGCGATCTGCGCCGACTCGCCCTTGCGCAGCACGAACAGCGCGGTGTCCAGGTGGTAGTAGCGCGGGTCGACCAGCTGCAACGACACCACCGGAACGCCGAGGACCTCCTGCGCCTCGGCGTGCGCCGCCGGGTCGGTGCGGAAACCGGTGCCCGCCAGCAGCACCCGCCCGGTCCAGGCGAAATCGCCCTCCGCCTCGTTGATCCGCGACGGCATGACCACCTCGCGGTAGCCGCGCGCGAGGAACCAGCGGCGGAAGTGCTCGGCCTCCGCGGCCCGTTCCGGGGCCCGGAACTTCGAGCCCAGCACCCGGCCGTCGACGACCGTGCCCGAGTTCGCGGCGAACACCATGTCCGGCAGACCGGGCTGGGGCTCGACGACCTCGACGGTGTGGCCGAGCCGCTCGTAGGTGCGCTTCAGCTCGGACCACTGCGCCACCGCCAGGTCGGTGTCGACCGGCGCGTCCGGGTCCATCCACGGGTTGATCGAGTACTCGACGGTGAAGTACGTCGGCGGGCACATGACGTAGTGGCGCTCGGTCGCGACCGGGGTTTCCGCGCAGGCATCGACCGCTTCGGCGGTGGTGACCGTCATGAATCGAAATCTAACCGTAGTGGAAATTGCGCATCAATAACGCTCTGTTGCTTCTTTTGCGGCAGAATGTTGCGCATGGACGCCTCGGACCAACGGATCATTTCGCACCTGGTCGCCGATGCCCGCGCCAGCTACGCCGAGATCGGTGCCGATGTGGGCCTGTCCGCTCCCGCGGTGAAGCGGCGGGTGGACAAGCTGCTGGACATGGGCATCCTGCAGGGCTTCACCGCCGTGGTGGACCCGGAGGCGCTGGGCTGGGGAACGGAGGCGTTCGTCGAGGTCCACTGCAGCGGCAACGTCCCGGCGCACCGGATCCGCAGCGGCCTCGAACCGCTGCCCGAGGTCGTGGCCGCCTACACGGTCTCCGGGCAGGCCGACGCGATCGTGCACATGCGCGCCGCCGACATCCACCACCTCGAACGCGCCATGGAACGCCTGCGGTCGGTCGACTTCGTCAGCCGCACGGTGTCCACCGTGGTGCTGTCCCGGCTGCTCGAACGGCAGCCGGAGACGCGGTAGGCAGTGCGCCGCGCTAGTCGCGGGCCCGCTTGCCGTTCCAGGGCGCGAACCCGGCGATCTCGGCGTCCGACGGGGTGCGGAACCACACGTCGGCGACGATCTGGTCGTAGCTCGGCGATTCCGGGGTGTGGTACTGGCGGGACGCGGAATGGCCCTTGATCACCGGACCGCGGGGCGCCTCGGCAGCGGGCTCCTCGGCGGCCCGTTCCGGTTCGGGCTCGGGCTTCTCGGCGGCCGGTTCGGGTTCGGGCTCGGGCTCCTCGGCGGCCCGTTCCGGTTCGGGCTCGGCGACGGCCGGGTCGTCGGCGGCCGGTTCCTCGCGGCCCGGATGCGGACCCGCGCCCGGCGTGCGCCGCGGCAGGTCGTCGTCGGCGATGCGCGGCAGGACCTCCGTGGTCTCCGCCTCCTCCGGCCGCTCCGCCAGCAGGGTGCCCTCGGCCTTGCGGAACCACGTGTTGCCGCCGTCCGACTCCGCCGGGTCGTCCCCGGCCTCCGCCCGGGCCGCGTGCTCGACGTACGGACGCGGCGCGGGGTCCCAGTCCTCGACCGGCGGTTCCTCGGGGACGAGCAGGTCCAGCGGTTGTTCGACCGCGGTGTCCGGATCGGCGTAGTCGTCCTCGGCGTAGGCCGCGTCGACCAGCTCGCGCAGGCGCCGCTTCAGCGGGCGCACGAACAGCAGCCAGGTGATCAGCGCCCCGAGCGCGAACGCGGCGAGGCTCCACAGCCACACCTGGGTGAACAGCCAGACCACGAGCGTTGTCCCTCCTCAGGGCTCCAGCGACGGCGCATCCGGCCCGGGGGCGTCCTCGCGGAACACGTGCGGTTGATCACCTGCCACGCACAACGAGTTCAACGACAGCCTTTCAGCGGGTGCGCGCGACCACGTAGTCGACCAGCGACGACAGCGCCTCCCGGGCCGGGCTGTCCGGCAACGACGCGAGTTCGCAGCGCGCGTCGTCGGCGTAGCCGTCCAGGGTCTCGCGCGCCCGCACCAGTCCCCGGGAGTCGCGCAGCAGGTCCAGCGCCTCGGCCACCTCGGCGTCCGCGGACAGCGGGCGCGACAGCAGTTCCCGCAGCCGCGGGTCGGTCGCCGGGTCGGCCAGCGCGAACAGCATCGGCAGCGTCCGCACTCCCTCCCGCAGGTCGGTGCCCGGCGTCTTGCCGGACTCCGCGGCGGGCGAGGCGATGTCGATGATGTCGTCGGAGATCTGGAACCCGGTGCCCAGGATCCGGCCGATCCGCTCCAGCGCCCGCACGTGCGCGTCCGCGGCACCGGAGAACAGCGCGCCGAAGCGGCCCGCGGTCGCGATCAGCGAACCGGTCTTCTCGTAGATGACCTTGAGGTAGTACTCCACGGCGTCCTCGTCGCCGTGCCCCACGGTCTCCCGCATCTGCCCGGTGACCAGCGCCTCGAACGTGCTCGCCAGGTGCCGGACCGCCTCGGTGCCCAGGTCGGCGGCGAGCCGGGACGCCTGGGCGAACAGGAAGTCGCCGGTGAGGATCGCCACGGAGTTGTCCCAGCGGGCGTTCGCGCTGGTGGCGCCGCGCCGCATGGTGGCCTCGTCCATGACGTCGTCGTGGTACAGCGTGGCCAGGTGGACCATCTCGACGATCGCCGCCGACTTGGTCACCAGCTCGGCGTCCGGATCGCCGAACTGCGCCGCCAGCAGGGCGAACAACGGGCGGAACCGCTTGCCCCCGGCGTCCACGAGGTGCAGCGACGTCTCGGTGGCGAAGCCGAAATCGCTCTGCACGGCGTCGTGCAGCATCAGCTCCACCTGGTCCAGGCCGCGCCGCACCGACTCCGCCAACGCCTCGTCGACGATGTCGAAGCCGCCCGACATCCCTGTCAGCTGACTGATCGGATCACCCGCTGGCCTGCTCACGTCACCGTCGCCTTCGCTCCCCCGACGATCGCCCTACGGGCGAGCACTCTACGACACGAAGCCGCCGACGTTCGCCCAGTCCAGCGCCAACGTCGGCAGCACGCCCAGCAACAGCGTGACCACAACACCGAGGGTGATCGCCGCCGTCGTGAAGGCGCCCGGCACGCTGACGGCGGGACCGTCCTCGGCCGGTTCGCTGAAGTACATCAGCACGATGACACGAAGGTAGAAGAACGCGGCAACCGCACTGGCCACCAGGGCGACCACCACCAGCGGGGCCATCCCGTCGGAGAGCGCGGCGGCGAAAACCGCGAACTTGCCCATGAAACCGCTCGTCAACGGGATGCCGGCGAGAGCGAACAGCAGGAAGGTGAACACCCCGGCCAGCACCGGCGACCGCTTCGCCAGACCCGCCCAGTCCTCCAGGTGAGTTGCCTCACCGTCGGCCTTGCGCACGAGGCTGATCACACCGAACACCGCGAGCGTGGTGAAGCCGTAGGTCAGCAGGTAGAACAGCGTCGCGGACAGTCCCGCGCCGGTCAGCGAGATCGCGCCGACCAGCATGAACCCGGCGTGCGCCACCGACGAGTAGGCGATCATCCGCTTGATGTCCCGCTGCGTGAGGCCGAGCACCACGCCGATGACCATCGAGGCGATCGCCACAGCCCACAGCACGCCGGTCCACTCCCAGCTGGACGCCTGGAAGGCCACCTGCAACACCCGCAGGATCCCGCCGAACGCCGCGACCTTGGTGCACGCGGCCATGAAACCGGTCACGGCGGTCGGAGCGCCCTGGTAGACGTCCGGGGTCCAGGTGTGGAACGGGCCGACCGACGCCTTGAACAGCAGCCCGACCAGCAGCAGTCCCAGCCCGGCGAACAGCAGCGTGTCCGAGCGGTCCGAACCCGCGGTGGCCGCGGCGATCGCCGACAGCCGCACCGAACCCGCGTAGCCGTACAGCAGCGCCAGGCCGTACAGGAAGAACGCCGAGGCGAACGCACCGAGCAGGAAGTACTTGACCGCCGCCTCCTGGGACAGCAGGCGACGCCGCTTCGCCAGCCCGCACATCAGGTACAGCGGCAGGCTCAGCACCTCCAGCGCCACGAACATCGTGAGCAGGTCGTTCGCGGCGCAGAAGACCATCATCCCGCCCAGCGAGAGCAGGGCGAGCGGGAAGACCTCGGTGCGCATCCCGGAGACCGCGTCCTGCGCCCGGCTCATCGCCCCCGGTCCGCCGACCGCGGTGGACTCGGCGACGAACGCGCCGCCCGGCTCCACCGAGCGATCCGCGATGAGCAGCACCGAAGCGAGGCCGAGCGCCAGCAGGGTGCCCCACAGGAACAGCGTGGGCGGGTCGATCGCCAACGTGTCCGCCAACGTCGTCGACGGCGGGTGCCCGGCCCGCGCGTACAGCGCCAGCGCGGCGCCGGCGACCAGGATCGCGGCCAGGCTCAGCCCGACCTGGGCGGGCCACCGCTGGTGGCGCGGCAGGAACGCCTCCACCAGCACCGCGACGCAGGCCGCGCCGAGCACCACCAGCACCGGTGCGACGGCCGCGTAGTCGATCGGTGGGATCGGGACCACCGGCTGCTGCGCCAGAACCTGAGCACCCACTGTCACTTACCTCCCTGCGAGGGCACGGGGTCGGTGACGCCGACCTCGCCCATGGTTGCCGCGACCGACGGGTTGATCACGTCCAGCACCGGCTTCGGGTACACGCCCAGCGCCACGATGAGCACGATCAGCGGGGTCAGCACCGCGATCTCGCGGCGCCGCAGGTCGCCCACGCGGTGCGCCTCGGAGCGGTTCGGGTCGGCGACCGCCCCCGGCCCCGCCGCCGTCGCCAGCAGCGCGTCGCCGCGCACCGGGCCCTGCATCGTGCGCTGGTACAGCCACAGCACGTAGACGGCGGCGAGCACCATGCCGAGCGCGGCGAGCACCGCGTACACCGGCTGCGTGCGGAACGCTCCGATCAGCACCAGGAACTCGCTGACGAACGAGTTCGTGCCCGGCAGCGACAGCGTGCTCAGCCCGGCGATCAGCAGCGTGCCCGCCAGCAGCGGCGTCACCTTCGCCATCCCGCCGTAGTCGGCGATGCGGGTGGAACCGCCGCGGGCGATCACCATGCCGATCACCAAGATCAGCATTCCCGTCGCGATGCTGTGGTTGACCATGTACGACGCCGCGCCGACCTGCGCCTGCGAGGTGAACGCGAAGATGCCCAGCGCGATGAACCCGAAGTGGGCGATCGACACGTACGCCACGAAGCGCTTCAGATCCGCCTGCCCGAACGCCTGCAACGAGCCGTACAGCACTCCGATCACCGCGAGCACCAGCACCAGCGGCGCGACGGCCTGCGACGCCTGCGGCGTCAACGGCAGGCTGTAGCGCAGGAATCCGAAGGTGCCGACCTTGTCGAGCACGCCGACCACGATCACCGCGACCCCGATCGGCGCCTGCTGCGCGGCGTCCGGCAGCCAGGTGTGGAACGGCACCAGCGGCGCCTTGATGGCGAACGCCACGAAGAAACCGAGGAAGATCCACACCTGCACGCTCAGCGGCGCGTGCGCCAGCACCGGTCGCAACGTCGCCCAGTCGAACGTGCCGTGCCCGGTGGCCTGGGCGCTGTAGGCGTACGCGCCGATCGCCGAGGCGAGCATGATCAGGCCGCCGAGGAACGAGTAGAGGAAGAATTTCACCGCCGCGTACTGCCTGCGCTCACCGCCGTACCCGCCGATGAGGAAGTACATCGGGACGAGCATGATCTCGAACAGCACGTAGAACAGGAACAGGTCGGTGGCGGCGAACACCGCCACCGTCAGCGCCTGTTCCACCAGCAGCAGCGCGAAGAAACCGCCGTGCGTGCGGCCCTCCGGCAACCGGTCGCGCCAGCTGTAGCCGATCACCAGCGGGGTCAGCAGCGCGATGACGGCGATCATGACCAGCGCGATGCCGTCGACGCCGAGCGACAGCCGGATGTCGAAGGCCGGGATCCACTCCACCGAGCCGTTCAGCTGCAACCGCGGTCCGGCCGGGTCGTAGGCGGCCCACGCGCCCGCCGCGATCACCAGCTCCACGAGCGAGACCGCCAGGGCCGTCCACTTGGCCGCCGCGGCGTTGCCGCGCAGCAACGCCACCGCCACCGACCCGGCGACCGGCAGCAGGATCAATGCGAGGAGCAGGGTCATCGGATCTCCTCCCGGAGCTCACCCGTCGCCGTGGGACTCAGGACCGCGCACATCACGGGGCACCCACCGCCAACAGGGCGGCGATCACGACGATGCCGCCGAACAGCATGGACAGGGCGTAGGAGCGGACGAAGCCGGTCTGCCAGCGGCGCAGCAGGACGGAGCAGAAGCCGAGGATCCCGGCGATGCCGTTGACCGTGCCGTCGACTCCCCTGTCGTCGAGCGTCACCAGGCCCCGCGCCAGCCCGAACGTCGGCCGCACCGCGACCGCGTCGTTGAACGCGTTGCCGTACAGATCGGCGCGTGCGGCCCGCACGACCGCCGACACCCGCTCCGGCCGCCGCACCGGCACCGGCTTGCGGCCGACGAACAGCCAGGCCAGCAGCACCCCGAGCGCGGCGAGGGCCAGCGTGCCGCCGGTGATCGCCATCTCCGGCAGCGCCGCCGCGTGGCCCTCGCGCAGCTCACCGAGCGACGGGGTGAGGAAGCCGACGAGCCGGTCGCCGGTGGTGAAGAACATGCCCGCGGCGATCGATCCGATCGCCAGCACCACCATCGGCCCGGTCATCACGGCGGGCGACTCGTGCGGGTGGAACTCCCGCCCGTCCGCGGACTTCAGGTTCTTCCAGCGCTTCTCGCCGAAGAACGTCATGAACATCAGCCGGGTCATGTAGAAGGCGGTCAGCCCGGCGCCGAGCACCGCCGCGCCGCCGAAGACCCAGCCGCGCCAGCCGCCCTCCCCGAAGGCGGCGGCGATGATCGCTTCCTTCGAGTAGTAGCCGGACAGGAACGGGAAGCCGATCAGCGCGAGGTAGCCGAACCCGAAGGTGGCGAAGGTGATCGGCATGTAGCGCGCGAGGCCGCCGAACTTGCGCATGTCGACCTCGTCGTTCATCCCGTGCATCACCGATCCGGCGCCGAGGAACAGCCCGGCCTTGAAGAAGCCGTGGGTGAGCAGGTGCATGATCCCGAGCGCGAACCCGGCCGGGCCCAGGCCGACGGCCAGCATCATGTAGCCGATCTGGCTCACCGTGGAGTAGGCGAGGACCTTCTTGATGTCGTCGTAGGCGCAGCCGACCACGCATCCGACCAGCAGCGTCACCGCGCCCACGACCGTCACCGCCAGCTGCCCGCCGGGCGACAGCGCGTACAGCGGGTTGGCGCGGGCGATGAGGTAGACGCCCGCGGTGACCATCGTCGCGGCGTGGATCAGCGCCGACACCGGGGTCGGGCCCTCCATCGCGTCCGGCAACCACGCCTGCAACGGCACCTGGCCGGACTTGCCGCAGGCGCCGAGCAGCAGGAGCAGCGTGATCGCCAGCAGCACCCCGGACGGCAGTTCGCCGGCGCGGGCGAAGACCTCGGTGTACTGGGTGGTGCCGAGGTGCGCGAACAGCAGGAAGATCGCCAGCGCCAGGCCGACGTCGCCGACGCGGTTCATCACGAACGCCTTGGTCGCCGCGCCGGCCGCCGAGGGCCGCTGCTGCCAGAAGCCGATCAGCAGGTAGGACGCCAGGCCGACGCCCTCCCAGCCGAGGTAGAGCGTCACGAACCCGTTGCCCAGCACCAGGACGAGCATCGCGGCCACGAACAGGTTCAGGTAGCCGAAGAACCGCCGCCGCTCGGTGTTCGCCCGGCCGGTGCGCCCTTCCTGGTCGTGCGCCATGTAGCCGACCGAGTAGAGGTGGATCAACGCGCCGACCCCGGTGATCAGCATGACGAACACCAGCGACAGCGGGTCGATCCGCAACCCGAAGTCCACCTGCAGCGAGTTGACCGGGATCCAGGAGAACAGGTGCAGCTCGCGCACCCGCTGGGCCTCGGGCAGTCCGCCGACGGAGGCGAACAGCGCCACCCCGTACAGGAAGGAGGCGATCACGGTGGCGCAGCCCAGCAGGTGTCCCCAGCCGTTGGCCCGCCGCCCGGCCACGAGCAGGACGAGCGCTCCGAACGCGGGGAAGGCGATGAGCAGCCAGGCGTTCTCCTGCACGGCGCCGGCCGCGCCGGTCACGTCCACGGCGCCGGGTACCCCGGCGGTCAGCATTCCCGTCACCACGCGCCCTCTCAGTACTTCAGCAGGTTGGCGTCATCGACCGAGGCCGAGCGACGCGTACGGAAGATCGACATGATGATGGCGAGCCCGACCACCACCTCGGCGGCCGCGACGACCATCACGAAGAACGCCATGACCTGGCCGTTCACCGAGCCGTCGATGCGCGCGAAGGTCACCAGCGTCAGGTTGACCGCGTTGAGCATCAGCTCGATGCACATGAACACGACGATCGCGTTGCGCCGCACCAGGACGCCGACCGCGCCGATGGTGAACAGCAACGCCGACAGCAGCAGGTAGTAGGTCGGGGTCACTGCCGGACCTCCTCGCTGGGCAGCGACTCGCTGTGCTGCGAGCCGTTCGGACGCTCCGCCGACGCCCCGGTGCGCTGCTGTTCGGGAACCGGTGGCGCGGCCTCGTGCTTGCCGCCGGTGAGCGCGTGCGGGTCCGGTCCCGGACCGGTGCCCGCGACCGACCGGCGGTCCGTGCTGAGCTCGTCGGCGGGCAGGTTCTCCAGCAGCTCGGACAGCGACTCGGGCGCCACCGAACCGTCCGGCAGCAGCGCCGGGGTGGCCACCGAGTTCGAGGTGGCGTACACGCCGGGACCGGGCAGCGGCGACGGGCGGTCGCCGCGGAACCGCGCCTTGGCCCGCTCCTTCTGGCTCAGCCTGGGGCCGCGGCCCTTGCCGCCGTAGGCCAGCACCATGGCGCCGAGCGCCGCGGTGATCAGCAGCGCCGAGGTCAGCTCGAACGGGAACAGGTAGTCGGTGAAGATCAACCGGCCGAGGCCGCCCGCGCCGCCGCCCTGCGGCGACCACGGGTTCAGCGGCGCGGCCGGACGCACCTGCACCAGCGCCCGCGCCAGCCCGGTCACCAGCAGCACGGCGAAGCCGATGCCGCCGATCCCGGCCCACAGCCGCTGTCCGCGCAGCACCTCGACCACCGAGTCCGACGAGTCGCGGCCGACCATCATCAGCACGAACAGGAACAGCATCATGATCGCGCCGGTGTAGACGATGATCTGGCTGAACCCGAGGAACGGCGCGCTCTGCGCCATGTAGAGCACGCCGAGGCTGAGCATCGTCAGCACCAGCCACAGCGCGGAGTGCACGGCGTTGCGCGCGAACACCATGCCCAACGCGCCGACCAGCGCCAGCGGCCCGAGGATCCAGAACACCACCGCCTCGCCGGTGCTCACCGCACCCTGGGCCTGCGCGAGGTACTGGGTCGCCGCCAGAGCAGTCATCGTCTGGCCTCCTCCTGTCCGGACTCGACCGTCTCGCCCTCGGGGACGCCGCGGCCGCGGGCCAGCTCGGGGCCGCGCACGTAGTAGTCCTGCTCGTCCGCACCGAGCCGCATCGGGTGCGGCGGCGCCTCCATGCCGGGCAGCAACGGGGCCAGCAGGTCCTCCTTGGTGTAGATGAGGTCCTGCCGGTTGTCGTCGGCGGTCTCGTACTCGTTGGTCATCGTCAGCGCCCGGGTGGGGCACGCCTCGATGCACAGCCCGCAGCCGATGCAGCGCAGGTAGTTGATCTGGTAGTCCTTCCCGTACCGCTCGCCCGGCGAGTAGCGGGCCTCGTCGGTGTTGTCGCCGCCCTCGACGAAGATCGCGTCGGCCGGGCACGCCCAGGCGCACAGCTCGCAGCCGACGCACTTCTCCAGGCCGTCCGGGTGCCGGTTGAGCTGGTGGCGCCCGTGGAACCGGGGCGCCGGGATCTTCTTGACCTCCGGGTACTCCTCGGTGACGACCTTCTTGAACATCGTCGCGAAGGTGACGCCGAAGCCCTTGATCGGATCAAACGTCCCCACGGGACACCTCCTTCTGCCGCGGGCCCGAGGACTGCTGGGGGATGCGGCGCGCGGGGACCGGCGGAACCTCCAGGTCCAGCGGCGGGACCGGGTAGCCGCTGCCCGCGTTGGGCTCTTCCGGTTCCGGTTCCTTGCGCTCCGGGATCAGGAACGTCGCCAGCAGCAGGGCGGCGATCACGATCCCGCCGCCGATGAGGAACTCCTGCGAGCTGACCACCGCGTTGTTGCGCAGCGCCCGGATGACGGTGACCGCGATGATCCACACCAGGCTCAGCGGAACCAGGAACTTCCAGCCCAGGTCCATGAACTGGTCGTAGCGCAGCCGGGGCAGCGTGCCGCGCAGCCACACGAAGAAGAACAGGAACAGGAAGGTCTTGCCGAGGAACCACAGCACCGGCCACCAGCCGGTGTCGAGCATCCCGCCGCCGATCAGCGTCAGCGGCCACGGCGCGTGCCAGCCGCCGAGGAACAGCGTGGTCGCCAGCGCCGAGACGGTGACCATGTTGATGTACTCGGCGAGGAAGAACAGCGCGAACTTCAGCGAGGAGTACTCGGTGTGGAAGCCGCCGACCAGCTCGGACTCGGCCTCGGGCAGGTCGAACGGGGCGCGGTTGGTCTCGCCGACCATCGACACCACGTACACCGCGAAGCTGAACGGCAGCAGCAGGAAGAACCAGCCGTTCGCCTGCGCCTCGACGATGCCCGAGGTGGACAGCGTGCCCGCGTACATGATCACCGCGACGAAGGACAGTCCCATCGCGATCTCGTAGGAGATCACCTGCGCCGCCGACCGCAGCGAGCCGAGCAGCGGGTACGGCGACCCGGAGGCCCACCCTGCGAGCACGATGCCGTACACCCCGACGGACGCGCAGGCCAGCACGACCAGCAACCCGACCGGCAGTTCCACCAGCTGCAACGCGGTCCGCTGCCCGAAGATGGTGACCTCGGGGCCGAACGGGATCACCGAGAACGACACCATCGCGGGCGTCGCGGAGATCACCGGCGCCAGGAAGTACACCCACTTGTCGGCCAGAACCGGGCGGATGTCCTCCTTGAACGCCAGCTTCAGCCCGTCGGCCAGCGACTGCAGCAGTCCGAACGGCCCCGCCCGGTTGGGCCCCGGGCGGTGCTGCATGCGGCCGATGACGCGGCGTTCCGCCCAGATCGTCAGCAGCGTCATCACCACGAGGAACGCGAAGATGACGACGACCTTGAGCAGGATCAGCCACAGCGGGTCGTCGGCGAGCAGTTCCGCGGTTCTGGTCATGCTCTCCCCCCGTCCTGGTGGGTGGTGGTCGGACCGCCCGCGTGGCCGTTGCCCGCAGCGGCCGTCATCGGGGCGACCGCGGCGAGGTCGACGAGCGCGCCGTGCCCGGCGCCGAGCGTCCGGTGGACGCGGGAGGCACCGGAGTCGGCGGGCACCCAGACGACGTCGTCGGGCATCTCGGCGGTCCGGACGTCGAGCGTGACCGCGCCCCGCGCGGTGCGGATCTCGACGCGGCGCCCCGGCACGAGTCCGGCGCGCTGGGCGGTGCGCGGCGACAGGACGGCGACCGGATCGCGCGCGGTGCCCGCCAGGTTCGGCTCACCGACCTGCATCGACCCGTTGTCGAGCAGCTGCCGCCAGGTCGCGAGCAGGGCCTGGCCGGGACCGGGCGCGGTGGGCGGCTCGACCGGCTCGTCCGGCCCGGGCGGGCGGGCACCGGTGTGGCCGCCGAGCCGCCGCAGCTCCCCGCCGGCGGCGGCCGGGGTCTGGGTGAACAGGTCGGTGTCCATCTCCACGGCGAGGGTGTCCAGCACGCGGCAGTCGGGCAGCATCCCGGTGCCCTCGATGGTGGTGCCGAACTCGCGGGTGCGTCCCTCCCAGTTGAGGTAGCTGCCGGACTTCTCCACCGCGGCGGCCACCGGCAGCACCACGTCGGCGTGCCGGGTGACCGCGCTGGGCCGCATTTCCAGGCTGACGACGAAGTCCACGCGGTGCAGCGCCCGCTCGGCCAGGGCCGGGTCGGGCAGGTCGTCCGGATCGACACCGCCGACGAGCAGCCCGGACAGCTGCCCACCGGCGGCGGCGGTGAGGATCGCGGTCCCGTCCCGCCCCGGGGTCGCGGGCAGGGTCCCGGCGCCGAGCCCCCAGACGCGTTCGAGCTCGGCGCGCGCGTCCGGGTCGGCGACCGGGCGGCCGCCCGGCAGCAGCGTGGGCAGCGCACCGGCCTCGACCGCCCCGCGTTCCCCGGCGCGGCGCGGGATCCAGGCCACCCGCGCCCCGGTGCGGGCGGCGGTGCGCAGGACCTCCGAGTACAGCCCGGGGATCTGCGCGGCGCGTTCCCCGACGAGCAGGATCGCGCCCGGCCGCCGCAGCGCTTCGTCCACTTCGGACGGCAACGTGCTCAGCGCGGCGGCCTCGCCGCCGGGTGGGCACCGCACCAGCGACCCGGTCCGCACCGGTCCGCCGTCGTGCATGATCGTGGTGGTCTTCTCCACCCCCGGGGACAGCCACTGGCCGAGGTGGTGGATCTGGGTGCCGTGCTTGCGGGCGGCCTTGCGCAGCCGCAGGAAGACGATCGGCGACTCCTCCTCCGGCTCGAAGGCCACGCACAGCACCGCGGGCGCGGACTCGAAGTCGCGGTAGACGACACCGGTTTCCGGTCCCGAACCCACCACTGCGGACTCCAGGAACCGCAGCTCCTCCGCCGAGTGCGCCCGTGCGCGGAAGTCGATGTCGTTGCTGCGCAACGCGATCCGGGTGAACTTGGCGTAGGCGTAGGCGTCCTCAGTGGTCAGTCGCCCACCCGGCAGCACTCCGACGCCACCCGCGTCGCGCGCGGCGGCCAACCCCTCGGCGGCCACCCGCAGCGCCTCGGTCCAGGACGCCGGGCGCAGCTCGCCGTCCTCGCGGACCTGCGGGCGGGTGAACCGGTCGTCCGCCGTGGTGTAGCGGAACGCGAACCGGCCCTTGTCGCAGATCCACTCCTCGTTGACCTCGGGGTCGTCCCCGGCGAGCCGCCGCATCACCTTGCCGCGCCGCCAGTCGTTGCGGATCTCGCAGCCGGACGCGCAGTGCTCGCACTGCCCCGGCGTGGACACCAGGTCGAACGGCCGCGACCGGAACCGGTACTGGGCGCTGGTCAGCGCGCCCACCGGGCAGATCTGGATGGTGTTGCCGGAGAAGTACGACTGGAACGGCTGCTGCTCGCCGATGCCGACCTGCTGCACCGCGCCGCGTTCCAGCAGTTCGATGAACGGATCCCCGGCGATCTGCTTGGAGAACCGGGTGCACCGCTGGCACAGCACGCACCGCTCGCGGTCCAGCAGGATCTGCGAGGAGATCGCGATCGGCTTGGGGAAGGTCCGCTTGACGTCGTGGAACCGGGACTCGGCCCGGCCGTGCTTGAGCGCCTGGTTCTGCAACGGGCACTCGCCGCCCTTGTCGCAGATCGGGCAGTCCAGCGGGTGGTTGATGAGCAGCAGCTCCATCACGCCCTGCTGCGCCTTGTCCGCCACCGCCGAGGTCCGCTGCGTGCGCACGACCATGCCGTCGGCGACGGTCATGGTGCAGGACGCCTGCGGTTTGGGCATCGGGCGCCCGTTCATCTCGACCTCGACCAGGCACTGCCGGCACGCGCCCGCCGGATCCAGCAGCGGGTGGTCGCAGAACCGCGGGATGACGATGCCCATCCGCTCGGCGGTGCGGATCAGCAGTTCGCCCTTGGGCGCGTCCACCTCGACGCCGTCGATGGTCAGGCGGACGTGGCCCTCCGGTACCGGACGGCTCTGAGCTTCGGGTGCCACCGTCATCGGGCCGCTCCTACCAGTGCGGGTTCGCCGGTCTGCTGCTTGCACAGCGCGAGGAACTCCTCGCGGAAGTACTTGATGCCGCTGGTGATCGGGCTGACCGCACCGTCACCGAGGGCGCAGAACGAGCGGCCGAGGATGTTGTCGCAGACGTCGAGCAGGGTGTCGATGTCCTCCTGCGTGCCGCGTCCCTCGACCATCCGCTCCAGCACCTGGGCGAGCCAGAACGTGCCCTCTCGGCACGGCGTGCACTTGCCGCAGGACTCGTGCTCGTAGAACTGGGTCCACTTCATGACCGCCCACGGCACCGAGACCGTCTCGTTGAACACCATCACCGCGGTGGTGCCCAGCATCGACCCGGCCTCGGCGGCGCCCTCGAAGTCCAGCGGCACGTCGAGGTGGTCGGCGGTGAACAGCGGCGTGGACGAGCCGCCCGGGGTCCAGAACTTCAGCGGGACGCCGTCCTTCATGCCGCCGGCCAGCTCCAGCAGCTCGCGCAGCGTGGTGCCCAGCGGCGCCTCGTACTGACCGGGGCGTTCCACGTGCCCGGAGATGGAGTAGATCTTCGGCCCGGGCGACTTCTCGGTGCCCATGGCGCGGAACCAGTCCGAGCCGCCGTTGACGATGTAGGGCACCGACGCGATGGTCTCGACGTTGTTGACCGTGGTCGGGCAGGCGTAGAGCCCGGCCGCGGCGGGGAACGGCGGCTTCAACCGCGGCTGGCCGCGCTTGCCCTCCAGCGAGTCGAGCAGCGCGGTCTCCTCACCGCAGATGTAGGCGCCCGCGCCCGCGTGCACCACGATGTCCAGGTCGAACCCGGAGCCCAGGATGTCGCGGCCCAGGTACCCGGCCTGGTACGCCTCGCGGACCGCGTGCTGGAGGCGGCGGATGCAGTGCAGCGCCTCGCCGCGCACGTAGATCATGCAGTGGTTGGCCCGCATCGCGTAGGCGGCGATGATGCAGCCCTCGATGAGCGAGTGCGGGTCGGCCATCATCAGCGGCACGTCCTTGCAGGTGCCGGGCTCGCCCTCGTCGGCGTTGATGACCAGGTAGTGCGGCTTGACGGGCTCTTTGGGCATGAAGCCCCACTTCACGCCGGAGGGGAACCCGGCACCGCCGCGCCCGCGCAGCCCGGCCGCCTTGACCAGCTCGATCACCTGGTCGGGGTGCGCGTGCAGCGCCTTGCGGACGGCGGTGTAGCCCTCCAGCTGCTCGTAGGTGCGCAGCGTCCAGGACGTCGGCGACAACCACCGCTTGGTCAGGACCGGCGTCAGCGGGCTGGTTCTGGCTTCGGTCACGGCCACCCCTCACTTCCTCTCCGGCAGCGGCGGGAGTTCCGCGTCGTCGGGCATCGCCGGGGCGGTCCAGCCGCGTTCGTTCGCCAGCTGCGCGCCGCGCAGCGTCTCGGTCGCCTGCGACGGTCCCTCCACTTCGGACTCCAGGTCGTCGAAGAACCCGGCGAGCTGCCGCTCGGCGCCGCGGAAGTCCGACAGCGGCGCACCGCGCGTCGGCGCGGGCTTCTCCCCGCGCTGCAACGCCTTCACCAGCTCCAGCGCCCGCTCGGGCGTCTGGTTGTCGTAGAACTCGTAGTTGACCTGCAACACCGGCGCGAAGTCGCAGGCGGCCAGGCACTCGGCGTGCTCCAGCGTGATCGACCCGGGCTCCCCCGGCGGACCCGCGGTCTCGTCGTGCCCGACACCGAGGTGCTCGCGCAGCGTCCGGTAGATCGCGTCCCCGCCGAGCGCGGCGCACATCGTGTTGGTGCACACGCTCACCAGGTGCTGACCGCACGGCTTGCGCTTGTACATCGTGTAGAACGTGGCGACCGCGCTGACCTCGGCGGTCGACAGCGCCAACTGGTCGGCGCAGAACTGGACCCCGGCCTGGCTGACGTGGCCCTGCACCGACTGCACCAGGTGCAGCATCGGCAGCAGCGCCGACCGCGACTCCGGGTACCGCTCGACGATCCGCCTGGCGTCGGCGCGCACGTCCTCGCCGAACACCGACGTGTCCGGCGTGGGGTGCACCGCATTCTCCGTACTGGTGAACTCGAACTGCTCGGTCATCGATCCACCCCGCCCATCACCGGGTCGATGGAGGCGACCGCCGCGATGACGTCGGCCACCAGGCCGCCTTCGGTCATCGCCGGCATCGCCTGCAGGTTCACGAAACTGGGTTCCCGCACGTGCACCCGCATCGGACGGGTGCCGCCGTCGGACACCAGGTGGTAGCCGAGCTCACCGCGCGGCGACTCCACCGGCACGTACACCTGGCCCGGCGGGACGTCGAAGCCCTCGGTCACCAGCTTGAAGTGGTGGATCAGCGACTCCATCGACTGACCCATGATCTTGCGGACGTGCTCCAGCGAGTTGCCCATGCCGTCCGGCCCGATGCTCAGCTTCGCCGGCCAGGCGATCTTGGCGTCGGACACCATGACCGGACCGGACTCGAACTTGTCCAGGCACTGCCGGATGATCCGCAGCGACTGGTGGATCTCCTCCAGCCGCAGCCGGAACCGGGCGAAGCAGTCCGCGTCGGTGCTGGTGGGCACCTCGAAGTCGAACTCCTCGTAGCCGCAGTACGGCTGGATCTTGCGCAGGTCCCAGGCCAGCCCGGCGGAGCGCAGCATCGGCCCGGTGACGCCGAGCTGCAGGCAGCCGTCCACCGGCAGGTACCCGACGTCCTTGAGCCGGCGACGCCAGATCGGCTGCCCGGTGAACAGCTTGTCGTAGTCCGGCAGCCGTTTGTCCATCACCTTGATGAACTCCAGGACCTTCTCCCGGAAGCCCTCCGGCAGGTCCTGGGCGACGCCGCCGGGCCGGATGAACGCGTGGTTCATCCGCAGCCCGGTGAGGTACTCCAGCAGGTGCAGCACTTCCTCGCGCTCCCGGAACCCGTAGGTCATGCCGGTGGTGGAGCCGATCTCCATGGCTCCGGTCGCCAGGAACACCAGGTGCGAGGAGATCCGGTTGAGCTCCATGAGCATCACGCGGAACGTCTGCGCCCGCTTCGGCGCCTCGATGCCGAGCAGCTTCTCCACGGCCAGGCAGTAGGCCGCCTCGTTGTAGAGCGGCGCGAGGTAATCCATCCGCGTCACGAACGTGACGCCCTGGGTCCACGTCCGGTATTCGCAGTTCTTCTCGATCCCGGTGTGCAGGTAACCGATTACCGAGCGGGCCTTGGTGACCGTCTCGCCTTCGAGTTCCAGCACGAGCCGCAGCACCCCGTGCGTGGACGGGTGCTGCGGGCCGAGGTTGATGACGACCCGCTCCTCCCCGGCGGTCGAGTCGATGAACTCGTCCCAGTCGCCGCCGGTGACCGTGTAGACCCGGCCCTCGGTGGTCTCCCGCGAGGAGGCGTAGGGGTCGTCGAAACCGGTGGAACCGGCCAGTGGTTCGGTAGTCATCTCCAGCACCTCTCCGCGCCCGTCACGAGTACGCCCTGCGCTGGTCCGGGGGCGGGATCTCGGCGCCCTTGTACTCCACCGGGATCCCGCCGAGCGGGTAGTCCTTGCGCTGCGGGTGACCGTCCCAGTCGTCGGGCATCAGGATCCGGGTGAGCGCGGGGTGGCCGTCGTAGACGATGCCGAACAGGTCCCACGCCTCCCGCTCCTGGAAGTCCGCGGTCGGGTACACCGCGACCACGGACGGCACGTGCGGGTCCTCGACGTCCACCGCGACCTCCAGCCGGATCCGCCGCCGGTAGGTCATCGACGTCAGGTGGTAGACCGAGTGCAGCCGCTGCGGCACCTCCGGCCCGTAGTCCACACCGGACACCGAGCTGCACAGCTCGTAGCGCAGCGCCGGGTCGTCGCGCAGCGTCCGGCAGACCTGCACCAGGTGCTCCCGCGCGACGTAGAAGGTGATCTCGCCGCGGTCCACGGTGACCTGCTGGATCGCCCGCTCGGCCGGGACGCCCTCGTCGCGCAGCGCGGCGAACAGGTTGTCGGCGACCTCGTCGAACCAACCGCCGTAGGGGCGTTCGGCGGGCGGCGGCACGTACGCGGGCAACCGCAGGCCGCCGTAGCCCGAGGTGTCCCCGGTGCCGCGCACCCCGAACATCCCCTGCCGGGCCCGGCCGGAGACGGGCGCGCGGGGCTCCGCGTCGGTGGGCTCCAGCCCGCCGCCGGGGCGCTCGGCGCTGGACCGCTCCGCACCCGGGTCCGGGGTGGTCTGGTCGCGGATGTCGTTGTCTGCCAAGGCGAACTCACCTACCCGAACTGAGTTCTCGGGACCGCTGCGGCTTGTTCTCCAGCGCGCCCAGCGCGGGATCGCCGCCCATCTCGCGGCGTTGCGCGGCCTGCTGCCGTTCCGCGCGACGGCGCTGCATCCAGTTCTTCGGGGCGTACCGCTGGGAGGACGGGATCATCGGCGTCCGGTCGCCGCGCTCCAGCTTCTCCGCGGCGCGGCGGGCGTTGATCGGCTCGTCCATGATCTTGGCGTGCAGCTTGAGGATCGCGTCGAGCAGCATCTCCGGCCGCGGCGGGCATCCCGGCAGGTACATGTCGACCGGCACCACGTGGTCGACGCCCTGCACGACCGCGTAGTTGTTGAACATGCCGCCGCTGGAGGCGCACACGCCCATCGCGAGCACCCAGCGCGGCTCGGGCATCTGGTCGTAGATCTGCCGCAGGACCGGCGCCATCTTGTTGGTGACGCGCCCGGCGACGATCATCAGGTCGGCCTGCCTCGGGGTCGCGGAGAAGCGCTCCATGCCGAACCGCGCGATGTCGTACCGCGACCCGCCGACGGTCATCATCTCGATCGCGCAGCAGGCCAGTCCGAACGTCGCGGGCCACATCGACGTCTTGCGCGTCCAGTTGACCAGCTTCTCCACGTTGGCCAACAGGATGCCGTTCGGCAGCTGCTGTTCGAGCCCCATCTCGACGCTCCTTCCACGACGACGAGTGGCTAGTTCCAGTCCAGACCGCCGCGCCGCCACACGTAGATGTAGGCGAAACCGACGGTGGCGATGAACAACACGATCTCGACCACGCCGAACAGGCCGAGGGCGTCCGCGGAGACCGCGAACGGGTAGAGGAAGACCATCTCGATGTCGAACAGGATGAACAACATCGCGGTCAGGTAGTAGGCGACCGGCATGCGGCCCCCGCCGACGACCGGCTCCGGCGAGGGCTCGATGCCGCACTCGTAGGCGTCGAGCTTGGCCTTGTTGTACCGGCGGGGGCCGACCAGCGGCGCGATCGTCACGGAGAAGGCGGCGAACGCGAACGCCAGCGCGAACATCAGCACGAGCGGGATGTACGGATCGAGCACCTGCGCTGCCCTCCTTCGGCGGCCCCCGCCGGAGACGGAAATCACGTCAACGGCTGTCGGTGCGCACTCTATGCGGTCGACCGTATCGTCTGCGTAGTGAGGCGAACCTAACTTTATGACTTCCTTCACATAGCTCGGGACATCTGACCAGACTTGTGCCGTCAGGCGCTAGGGGTCAGCCGAGTAGTGGCGCTGATCACACGGTCCATGGCGTCACCGCCCTTCGCGTCGTAGAGATTTGCCAGCAGCTTCAACACGAAACGCATCAGCGTGGTCCTCGGTAGACCGTGCTTGGTGGCCATCCGCATCACGGTCGGATTGCCAATCAACTTGCTGAAGATGTTGCCCATCCGGAAGTAGCCGCCGAGGGCCTGCGACACCGCGGTCGGGTACCGGCGCAGCGCCTGCTCCCGGGACGCGGCGGTCGGGCGGGCGAACGCGTGCACCACGCAGTCGGCGGCCAGCCGCGCGGATTCCATGGCGTAGGCGATGCCCTCGCCGTTGAACGGGTTGACCATCCCGCCGGCGTCGCCGACCAGCAGCAGCCCGTCGCGGTAGTGCGGCGTGCGGTTGAAGCCCATCGGCAGGGCGGCGCCGCCGACCCGGCCGGTCGCGTTCGGCTCCCGGAACCCCCACTCCTCGGGCGTGCCGTCCAGCCACGAGCGGAGCAGCTGCCGGTAGTCCGTCCGGCCGTAGGCCTTGGAGGTCGACAGGATGCCCAGCCCGACGTTCACGGTCCCGTCGCCCATCCCGAAGATCCAGCCGTAGCCGGGCAGCAGTTTCGGTTCGGCGGGGTTCGAGCGGTCCCAGAGCTCCAGGTGCGACTCCAGGAAGTCGTCCTTGCTGCGCGGGCTGGTGTAGTAGCGGCGCACGGCCACGCCCATCGGGCGGTCGTCGCGCTTCTCGATGCCCAGCGAGAGCGCCAACCGGGCCGAGACCCCGTCGCAGGCCAGCACCAGCGGAGCCCGGTAGGTCACCGGCGTGCGCTCCGGTCCCTGCTTGGCCCGCACGCCGACGATCCGCCCGGTGCGCTCATCGGTCAGCGCCCCGGTGACGGTGGTCCGCTCCACCATCCGGGCGCCGGCGTGCTGCGCCCCGCGGGCGAGCAGGTCGTCGAAGTCGTTGCGGGGGCGGACCACGCCGTACGGCGGGAAGTCGGCCAGGTCCGGCCAGTCGAGTTCGAGGCTCACGCCGCCGCCGACCACCCGCAGCCCGCGGTTGTGCAGCCAGCCCGCTTCCTCCCGGGTGTCGATGCCCAGGTCGATGAGCTGCTTGACACCCCGGGGCGTGATCCCGTCACCGCAGACCTTGTCCCGCGGGAAGGTGCTCTTCTCCAGGAGCAGGACGTCCAGGCCCGCCCGGGCCAGGTACGTCGCCGCCGTCGACCCGGCCGGTCCGGCTCCCACGACGATCACCTCGGCGTCGTCGTCCGGTCGGCGGCGGCTGGTGGCGCTGGTCATGACACTCCTCGAAATCGTGCTTCGTCCGTGCAACCCGCTTGTGAACGAGTTCACTAACTCCGAGTCTAAGCCGGACGAACCACACGATCGACCCCGCCGAAAGGGCGACAGGGGTGACCATCGCCGCAGGTGAGCGCCGTCATTCCGATATCGGGTGAGGGCGGTCCCGCGCTGCCGGGCACGCACCCCCGGACACACCGGGCACGGCGGCAGAAATTCACCTCATCGGGGCACTGGGAGCACTCACCCGGCGCCGGAGCGTTGCTCCGCGCCGGCCAGCACCCGTCGCGACCCTCCGGTCGCCGGGGTCGGCCGGTCCGTCAGTCGTCCGCCCCGGGTTTCACCGCGCGGTGGACGGCCACCACACCGCTGGTGAGGTTGCGCCAGGCGACGTCGGTCCAGCCGGACTCGGCGATCAGCTCCGCCAACCGCCGCTGGTCCGGCCACTCGCGGATCGACTCGGCCAGGTAGACGTAGGCGTCGGGGTTCGAGGAGACGGCCCGCGCGATCGCGGGCAGCGCGCGCATCAGGTAGTTCAGGTAGACCGCGCGGAACGGCTGCCAGGTCGGCGTGGAGAACTCGCAGACCACGAGCCTGCCGCCGGGCCGGACCACGCGCAGCATCTCGCGCAGGCCGCGGCCGGGGTCGACGAGGTTGCGCAGCCCGAACGAGATCGTCGCCGCGTCGAAGGAGTCGTCGGCGAACGGCAGTTGCAGCGCGTCGGCGGCGATCATCGGGACACCGCGCCGACGGCCCACCGAGAGCATCCCGAGGGAGAAGTCGGCGGCCACGCACCACGCCCCGGAGCGGGCGAACTCCACGGTCGAGACGCCGCTGCCCGCGGCCAGGTCGAGCACCCGCTCGCCGCGCTTGGGCGCCAGCGCGCGGCGGGTCACCTCCCGCCAGCGCCGGTCCTGGCCGAACGACAACACCGCGTTGGTGAGGTCGTACCGCCGAGCGACGCCGTCGAACATCGCGGCGACCTCGCGAGGCTGCTTGTCCAAACCCGCCCGAGACACACCCGAAGCGTACGTGCCCGACCGCCACCGACCCGCCGAGCCCCGGCCGCGGCCGTGCGCGCAGTCCACCCCGCGCACCACCCGTTCGGTCGATCTCCTCCTCGGTTTTGGCGAGAGTTCGCGCGCGATCCCGACTACGCCGCGGCGGCCGGACGGGTGCTGACGGCCGCGTAGTGCTCGACCAACTCGCCGCACAGCACCGGCCAGGTGCGCCCGGCGACGGCGGCGCGGGCCGCCGCGCCGAAGCGGGCGCGCAGCGCCGGGTCGCGCAACGCCGCGACCGCCGAGCGCAGGCCCGACGCGAACCCGGGGTCGTCGTCCGCGGGCAGCAGGTAGCCCGTGCGGGCGTGGTGGACGAGGTCGCGCGGACCACCGGCGTCCGGCGCGATGGCGGGCACGCCCGAGGCCATCGCCTCCTGCACCGCCTGGCAGAACGTCTCATGTGGACCGGTGTGCACGAAGACGTCCAGGGTCGCGTAGATGCGGGCGAGTTCGGCACCGGTGCGCTGGCCGAGGAAGACCGCGTCCGGCAGCGCCTCGCGCAGCCGCCCCCGCTCCGGGCCGTCCCCGACGACGACGAGCCGGATCCCCGGCGTGCCGTGCAGCGCGGCGAGCCGCTCGATGCGCTTCTCGGGGGCCAGGCGACCGACGTAGCCGACGAGGACCTCGCCGCCGGGCGCCAACTCCGCGTGCAGTGCGGGGTCCCTTGTGGACGGCGTGAAGCGGTCGGTGTCCACACCGCGCCCCCAGCGGTGCACGCGGGGCACGCCGTGCGCGCGCAGCGTCTCCACCGCCCACGTCGACGGCGCGAGGGTGCGGTCCGCACCGGCGTGCAGCCGGCGGATCCACCGCCAGGCGGCGCGGGAGGTCAGGCCCAGGCCGTAGGACGCCGCGAATCCGGCCACATCGGTCTGGTACACCGCCACCGCGGGGACGCCGAGCCGCCGGGCCGCCGCCAGTCCTCGCGCACCGACCACGAACGGCGAGGCCAGGTGCACCACGTCCGGTCGGAACTCGTCCAGGCCGCGCAGCAGGCGCCGCGTCGGGAAACCGATCGGCAGGGACGACACCACCGGCAGGTCCACGGCGGGCAGCCGCACCACCGGGTAGCCCGCGTACTCCTGCGGGCCGTCACCGGGCGCGACCACCAGCGCGTCGTCACCGCGCCGACGCAGGTGCTCCAGCACCCGCAGCACCGAATTCGTCACCCCGTTGACCTGCGGCAGGAAGCTCTCCGTCACGATCGCGATCCGCACCCGACCCACGCTGCCGCCCCGGCCGGGCGGCCAGGCGGCCCGCACGTGACGCCCCGCCCAACGGCAGCCGAAGAGCACGTCAACGCGCCTGGCGGCGGGCAATGGTGGCCTGCTCCTCCACCACCGTCCACCTGTGCGTCGCATTCCGGTCACCGAGCGCAAGGACGGTGGGGCGGCATGACGGTCCTGCCCTCCCAGCAACCACCGCGGATCGAGCCCGGTCTGGTCTCCCGCGCCTTCGAGGTGGCCGGACGGCTGGCCAACGACGCCGTCGACGTGATCATCGCGACCGCGGGCCGGGGAGCGCGGCCCGCCGCCACCGAGTCGCCCTTCGACTGGGTCACCGACACCGGCCGCACCCTGGAACGCCACACCCGCCGGGTGCTCGCCGACGAGTTCCCCGGGACTCCGGTCTTCGGCGAGGAATTCGACTCCGCGTCGACCATGGTCGCCGAGCACTGGGCGGCGCGGTCGGGCGCGGCCCGCTACCGGTGGTCGGTGGATCCGGTGGACGGCACCGCCAACTACGTCGCGGGCCTGCCCTGGTGCTCCTACAGCCTGGCGATGCTCGACGAGTTCGGGCCCGTCGTCGGCGTGGTCGCCGATCCGTACCGGGCGCAGATCTACGCGGCGGCGCGCGGACGCGGGATGCGGGCCAACGGCACCCCGGTCCGGCTGTCCGGGCCCAGCGATGCGCGCGCCGGGATCGTGTGCACCGAACTGACCCGGAACGGCCCGTGGCCGGGCATGGACCGGTTCATCTCGAACGCGGCCGCCGCCCAGACCGGGGTGCGCCTGCTCGGTTCACCGGGTTTGGCGATCACCCAGGTCGCGCTCGGCCACGCGATCGCTGCGGTGCTGGACTCCTACCAGGAGTGGGACGTCGCGGGCGCGCTCGCCCTGGCAGTCGAGGCCGGCGCCGTGGTCCTGGACCGCCGCGGTGACGACGCCTCCCTGCCGCCGGACGGCCTGCTCGTCGCCGCGCCGGGCGTGGCCTCCCAGGTCTTCGACTGGTGGTGTCAGGCGACCGGCACCAGCGAGCGGGGCGGTGGGGTGGCCGGACCGAAGACGGCGGACATCGGCCGCAGCAGCGGGAACTGATCGCGCAGCACCTCGACCTGGCCGTGCACCCGGCTCAGGTCCGGGTCGGCCACCAGTTCCACCACCGCCTCCAACACGTGGTCGGTGACCATGCCGAACCGCGTCGCGGCGTCCTCCAGCTGGGAGCGCAGGCGGGGCCGCACCTCGTCGCCGTGGGCCGACCCGTCCTGCAGGCCGCGACCCAGCTGCGCGAGAGCGCGCACGTTCGGCAGCTCGGCTTCCATCCGCCGCACCACCGCCTGCAACCCGTTCCTGGCCTGCGCGGACGACACCGCGTCCACGGCCCGCGCCGCGCGGAGCACCGCCTGCTCGCAGCGCTGCACCTGGTGCAGCCAGTACTCCGGCTGGGCCGGGGGGACGAACGGCGGAGGCGGGGCGGGCACGGCTTCCCCGGGCGTTCGCCGCGTGCGGCTCACCACCAGCAGCGTCAACGCCGCCCCGCATGCCCCCGCGGCCAGTGCGACCAGGAACTGCACCCAGAATCCGTCCATGTCGAGTTGTGCCCTTCTGCTCGGCCTGCTCGGCCGCCGAACCCGTTCCCCCGCGGTGCTCCCCAGTCCGACGACACCGCACCGCAAGGGGTCCCGGGTGCCCACTGGGCAACTGTGCACCCGGAACGCCCCGCAAGTCCTGCGGAAAAGTACTCAATCAAGCGGCTGTCAGGGGGTTCGCTCGGGCACTTGCCCGGATCTGGCCGGGTACTGCAGATCCGCGAGCAGGAACTCCATCGGCCCGGTGTGCACGCCGTCCCGGCCGCCGGGCCGGGCGAACGAG
Source organism: Saccharopolyspora rosea (assembly GCF_025643595.1). Lineage (GTDB taxonomy): Bacteria > Actinomycetota > Actinomycetes > Mycobacteriales > Pseudonocardiaceae > Saccharopolyspora > Saccharopolyspora rosea. The sequence goes on from NZ_CP102826.1 coordinate 6,152,433, forward strand.
GCGAACTCAGCCGGGTCGGGCCGGTCCAGCCGCGCCACCGAGAAGACCTCGGCGAGGAAACCGCTGACGTCGTCGCGCACCCGCGACGGGTCGACGGCGCAGCCGACGTCGGCCAGCCGCGCCTCCGCCGGGTTCGGCACGAACAGCTCCCCGGTCAGCGGCCAGACCCGCTGGAGCCCGGCGAGCATCCGGCGCCGCGAGTCCGCGTTCGAGTCGGCCAGCCGGATCACCCACTGGGCCGCGTGGTCCCGGTATCGGGCCAGCGACGTGCGGTAGCCGGCGGCGAGCGCGGCGAGCACCGGGTCGCGGCCGCGCGCGAGGCGGCCGAACACCTCGGTGCGCCACGCGGCGAACACCAGCAGCCGCGCCACGGTCGCGGCGAAGTCACCGCCCTGCCCGGGACCGCAGTCGATCTCGACCAGGCGCACGTTGCGGAACTCCGCGGCCGGGCGGAAGTACGCCAGCCGGTCCTCGTCGCGCCCGAGGCCCTCGACCTCGGCGGCGCGCCGCAACAGCTCCCTGGCCTGGTCCAGGAGGTTCGCGGTGACCGAGGCCAGCACCGGAGCCTCCTCCAGCTCCGGCACCCCCGCTCCCCACTCCGCCAGGCGGTGCCCCAGGACCAGCGCGTCGTCGCCGAGCATCAGGCAGTACCGCGCGAGGTCCTCGGTGGACACGCCCCCGGGAACCGATCTGTCGACAGTGGACGTTTCCGGTGCGCCGACGATCCACCGCTGCGCGCCCGACGCACTCACACCGGAGGTACTCATGGCTACCTCCCAGGTCCGCACCCGCAGGAAGCGCTGCGAGTCCACATCGGCCGTGCGGCCCGGAATCCCAGTGTCACACCGGCGGACCGGTCCCGCCAAGGCCCGTGGTGCCTAGCGCCGACGCCGGAGCAGCAGGTAGACCGGCAGCAGCACCACCCAGGTCCCGGCGAGCAGCCCCGCCACGGGCAACAGCGACAGGACCGCGGTCCGCCCGGCGACGCGGACCAGGTCCGGATTCCGGCTGTCGTATTCCACGCGGACGAGCTGTTTGGGCTGCAGGCCCTCCGGGTAGAGCACGCCGTTCGGCGGGATGTAGACCCGGCCCTCCGGGGTGCTGAACCGCACCACGGTGCGGGTCAGCGAGGTGTCCACCACCTCGGCGACGGCCTCGCCCCGCGCCTCGTCGACGGTGCGGTCGTCGATGAAGCACGCGACCGGGATGCACACCGCCATGGCGCTGATCAGCAACGCGACCACCAGGACGCTCCGCGCCGCGACGCGGCGCACCCTGCTGCGCGGCCACCGGGTCACCGGCCCGTCACCTCGTGTGTCGGACTCGGTCACCGAGTCGGCCGCGTTGGGCGCCACCGCTTCGCCTGCCACGGTGACAGATTGTAGGCAAGGTGAAGTCCTGATCACTCCTGGCTGCTCGGCGGTCCCGCACCGTGCTACCGACGCATACCCTCCAACCGTGGTGACTGCATCCCGGCGACTGGTTGCGCGCACTCGCGTGCTCGCGCCCGACGATCCCCGACACCACCGCCCGCTGCCGGACCTGCTGCCCGACGACGCCGTGGTGAGCTGGGTCCGCGACGGGGAAGGACTGGTCGGCTGGGGTACCGCGGCGCGTTTCGAGACCACCGGGCCGGACCGGTTCGCCGAGTGCGACGCCTGGTGGCACCGACTGTGCGGGCGGATGGACGTCGACGATCCCGTGGGGTTGCCCGGCTGCGGCCCGCTCGCCTTCGCCAGCGTGGCGTTCACCGCCGAGCCGGGGCGGTCGGTGCTCGTCGTCCCCGAGGTCGTGATCGGCCAGCGCAACGGGGTGCGCTGGGTCACCACCATCGGCGAGGGCACCGCCGAGCACCGCGAGCCGGAGCCGGTGCGCCACCCCGGGACCGTCCGGTACAGCGACGGCCAGCTGTCCGCCACCGGATACCGACAGGCCGTGGCCGAGGCGGTGCGCCGCATGCGCCCCGACGGCATCCGCAAGGTGGTGCTCGCGCACGACCTGCTGGCCACCACGTCGGAACCGCTCGACGAGCGGTTCCTGCTGGTCAACCTCGCCGCGAGGTACCCGAACTGCTGGACGTTCGCGGTCGACGGCCTGGTCGGCGCGACCCCCGAACTGCTGCTCGAACGGATCGGCCAGGAGGTGCGGTCCCGGGTGCTGGCCGGAACGGCGTGGCCGCGGCCGGGCCACCCCGCTGAGCGGCTCGCGGCCGAACTGATGTCCTCGGCGAAGAACCGGTACGAGCACGCCTACGCCACGGAGTCGCTGGCGGAGCGCCTGCAGCCGTTCTGCAGCGAACTGGTGCTGCCGGACGAGCCGGAGGTGCTCCGGCTGCGCAACGTGGTGCACCTCGCGACGAACGTCTGGGGCAAGCTCAACGAGACCAGCGCGGGGAACGGGAAGGCGTCGCTGCTGCGGCTGGCCGACGCGGTGCACCCGACGGCCGCGGTCGGCGGCACGCCCACCGACCAGGCGGTGCGCATGATCGACGAGCTGGAGGGCATGGACCGCGGCCGCTACACCGGCCCGGTCGGCTGGATCGACGGCAGCGGCAACGGCGAGTTCGGTTTGGCGCTGCGCTGCGCGCAGGTCGAGCCGACCGCCGCGCCCGACGACGCGGACGGGCGCGGCGGTCGAGCGCGCCTGTTCGCCGGGTGCGGCATCGTCTCCGACTCCGACCCGGACCTGGAGGTCGCCGAGGCGGCGGCGAAGTTCCTGCCGGTCCGCGAGGCCCTGGAGGGCCTGCGCTGACGCCGCGCCCCGGCGACCGCGGGATCAGTGCTGTTCGTGCAGCAGGGCGTGCGTGCGGTCGAGCTCCGGGACGGCCTTCGGCACCGCCGCGGCGTGGGTCGTCGCGGTCTCCGGAACGCCGTACTGCGGGCCGACCGGCGGCTTGCCCGAGGTGAACAGCCACACCTTGAAGAAGTCGTCGAGCTGCTTGCCGGAACGCTGCTCCGCCAGCTTGATGAACTCCTCGATGGTGCCGTTCGAGTACTGCTTCTGCTGCACCCAACTCCGCACGACGTCCTGCAAAGCCCGGTCCCCGATGACGTTGCGCAGCGCCTGCAGCGCCATCGCACCGCGGTCGTACACGGCGTCGGAGAACACGTCCTTGGCGCCGGGCTCACCCGGCTTGATCTGCCAGAACGGGTCGTCGGCCGGGTACTGGGCGTAGTAGTGGTCGAACAGCTGCTGGGCGGTGCCGGTGCCCTGCTTCTCCGACCACAGCCACTCCGCGTAGGATGCGAAGCCCTCGTTCAGCCAGATGTCGCGCCAGGTGTCGACCGACACGGAGTCGCCGAACCACTGGTGGGCGTTCTCGTGCACCACCACCGAGGTGTTCGCCCCGTCCTTGAAGAACTTGTGGCTGTAGGTGGGACGGGTCTGGTTCTCCAGCGCGAAGTTCATCCCCTCGGAGGAGACCACCCCGCCTTCCGCCTCGAACGGGTACTCGCCGAACAGGCCGGACAGGAAGTCCAGCACCTCGGGGGTGCGCTCGACGCTGGCCTTCGCCGCGCCCTCCAGGTCGCCGAGGCCGCGGGAGTAGGCGCTGACGAACGGCTTGCCGAACGCCCCGGTCTTGTTGCTGACCTCGTACTCGCCCACGGCCATGAACGCCAGGTAGCTGGCGGTGGGCTTGGTGTCGCGCCACTTCCAGGTCGTCCACCCGTTCATGCTCGACGTCCGGGTGTTGACCCCGTTGGACAGCACCTGGTTCCCGTCGGGCACCGTGACCGCGATGTCGTAGGTGGCCTTGTCGCGCGGGTGGTCGTTGCTGGGGAACCACCACGCCGCGATCTCCGGCTCACCGACCGCGAGCGCCCCGTCCGAGGTGCGGATCCACGGCTTGATGCCATCCACCTCCACTGTGGACGGAACGTCGTCGTAGTCCACGACGAACGTGGCGAGGCCGCCCTTCGGCAGGGTCTGCGGCGGTGTGACGGTGAGCTCGCTGCCCTCGTGGTGGAACTCGGCCGGCTGACCGTTGACCCGCACCGACTTCACCTTCAGCGCGAAGTCCAGGTTGAACGCGCTCAGGTCCTGCGTGGGCTTGGCCACGATCGTCGTGGTGCCGGTCAGGTGGTCGTCCTGGGGCTGGTAGCGGAGCTGGATGTCGTAGTGCGAGACGTCGTAGCCTCCGTTGCCGTAGTGGGGGAAGTACGGATCGCCGGCCCCGGGTGCACCGGGCGTCCCGGTCCCGGCGAACGCCGGAGCGGCCAGGAACGCCGTCGCGCTGCACGCCGCGACCGTCGCCCGGAGTCCCTGTCGTCGAAACACCTGCCACCTCCTCGAACATCACATTCCGGTAGGAGAGTAGGGAAGGTCATCCCCACCCGGCAGGTTTTGGGATTCGCCGCTTTTTCCCAGAACGAGAAGGAAATCCGCGAACGGCGGGGCGACTCGGCGCACGTCGGACCGATCGCGCGACGCCAGTCGCGCGATTCGGACGTCTCGACTCAGCCCAGCAACGCGGACCGCACGGCCGACTGCAACCGTTCGTGGACGGCTTTCAGCCTTTCGCGCTCGGTCCGCACCTCGACGACACGCAGTCCCGGACGCCACCGCAACGCGGCGGCGAGGTCGCCGCGTTCTCGGACGAGCACGTGCTCGACCCCGTGCGCCTCGCACAGCTTGCCGATGTCGGTGCCGTGCGGGGTGCCGAAGACCCGCTCGAAAGACCCGCGGTGTTCCGGGTTCCCCTGTTCCAGCAACGAGAAGATGCCGCCCCCGTCGTCGTTGAGCACCACCATGGTCAGGTCCGGGCGCTCTTCGAGCGGCCCCACCAGCAGGCCGTTGCTGTCGTGCAGGAACGTCAGGTCGCCCAGCAGCGCGTAGGACGGCCGGTCGTGGACCAGCGCCGCGCCGATCGCCGTCGACACGGTGCCGTCGATGCCCGCCACGCCGCGGTTGCGGTGCACGGTCACGTCAGGCCGCTGCCGCGCGGCCAGCGCCACGTCCCGGGTCGGATTCGACGACCCGAGCACGAGCAGCGCCTCGCTCGGCAGCGCGTCGACCAGGTCACGCGCCACCGCCGGCCCGCTGGGCCAGCGCTCCAGGTCGAGCGCCGCGTGCAGGGCCGCGGACACCTTCTCGTCAGCGGCCTGCCACTCGGTCAACCACTCGGAGTCGGCCGGCCCAGGTGCCTCGCCGAAGGTCTCCGCCACCTCTCGGAGGTTGTGCGCGGGTGCGGGCCACTCCAGACCGCCGTGCGCGAGCAGCACTTCGACGCCGCTGTCGGCGAGCACATGCTGCACCTGGCGGAACACCGTGGGTCGCCCGACGCAGACGACCTGCTCCGGGCGGTGCGTGCGCAGGAACTCGGCCTGGCCGAGCAGCCACATCCCGGTGCTGATCGCCGCCGATCCGGGGACGCCCACACCGCCGGACTCCGACAGCACCGGCCAGCGGTAGCGCTCGCCCCACGCGCCGGCGCCCTCCACGCCCCAGTCGGAGACCAGCACCAGCCCCCGGCGGGCGCGCACCTGCGACAACGTCGTCGGCTCCCACCCGTGCTCGGTGACCTCGGTCCACCGGGTCCCGTCCGGACGACCGGAGAGCGACTCGCACCACTCGTCGTCCTCCGCGGGCACCAGCGGCTCCCGGAACGGGAGGTTCAGGTGGACCGGGCCCCCGCGCGCACCGCCGCTCGCGGCGTGCCAGGCGCGGCACATCTGACTGCGCCAGTACGCGTTCTGCCCGGGACGCTCCTCGGCGACGGCCAGTTCGTCGAACATCCGGACCTCGGTGCCGAACATCCGGTGCTGGTCGATCGTCTGGTTCGCCCCGGCGGCGCGCAGCTCCGGCGGCCGGTCCGCGGTGAGCACGAGCAGCGGGATCCCGGAGTGGTACGCCTCGCTCACCGCCGGGTGGAGGTTGGTCGCCGCCGTGCCGGACGTGCACACGACCGCCACCGGGCGGTGGGTCCGCGCGGCCATCCCCAGCGCGAGGAAGCCGGCACTGCGCTCGTCGATGCGGACGTGCAGCCGGAGCCGCCCCGCCTCGGCGGCGCGGTGGAGCGCGAAGGACAGAGGCGCGTTCCGAGACCCCGGGGACAGCACCACCCGTCGCAGGCCGTTGCGGACCAACTCGTCGACGATGACCTCAGCCTGGGCCGTGGACGGATTCAACCGATCACCTCTGAACTCTCTCGGCGGACTCCGGCCCGCGGGCCTCATGCTGCCTCTCACCGGCGTCCGGGCAGGCGCCGGGCCGCCGCCGGGAGGGCTCCACACCGCACGTCTGCCGGGCCTATTGTCCCAGGCGTGCAGAATCCCCGTGTCTCTGAGCTGTTCGATCCGGACGTGTGGGAGCCCGTGACGGGCTTCGACTTCACCGACATCACCTACCACCGATGCGTCGAAGACGGCCCTGGTAAGGGCACCGTGCGCATCGCCTTCGACCGGCCGGAGGTGCGCAACGCCTTCCGCCCGCACACCGTCGACGAGCTGTACCGGGCGCTGGACCACGCGCGGATGACCAGCGATGTCGGCTGCGTGCTGATCACCGGCAACGGCCCGTCGTCGAAGGACGGCGGCTGGGCCTTCTGCTCCGGCGGCGACCAGCGCATCCGCGGCCGCTCCGGCTACCAGTACGCCTCCGGCGAGACGTCCGACACAGTGGACCGGGCCCGCGCCGGTCGGCTGCACATCCTGGAGGTCCAGCGGCTGATCCGGTTCATGCCGAAGATCGTGATCGCGGTGGTGCCCGGCTGGGCCGCCGGTGGCGGGCACAGCCTCCACGTGGTGTGCGATCTCACCCTGGCCAGCGCCGAGCACGCCCGTTTCAAGCAGACCGACGCCGACGTGGGCAGCTTCGACGGCGGCTTCGGTTCCGCCTACCTGGCCCGCCAGGTCGGGCAGAAGTTCGCCCGGGAGATCTTCTTCCTCGGCCGTCCGTACAGCGCCGAGCAGGCCCACCAGATGGGCATGGTCAACGCCGTCGTACCGCACGAGGAGCTGGAGGCCACCGCGTTGCAGTGGTCCCGCGAGATCAACGGCAAGTCGCCGACGGCGCAGCGCATGCTCAAGTACGCCTTCAACGCGATCGACGACGGCCTGGTCGGCCAGCAGCTGTTCGCCGGGGAGACCACCCGCCTGGCGTACATGACGGACGAAGCCGTCGAAGGGCGGGACTCCTTCCTGGAGAAGCGGACCCCGGACTGGTCCTCCTTCCCCTGGTACTACTGATCTCCGGCGACCGGTCCCGCACGGGACGGCCGCACCACCGCGGGACCGGTTCCACCACCTGCGTTCCCACTGCTCAGCGGGTATGTCGACGATGATCACGAGCATCATCACGGGCCTCCTCCACGCGTCGTTCCCCCACAACATCGGCCCGCCGATTCGAACACTTGATCGCTAGAACAGGTGATCGAGTGGCGGATTTCTCCCCCTCCGACGCGCCCGGCAGCAGCGCCGCGCGCCAAGAATGGGGGTCATGCCGCCAGCCCGAGATCTGCAGCCGCTCCCGGTGCCGTCCGGAAGCGGCGCCCTCGACGTCCTGCCCACCCTGCAGCGGGCGCTGGACGGCGCCGGACCAGCGCTGCTGCCGGTCCCGGACGAGCCCACCGAGGAATCCCGCCGGGTCCTCGACGCGCTCGGCGCCGGAACCCCGCTGGCACCGGGCGAAGACGCCGACGACGACCCGACGGCCCTGGTCATCGCCACCTCGGGCTCCACGGGCACCCCGAAGGGAGTGCTGCTGCCCGCAGCGGCACTGCGCGCCTCCGCCGAGGCCACCCACCGCAGGCTCGGCGGGCCGGGCTGCTGGCTGCTGGCGATGCCCGCGCACCACGTCGCGGGCATCCAGGTGCTGGTCCGGTCGCTGGTCGCGGGGACGCGCCCGCACGCCGTGGACCTCTCCGGCGGGTTCCGGCCGGACGGTTTCGCGATGGCGGCGCAGGCCGCCCTGCAGGGCCCGGGGCCGCACTACACCGCACTGGTGCCCACCCAGCTCGGGCGCCTGCTGTCGGACGACGGCGCGGGCCTCACGGCGCTGCGGAAGTTCGACGCCGTGCTCCTCGGCGGCGCCGCCACCCCGCCGAGCCTGCTGCGACGGGCGCGCGAGGCCGGTGTGGCGGTGTTCACCACCTACGGCATGAGCGAGACCTCCGGCGGCTGCGTCTACAACGGGATTCCGCTGGACATCGCGCAGGTCCACGTCGACGGCGAGACCGGCCCGGTGGCGCTGGCCGGGCCGATGACGGCGCGCGGCTACCGCGGACGCCCGGACTCGGCCGCGTTCACCGACGGCTGGTTCCGCACCGGGGACCTGGGCCGGTGGCGGGACGGGCGGCTGGAGGTGCTGGGCCGCGCCGACGACATGATCGTCACCGGCGGCGTCAACGTGGCCCCGTTGCCGGTCGAGCGGGTGCTCGCCGAACAGCCCGGGGTGCGGGAGGTCTGCGTGTTCGGGATCCCCGACCCGGAATGGGGGCAGGCCGTGGTCGCGGCGGTCGTCCCGGCCGATCGCGCGGCGGCGCCCGCCGCGGATGCGCTGCGCGCTGCCGTGCGGGAACGCACCAACGCCGCCTCGACCCCCAAACGCGTCGTCTACCTCGACGAACTCCCCCTGCGCGGCCCCGGCAAACCCGACCGGCGCGCGCTCGCCGCACGCATCGCGGGGGAGCCTTCCGACGACCGGTAGCGGCGGTACGCGAAGATGGCTCGCATGGCGACAGTCGCGCAGTGGATCGAGGGAGCCCGGATCCGCACCTTCCCGAACGCCATCGCACCGGTGCTGGTCGGCACCGGCGCGGCGGCCGGGGTCGACGGGTTCGATCCGGTCACGGCGGTGCTCGCGCTCGCCGTCTCGATGTTGTTGATCATCGGGGTCAACTTCGCCAACGACTACTCGGACGGCATCCGCGGCACCGACGCCGACCGCGTCGGGCCGTTCCGGCTCGTCGGCTCGGGGGCTGCCCGGCCCGCCGCGGTGCGCACCGCGGCCTGGGTCTGCTTCGGCCTCGCGGCCGTCGCCGGGCTCGCCGTCGTCGTGCTCAGCGGTCAGTGGTGGTTGCTGGCGGTCGGTGCCGCGTGCATCGCGGGAGCCTGGTTCTACACCGGCGGCGGCCGGCCCTACGGCTACACCGGCCTCGGCGAGCTGGCCGTTTTCGTCTTCTTCGGACTGATCGCGGTGCTCGGCACGATGTTCGTGCAGGCCGGCAAGGTCAGCGGCTTCGGCATCGGAGCTGCGGTCGCGGTCGGCTCGTTCTCCAGCGCGGTGCTGGTGGCCAACAACCTCCGCGACATCCCGTCGGACCGGGTGAGCGGCAAGCGCACCCTCGCCGTCCTCCTCGGCGACCGCGACACCCGCACCCTCTACGTCGCGCTGGCGCTGATCCCGTTCCTGATCACGGTGCTGATCGGGCTGCGCAACTCGTGGGCGCTGCTGGGCTTCCTCGCCCTGCCGCTGCTGATCGTCCCGTTGCGCGCCGTCGTCGGCGGGGCGCAGGGGCGCAAGCTGATCCCGGCGGTGCGCGACACCGGGTTCGCGATGCTGGTCTGGTCGGTCGTGACGGCCATCTCGCTGTCCGTCGGCTGAGCGCCTGGCCCCGACCACGCCGTCCGTGGCGGCGCCGGGAGCGGAACCTCAGCGGCCGTCTCGGCTCCGGGATCGGACTGCTCGGCGCGTCCGGGCGGGCGGGAGCCGCTGATCAGCGGCGGTACCCGCACCGCCCGGCACGACGAGTCCGAACCGTCAGGCCGCCGCCTCGGCGCGCTTGCGCTTGTCCAGGAAGAGCACGTCGACCAGCACGGCCAGCGCGAACGGGGACAGGATGGCGACGATCGAGATGATCACGCGCGTCCGCAGGTGCGTCCACTTCCACAGCTCCAGCGGTGTGCCGGTGTAGACGCGGACGTCCTTGCCGCAGGTGACGTCGGCGGACCCGGAGAACCACGGGTCGAACGTCTTGACCGAGTCGCGGTACACCGTGCCGTAGGTGCTCAGCGACCGCTGCTCGCCGTGCTGCGGCACGACGGTGCACCCGGTCGACCCGTCCTTGTTCATGATCAGCAGCGGTTTCCCGCTGTCCCAGTGGTAGACCGAGTCCTCGACCTGCCTGCCCTGCTTCATCAGCAGGGTCCCGGCCGAGGTGGCGTAGAACCCGAGCAGGACGTAGGCGGCGCCGAGCAGCACCACCAGCCCGCCCACGACGCGGTAGTACAGCTTCTTGCTCTTCACGTCACCAGCCCCCTCACTGCAGGAACGAGTCCGGCGGCTCGTCGTCGTAGTGGTCGTTGGCGGACCTCGGCCGGTTCGGGTCGGCGTCGATGATGGCGTCGATGCCGTGCCCCTCGTCCAGCAGCTCCTTGGCCCGCTTCATCTGGTCCACGCTGACCTGGAAAGCCGCTCGCACGGCCTCGTTGTCCAGTCCCCGCCCCTCGGCGATGTCCTGCCAGCTCAGGTCCCCGGCGTCGATGTGCTCCTGCAACGCCTTGACCTCGTCCGGGGCCTTGCCCTCGCGGACCAGCTGCTCGATCTGCTCGATCTGCTCGTCGCCGAGCTTGATCTCCGGCAGCGACGCGCTGAAACGCTCCACTTCGGACAGTGCGGCTTCCGCGTCGGCCAGGGCGGTTTCCAGCTGTTCCTCGGCTTCTCGCAGCTGCCGCGTCTTCCAGTCGTCCTGCACCGGGTCACCTTCCAAGCGCGTTGCGCGCGCTGTCGACAGTATTGCGGGACGCGTCACTCGCGCTGTGCAGGGTGCCGCGGGCCAGGTTGGTGTAGCCGCCCTCGGCGCGGGTCCGCCGGTGCACCTGCGCGCCGTGCTCGACGGCTTTGTCGTACTCCTGGGTGGCCTTGCCGACGTTCTCGTCCTGCTCCTTGAAGCCCGCGTAGTCGTCCTTGATGTCCATGCCGAGGTTGACCGCGTCGCCGAGGCTGCGGACGTCCTTGACCTTCATGAGGTCGGTGCCCAGGGCCTTCGCCTTCTGGACCAGCTCCACCACCGTGTTGTAGAGGTTGGTCAGGGCGTCGTAGATCGCCTTGGCGGCCATGACGATCTCGACGCACTTCTCCACGTTGCGGACGACGTTCGCCCAGCCCGCGACCGGAATCCAGCCCGTGGCTGCGGTTTCGATGAGCCGGTCGACCAGTTGCTTGATGAGGTCCAGCGCCTTGTCGCACATCTTCCTGGAGAAGTCGGCGGCCTTGGTGAACGCCTTCCCGACGAGCTGGGCGAGCTTGGCGTCGGCTTCCAGGGCGACGGTCCAGCTGGTGACGAGCAGTGCCTCGGTGGCGTTGGCCGCACTGCCGTGCCAGTGCTCCCGCAGTTCGCTGATCCCGTTGTTCAGGTTCTTGCGGACCGCCTGGAGGGCCTTGCCGACTCCCTCCCACGCCTTGGCGTTCTGCTCGATGCGGCTGAAATCACCCGCGATGGGCCGGATGAGGCTTTCGACGAGGTTCTCGCCGGTGACCTGTTCGTAGACCCAGTTGACGACCTGGACCTGGAAACCGGCCTGCTCGATCGCCTGCTCCTGCGATTCCTTGTTGGCTTCGATGTGCTTGATTTCGAGCGCGTTGTCCAGGCTCTCGACGTCCTGGTATGCCCCCATGTGCCCCGACTCCTTCAGATCTTCATCTTCTCAAGGTCCGCTTCGATGCCGCGCAGCACGCCGGTGATGTGCTCGTCGACCTTGCGGTAGTCGGCCTCGGCGTTGCCGATCTCGTCCTTGACGCGCAGCAGCATCTTGTTGGCGAACTCCAGGGTTTCGCCGTACAGCGCGGTGATGCCCTCGACGGCCGGGACGAGCGCCATCATCAGCCCGGTGAATCCGCTGGTGTCCGAGGCGACGTCCGCCGCGTACGAGTTGATCTTGTTGAAGTGCCCGGCGTTGCGTTCGAGCAGCCCCTGGAAGCCCTTGAGTTCCTCCGGGGCGACCTGCATGTGGTCCGGCATGTCACCCTCCCGTGGTGCGTGTCCCAGAGATTCCTAACAGGACTCACCCGTTCCTGAGGGCGGTTTCGCTCGGAAAGAGCCGCACCACGCCCGGTTCGTAACCCGTGCCCGATCAGACGACGAGTCCGGCGAGCACGTACTGCGCGATGCCCTGCGCCGCGTCGCACTGCTCGGAGGTGGCCTCGTCCGCGGTGACCGAGACCTGGAGCACGGCGCCGGAGACACCGGCGAACACCGTGCAGTCACCGGCGTTCAGCGTCCGCGTGCCGGGGACGGCTCCGAGCTCGACCTCGGTGCGCCCGAGCGCGGCGTAGCCGGTCGGTTGCTGGCCGATCAGCACCGACCGCGAGCCGTTGGTCTCCTGGTACGTGCAGCCGCGCACCGGTGGGTTGAAGCCGGTGTCGCGCGGTCGACCCGGGTCGACGGGGAAGGCGAGCTCGCCGAGTTCCTGCGGGCTGACGAGGTCGCAGAGCTGCGGCACGTCGGCGAGGCGCCGGCGCTGCTCGGGCGGCACGTCCCTGGTGATGGACGGGGCGACCGTCGTGGCGGGCGTGCGCTCGGGGCTGGAGGGCTGCGCGGACGGCGGGGCGCCCGTCGGCGGCTGGGCGCAGGAGGACAGCAGCCAGACCAGCACGGGGATCCAGCCCAGACGCCTCACCGGCACACCTTCCTCCTCGTCCGCGGGGCCCTCAGTCTGCCGGGAACTCACCGGTGGCGTGGAAGCGGTCCAGGACCGCGCGCGGCGCCTGGAGGTCGAGTCCCCGGTCGGCGACCCAGGTGTCGTCGTAGTAGGTGTGCGTGTAGCGCTCGCCGCCGTCGCAGAGCAGCGTGACGATGCTGCCCCGCCTGCCCGCGCGCAGCATTTCCGAGACGAGGCCGAACACGCCCCACAGGTTGGTACCGGTGGAGCCGCCGACGCGGCGACCGAGCACCCGCTCGACCCAGCGGATGGTGGCGATGGAGGCGGCGTCCGGGACCTTGACCATCCGGTCGATCGCCTGGCCGACGAACGACGGCTCGACCCGGGGTCGCCCGATCCCCTCGATCAGCGAGCCGCGGTCGGCCGTCTTGGCCGGGTCGGCGTCGCACCACGCCTCGTAGAACACCGAATGCTCCGGGTCGACGACCGCGAGCTGCGTGTCGTGGCACCGGTAGCGCAGGTAGCGGCCGATGGTCGCGCTGGTGCCCCCGGTGCCCGCGCCGACCACGATCCACGTCGGTTCGGGGTGCGGTTCGAGCGCGAGCTGCTCGAAGATCGACTCGGCGATGTTGTTGTTGCCGCGCCAGTCGGTGGCCCGCTCGGCGTGGGTGAACTGGTCCATGAAGTGGCCGCCGAGATCGGCGGCCAGGCGGCGGGACTCGGTGTAGATGGCGCCGGGCTCGTCGACGAAGTGGCAGCGCCCGCCGTGCCACTCGATCAGCGCCACCTTCTCCCGACTGGTCGAACGGGGCATCACGGCGATGAACGGCAGCCCGAGCATCCGGGCGAAATAGGCTTCCGACACCGCCGTCGAACCGGACGAAGCCTCGATCACCGGTGTGTTTTCGGTCACCCAACCGTTGCAAATCGCGTAGAGGAACAGCGATCGGGCCAGCCGGTGCTTGAGCGAACCAGTCGGATGTGTTGACTCGTCCTTGAGGTAGAGGTCGATACCCCACTCCGCGGGCAGCGGATAGCGCAGCAAATGGGTGTCGGCGCTGCGGTTGGCATCGGCCTCGATGATCCGCACCGCCTCGTTCGTCCAGGCGCGGGTCCGGGCGCAGGACCGGTCGACGCTGGCGGTCACTGCTCGTCCGCGTCGGCCTCGCCGCGCAGCTGGGCGCGGAGGTGGTCGCGGCGGGACTTGCGCTCGGCCGCCCGCTCCGCCATGCCGGTGGCGACGCGCCTGCGCAGGCCGCCGAAGACCAGCATGGACAGCGGCATCACCACGATGACGGAGACGGCCGCGGCGACCAGCAGCGGAGCACCGAGCAGCACGAGCACCCCGGCGACCACGACCACCATGCCCAGCCGGGCGACCGTGTACAGCGCGAGATCCCGCCCCAGCGAGGACTGCTCTGCCTGGTCGGCGCGTTCGGCCTGCTGCTGTTCCGGCACGTCGTCCAGGGTAGAGGACACCCGCACGAGGTCGAGGGGGACTGTGGCGGCGGGAACAGCGCACTGCCCGAAGCGCCGCTTTCGTCCCTTACCTTCCCTTTACCTAAACCCAAATGTTCGAGTACCTGACCATCCTAGTGCCAGGATGCGACCGGAATGCCCGAATAAACATCTTCGCCAACTGGAGGTCACCTGTGACCGCGACGACCCAGCCGTCTCGGCAGAATGGTCAGGAGCAGCTCCTCACCCCGGGTGAGGTCGCAGCGCTGTTCCGGGTGGATCCCAAGACCGTGACGCGGTGGGCGACCGCGGGCCGGATCGGCTCCATCCGCACCCCGGGGGGCCACCGCCGGTTCCGCGAGTCCGAGGTCCGCACGCTGCTCGCCGAGTTGACCAACGACGTCAACCGGACCGCGTGAGGCGGCCGAGCGACGGTCGGCGGATCGCCCGAGTCGGCTGACCGCCGATCCAGGTGGTGCCTCGCGCACCGGCCCGAGGCACCACCTGGGTCCGCGCTCCCCCTCCCCCGAAGTACGCGCCCCGACAACGTGACCGGTCGGTCACCTTCCGCAACGACAATCGCCCGTCCGATTCGCTAGTCTCGGTGGCGGGACAGTTGGAGGTGGCCACGATGATCTATGTCCTGGCAGCGATCGGTGCGCTCACCGTCGCCGTGCTGATGTGGAAGGCATTCGGCCCCGACACCTCGACGCTCACCGGGCGCGATGCGCACCGGGCCCAGGTCCCGCCCGACGACGACCCCGACTTCCTGCGCCGGATCAGCGAGCAGCAGCGCAAGCCGCGCCCGGGCGAGGAGGGCTAGGCGCTCCTCGCCCCGTCACGGCCTGCGCTGGCGGCCGGGAGCGTGCGGGAAGTCGTCGGCTACGGTGGCCGCCAGTTCGAGCAGCGCGAGCCGCGTGGGAGCGGCGAGCCGGTCGAGCTCCACCTCGGCGCCCTCTTCCAGGTGCGGGTCGAAGGGGATCTTCACGACCGCGCGGCAGCGGGCCGCGAAGTGCTTGGCCAGCTTGTCGACGTCCACCTTGCCGCCTGCCGGGCGCACCGAGTTGATCACCGCGACGGACCGGGACACCAGGTCCCCGTAGCCGTGCGCGTCCAACCAGTCCACTGTGGCCGATGCGCTGCGCGCTCCGTCGATCGAGCTGGACGACACGATGATCAGCGAGTCGGCGACGTCGAGCACGCCCTTCATGGCCGAGTGCATCAGGCCGGTGCCGCAGTCGGTGAGCACCACGTTGTAGAAGTGCTCCAGCAGCGTGATCGTCCGCCGGTAGTCGTCCTCGCTGAACGCCTCGGAGACCGCCGGGTCCTGCTCGCTGGCGAGGATCTCCAGTCGGCTCGGGCCCTGCGAGGTGTAGGCGCGGACGTCGCTGTACTTGCGGATGCGGTGCGCGTCGCGCAGCAGGTGGCGGACCGTCGCGGTCGTCTCCAGCGGGATCTTCTGGCTCAGCGTGCCGCGGTCCGGGTTGGCGTCGACCGAGATCACGCGGTCGCCGCGCAGCGACGAGAACGTCGAGCCGAGCGTGGCGGTGGTCGTGGTCTTGCCGACGCCGCCCTTGAGGCTGAGCATCGCGATCTTGTAGCAGCCCTGCAGCGGTTGGTTGATGCGGGCGATCAGCTCGCGGCGCCGCCGGTCCGCGGGGCTCTCGCCGAGGTTGATCGTCTTGCCGCTGATCAGGTAGACGGCCTTGCGCCAGCCGGACTGCGGCGGTCGCTTGGTCTGCCGGAGCAGCTGCGCCGAGGTCAGGTCCGGGCCGAACGGCTGCTGGCCCTGCGGCTGCGGCGCGAAGCCCTGCTGCGGGTGCTGCTGACCCGGGAAACCCTGCTCCGGCGGCGGATAGGGCCCGGACTGCCCACCGGCCACCGCGTGCGGCCCGGACTGGCCGCCGGGCACGGCGTAGGGCCCGGACTGGCCGCTGCCGACCGGGTACGGGCCGGACTGGGCCCCGGGCACGGCGTGCGGCCCCGAGGCGCCGGGCGGCGGCGTCCCCTCGGCGTTGGCCGCGGCCTGCGCTCCGGACTGGGCGGCGTCCTTGCGGACCGGGGCGGTCGGCGCACCGCTCGGGTAGTACGGCCGCGGCGCGTCGCCCGCGGGGTACGGCCCGGACTGGTTGCCCAACATCTGCGCGGGGTCCACATAGGACGGTGGTGGGTGTTCCTGCGGCGGCGGCGAGAAAGCCGGTCTCGTCTCCTGCTCCGGGTACTGCGGCTGGGCCCCGTTGCCCGTCGACGCACTGGATTCGACGCCCGCACCGTCCGCCGCGCCCGGCTCCTGCCGGGGCCCCGGGCCTTCGTACTGTCCGGTCACCGTTGCCGTCCCTCCAAGCATCGAGTCGGGCCCTGCCTGCCCAAGCCGGGATCCGCCCGCCTCAGCAGGCACCGTAGTCCCACATATACCCGCACGTCACCATGGGTCGCCGAGGCCCCGGAACGCCGATCGCCCGGGCCGCATGGCGGTCCCGGGCGATCGACGACAAGTCTCAGCCGCAGCGGGCGGCTCAGGAGCCGGGAAGTCCGGCGTAGGAGTGCAGCCCGGCCACCACGATGTTGACGAAGAACAGGTTGAAGATCATCACCGCCAGGCCGAAGATGTTGATCCACGCGGCGCGCGCGCCCCGCCAGCCCGACGTCGCGCGGGCGTGCAGGTAGGCGGCGTAGACGACCCAGGCGATGAACGAGCAGGTCTCCTTGGGGTCCCAGCCCCAGAACCGGCCCCACGCGGCCTCCGCCCAGATCGCCCCGGCGATGATCGTGAAGGTCCAGATCGGGAAGGTGACGACCGTGGTCCGGTAGGCCAACCGGTCCAGCGCCTGGCTGGTGGGCAGCCGGGAACCGACCTTGGCCATCTTGAGCGGGTTGTTCTCGTACCGGGAGCGCACCAGGTACAGCACGCTGGCCACACCGGCGAACAGCAGGGCACCGCTGGAGATCACCGCGGCCGTCACGTGGATGGTGATCCAGTACGACTGGAGCGCGGGCTGCAGCGGGGCCGCCTTGGCGTAGAGCACCGTGCCGGACAGGAACAACAGCACGATCATCGGCAGCATCACGAAGCCGCCGAGCCCGCGCAGCTGCGACGGGGTGGCGTCGCGACGACCGACGCGCAGTTGGCGGAACAGCACGACGGTCCAGGCGACGACCGCCGCGAAGCAGATCGCCGAGCCGAACTCGTACATGTTGCCCCACGGCGCCCGGCCGGTGGCCAGGCCGCGCAGCACGATGGAGGTGAGGTGCACCAGCGCACCGAGCACGGTCATGGACACGGCCATGCCGCCGACCCGCTCCGCGAGCGGACGCTTCGGCGCCTCCGCCACGTGCCCGACCGCGGGCTTGCTGGTCGTCTCGCCGCCCCCGGCGCCCACCAGGACCGACTCCCGTTCCGGAGCCGCCCTGCGGGCCCTGCCGTAGGCGAATTCGCCGAAGTACAGCAACATCGCGGCGATGTAGATGACCACCGAGGTGGCGTAGGCCATGTCGCTGTACGTCGCCAGCGTCTGGTTGACCGGCATCAGTTCTTCCTTCCGCGCGCTCCAGCGGCGACCGCACTCGACTGCGGCGAGCCATCGTCCTGCGTGCCGAGCAGATCCGCGGCCAGCCTGGTGAACTCCTCGCCATAGCCGGCCTGGTCGGTGCGGGCGAGTCCGCCGACCTCGACGACGGTACGCGCCGAGTCCTCCGGGTGCCGCCGGACCCGCACCCACACCCGGCGGCGCTTGATGATCAGGGACGTCCCGATGCCGAAGACGATGGTGATCGCGAAGAACAGCACCCACGCCTCGAACGGGTCGTGCGAGATCTGCAGGTTGACCCAGCGCTGCACCCCGTCGAAGTGCACCGTGGTGCCGTCGTCGAGGCGGACCTCCTGGCCCACCCGCAGGTTCTGCCGGGCGACGCGCTTGAGCCTGCCGTTGGCCACCATGGACTGATCGACGCTGAAGATCGACTGCCCCCGGCCGGAGTCCAGACCCAGGTCACCGCGCAGCACGTCGACGGCCACCGTCGGATCGAGCAGGTCCGGGAACCCGGAGCTGAGCAGCGTCCCGCTGTAGTTCGCCGTCGGCGCGAACAGGCCGGTCACGGCGATCTGGTTCTGCCTGCGCTGCCGCTCGTCCTGCACGCCCGGCGGGTCGAACTTGGTGGCGCCCTGCGAGAGCATCGTCGTCGGGTCGACCGGCTGCCACTGCACGACCTGCGTGCGCCGCTGGCCGTTCGGGAAGGTGACGGTGAACTTCGGCGCGTAGCCGTTGCCAGTCAGGTAGACCCGGTCGCCCGCGGTCCGCAGCGGGTGGTTGACCTGGAGCAGGTACGGGCGCCAGGCGTCGTTCTGCAGGTCGTCGCCGGACTGGTATTGCAGGTCGGCGCGGAAGTCCACGGCCTGCCCGGTCGGCAGGTACCGGGTGTGGTAGTCGTTCACGCGCACGCAGAACGGGTCCAGCTGGGTCCCGTCGACCCGCAGGCCGGCCCGGAACGAGTCGTAGTTGTAGGTGCCGGCGTTGCAGAACTCGGAGCCGTCGGCCATCACGATGACCTGGCCCTCGTAGCCGTAGAACTTGCCGCCCGCCACGCCGATGAGCAGGCCGATCAGCGCGAAGTGGAACACCAGGTTGCCGACCTCGCGCAGGAACCCGCGTTCCGCGCTGATCGAGCGGGAGCCGTCGTCCTCCTCGCGCTCGACCTTCCGCCAGCCCTTCAGACGCCGGTGCGCCGCCGCCACGACCTCGTCGACGGACGAGTCCACAGTGGTCTCGGCGTGGTGCGGCATGCGGGCCAGGTTCCGCGGCGTGCGGACCGGTTCGGCGCGCAGCGCCTTGTAGTGCTGCCAGCACCGGGGCAGCAGGCACCCGATCAGCGAGATGAACAGCAGCACGTAGATCGAGGCGAACCAGACCGACCCGAACACCTCGAACGCGCCGATCTTGTCCAGCACCGGCGCCAGGTTCGGGTACTCCCGGAAGTACTTGTCCACCTCGCCCGGGTTCAGCGACCGCTGCGGGATCAGCGCGCCGGGCAACGCGGCCAGGGCGAGCAGGAACAGCAGCACCAGCGCGGTGCGCATCGAGGTCAACCCGCGCCAGGTGTTGCGCAGGAAGGCGAGTGCGGTGGCCAGCTGACTACGCATCAGATCGGCGTCTCAAAGCCGGCGATCGGTCCACGAAGCAACGCGATCAGCTCTCCCCACAAACCGGTGACGAGCAGGAGGCCCACCACCACCAGCAGTGCACCGCCCGCGATCTGGATCGCCCGGGCCCGCCTGCGCAGCCAGCCCGCGCTCCGGACGGCCCAGCGGGCTCCCAGCGCGAGCAGCACGAACGGCACCCCGAGTCCCAGGCAGTAGGCGACGACCAGCAGGATCCCGCGGACCGCGGTGCCCGCGCTGACCTCGGTGCCCGCCGCCACCGAGATGACGCCGATCAGCGTCGGCCCCAGGCACGGGGTCCAGCCCAGGCCGAACACGGCGCCCAGCAGCGGCGCTCCCCACATCCCGGCGCTCGGCACCCGGTGCACGCGCACGTCGCGCTGCAACGCCGGGACGAGCCCCAGGAACACCAGGCCCATCGCGACCGTGACGACACCGCCGACCCGTTGCAGCACGTCCTCGTTGGCCAGCAACGCGTCCGACAGCCCGAGCAGCAGCAGCGCACCGGCGGCGAACACGACGCTGAACCCGAGCACGAACAGCAACGCGGCTCCCGCGACCCGCCAACGACCCCGGCGGACCTGCTCGGCCTCGGCCGCGTCGACCGGGGGCGCGTCGGCCCCCACCACGCCCGCCAGGTACGCCAGGTAGCCCGGCACCAGCGGCACGACGCAGGGGGAAGCGAAGCTGAAGGCCCCGGCGAGCGCGGCGACGCCGGCCGCGAGCAGCAGCGGGCCGGACGCGGCGAGCTCGGTGGGGTTCACGCTTCGAGGGTAGGGGCGCCATGAGCACCACCCGGCACCGGGCTCGGTGAACGCGCCCACATCATGCCTGGTCGAAGGCCCTGCGCAGGCGGAAACCGGACCTGCCAGGGCCGTTGGTCCCGGACTTTCGAGACCAACGCGGCCTGGCGGTGTGGCCGGACTTACACCCGACCCTGAGTCCTGTCCTTGAACTCGGTTCCGGCGGGGCGTGGTAAGCGGCGCCAGCCGCTTTCTCTTTCGGTGAGCGGTCTCGCCACTTGCACCGCCACTCAAAACGAGTTCAAAGACAGGCTCTGAGGTGCTCGCCAGCCGGGTCAGTGCTCGGCGGCGACCTTCTGGACCTCCGGGAGCAGCTCGCTCTGCACGACCTGGGTCAGGTAGATCGCGGCGACCCGGTGCTGGCGGTCCAGCACGATCGTCGCGGGCACCGTGGCGCGCGGGAACTGCCGCAGCGCCAGCAGGCTGCGCCCGGCCGGGTCGTAGATCGACGGGTAGGTCAGGCGGCGGTCGTTGTGGAAGTCCGTCGCCGCGCTGCGGTCGTCGCGCACGTCGATGCCCAGCACCTGGACGCCCTGCGGCCCGGCCTGGTCCTGCACGGCCTGGAGGTCATCGGCCTCGGACCGGCACGGCCCGCACCACGAGCCCCAGATGTTGAGCACGACGACCTTGCCCTGGAAGTCGTCCAGCGAGATCCGCTTGCCGGACTCGGTGAGGCTCTCGCCACCCAGCCCGGAGACGTGACCGCGCTCGTCGGGCTGGTAGAAGAGCCTGGTCTGCCCGCCTGGCGAGACGAACGTGAACTCGCCGCCCTGCTTGGAGACCGCGTCGTCACCCTGGGTCGCGCAGCCGCCGACCAGCACCGCCGCCGCGGCCGCCACGGCCAGGCGGGCCAACAGTCGTTTCATGCTCCTGTCACCTTCGGATCGGTCCCGCCCGCCGGTTCCACGTAGGCGATCCGCACCAGCTCCTCGTCGTCGAAGACGAGGCTGGTCAGCGACGCCAGCGCGCACTGCCGACGGCGCGGGTCGTGCCACATCGGCCTGCCCTCCAGGAACCGCCGCAACGTCCAGATCGGCAGCTGGTGCGACACGCACACCGCCTCGTGCCCGGCCGCCCGCGCGCGGGCGCGGTGCGCCGCGCCGAGCATGCGGTGCGCGATCTCCAGGTAGGGCTCGCCCCAGGACGGCCGGAACGGGTTCCACAGCTTCGGCCAGTGGCTCGGCGAGCGCAGCGCGCCGTCCCCGACCGACACCTTCAACCCCTCGAAGAGGTTGCCCGCCTCGATGAGCCGGTCGTCGGTGGCGACGTCGAGCTGGAAGGCCGCGCCGACCGGTTCGGCGGTCTGCTGCGCGCGTTGCAGCGGGGACGCCACGACGTGGGTGATGTCGCGGTCCGCCAGGAACTCCGCGACCACCTTCGCCTGCCGCTCGCCGCGGTCCGACAGCCGGTACCCGGGCAGCCGCCCGTACAGGACCCCCTCCGGGTTGTGCACCTCGCCGTGGCGCAGGAAGTGCACGACGGTCCGCTCGCCGCTCATGCGCCCGCCTCCGCTGCGGCGGCGGCCCGGGCCGCGTGCGGCAGGGCGTCGGCGATGATCTCGAACGCCTCGTCGTCCATGGCGGCGTTGACGAACCAGCACTCGAACGCGCTCGGCGGCGGGTAGACGCCCCGCCGGAGCAGTTCGTGGAAGAACGCCGGGAACCGCCAGGTCTGCTGGGCCTGGGCCTGCTCGTAGTCGCGCACCGGGGTCTCGCTGAAGAAGACGCTGAGCATGTTGCCCGCGAACTGGACCTGGTGCGGCACGCCCGCGCTGGTCAGCGCCTCGCCGAGCAGGTCGCCGAGCCGCTTGCCGTTGCGGTCCAGCGCGGCGTAGGCGTCGGCGTCGGCGGCGCGCAGGTTCGCCAGCCCGGCGGCGACCGCGATCGGGTTCCCGGCCAGCGTGCCGGCCTGGTAGACGGGGCCGGAGGGGGCGAGGCGAGCCATCACGTCGGCGCGGCCGCCGAATGCGGCGGCGGGCAGCCCACCGGACATCACCTTGCCGAAGGTGTAGAGGTCACCGGCGACGCCGTCCACGCCGTACCAGCCGGCGGACGACACCCGGAAACCGGTCATGACCTCGTCCATCACCAGCAGCGCACCGGCGTCGGAGGTGATCTCCCGCAGCCCGGCGTTGAACCCGGCCACCGGCGGGACGGCGCCCATGTTGCCCGGGGCGGCCTCGGTGATCACGCACGCGATGTCGTCGCCGTGCTCGGCGAACGCCCGGCGCACGACGTCGAGGTCGTTGTACGGCAGCACGATCGTGTCCGCCGCCTGCGCGCCGGTCACCCCGGGCGAGCTGGGCAGGCCCAGCGTGGCGACACCGGAACCGGCTCCGGCCAGCAGCGAGTCGACGTGGCCGTGGTAGCAGCCGGCGAACTTGACGACCTTGCGCCGACCGGTGAAACCGCGGGCCAGCCGCACCGCGCTCATGGTCGCCTCGGTGCCGGAGTTGACCAGCCGGACCTGCTCGACCGGTCCGACGCGGTCGATGATCTCCTGCGCCAGGTCGATCTCCCCCACGCCCGGCGTGCCGAAGGACAGGCCGTGCTGCGCGGTCTCCCGTACCGCGCGGACGACGTCCGGGTGGGCGTGGCCGTTGACCATCGGCCCCCACGAGGACACCAGGTCCACGTACCGGTTGTCATCGGCGTCCCAGAGGTAGGCGCCCTGCCCGCGCACCATGAACCGAGGGGTCCCGCCCACCGACTGGAAGGCGCGGACCGGCGAGTTGACGCCGCCCGGCGTCACCGCGAGCGCGCGGTCGAACAGCTCCCGGGAGCGCGGCGCCGGATCGTTGTTCTGGTTCGATGCAGGATTCTCGGCTGTCACGACCCCAGTCTGACAGGCGCGGACCTGTGAACGGCCACACCCTGCGCCTGACAACCCGGCTGCGAAACCGTCGTGCGCGGCGGTGCCGGCTGCGAGACCGCTCACCGGGGAGGCGAAGCGGCCACCGCCACCCAGGCCGAAGACGGGACCTTCAGCCGCGCGGGCGCACCCGCAGCGCCAGGGCGACCTGCCGGACCGCGTTGATCAGCAGCAGCCCGGCCGCGGTCGCCGCCGCCACCGCCACGGCCAGCCAGCTGCCGATGGACCGCGTCACCACGTCGGTACCCCCCGCGGGCCCGGGAAGCGCGATCGTCAGCGAGCCCCGGCTCCAGGACCACCACGCGGCCAGCAGCAGCACCACCGCGCCGACCAGCTCGAACCCGGCGACGGCCGCGCGCCACGGCTGGTTCAGCCCACCGCTCCCGCGCGAGGTCTCCACGGCGTCCTCATCGACCTTCGGCCCGTCCGCAGGCCACGGTTCCGGAACGGTCACGCGCGAAGCCTCTCACGCCTGCCCGCCGCCGGGCACCGCGAGGTCGGGGGCACAGCCGAACCGCCCGGGGCACTGTGCCGTTCGGCGTGCGGATCAGCTCAGCGCAGTCCCCGGGCAATCCGATCGGGCGACTCCTGCCGCGCCACGCGCGGACGTCAGGACTTCTCCACCAGCCGGGCCAGGGCCGCGGCGAGGGCTGCGGGGTCCTTGGCCCAGGCGAGCACGACGCGGTCGTCGGTGAGGCGCAGCGGGATCTCGCCGGTCCCCTTCGGAACGGTCCAGGTGCCCCCGAGGACGCGGGCACCGACCGGGGCTCCGACGTCGGTCACCTCGGCGATCCGGGAGATCTCCAGTTCCTCGCGGCCGAGCGAGAGGGACGCGGGCGTCAGCCGCACCGAGCACACCCGACGTCGTCCGTACACCCACACCGCCGCCGCGGCGGCGAGCGCCAGCGCCACCAGCACCCAGGTCACCGGATGCACCGAGCCCGGTGAGATCACCTCCACGAGCACGCCGACCAGCGCGAACGCCGGGCCCCACAACACCGGCCACCAACTGCTGCCGGGTTCGGCGTACAACTCGGGATCAGTCGTGCTCACCGGTCAACCACTCCGTGCTCGGACGACGCCACATCAGCACCGCGGCCGTCCCGCCCAGCACCACCAGGACCGCCTGCGCGCCCAGGACCGCACCGGTGCCCAGCAGCATGAGCAGGTGCACCAGCGCGAACACCGACAGGACGATACGCACCCACGGGCGGCGCCGGAACAGCATCGCGCCGAGCACCAGGTACGCCGCCACCAGCACGGCGGCGAGCGCGGTGTGCACCAGCAGCAAGCGCGCGGCGTCGGCGGGCGGCGCACCCGGCCGCGGCGGCGCGCCGGTACCGACCGTCCAGGTGAGCGCGGTCAGCGCCGCGAGCAGCAGCGCCACCACCCACCACAGCGAGATCGCCCACCGCAGCGGGCGAGGCGGCCCGGACTCGACCATCACCGCAGGTGGGCCGCTGCCTGGAAGTACCAGTTGGACGGCTTGGCGTAGGCCAGCACCAGGAACCCGACCATCGCCACCAGCCCGAGCCCGCCCTGGACGTAGGTGAGCACCGCGAAGGCGGTGGGCGGCTGGATCCTGCTCGGCACGCCGCCGGCCCCGACGCCACCGTTGACCAGCAGGTAGACCGAGAACAGGACGAACAGCGACGCGAACACCGTCAGGGTGACCCGCGCCCAGTTGCGCCCGGCGCGCATCTTGAACCCGAACAGGATCCACAGGAAGGTCAGGACCAGGTAGACGACCGTGAACAGGGCGAACACGAACATGATCCCGGCCTTGAAGAAGCTCAGCGTGCGCTCCAGCTCCTGACCGCTGCCACCCAGGTCCCGCACGCTGGAGGCCATGGCGCTGTCGGCCCAGTTGAACAACAGCAGGTAGCCGACGACCGAGATCACGGTCACGGCCAGCGGCACGATGATGGCGATCCAGAACGCCCCCTCGACGGTCTTCGGACGCGACAGCCCCGCCATCTCCTGCTGCGGCACCGGCGGCGCCGCGTACGGGTTCTGCTGGTACTGGGGGTACGGCTGCTGGAAACCGCCGGACTGCGGGTACTGCGGATATCCGCCCTGCTGCCAGGGACCTTGAGGCGTTGTCACGCGACGAACAGTATGGATCCGGCGCGCGCGGTGTCCACCGGATCGATCGAAACCGTCGCAGGTCACCCGTGGCGGAAGTAGGCGTTCGACGGCGCGAGGTAGGCGTAGACGAGCGTCACGAGCAGCGCGACGAGTTGCAGCAGCGACAGCAGTTGGGGGCCCACCCCGCCCTCGGCGCCGCCGAGCGCCGGCGGGAGGGCGAGCAGGAACCACAGGACGCCGACCACGGTGATCACGATGCGGGCCCAGTTGCGCCCGCGCCGCATGAAGAACAGGAACAGGATCCACAGGGCGGCGATCACCGCGACGATCACGAACATCGCGACCACGGCCGTCCGGTAGATCGCCCGCGCCTGGTCGAGCGTGACGGGCCGGCCCTGCGCGGCCAGCTGGTCCACCACGGCCCGCAGCTCGGCGTCCGAGACCACCAGCAGCGCCGTCGCGAGCACGCCGAAACCGACGACCACGCTGGCGATGCCCGCCCAGAACGAGGTGTCCACGGTGGACGGACGAGGTGCTTCCCGGGGCGCCGTCACGCGCCCCACGCTAGGACGGGCGCTGCCCGGCCGCTACCCGCGAGCGCACGGCGGTGAAGTACCGGTTCGACTCGGGCCGGTACATCAGCACCAGCGCGGCCACCTCCAGCACCATCACGACCGCCGAGAACCCCATGTCCACCGCGCCGGGGCTGGTCCCGGTCAGCCGCGTGATCAGCTCCGACCCGAGCATCGACACGGTCACCAGGCTGATCAGCGTGAAGAACGAGCTGAGCCCGCCGAACACGGTGAGCACCACCCGAGCCCAGTTGTGCCCCTGCACCATGCGGTTCGACAGCAGCACGTACACGGCCAGGCTGAGCAGCGAGAACACCAGCGTGAACATGATCCCGCTGTTGGCCGCGGAGTCCAGCTGCACCTGGTCGAGCTGGGGCTGGATCCGGTGCAGCTCCTCGATCAGCGACGTCCGGTCGGCGAGCTTGACGAACGAGTGCACGAACCCGACCAGCACCGAGGCGATCCACACCCGGCGCGCCAGCAGCAGCGGCCGGGGAGGGGTCGGCGGCGTCTCCCGCACCGGCCGGCCGAACGCGTCCGTCCGCTGGGGCGGTTCGGTCATGCCCGCAGCCACCACGCCGCCTCGGCCGCCCAGTACGTCAGGACGACGTCCGCGCCCGCGCGCCGGATCGACGTCAGCGACTCCAGCACGGTGCGCTCGCGGTCCAGCCACCCGTTGGCGACCGCCGCCTCGATCATCGCGTACTCGCCGGACACCTGGTAGGCGGCGACCGGGACGTCGGCCACGCCCGCGATGTCCCGCAGCACGTCGAGGTAGCTCATGGCGGGCTTGACCATGACCATGTCGGCGCCCTCGGCGAGGTCCAGATCCGCCTCGCGCAGCGCCTCCCGGCCGTTGGCCGGGTCCTGCTGGTAGGTCTTGCGGTCGCCCTGCAACTGCGAGTCGACGGCGTCGCGGAACGGCCCGAAGAACGCGGAGGCGTACTTCGCCGAGTAGGCCAGGATCGCCGTGTCGGCGAAACCGGTCGCGTCCAGCGACTCGCGGATCACGCCGACCTGGCCGTCCATCATGCCGCTGGGCCCGACGACGTGGGCGCCGGACTGGGCCTGCACCACGGCCATCTCGCCGTAGAGCTGGAGCGTGCGGTCGTTGTCGACGGTGCCGTCCTCGTCCAGGACGCCGCAGTGGCCGTGGTCGGTGAACTCGTCCAGGCACAGGTCGGCCATGAGCACCGTGTCCGACCCGACCTCGGCGGACAGGTCGCGCAGCGCCACGTTGAGGATGCCGTCCGGATCGACGGCGCCGGAGCCCGTGGCGTCCCGCTCCGCGGGCACGCCGAACAGCATCAGACCGCCGACCCCGGCGGACACCGCCTCGACCGCGGCCTTGCGCAGCGAGTCGCGGCTGTGCTGCACGACCCCGGGCATCGACGGGATCGGCACCGGCTCGCTCGCGCCCTCCCGGACGAACATCGGCAACACCAGGTGCCGCGGCTCCACCGACGTCTCGGACACCAGGCGGCGCACGGCGGCGTTGCGACGCAGCCGCCGCGGGCGGTGCGACGGGTACATATGGCGGCTCCCCACGCTCGACACCAGCGACACCCCGAGCGTAGCCACCGCCGGCACCGGCCCCGGAGCCGGTACGACGTGATGTTCCCTCCGTCTCAGGAGCTGTCCGGACACCCCGCCGAGAACGCGGAAAGGCACCCCGGGACCGGTGGTCCCGAGGTGCCTTCCGGGGTCGCGTCAGCTGCGGCGGGTGCGCTTGGCCTTGCGGGGCGGCGGCAGAGCGCCTTCGGCGCGGAGGCGGGCGGCGTGCTCGGCGAGCGCGTCCACCAGCTCCTCCACCCGCGGGGCCTCGGGCTGGACGTCCACCCGCAGGCCGAACTCCTTGGCCGTCTCCGCGGTGTTCGGACCGATGCAGGCCACCAGCGTCCGGGCGTGCGGCTTGCCCGCGATGCCGACCAGGTTGCGGACCGTGGACGACGAGGTGAAGCACACCGCGTCGAAGCCACCCGTCTTGATCATCTCGCGGGTCTCGGCCGGCGGCGGCGCGGCGCGCACGGTGCGGTAGGCCGTGACGTCGTCGACCTCCCAGCCGCGCTCCCGCAGCCCGGCCGACAGCGTCTCGGTGGCGATGTCGGCGCGCGGCAGCAGCACCCGGTCCACCGGGTCCAGGACGTCGTCGTGCGGCGGGAAGTCCTGCAGCAGGCCCTCGCTGGACTGGTCCCCGGAGGGCAGCAGCTCGGGCGTGATGCCGAAGTCGCGGACCCGCTGCGCGGTGGCCTCGCCGACGCAGGCGATCTTCACACCGGAGAAGGCCCGCGCGTCCAGGCCGAACTCGTTGAACTTCTCCAGCACCGCGCGGACCGCGTTGGCCGAGGTGAACACCACCCACTGGTAGCGGCCGTCGACCAGGCCCTTGACGGCGCGCTCCATCTGCGCCGGGCTACGCGGCGGCTCGACCGAGATCGTCGGCACCTCGTGGGAGACCGCACCGTGCGACCACAGCCGCTCGCTCATCACCCCGGCCTGCTCCTTGGTGCGCGGCACCAGGACCTTCCAGCCGTACAGCGCGCGGGACTCCCACCAGGACAGCTTGCTGCGCTCGGCCGCGACGTCGCCGATCGTCACCACGAGCTGCCCCTGCAGCTCACCGGCGTCGGCGGCCAGCGAGGCGAGGGTGGTGTCGATGGTGCGCTGCTGCACGGTGGTGCCCGACGCGGTCACCGCGACCGGGGTCTGCGCGGGTTTGCCGTGCTCGACCAGCGCGGACGCCGCCTCGGCGAGGTGGCTGCCGGTGGTGTGCAGCACCAGCGCACCCGGGACGGCGGCCAGCGACGCCCAGTCCACGTCGCCGCGCACGTCCACCTCGGTGTGCACCGCGCCGAGCGCGACGCCGGCGTAGGCCGGAACCGCGCCACCGGCGGCCACGCCCGGGATGACGTCGAAGGCGGCGCCGGTCTTGGCGACCTCCTGCACCTCGCGCACGACCGCGTCCGCGGTCAGCGGGTCGCCGGCGACCAGCCGCACCACGGGGCGGCCGGTGGAAGCCTCGTTCGCCAGGTCCTTGGCCACGTCCGCCGGATCGCCCACGGCGGGCCGCACCTCGGCGCCGTCCGCGGCCAGGCCGACGATGTCGGCGGGAACGTCCGGATCGGTCACCAGCACCGAAGCGCGGGTGATCGAGTCCCGCCCCCGAACGGTGAGCAGTCCGGCGTCACCGGGACCGGAGCCC
Source organism: Saccharopolyspora rosea (assembly GCF_025643595.1). GTDB lineage: Bacteria > Actinomycetota > Actinomycetes > Mycobacteriales > Pseudonocardiaceae > Saccharopolyspora > Saccharopolyspora rosea. The sequence goes on from NZ_CP102826.1 coordinate 6,181,121, forward strand.
ACGAAAGCAATCCGTCCGGGGGTCTTGCGTGCTCGGGTCATCAGGGCACTCCCCATCAACTACTGCCCGGGTCCGCTGAGCAAAGCGGCCCTGGCTTCGAGCAGCTCCGCGGCCAGGTCCCGGCCAAGCTGCTCGGCGGCGGTCGTCTCACCAGTGACGGAGGCGCGCACCAACTGGTCGTCGTCGGTCGCCACCACCCCGCGCACGGACAGCCGCTGCGCCACGCGGCCCTCCTCGTCGAGGTCCTCCACCACTTCGGCCAGCGCGCCGACGGGCGCACTACAGCCCGCTTCGAGCGCGGCCAGCATGGCGCGCTCGGCGGCCACCGCGGCGCGGCTGGCCTCGTCGTCCAAAACGGACTGCAGCAGGTGCTCGGTGTCCACGTCGTCGACGCGGCATTCCACTGCCAGCGCGCCCTGGGCGGGCGCGGGCAGCATCTGCAGTGGATCGAGCGTTTCCGTGATCACCTCAAGCCGGCCCACCCGGGCCAGCCCGGCGCGGGCGAGCACGACGGCGTCCAGCTCGCCGTCGGTCACCTTGCGCAGTCGGGTGTCCACATTGCCGCGGATGCTGCGCACCTCCAGCCCCAGGCCGAGGGCCTTCAGCTGGCTGGCGCGGCGCGGCGAACCGGTGCCCACTACGGAGCCCGGGGGCAGTTCGCCGAGCGTCAGACCGTCCCGGGCGGCCAGCGCGTCGCGCGGGTCCTCGCGGACCGGCACGGCGGCCAGCGACAACCGGGGGTCCGGTTCGGTCGGCAGGTCCTTGTACGAGTGCACCGCCACGTCGACCTCGCCGGCGGCGAGGGCCTCGCGCAACGCGGAGGTGAACACGCCGACGCCGATCTCGGCGATCGGCGCCATCGAACGGTCACCGGGGGTCGTCACGGTGACCAGCTGGGTCGCGTACCCGGCGCGCTCCAGCTGCTCGGCGACCCACGTGCTCTGCGCCATCGCCAGGGCGCTGCCGCGGGTGCCGATGCGGAGGGTCTTCTTCACCGGTCCTCACCGTCCTGCTCGGGTCGATCGCACAGGTCCGCGCGTCCGGCGGCCTTGGCCCGCTGGGTGCGTCCCACCGACGCGCCCGCGGCCGATTCCTCGGCTTGCGGGACGCCGATGAGGGCGGTGGTCTGCGGATCGAGTTCGAAGAGCTCGCGCAGCGCGTCGGCGTAGCCGGCCCCGCCGGGCACCGACGCGAGTTGTTTGACCCGCACGGTCGGGGTGTGCAGGAGTTTGTCCACCACGCGGCGCACCGTGCGGGCGAGTTCGCCGCGCACGTCACCGTCGAGATCGGGCAGCCGGGAGTCCAGCCGCAGCAGCTCGGAGTCGACGACCTCGGCGGCGCGCTTGCGCAGCGCGGTCACCGTCGGGGTCACCTCGGCGGAGCGCTGCGCGGCGAGGTAGCCGCGCACCTCCTCGGCGACGATGCGGGCGGCGCGCTCGGACTCGCCGCCACCGTCGCGTTCGGACAACCGCTGCTGCAGGGTCTCCAGGTCCACCACGGTGACGCCGGGCAGTGCGGCCACCTCGGGCGCGGTGTCGCGCGGCAGACCCAGGTCGCAGAACAGCAGCGGACGCTCGTCGCGGACGGTCAGCGCCGCGGACACCACGTCCTCGGTGACCACCGCACCGACCGCTCCGGTGCAGGTCACGACCAGGTCGGCGGCGGCGATGGCGGCGCTGAGATCGGTCAGCTCGGCGGTGTCGACGGCCACGCCCTCGGCGCGCAGCGACTCGGCCAGCCGCTCGCCGTTGGACGCGGTGCGGTTGGCGATCACCACCTCGCCGATGCCCGCGCGGCGCAACTGCGCCGCGGCCAGGCCGCCCATCGACCCGGCGCCGACCAGCAACGCGTGGCGGCCCGCCAGGCCGTCCAGCGCGGCCTCGGCATCCGACAGCGCCTCGGAGACCACCGACGCGCCCTCGGCGTCGATCCCGGTCTCGGCGTGCACCCGCTTGCCGACCCGCAGCGCCTGCTGCGCCAGCTCGTGCAGCGTGCGCCCGACCGTCCCGGCCTCGTCCGCGACGCCGTAGGACTGCCGCAGCTGGCCGAGGATCTGCGCCTCGCCGACCACCATCGAGTCCAGCCCGGCGGCCACCGAGAACAGGTGCTCGACCGCGGCACCCGCGTAGTAGACGTAGAGGTGATCGGCCAACTCGGACACCTCGGCACCGGCGTGCCGGGCCAGCACCGAGGTCACGTCGTCCAGCCCGCCGTGGAACGTCTCGGCCACCGCGTACACCTCGACGCGGTTGCACGTGGACACCACGAACGCCTCGCAGACGTGCTCGCGCCGCAACATCTCGTCCAGGATCTTGACGACCTCGTCGCCACCGATCGCGACGCGCTCCAGCACCCGCACCGGAGCGCTGCGGTGCGAGATCCCGACAGTGAGCAGGTTCACAGCCGTTCCACCATCCCGTTCACGGAGTCGAACTCGTCAGGCACCCGGACACCCGTGCCCGGCGGACCGATGTCGGCTCCGTCGACTTCGGACTCACCCGCGACACCAGCCTCCTGCTGCCGCCGCGCCACGTGAAAGGACAGGATCTGCATCTCCACCGCCAGGTCGACCTTGCGCACCTCGACGTCCTCGGGGACCTGCAGGACGACGGGCGCGAAGTTCAGGATGCACGTGACGCCCCCGGCGACCAAACGATCACAGACCTCCTGGGCGCCCTGCGCGGGCGTGGCGATGACGCCGATGGTGATCTCCCGCTCGCGGCAGACCTCGACGATGTCGTCGATGTGGCTGACCGGGATACCGCCGACCGGCACGTCGACCAGGTCCGGGTCGAGGTCGAACAGCGCGGCGACCGGGAAGCCGCGGCTGGGGAACCCGCCGTAGTTGGCCAGTGCGTGGCCGAGGTTGCCGATCCCGACCACGGCGACGCTGTGCTTGCGGGTCAACCCGAGGGTGCGCTCGATCTGGCCGATCAGCACCGCCACCTCGTAGCCGACACCGCGGGTGCCGTAGGAACCGATGTAGGACAGGTCCTTGCGCAGCTTGGCGGAGTTCACCCCCGCCGCGGTGGCCAGCTCGTCGCTGGAGACCGTGGTCACGTCCTGGTCGCGCAGGCCGGACAGCACGCGCAGGTAGACCGCCAGCCGCGCGACCGCGGCCTCCGGGATCGCCCTGGCGCGCTCGCGGGCCGCCGGTACCTCGATGGTCTCCGGTGAACTGGCGGGCTCCGACGGGGAGTCGGACTCGGCCCGCCCGTCCCCGTCCCGCACGTCCTCTCCGTGGGCCGTCACGCTGACTCTCCCTCGCCCCTGCCTGCTGCGTTCGTCCGCGCGCGAGTTCGCGCGCGGCCGGCGGTGGCCGCCTGCTCCCCGGCGTTCGTGCTCCGACGACGTCGAGCGCGCACCTGTGCGGGCCCGCTGGTTCGCCGAATGCCGGATCCCACTCGCACGACCTCACCGTAACTATTTGTGAACACACGCACAAAGTTGCCCCGGTCGGGCGGCCCCGGACGTGCGGACCTCCGCCGACATCATCGCTGATGGCCCCCCGACGTGCCAAAACGCGTGGTCCGGGGCACGCTCCGGGCATCCGGCCGCCGCGACCGAGCAAGATCGCGTCAGGGCGACAGGGCGGCCCGCAGGCGCGGTTCCTCGACCTTCCAGAAACCGTGCTCGCGACCGTCGACGAGGATCACCGGCACCCGGTCGCCGTACTCGGCGCGCAACTCCGGGTCGGCGTCGACGTCCTGGCTGGACCACGGCACCCCGAGTTCGGAGCAGATCCGCCGGACGTCGGAGATCGCCTGCTCGCAGGCGTGGCAATCCCGGCGGGTCATCACCGCCACCTCGTGCATGCCGCCTCCGTGAGTGCCGAAGCGCTCGACCACCCCGACCGCCGCCCCCGTGGAGGCGCTGCGCGCCGCGGTGCCCGACCCGTCACCCGGCCGCCGCCCCCAACGAGGCGCTGCGCGCCGCGGTGCTTTTTCCCAAAGTACCTCCGGCCGTTCACACCTCCGGCGCCCGGTCGTGGGGAAAACCGCCGGTCAGGGTGGGCAACATCACTCCGCGCACCGGGTCCGAGCCGCTCCGGACACCGCGCCGGGGCCGAAATTCACCGCGCCGTCACACTACCTACTTCCGAGTAACAACACGTATGCTGCTCCTCCAACGCCCACGCCACCGGCGTGCCAGGCCCGCCTCACCTGGGATGTCCGCTCCCCGGGCCGGTGCGCCAACGACGGCAGGAGGTCGCTGACATGAGCAGTGCCCGGACGCTGGCCCCCCTCGCCCCGGACGCCGACTTCCGCACCGACCTCACGGCACCGCGCACCGGGCCCGGCACGTGGGCCTACGTGACCGCCGCGCAACGCGGCGACAGCGCCGCGTTCGGCCGCCTCTACGACGAGTACGCCCAGGTCGTCTACAGGTACGTGCTGTTCCGGGTCAGCGACCCCTGCCTGGCCGAGGACATCACCAGCGAGACGTTCCTGCGGGCGCTGCGCCGCATCGCCTCGGTCAGCTACCAGGGACGCGACGTCGCCGCGTGGTTCATCACGATCGCCAAGAACCTGATCCTCGACCACGTCAAGTCCAGCCGGACCCGGCTGGAGGTCCCCACCTCCGACCTCACCGACACCTCCCCGGCCGCCCGCTCCCAGCTCGGCCCCGAGCAGCGCGTGCTCGCCGACGCCACCCACCGCGAGCTGCTGCGCTGCGTCCGCGAGCTCAACCCGGACCAGCGGGAGTGCATCCGCCTCCGGTTCCTGCAAGGGCTCACGGTGACCGAGACGGCCGCGGCGATGCGGCGCAACGAGGGCGCGGTCAAGGCGCTGCAGCACCGCGCGATCCGCCGGCTCGCGCAGCTCCTCCCGGACGATCTCCGCTGATCCCACCGCCGGGGCGGCCAGGGTCGCTGGCCGCCTGCCTTAAGCTGGTACCTCCAGGCCGGAAAGCTCGCACAGCACACAGGAACACCGGAGGACCCGGGAGGCGCGGCGGTGCCGACACGTCAGGGCTCAGCCGATGACGCGGACCAGGGCGGTGCTCGCACGTCCGGCGGCGGGAGACCCATCGACAGCGCCAAGCTCGCGGGTCGGGCCTCGGCGGAGGCGGCCGTGGCGGCCGCACCGGGACCGGACGAGACGCTGGCGGCTCCGCCCGACCTCACCGCGGCGGCGTTCTTCGACGTCGACAACACGATGATGATGGGCGCCTCGCTGTTCCACTTCGCCAGGGGCCTGGCGGCGCGCAAGTTCCTCACCGCCACCGACCTGGCCGGGTTCGCCTGGCAGCAGCTCAAGTTCCGGGTCGGCGGCCGGGAGAACGCGCACGACATGCAGGCCAGCCGGGAGCAGGCGCTGTCGTTCGTGGCCGGGCGCCGGGTCAGCGAGCTGGTCGAGCTCAGCGAGGAGATCTACGACGAGCTGATGGCCGACCGCATCTGGGCGGGCACCCGGGCACTGGCCCAGATGCACCTCGACGCCGGGCAGCGGGTGTGGCTGGTGACCGCGACTCCGGTGGAGCTCGCCCAGATCATCGCCCGGCGGCTGGGCCTGACCGGGGCGCTCGGCACGGTCGCCGAGAGCGACCGCGGCGTCTACACCGGCCGGCTGGTCGGCGAGATGCTGCACGGCCGCGCCAAGGCGCACGCGGTGCGGGCGCTGGCCGCCAGCGAAGGGCTCGACCTGCGCCGCTGCACGGCGTACTCGGACTCGGCCAACGACGTCCCGATGCTCTCGGCGGTCGGCACCGCGGTCGCGGTGAACCCCGACCAGCGGTTGCGCGACATCGCCCGCGCCCGGGGCTGGGAGGTCCGCGACTTCCGCACCGGCCGCAAGGCGGCCCGCATCGGGTTCAACTCGATGCTCGGCGCCAGCGCGCTGGCGGGCGCGGTCGCCGCCGGACTCGCCTACCGCCGCCGCGACCGCTCCTGACCCGGTCACGAAGAGGCGGCCTCCGCCATCCCGCCGGACTCCTCCGGGCGGGCCAGCGCGCAGACCAGTTCGTCGTCCTCGACCGAGGCGATGATCGTGTCGCCCGGCTGGACGTCACCGCCCAGCAGGAGGCGGGAGATCCGGTTGTCCAGCTGGGTCTGGATGGTGCGGCGCAGCGGCCGGGCGCCGAACTGGGGCTGGTAGCCGCGTTCGGTGAGCCAGTGCTTGGCCTCGTCGGTGACCTCCAGGTCCACCTCCTGGGCGCGCAGCAGCCGGCGGCTGCGGTCCAGCAGCAGGTCGACGATCCGGGACAGCGCCTGCTGGTCGAGCCGGTGGAAGACGATGACCTCGTCGATGCGGTTGAGGAACTCGGGCGCGAACCCGGCGTGCAGGTCGTCCATCAGCCGGTCCCGGATCTCCTCCACCGGGCCCTCGTGGGCCAGGATCCGCTGCGCGCCGATGTTGCTGGTCATGATGACCACGGTGTTGCGGAAGTCCACCACGCGGCCCTGCGCGTCGGTGAGCCGCCCGTCGTCGAGGACCTGCAGCAGCGCGTTGAACACGTCCCGGTGCGCCTTCTCGATCTCGTCGAACAGCAGGACGCTGTAGGGCTGGCGGCGCACCTTCTCGGTCAGCTGGCCGGCCTCCTCGTAGCCGACGTAGCCGGGCGGTGCGCCGACCAGCCGGGACACCGTGTGCTTCTCCTGGAACTCGCTCATGTCGAAGCGCACCAGCCGGTGCTCGTCGCCGAACAGCATCGCGGCCAGCGCCTTGGCCAACTCGGTCTTGCCGACGCCGGTCGGGCCGAGGAACAGGAACGAGCCGATCGGCCGGTCCGGGTCGCCCATGCCCGCCCGGTTGCGCCGCACCGCCTCGGCGACCGCGGTGACCGCCTCGTCCTGGCCGACGACCCGCTCGTGCAGCGCCTCCTCCAGCTTGAGCAGCTTCTCCTTCTCGCTCTCGGTGAGCTGGGCGACGGGGATGCCGGTGCGGCGCGAGATCATCTCGGCGATGTCCTCGGCGGTCACCGCGGCGACGCCCTCGCGGCGCTCGGAGAGCCCGGCCAGCTCGCCCTCGGCGTCCTCGATGCGCCGCTTGAGCTCGCCGGCCCGCTCGAAGTCCTCGGCCGAGACCGCCTCGTCCTTCTCCCGGCGCAGCTTGGCGATCTCGTCCTCCCGCTCCCGGACGCCGGTGCTGCGGCGCAGCGACCGCAGCCGCACCCGGGCGCCCGCCTGGTCGACGAGGTCGATGGCCTTGTCGGGCAGGAACCGGTCGCTGACGTAGCGGTCGGACAGCTCGGCGGCGGCGCGCAGCGCCTCGTCGGTGAACCGCACCCCGTGGTGCGCCTCGTAGGAGTCGCGCAGCCCTTCGAGGATCTGGACGGTCTCCTCCACCGTCGGCTCCGGGATCATCACCGGCGCGAAGCGGCGTTCCAGCGCCGCGTCCTTCTCGACGTGCTTGCGGTACTCGTCGATCGTGGTGGCGCCGACGACGTGCAGCTCACCCCGGGCGAGCGCGGGTTTGAGGATGTTGCCCGCGTCCATGCCGCCCTCGGACGCCCCGGCGCCGACCACGGTGTGCAGTTCGTCGATGAACAGGATCACCGAGCCCTCGGCCTCCCGGACCTCGTCGATGACCTTCTTCAGCCGCTCCTCGAACTCGCCGCGGTACTTCGACCCGGCCACCAGCCCGGTCAGGTCCAGCGCCACGACCCGCTTGCCCTGCAACGTCTCGGGGACGTCCCCGGCGACGATGCGCTGGGCGAGCCCCTCGACGATCGCGGTCTTGCCGACGCCGGGTTCACCGATGAGCACCGGGTTGTTCTTCCCGCGCCGGGACAGGATCTCCACGGTCTGCTCGATCTCCTCGCCCCGGCCGACGACCAGGTCGAGCCGACCGGCGCGGGCCTGCTCGGTGAGGTCGCGGCCGTACTCGTCCAGCGTGGGCGTGTCGCTGGAGCCGGTGGCGGGCGCGCCCTCCGCGGCGGCCGAGCGGTCCGTGCGGTCGCGCAGCTTGTCGGTGTTGATCTCCTGCGCGCGCAGCAGCTTCACCGCGGCGCTGTCCGGGTCGTCCAGCAGGGCGCCGAGGATGTGCTCCGGGCCGATGTAGGACACCCCGGCGGCCTGCGAGCGGGCGTGCGCGCCGATGAGGGCGCGCTTGGCGGCCGGGGTCAGGCCGGGCCGGGCGGCGGGCTGGCCGCTCTCCCCGGGCAGGATCGCGGCGATCCGCTCCGCGAGGTGGTCGGGTTCGGCCCCGGCCTGCTGGAGCAGCTTGCGGGACGGGTCGACCTGGGTGGCCGCCCACAGCAGGTGCTCGGTGTCGAGTTCGCCGCTGCCGTCCTGTTCGGCCCGCTCCGAGGCGGTGCGGATCAGGTCGGTCGCCGAGTCGGTGAGCAGGCGGCCGATCGGCACCCGCTGCACCGCGGGCGGCGAACTCGTCGGCGACATGCCGAAGAACCGGTTGAGCAGCTCGGCGAAGGGGTCCTGGGAGCCGAAACCCGGCAGGCTCATGGCGACCACCGTCCGAAGTGGACAACTCCGCGGAGCGTGTCCGAGGTAGGTGAACACGGGCTCGGCGGGCGCCCGACGCGGTGTCAGCCGAGGAAGACGTTGCGCCGCTGGGCCAGCAGCCGGTACAGGGTCTGCTGGATGATCTCGCGCACCTGGTCGGCCAGGCCGAACACGAGCATCGGGTCGTCCGCCGCGCCCTGCGGGTACCCAGCGGTCTCGACCGGCTCACCGAACTCGATGTACCACTTCGAGGGCAACGGGACCGCGCCCAGCGGCCCCAGGTGCGGGAAGAACGGCGTCACCGGGAAGTACGGCAGCCCCAGCAGCCGGGCCAGCGGCCGGATGTCGCCCAGCTTCGGGTAGATCTCCTCGGCGCCGACGATCGCGCACGGCACGATCGGGGCTCCGGTGCGCAGTGCGGCCGACACGAACCCGCCGCGGCCGAACCGCTGCAACTTGTACCGGTCCTTGAACGGCTTGCCGATGCCCTTGAAGCCCTCGGGCCACACGCCGACCAGCTCACCGTCGGTGAGCAGCCGCTCCGCGTCGGGGTTGCAGGCGAGCGTGTGCCCGGCCTTGCGGGCCAGCGGCCCCACCACCGGCAGGCGGAACACCAGATCGGCGCCGAGCATCCGCAGGTGGCGCTGCGCCGGGTGGTGGTCGTGCAGCGCGACGGTGGTCATCAGCGCGTCCCACGGCAGGGTGCCGGAGTGGTTGGCGACGACGAGCGCCCCGCTGCCGGCGGGCACGTGGTGCAGGCCGACGGCCTCCACCCGGAACCACCGGTCGTAGAACGGGCGGAGCAACCGCAGGAACACCTCGTCGTTGAGCTCCTGGTCGAAGCCGAACTCGTCGACCTCGTAGTCGCCGAGCAGCCGCCGCCGCGCGAACGCCAGCGCCCCGGCGACGGCGCTCTCCCAGCCCGGCGCCTGCTCGGGCGCCTCGGGCGGCGGGTCGGGCTGCTGCTGCGCTCGCGGGTGCAGCGGGATCACCTGCGCGTCGGCCATCGGTCCTCCTCCCTCACCGCAGCCTCGCCAGCAGGTCCCCGACGCCGGTCTCGACGGCCCGCACGTTCTCCGGATCGACGACCGGACGCAGCCCGCGCCCCCGGACGAAGTCGTCGAACGCCTGCGCCGTCGTCCAGCGCGGGGTGTAGCCGAACCGCTCCCGCAACCGGCTGGTGTCCACCGCGCGGCCGAAGCCGAGGTACCGCAGCTGTTCCGGGGAGAAGTCCACCAACCGCGCACCGCGCAGGAAACCGGCCAGCGGCGACACCGCCGCGCTCGGCACCGGCAGCGGCACCCGCCCCGCCCGCCGGATGGCCTGCGAGAGCATCAGCACCCCGTCGCCGCCGACGTTGTACACGCCCGGCAGGTCGTGCAGCGCCGCGCGCTCCAGCACCGCGAGGGCGTCCTCGGAGTGCAGCAGCTGCAACCGGGCGTCGTACCCGCAGACCACCGGCACCACCGGCATGGCGAAGTACCTGGTCAGCGGCACGTCGATGTGCGGTCCGACGAGTTCGCAGAACCGCAGCGCGGTGATGCCGACGTCCGGCCTGCGGCGGCCGAAGCCGCGCACGTAGCCCTCGATCTCCACCGCGTCCTTGGCGTATCCGGAGGACGGCAGGTCCTTGGGCTCCATGTCCTCGGTGAACACCGCCGGGTCCCGCGGGCTGGCCCCGTAGACCGCGGAGGTGGAGCGGACGACGAGCTTGTGCACCAGCTCCGACTTCTGGCACGCGGCCAGCAGCTGCATGGTGCCGATGACGTTCATCTCCTTGGTCGTCGCCCGCCCGCCCGGCCCGGCGTGCTGGTCGACCGCGGCGTGCACGACGGTGTCCACACCGGCTCCGGAGATCACCTTGGCGATCAGCGGATTGCGGATGTCGGCGCGGACGAACTCGGTGCGCCCCATGCGGCGCAGCAGATCGGGTCCTGGCTGCGCGGTGTCGACGCCGAGCACGCGATCGATCGCCGGGTTCGCCGCCAGCCGCGCGGCGAGGTGGCCGCCGAGGAAGCGGCTGACACCCGTCACCAGCACGACGTTCGGCCCCATGTGTCTCCCCGAACTGCGACGACGCCGACAGCGCCACATGCTACCGCCGCCCCGCCGCCCACCCCGGTTCCGCGCGGTTACGGCGCCGTGAAAGAAACAACCGCCGCCGACCTCGGGCCGACGGCGGTGGGGGACAAGCTCACTTGCCCAACTTGCGACGCTGGACTCGCGTCTTCCGCAGCAGCTTGCGGTGCTTCTTCTTCGACATGCGCTTGCGGCGCTTCTTGATGACCGAGCCCATGCGGACTCCTTCGCAGTCGACGGCAGTTCGGATGTCTTCACGCGCCGGTGCAGCCGAACGAGCGCACCCGGCACGACCGAACCACTACCCTACCTGGCCTGCAGGAGGGACCTGCCGCCGTGGTCCGGGAATGGGCGGCCGGGACCGGCGAGCAGCCCCGGCCGCTGCCCGCCCCGCGGAGGCGCCGCAGCGGGGACCGGCGGTCATCCCGCGTTGTAGTAGGCGCTCTCCAGGTACTTGTGGACGTCCTTTTCCGCGACCCGAAATGAACGGCCGACCCGGGCAGCCGGGAGCTCGCCCGCGTGCACGAGCCGGTACACCGTCATCTTCGACACGCGCATCAGCTTGGCCACCTCGGCGACGGTGAGGAACCGCACCTGCCCCATCGACGACGACGGCGGTGCCTGCTGGCTTGGTTCGGAGTTGGCAGACATGCTTCACCGTGCCCTTCAGCACGTGTCGCGCCGTCGGCTTCCCCTCCGACGGAAACCTCACGCACGTGCTCTGTCGAGAGTAGCGGGACAGGTGGGAAGGCTGCGATGGTCGAACGGCCCGCTACCGACGAAGTGCCTGGTCAGCCCGCCTCGTGCTGGCGGCCGAGCTCCACCGATCGGTCCCGCGCCGCCTCGATGGCGTCGATGAGCGCAGCCCGCACGCCGTGCTTCTCCAGCTCCCGGATGCCCGCGATGGTGGTGCCCGCCGGGGAGGTCACGGCCTCGCGCAGCATGACCGGGTGCCCGCCTCCCTCGCGCAGCATCGCGGCGGCGCCGACCGCCGACTGCACGATCAGCTCGGCGGCGGTGGCGCGCGGGATGCCCAGCAGGATCCCGGCGTCGATCATGGCCTCGACCAGGTAGAAGAAGTACGCCGGGCCGGAGCCGGACAGCGCGGTGACCGCGTCCTGCTGGCTCTCCGGTAGCCGCACCACCTTGCCGACGCTGCCGAGCAACTCCTCCACCAGGTCCAGGTCGGAGTCCTGGGCGTGCGAGCCGCCGGAGATGGCGCTCATCGCCTCCCCGACCAGCATCGGCGTGTTCGGCATGACCCGGACCACCGCGGTGCCCGCGGGCAGCCGCCGCTCGAACAGCGCCGTCGGCAGCCCGGCGCACATCGACACCACGAGCTTGCCGGGCGGCAGCTCCGGCGCCATCTCGTCCAGCAGCGGTTCGATGTCCTGGGGCTTGACGGCGATGACGACGACGTCGGCGCGCTGCAGCGCACCGATCACGTCGACGTGCTCGATGTCGTACTTCTTCGCCAGCTCGGCGGCCCGCTGCGGGTAGCGCTCGGTGAACATCAGGTCCTGCGGGGAGCGCCCGGCGTCGAGCAGCCCCGACAGCAGGGACTCACCGATCTTTCCCGCTCCCAGCACGGCGATCCTCGTCATGCCGATCAGGGTGCCAGACGTCCTGCTCAGCGCCCGGCGACCCCTCCCGCGCGGTGATCTCACGGGCTACTGTGTCGACCACCACAGAGCCCGCCACGGCCACGCGATCTCGCCCGACCGCCACGCGGTCCGCCGATCGAAGGAGCACTGATAGCCCGATGTTGAGCACGATGCAGGACGGCCGGTTGTCGATCGCGCAGATCCTCCGCCAGGGCAGCGGGCCGCACGGCCGCAGCGCCGAGGTCGTCACGTGGACCGACGAGCGACCGCGGCGGCGCGACTACGCGACCGTCGGTCACCGGGCCGCCCAACTGGCGCACGCGCTGCGCGACCTCGGCATCACCGGCGACCAGCGGGTCGGCACGTTCATGTGGAACAACGCCGAGCACCTGGAGGCGTACTTCGCGGTCCCGGCCATGGGCGCGGTGCTGCACACGCTCAACATCCGGTTGTTCCCGGAGCAGATCACCTACATCGCCAACCACGCCGAGGACCGGGTGGTGCTGGTGGACGCGACGTTGCTGCCGCTGTTCCGGAAACTGCTGCCGCAGCTGCGGACGGTGCGGCACGTGGTCGTCGCGGGCGGCGACGGGGCGGTGCTGGACGCCCCGGCGGGCGTCGAGGTGCACGACTACGAGGAACTGATCGCCGGGAGGCCGACCGAGTTCGACTGGCCCGACGTGGACGAGCGCAGCGCGGCCGCGATGTGCTACACGTCCGGGACCACCGGCAACCCGAAGGGCGTGGCCTACTCGCACCGCTCGATCTGGCTGCACTCGATGCAGGTCTGCATGAGCGACGGCATGGCGCTGTCCCAGGCGGACCGGGCGCTGTCGGTGGTGCCGATGTTCCACGCGATGTCCTGGGGACTGCCGTACGCGGCGTTCATGGTCGGCGCGTCGCTGCTGATGCCCGACCGGTTCCTGCAGCCCGACCCGCTGACCCGGCTGATCGCCGCGGAACGGCCCACGATGGCCGCCGCGGTCCCCACGATCTGGCAGGGCGTGCTCCAGCACCTGGAAGCCGAACCGCGCGACGTGTCCTCGCTGCGCGAGGTCGTGATCGGCGGCGCGGCCTGCCCGCCGTCGCTCATGCGGACCTTCGAGGAGTCCTACGGCATCCCGGTGCTGCACGCGTGGGGCATGACCGAGACCTCGCCGCTGGGCAGCGTGGCCCGACCGCCCGCGGGCACCACCGGCGACCGGCTGTGGGAGTACCGGGCCAGCCAGGGCCGCCTCCCGGCGGGCGTGGAGGCGCGGCTGGTGGGCGACGACGGCTCGGTGCTGCCGCGGGACGGCAGCAGCGTCGGCGAGCTGGAGGTCCGCGGCCCGTGGATCGCCGCCGCGTACTACGGCGACGACGACCCGGAGAAGTTCGACGACGGCTGGCTGCGCACCGGCGACGTCGGCTACCTCACGCCGGACGGGTTCCTGCACCTCACCGACCGGGCCAAGGACGTGATCAAGTCCGGCGGGGAGTGGATCTCCTCGGTGGAGCTGGAGAACCACGTGCTCGGCCACCCGGCGGTCGCCGAGGCCGTCGTCATCGGCGTGCCGGACGAGAAGTGGACCGAACGCCCGCTGGTGGCGGTGGTCCTGCGGGACGGGCAGCGGGTGGACGCCGAGGAGCTCCGCACCTACCTCGCCGAACGGGTGGCCCGCTGGCAGCTGCCGGAGTACTGGGCCTTCGTCCCGGAAGCCCCGAAGACCAGCGTCGGCAAGTACGACAAGAAGCGCCTCCGCCAACAGCACGCCGAAGGCGCCCTCGACGTCACCCGCCTGTCCTGACCGACCGGTCAGAGCCTGTCTTCGACTCGTCCCGAGCAGCGGCGCCGGTCGCGGGACCGCTCACCGCAGGAGGAAGCGGCCGGCGCCGCTCGCCACGCCTTCCGGGAGCAGGTTCGAAGACGGGCTCCTCAGTTCGCGGACAGCGCGAGTTGGCGGGCCTGGCAGACCAGGCGGCCGACCGAGTCGATCACCAGGACGTCCTCGTCGAACCAGGGGTCGTGCACGGCCCGGGAGTCGACGACCACGCGCAGCCAGCCGTTCGCCGGGCGGGCCCGCAGCAGCGCGGTGAGCTGCACGGTCGGCGACCAGCCGACGCGGCCGAGGTTGAACGTGACCGGTGGCGTGATGTCCCCGGCGACCAGCCCGAACAGCAGGTCCGGCTGGGCCGCGCGGGGCTTGGCCCACAGCCGCAGCCGGGGTGCTCCGGTGCTGCCGCGCAGGAAGACCGCGTCGTCCGGGGCCAACCGGACGTCGCAGACCTGGGACAGCGCGAAGAACTTCCGGGTGTCCGGACCGGCCAGGTCGATCGCGTCCGACGGCGGGTTCACCGGCATGTCCGGCAGGTCCGTCCACTCGGGCTCCCGCTCCGGCACGTCCCCCAGCGTCAGCGTCGCGTCCACGCAGGTGCGCCCGGACTGCTCCAGCGCGGTGCGCACGACCGTCGCCGTCCGTCCGGACTTGAGCACCTCGGTGCGCACCAGCACGGGGCCGACGCGGGGCGGGCGGAGGAACTGGGCGCTGACCGCCAGCGGCGCCACCCCGGTCGCCTCGGACGCGGCGCGGGCCAGCAGGGCGAGCAGGTAGCCGCCGTGCGGGTGCTCACCGACCGCCCAGTCCGGGTGGAGGGTGGCGACGAAGCTCCCGTCGCCGAGCGGGCGCACCGCGGTGGCGGATCCGAACGGGTCGAGCACCGGGTTCACGAGCGGTCCCGCGATCGGGAACCGAGCGAAGTGCGCTCCGGATTCATGGTCACCGATTCTAGTGACCAAGATCGAAGTTGATCATCATCGGGTGCGGTTTCACCCGGCCCGCAGCGGCTCCAGGTGCAACCGGGCGAACAGCAGGGCCTCGGCCAGCAGCGCCGCCCGCTGCTGCGGGTTCCGCGCCTTGCGCGTGTTGACCTCCAACACCACGGACCCGTCGAAACCGTCCGCGGCCAGCGCCTCGCACACCTCCGCGCAGGGCTGGTTCCCCTGGCCCGGGACCAGGTGCTCGTCGCGCGGCGCGCCGGTGCCGTCGGCCAGGTGGACGTGCGCCAGCCGGTCCTTCATGCGCTTGAGCAGCTCGATGGCGTCCATGTGCGCCGCCGCCGCGTGCGACAGGTCGAGCGTGTAGTTGCGGTAGCCGACCTCCGTTGGGTCCGGCGACGGGCGGAAGGCCGAGAGCCCGCCGGTGCGACCGCCCCGCAACCGGCTGAGGGTGTTCGGCGGGCGCAGCGGGAACATGTTCTCCACCGCGACCCGGATGCCGCTGGTCTCCTCCAGCTCGGCGACCAGCTCGCCGAACCGCTCGGCGTAGCGCCGCTGCCAGCGGAACGGCGGGTGCACCACGACCGTGGACGCGCCCAGCTCGCTGGCGGCCACCACGGCCCGGCGCAGCCGCTCCTCCGGCTCCGGCGACCACACCCGCTGGGTGATCAGCAGGCACGGCGCGTGGATGGCCAGGATCGGCATCCCGTGCTGTTCGGAGAGCCGCCGCAGCGCGGCGACGTCCTGGCTGACGGCGTCGGCCCAGACCATCACCTCGACCCCGTCGAACCCGAGGTCGGCGGCCATCTCGAAGGCGGCCTTCGCCGGCTGCGGCCACACCGAGGCGCTGGACAGCCCGACGGGGATGCGGTGGGCGTCCGGGGGATCAGGGTGCTCTTGCGCTGTCATGTCCTGCCAAGCATGACTGAGGGTGCGCGACCGGCTGCGCGGAGGTCGCCCTGCGGCCCGACCGCTTCCGCCGGCGCGGGGGCGTTGACCGGGCGCGTTCCCCGGACCGCCGCGCAGCACGAGTTCACGAACGGCTCTCAGCGGCTCAACATCATCAGCGCGACCGGGGACACGGTGCACGCCAACCCGACCAGGACCGCCAGCAGGATCGTCTGGAGGTCGTCGGTGCGCAGCACCTTCCGGGCGACGAGCACGAGCGCACCGGTCACCACCAGCGCGGCGATCAGCGCGGCGATCGAGTTGAACATCCACAGGTAGCGGAACCCGAACCAGACCAGGCCACCGGCGAGCAGGCCGACGACGCCCTGCACCGCGAGGATGCCCCACTCCCGGCCCGGCGAGCGCTCGGCGGCCTCGTCGTCGGCGTAGTCCTCGTCGTCCAGCCCGGCGGGCAGCTCGGGGTCGTAGTCGTCGGCGGCGGCGAAGTCGTCCTCGCCGTAGTCGTCGGCGTACTCGTCCCCGCCGTACTCGTCCTCGCCGTAGTCGTCCTCGCCGTAGTCGTCCTCGGCGGAGTAGGGCTCGACGTCGTACGGGTCCGCGGGCTCGCCCTGCTCGTCGGCCTCCGCCGGGGCGGTCTGGGGGTAGGGCAGCACCTCGGTGCCCTCCTCGGAGGCGGGCGGTCCCGCCTGCGGGCGCACCCGGGGCAGCTGCTCGGTCTCGCCGTCGCCCCGCCGCGGTTCGGCCTGCGGCAGCGCGGGCTGCCGGACGGTCGCCTCCGGATCGTCGGTCGGCGTGGTCAGCTTGGCCTGCGGGGACGCGGACTGGGCCGGCGGGGACGCGGAGGCGAACCGCTGCGCCCAGTAGTTCGTCCCGGGCTGCTCCGGGGCCTCGGCCGCGTCGCGCTGCGGTTCCGGAGCCGCAGGCGGCTCCGGCTGCTGCGCGTCGGCCGGGACCGGGACCTGCGTGGTCGGCTGTTCCGGTGCGGCGGGCGGCTGCGGCGCACCGCTGCCCTGCGGGCCCTGGCGGTGGCCGCGGCGCTGCGGCGGTTCCTCGTCGGGCTGGACCGGGCGGAGCTTGCCGCTGTCCGACAGCACCCGGTCGATGATCGCCTGCGGCGCCGTCTCGCTCGGGTCCTCCGCTCTCCTGCGGCGTCGCCGGGTGTTGCGCTGGGAGCTGCCGCCGTACTCGGCGAGCAGCTCCGCGACGGTGCGCTGGGTGGGCTGTTCAGCCCCGCTGTCCCGACTCATCGCTCCCACCGTGCCCCGTGCTGGGCGTCGCGTCCAGTTCCGTCCTCGGACCGCCCGGGCCCGAGCGCGACCCGGGCCTGGACGGCAGTGTGACCGTCTCCATTGGTGTGGTCCAGTCGCCGCAGGATGACGCCCTCCCGCAGCGCCCACGGGCAGATGTCGAGCTCCCGCAGCGACAGCGCCCGCATCGCGGCCTCCGCGACCAGCGCACCGCTGACCAGCTGGTGCGCCCGCGCGGCGCTGACGCCGTCCAGCGACGCCAGGTCCTCCGACGACATGCGGGTGATGAACGCCAGCAGCTGGCGCAACCCGGTGTCGGTCAGCTTCCGCGGCACCCGGGGTCCGGCCGATGCCGGTGCGGCGCCGGTGAGCCGGGCCAGCGAGCGGAAGGTCTTGGAAGTGGCGACCACCGTGTCCGGCGTGCCCAGCTTGCGGAACCGCTTGGCGGTGGGCGCGAGCTGGCCGTCCAGCCACGAGCGGAGCTTTTTGACCTCCTCCTGCCGAGGCGGGTCGTGCAGCATGGTGCGGGCCAGTCGCCCGGCGCCCAGCGGCAGCGACACCGCCAGGTCGGGCTGCTCGTCGATGCCGACGGCCATCTCCAGCGAGCCGCCGCCGATGTCCAGCAGCAGCAGGTTGCCCGCGGACCAGCCGTACCAGCGGCGGGCCGCGAGGAAGGTGAACCGCGCCTCCTCCTCGCCGGGCAGCACCTCCAGCTCGACGCCGGTCCGCGCGCGGACCCGGTCCAGCACCTCGCCGGCGTTGTCGGCCTCCCGGATCGCGGAGGTGGCGAAGGCCATCAGCTCCTCGCACCCGGCGGCGACCGCGGCGTCCTGCGCCTCGGCGACGGTGCGGACCAGCTCGTCGGCGTCGACCTCCGGCAGCGTGCCGTCGTGCGCACCGATGCGCTCGGCCAGCCGCAGCACGGTCTTCTCCGAAGTCATCGGCGTCGGATGGGCACCACGATGCGCGTCCACCACGAGCAGGTGGACCGTGTTGGACCCGACGTCGAGCACCCCTAGGCGCATGACCGACAAATTACCGGCTGCGAACTCCGGGGGCGCCGAACCGGCTCGACCGAGTCGTCACACCGCACCGCCTGACACGCGCGTTCCGCTCGACACGCCGGGGTCCGCCGCCCCCGACCGCGACACCGCCCGAACCCGCTGAGCTGGGTCGACCGCGCGCCTCGCGGGCGAGCGCCGCCTCCGGGCCCGGCCGGTGACGCTGCACGACCGGGAGGGCGTTACGCGGGGAAGATCACGCTTCGAACTTGTAGCCGAGGCCACGCACGGTGATCAAGTACTGCGGTTCGGCGGGGTTCGGCTCGATCTTCGACCGCAGGCGCTTGACGTGGACGTCCAGCGTCTTGGTGTCGCCCACGTAGTCGGCGCCCCACACCCGGTCGATCAGCTGCCCGCGGGTGAGCACCCGGCCCACGTTGCGCAGCAGGTACTCCAGCAGGTCGAACTCCTTCAGCGGCAGGCTGATCTCCTCGCCGGACACGGTGACCACGTGCCGTTCGACGTCCATCCGCACCGGCCCGGCCTCCAGGACCTGGGGCTGGACCTCCTCGCTGTCATTGCCCCGGCGGCGCAGCACCGCGCGCACCCGGGCGATCAGCTCGCGCGCCGAGTAGGGCTTGGTGACGTAGTCGTCGGCGCCGAGCTCCAGACCGACGACCTTGTCGATCTCGCTGTCGCGCGCCGTCACCATGATCACCGGGACGCCGGAGCGCTGCCGCAGCTGCTTGCACACGTCGGTGCCGCTCATCCCCGGCAGCATCAGGTCGAGCAGCACGATGTCCGCGCCGTTGCGGTCGAACTCGTCCAACGCCTCTTGCCCGCTGGCGGCGACCGCCGCGGTGAAACCCTCCTTGCGGAGCAGGAAGGCGAGGGGGTCGGCGAAGGACTCCTCGTCCTCCACGATCAGCACCCTGGTCACCGGACTCCTCCCGTTTCGACGGCTGTGACCCCGTCCGCACTCTCGGACCGCACCGGCTCCGCGCGGTCCTGCCCGACGGCCGGTCGGCCGTCGTCGATGCCAGCGCCGTGCTTGGGCACCCGCAACGTGAAGGTGGAACCGGTCCCCGGCCGGCTCCAGAGCTTGACCTCGCCCCCGTGGTTGGCGGCCACGTGCTTGACGATCGCCAGGCCCAGGCCGGTGCCCCCGGTGGCCCGCGAGCGGGCCGGGTCGACGCGGAAGAACCGCTCGAAGACCCGCTGGTGGTACTCGGGTTCGATGCCGATGCCCCGGTCCGTCACGGCGATCTCCACGTAGTCGCCGGACAGCCGTCGGCTGATCGAGACCGGGCTGCCGGGCGGCGAGTAGGAGATGGCGTTGTCGATGAGGTTGCTCAGCGCGGTGACCAGCAGCGTCTGGTCACCGTCGAGCAGGTAGCCGGTGGGGTCGTCGACGGCGATCTCGATGCCGGCCGATTCGGCGGCCAGCCGCGACCGGCCCAGCGCCTCCTCGACGACGGCGTCGACGTCGACGGTGGTGAGCTCGGGCAGCCGCTCCGCGCCCTGCAACCGGGACAGCGCGATGAGCTCGGAGACGAGCGTGCCCAGCCGGGTCGACTCGTGCAGGATCTTGGTGGAGAACCGGCGCACCTCGTCCGGGTCGTCCGCGGCGTCCAGCACCGCCTCGGCCAGCAGCGCGAGCGCTCCGACAGGCGTCTTGAGCTCGTGGCTGACGTTGGCGACGAAGTCGCGCCGGGTGGCCTCCAGCCGGACGGCCTCGGACTCGTCGGCCGCGTCGATGACGGTGAAGCCGTCGCCCAGCGGCCGGACCGCGCCGAGCACGGCGGCGGGTTCGCGGCCGGGCAGCGGGTTGCGGCCGAGCGGGGAGAGGTCGACGGGCACCGGTCGGCCGGTCGCCAGCGCCTGCTCGGCGGCCTTGCGGGCCCGCGGATCGGCCTGCTGGTCGTGGATGAGCCCGAGTTCGTCGGCGCGCGGGTTGTGCAGCACCACGTCGCCGAACTTGTTCAGCACGACCACGCCGCCGCCGCTGGTGTGCACGAACCGCTGGAGCAGCTCGGCGACGGTGGGTCCCGCGGAATTGGTGCGGCCGTAACGGCGGGTTCCCCGAGCGGCTGCGAAGCCGCCGGCCGCGCCGCACAGCAGCGCGACGATGATCAGGGCGGTGTAGCCCATTGCGGTCACGTCAGCATCGTAAGCAGGGCCCGGTGGGGCGATGCCACCCAACGAGGGCGTTCCGTGATGCCCGTGACACGAAAACGCGGGTTCTTCACCTCGGCTTCACCCGGGCCTGTGCACCGGTTCACCTTCACCGGGACAGGTGAGGCCGCGGCTCCGCGCGGAACCGCGACCACACCCGCAGGACCGGCGGCGAAGTCAGCGCCCCTGGTTCGCGACGGCCGCGGCGGCGGAGGCGGCGGCCTCCGGGTCGAGGTAGGTGCCGCCCGGCACGGTCGGCCGGAAGTCCTCGTCGAGGTCGTAGCGCAGCGGGATACCGGTGGGGATGTTCAGCCCGGCGATGTCGCTGTCGGAGATCCCGTCGAGGTGCTTGACCAGCGCGCGCAGCGAGTTGCCGTGCGCGGCGACCAGCACGGTCCGCCCGGCCCGCAGGTCGGGCACGATCGCCGACTCCCAGTACGGCAGCAGCCGGGCCACGACGTCCTTCAGGCACTCGGTGCGCGGGACGTCCGCGCCCAGGTCGGCGTAGCGCGGGTCGGCGTCCTGGCTGTACTCGCTGCCGGTTTCGATCTCCGGCGGCGGGGTGTCGTAGGACCGGCGCCAGAGCATGAACTGCTCCTCGCCGTAGGCGTCCAGCGTCTGCTTCTTGTTCTTGCCCTGCAGCGCGCCGTAGTGGCGCTCGTTGAGCCGCCAGTCGCGGCGCACCGGGATCCAGTGCCGGTCGGCGACGTCCAGGGCGATGTTCGCGGTGGAGATGGCGCGGCGCAGCAGCGAGGTGTGCACCACGTCCGGCAGCAGCCCGGTGTCGCGCAGCAGCTCGCCGCCGCGCCGGGCCTCGTTCTCACCCTTCTCCGACAGCGGGACGTCCACCCAGCCGGTGAACAGGTTCTCGGCGTTCCACGTGCTCTCACCGTGCCGCAGCAGCACCAGGGTCGCAGTCATGTCCCCAGGTTATTCCAGCCGCGGGAGGGCCTGGCCCGGCAGTGCGGCGCCTCACCGCTCCAGCGTGGCCTGCAGGCTGATGGCCGTCCCGGCGAGCGCCACGGACACCGGGCAGATCTCCTTCGCGCGGCGCGCGGCCTGCTGGAACTTGTCCTCGTCCAACCCCGGCACGCGGGCCCGCACGGTCAGTTCGATGCCGGTGATGGCGAAGCCGTCGCCGCGCGGGCCGAAGGACACCTGGGCGCTGGTGCCGATCGACTCCGGCGGGGTGCCCGCCGCGGTGAGCAGGCCGGACAGCTGCATCGAGTAGCAGGCGGAGTGGGCGGCGGCGATCAGTTCCTCCGGGCTGGTGCGCCCGTCCGGGCTCTCGGCGCGGGAGGCCCACGTGACGGGGAAGTCGCCCGCCCCGGACGAGTCGAGCTTGACGGAGCCGGAGCCGGACTTGAGGTCTCCGGCCCACTGGGTGGTGGCGTTGCGGTCGGTCATCGCGGACTCCGTGTCGGTGCGGGGCACCCGCGCCCGGTCGGCGTGCACGAGTGCTCGTGACGCGCCCCCGGGGCGACTCCTCGGGCGTCGCTCGCGCCCCGTTCCCCCACCTTCCCGCAGCCCGCGCTGAGCCGCAGTTTTGGTTGTGGTCGTCACCTGAGAGTTATCTGATCACCGCGGCGCCGTGACACGAAAGTGGCGGCCGTCACTGTCGTTGACCAACAGAGGGGTTTTTGATTCCTGAGCGTTACTTTTCCTGCCAAACATCACACGAATGGAGCAATGTGGCGGCCTTGTGGCGGCCCGGAGACTCTGCGAAGTTTGGCAACGCTCTCCTTGATCGGCTCCCACGCACTCCCCGATCAACGAGAGCGCGAGCGCGGTTCGCTTTCCCCCATCGGGCCGCGCCCCGCCGGGCCCAGGGTGCCCCCCGCCCACGGCCCGTCAGGCGGGACCACCCGCGGGGCGGTTCGAGCTCGCGACTCCCCCTCTCTCCCGAGCCGCCCCGCGCGGGTCCCCGCGGACCGCTAGGTCCGATCGTGCAGCGGCCGGACCGCGCCGTCGCGTTCCACCAGCCGGCGGAACGGCTCCAGGTTCGCCAGCGACTCACCGCGCGACTCGCGCCAGCCCCACTCCCGCCGGATGGCGGTGGCGAACCCGATTTCGAGCAGCGTGTTGAAGTCGCCGTCGGCGGCTTCCAGGACCTGGCCGAGGACGCGGTCGAGCTCCTCGGCGGTCACCGCGTGCTTGCCGATGCGCCCGACCAGGTAGATGTCGCCGTTGCCGTCGATCGTGTAGTGCACGCCGTACAGCCGCGCGTTGCGCCGCAGCAGGTACCGGTACACCTCCTCGTGCGCCTCGTCCGGCTGGCGGCACACGAAGGCCTCCACGACGAGCGCGTGCTCGGCCTCGATCAACCAGCAGTTGGTCTGCAACTTCCTGGTGCCGGGCAACGTGACGAAGAACCGCCCGGCGCCCTCGTCCCGGTATTCCAGGCCGCCGGCGTCCAGGGCGGACCTGATCACTGCGTCGAGGCTCACGCCGTCACCTCCCGGATCGGCAACTGCGAGTGGAAGGCCATCTTCGCCTGCGCGTAGGTGTCGAGCAGCGCCTCGGTGGTGCGCTCCCACGAGAAGCGGTCGGCGTGCGCGGTGGTCGCCCCGGCCAGCCGGTCGCGCAGCGCCGGGTCCCGCACGATCGACGCGAGCGCGTCGGCCCACTGCCCGGTCTCGTGGCCGTGCACCAGCAGCCCCGACACGCCGTCGTCGACGGCCACCGGCAGACCGCCGACCGCCGCGGCCACCACCGGCGTGCCGCACGCCTGCGCCTCCAGCGCGACCAGCCCGAAGGACTCGTTGTAACTGGGCACCGCCACCGCGTCCGCCGCCCGGTACACCGCGGTCAACGCGTCACCGCCCTGCGGCGGGAGGAAGCGCACGACGTCGGTGATCCCCAGCCCGGCGGCCAGTTCCTGCAACGCGCGGGGACGTTCCAGTCCGCTGCCGGACGGCCCGCCGACGACCAGCACCACCAGCCGCTCGCGCAGCTCGGGATGGCGGGCGAGCAGTTCCGCGGTCGCCCGCAGCAGCACGTCCGGGGCCTTCAACGGCTGGATCCGCCCGACGAACGCCAGCACCACCGAGTCCGTCCGGAGCCCGAGCGACGCCCGCGCCCGCGCCCGGTCCCCGGGCGTGAACCGGTCCAGGTCGACACCGGGCGGGATGGTCGCCACCGCTTCCGGGTCGGCCCCGTAGCGCTCGACGAGCTCGCGCGCCTCGAACTCGGTGTTGGCCACCAGCCGGTCGGCCTGGGCCACCACCTGCTCCTCACCGATGACGCGGACGCGCGGTTCCGGCGCGTCGCCTTCGGCCAGCGCGGCGTTCTTGACCTTGGCGAGCGTGTGGGCGGTGTGCACCAGCGGAACCCCCCAGCGCTCCCGCGCCAACCACCCGACCTGCCCGGACAGCCAGTAGTGCGAGTGCACGATGTCGTAGTGGCCGGGCTCGTGCCGCGCCTCGACCCGCAGCGCTCCGGCGGAGAACGCGCACAGCTGCGACGGCAGGTCGTTCTTGTCGAGCCCCTCGAACGGCCCGGCGACGACGTTGCGCACGATCACACCGGGCGCCAGCTCGGCGACCGGGGGGATGTCCGACGAGGTCGCGCGGGTGAAGATCTCCACTTCGGTGCCGAACTCGGCCAGCCGCCTGGCGGTCTGCGCGATGTAGACGTTCATCCCGCCGGCGTCACCGGTGCCGGGCTGTTCCAGCGGGGAGGTGTGCAACGAGAAGACGGCGGCGCGTCGCGGCCGCATCCGTAGTGTTCTGCGTGTCATCTGCTGCCCATCGCAAGCGGTCCGGCGGCCCGAGCCTTTCGGGGCCGTCATCCCCGACAGCGAGCGGCGCGGAAACATTCCCGTTGCGGCGCGGTCACCGTCGAGGCGCCGCCGACGCTACCGCTCGCCCCCGGCCTGACCGGCGACTCCGAGCGCAGCAGGTGGTGCTACTCACACAGTGGTCAACAGCGGTGCCGACCGCGTCCCCGAGCACGCGGTCGGCACCACCACGCGGAACGAGTCCGCCGACCGGGCGCTAGGCAGCGGACTTCTTGGTCCACTGGTCCCAGTTCAGCAGCCAGTCGTAGACGTCGTAGCCCGGGTCCATCGTGCTGGCCGAGCCGGTGACCTCGACCGGATCGCCGATCAGGGCGCTGTCGTAGTACGCCTTGGCGTTCGCGGCGCTGAGGTTGATGCAGCCGTGCGAGTTGTTGACCTTGCCCAACGCCCAGGCGTTCTCCTGGTTCTCGTGGATGAACTCGCCGTGGTTGGAGATCCGCGCCGCCCACGTCTTGCGGACGTTGCGGTACCCGTAGCGCGGGTTGTCCATGATCTCCACGGGGTCCTTCTGCATCACGATGTAGGTCCCGTTGGGGGTGTTGCGCCCCGGGTCGTACTCCTCGCCGTAGCTGGCGGGGTAGGTGGCGACCTGCTTGCCGTCGCGTTCCACGACCAGCTGGTGCGTGCGCACGTCGGCCTTGACGACCTGCGCGCGTCCGATGTTGAACTCGGTGGTCAGGTCCGCCAGTCCGTACGCGCCGTCGCCGTAGGGCACGCCGTAGAGGTCGGCGCTGACCCGGACGTGGGTGTGCGCGGGCCAGTAGTTCTTCGGCCGCCAGTCGACCTGCTCGTCCGACAGCCACGCCCACGCGCCCTCGACCGGGACGGACGTGTCGACCTTGAGCGCCCGCTGCACGGCGGCCTTGTCCTTGACCGGCTCGTCGAACTTGACGCTGATCGGCATGGCGATGCCGACCTCGGCGTTGTCGATGGGGTTGACCGTGGCGCGCACGGTCTGGTCCGGCTTGAGGGTGCTGAACTGCCCGCGCACCGGAACGCTCTTGCCGTCCTGCCCGGTGATCCGGCCGGACCAGGTGTAGGTCCCGCCGTAGCCGAGCGGCGTGCTGGCGTGCCAGGTCGTCCGGTCCGGGCTGAGCTCACCGGCGACCTGCTTGCCGTCGGCGTTGGTCAACGCGATCTCGTCGAACCGGCCGCGCTGGGCGGTGGCCCGGATGGGGGCGGTCGGGTTGACGTCGCCGGCGCCGTTGCCCGGTTCCAGGGCGAGCCCGGCCACCGGGCCGGCGGGTTTTCCGGGGTCGGTGCCCGACGAGCCGCAGCCCGACAACAGCAGCACTACGGTCAACGCTCCCACCAGTGCGGTCCACCCCGGCCGCTGCCTCGAACCCCTCACCACTGTCTGACCTCGATCCCCTCGAAAAAACTGAACCGTATTCATAGACGTGCGAAGAACCGAAAAGATGTCCCGTCTGTCCAGTGTGTCGCGTCACACCACTCGGCCGACCGCGGGCCGCCCCGCCACCGGCACGCACCGGTACTGACAAAGTGAGGGACGAGAGCCGACTTCGCGAGAGGAGCCGAACATGGACCAGCCGCGCGCCGACGCCACCCGACGCAACGGCGACGGCCCCGGAGCGGGCCGCACCGCCGTGGTCACCGGGGCGAGCTCCGGCATCGGTGCGGCGACCGCGCGACGGCTCGCGGCCGAGGGGTTCCACGTGGTCGTGGGCGCACGCCGCACCGACCGGCTCACCGAGCTCGCGGCCGAAACCGGGGCCACCGCACTGCCGTTGGACGTCACCGAGCCGGACTCGGTGGACGCGTTCGTCGAGCGGATCCCGGAATGCCACGTCCTGGTGAACAACGCGGGCGGCGCGAAGGGACTGGCCAAGGTCGTCGACGCGGTCGAGGACGACTGGCGCTGGATGTGGGAGACGAACGTGCTGGGCACGTTGCGGCTCACCAAATCGCTGCTGCCCAAGCTGATCGCCTCCGGTGACGGGCACCTGGTCACGGTGACCTCGGTGGCGGCGTCGAACGTCTACGACAACGGTTCCGGCTACACCTCGGCCAAGCACGCGCAGGCGGCGCTGCACCGGACGCTGCGCGGCGAACACCTCGGCGATCCGGTGCGGTTCACCGAGATCGCGCCGGGCCTGGTGGAAACCGAGTTCTCCGAGGTCCGCTTCGGCGGCGACACGGATCGGGCCGCCGCCGTCTACCACGGCTACACGCCGTTGACCAGTGACGACGTCGCCGACGTCATCGCCTTCGCGGTGACCCGACCGTCCCATGTGGACCTCGACTTCATCGAGCTCAAACCACGCGACCAGGCGTCGCCCACCAGGGTTCACCGCGCCGAGTAGCGCAGCACCGCGCGTCGACCGGCTCGTCCGCACCGAGGGCTGGGATCTGTTTCACAAGCGGCGCGCAGCGCCTCCGTGGGGGGCGGTGGTCGGGTGACGGGCGGGCACCGCGGCGCGCAGCGCCTCCGTGGGGGGCGGTGGTCGGGTGACGGGCGGGCGGGCCGGTCACACGCGGATCCGCTGCGGTTCGGCGCACAGCTCGACGTCGAGTTCGGTGAGCACGTCGCCGATGGGGCTGGCGAAACCGACCGCGCCGTCGCGGGCACCGGCCACGTGCAGCCCGACCACGCGACCGTCCGCGTCGAGCACGGCCGCACCGGCGTCCCCGGGACCGCAGAACCGCACATCGGACGCGGCGATGCGGATCTGCTCGCGCAGCACCCGCACGCCCAGGGCCTCCCCGTGGTCGATCCGCAGCGTCGCGTCGGTCGAGGTGACCACTCCCGAGGTCAACCCGGTGCCGAATCCGGACTTGTGCACCCGCTCACCGGGATAGGCGGTGCCGGCGCCGGTCACCGGACCGAAACCGTCGACCAGGCAACTCGCTTCCAGTCCGGTGGCGATGGTGACGGCCGCCGCGTCCACCCGCCCGGACAGCGCGGCACGCGCCAGATCGGCCTGCACCCGCTCCTGACCGGGCTCGGCCATCCGGTCACCGACCGACCACGCGTCGTCCAGGCAGGCCACGTCGAACGTGGTGAGCCCCATCGTGACCACGGCGGGCGCGTTGCCGGTGACCAGCATTCCGAGCGTGCCCACGCGCCGGTACTCGCCCGCCACCGGAACATCCGGCGGCGCGAGCCGAACCCCGCGGCACGGGGAGATCCCGGAACCACCGCACACCATCCCGGAGCGGTCGCCGCGGCGCTGCCGGGGAGGCAGCGGATCCCGCGTGTCGCAGTGGATGTGCTGCAGGACCGGGTGCTCCTCGACGACGTCGGTCGGGATGCCTAAGACGTCGTCGGGAATCCGCACCTCGGACGGCAGATCGTCGGACGGTCGCTTCCGGACGACCGAGACGACGATGACTTGCTGGCCGGTCCGCCGTCCGGCACGGTGTTTTTCACCGATGTCGACCCCGGTGACCCCGGGCAGATCGAGCAGTTGGTCCTCGACCGCGCGCTTGATCGGGCGGATGACCGCTCGATCCCTCAGTTCCCTGATGCTCAGCATGGTGGCCCCCTCCACCTACACCATTTAACACTCAGGGTTATGTTCCAGTCACGAAGAGTCACCCTTACGGCCGTTCAGCTCCCCGCTCACTGAAGCGAACAGTCCACCAATACTGGCTCGGGTTCCAGTGACACGCCGAACGCCGCGCGGACCCCGTCGCGAACTTCACGCGCAAGAAGTAGCAGGTCGCGGGTGGTCGCGGCGCCCCGGTTGGTCAGCGCGAGGGTGTGCTTCGTGGACAGTCGCACCCGGCCGCCCGGTCCCGGGTAGCCCTTGCCGAACCCGGCGCGCTCGATGAGCCACGCCGCGGAGAGCTTGGTGCCGCCGTCCGCCGGGAACTGCGGGATCCGCTCGTCCGCGCCGACTCGTCCGGCGATCCGCCGCAGCACCTCGGGGAGTTCGCCGGCGGGCACGATCGGATTGGTGAAGAACGAACCCGCGCTCCAGGTGTCGTGGTCGTCCACATCGAGCACCATGCCCTTGCCCCGGCGCAGTCGCAGGACCGCCTCCCGCGCGGCGGCCACGTCGACCCGCTCGCCCGGCTCGACGCCGAGCACCCGGGCCAGTTCGCCGTACCGGATCGGCGCCGACCGCCCGCCGTCGTGCAGCAGGAACCGCACCCGCAGCACCACCGCGGCCTCGCTGCGCTTGAGGACGCTGCTGCGGTAGGTCAGGCCGAGTTCCTCGGCCGCGACGGTGCGGATCTGGCCGGTGCGGCGGTCCAGCAGGTCCACCGACACCAGCGGTTCGGACACCTCGATGCCGTAGGCCCCGACGTTCTGCACCGGAGTGGCGCCGGTCAGCCCGGGGATGCCGGACAGGCACTCCAAGCCGCCGAGTCCCTGCCGGACGGTGTCCGCGACGACCTCGTCCCAGTCCTCCCCGGCCTCGACGGTGAGCTGCACCATCCCATCGCCGACGCTGTCGTAGTGCCGCCCGCGGGTGGCGATCCGCACCACGTGACCGGCGAAACCCTCGTCCGCGACGACGACGTTGGACCCGCCGCCGAGCACCAGCAGCCGGTGCCCGCCGGCGTCGGCCGCGCGCACCGCCGAGGCGAGCTGCTCGGAGCTCTCGGCCACGACCAGGCCGGTCGCCGGACCGCCCAGCCGCAGTGTGGTGTAGCCCGCCAGCGAGACGTCGCCACCGGCGTGTTCGCCGGGCAGCGGCGTGTCGCCGCGCATCTCTTCGGCACCGGACGTGGAGGGGTTCACGGTTGCCAAAGGTAACCTCCGCTGCATGGCACGCCGCATCGAGCACCGCAGCACCTCCGAGTGGGCCGCCGCCCAGGTGTACGCGGCATTGGTCGACGTCGACTTCCTGATCGACCGGCTCAACGAGCTCGGCGGTGCCAGCTCGGCGCTGGTGTCCCACGAGGAGACCGATGACGGCGTGCGGTTCCAGGTCCGGCACGGAGTGCCCTCCGACGAGCTGCCCGCCGTGGCGCGCACGGTCGTCGGCAGCGACCTGACCATCGACCGCAGCGAGTCGTGGCGGCAGGCCGAGGAAGGCCACTACAGCGGCGAGGTGGCCGCCGAGATCTCCGGGGCGCCGTGCAGCATCACCGGATCGATGTGGCTGCGCGACCTCGGTGACCCCGACACCTCCGCGGTCAGCGAGTTCGTCGTCTCCGGCGCGGTGCGGGTGTCCCTGCCGTTCCTCGGCGGCAAGCTTGAGGACATCGTGGCCGACCAGGTGCAGAAGCTCCTGGTCGCCGAGGAGCACTTCATGACCGAGTGGCTGGCCCGCCACGCATGAGTTCGGTCCCGAAGAAGCGCAATCCCCGGCTGGCCGCCGGACGCGCCCGCGCCCTGGGTGTGCCCACGAGGGGCACCACGAACCCGAACCGGCTGCGGCGCGTCGACCGGTGGATCACCGGCACGCCGTGGGTGCACCGCCCGGTCCGCGACGCCGCGTGCCCGCTGGTGGTCGACCTGGGCTACGGCGCGACCCCGGTGACCACGGTGGAGCTCGCCACGCGGCTGCGACCGCTGCGGCCCGGGGTCCGCGTGGTCGGCCTGGAGATCGACCCGGACCGGGTCGCCGCGGGCAAGGCCGTGGCCGATCCCCCGGCGCTGGAGTTCCGCCGCGGCGGCTTCGAACTCGCCGGTCTGGCGGCCGGTGTCGCCGGGTCGGACGGCCCCTCGCTGGTGCGCGCGCTCAACGTGCTGCGCCAGTACACCGAACCGGAGGCGTGGCAGGCGTGGGAGGAGCTGTGCGCGCGGCTGGCCCCGGACGGCCTGCTCGTCGAGGGCACCTGCGACGAGATCGGCCGCCGGTGCTGCTGGGTGACGTTGGACCGCGCCGGGCCGCGCACCCTGACCCTGGCGTGCCGCCCCGCCGATCTCGACCGCCCGTCCGACCTGGCCGAACGCCTGCCGAAGACGCTGATCCACCGCAACGTGCCCGGAGAACGGGTGCACGCGATGCTGGCCGACCTCGACGCCTGCTGGGCGCAGGCCGCCCCGCTCTCCCCGTTCGGCCCGCGCACCCGGTGGGCGCACGCGATCCGCGCGTTCGCCGAGCGCGGCTGGCCGGTCCGCGACCGCGAGCGCCGCTGGCGCCTCGGTGAGGTCACCGTGGACTGGTCCGCGGTGGCACCGTGAGGACGCCCCCGTCGAGCACCGCTGCTGCGTTGCGGCGGCTTCTACACTCCGGGCATGGCCAGTGACTTCCACCACCGGGCGTTGAAGGAGCAGGCCGCGGCGTTGCGCACCGCCGCGCTGCAGGCCGGGCCGGACACGCTGGTGTCCACCTGTCCCGGCTGGGACGTGCGGAAGCTGGTGCAGCACGTGGCGCGGGTGTACGCGATGGTCGCCTTGGCCCTGCGCACCGAGCCGAACGCCGCAGCGCCTTCCGCGCCGCGCCCGCCCGCGGACTTCGACGACGCGCTGATCTGGTTCGACGACCGCCTTTCCGAGGTGTTGACCGAACTGTCCACAGTGGATCCGGAGCGCCCGGTGTGGGCGTTCTTCCCGGGCGGCGACGCGCCCCGCTGGACCCGGCGGATGGCGCACGAGACCGCGATCCACCGCCTCGACGCCGAACACGCCCTGGCCGGGCTCGGCCCGGACCACGTGCACGACCTGATCTTCGACCCCGAACTGGCCGCCGACGGCGTCGACGAGTTCCTCACCGTGATCCT
Source organism: Saccharopolyspora rosea (assembly GCF_025643595.1). Classification (GTDB taxonomy): domain Bacteria; phylum Actinomycetota; class Actinomycetes; order Mycobacteriales; family Pseudonocardiaceae; genus Saccharopolyspora; species Saccharopolyspora rosea. Next base: position 6,211,736 of record NZ_CP102826.1, read on the forward strand.
GCCGCTCGGCGACTGGTCGCAGCGGGACGACTCCGGGTCGGTGCTCTACCACGCGGCGGACGCCGGACGGGCGTGGCTGGTCGAGTACCGCCCGGGGCGGGCGCCGCGGGTCGACGAGCGCGTCGACACCGGACTGGAGGCCGACGCGACGGTGGCGGGCACCGCCGACGCGGTCTACCGCCGGGTGTGGGGCCGACCGAGCACTGCGCTCGTGACCGGCGACACGGCGCTGGCCGCGTTGGCCTCCGGACGCTGACCAGCGCGCGGCGGAATCCGCGCTGCCTGCGACAATGACGGGCTGTGACCACTCCCGAGCGCCGCTTCGTCATCAGCTTCGGTTGTCCCGACCGCACCGGGATCGTCGCCCGCATCGCGACGTTCCTCGCCGAGCACGGCGGTTGGATCGTCGAGGCGGGTTACCACACCGATCCGGACACCGGCTGGTTCTTCACCCGCCAGGAAGTCCGGGCGGACTCGCTGCCGTTCGGCGTGGACGAACTGCGGCGCCGGTTCGCGGAAGTGGCCGCCGAACTCGACGGCCGCGCCGACTGGCGCGTGTGGGACACCGGCGAGCGGCGCCGCGTGGTGATCCTGGTCTCCCGCGAGGGCCACTGCCTGCACGACCTGCTCGGCCGCATCCGCTCCGGCGAACTCGACGTCGACCTGTGCGCGGTCGTCGGCAACCACCCCGACCTCGGCCCGATCACCGAGGCGCACGGCGTGCCGTTCCACCACGTGCCGTTCGGCAAGGACCCGGCGGCCAAGGCCGAGGCGTTCGACGAGGTCCGGTCACTGGTCGACGCGCACGAGCCGAACGCCATCGTGCTGGCCCGGTTCATGCAGGTGCTGCCGCCCGAGCTGTGCGAGGCGTGGGCCGGGCGCGCGATCAACATCCACCACAGCTTCCTGCCCTCGTTCGCCGGAGCCCGGCCCTACCACCAGGCGTACGAACGCGGCGTCAAGCTCATCGGCGCGACCTGCCACTACGTGACCGCCGAGCTCGACGCGGGACCGATCATCGAGCAGGACGTCATCCGCGTCGACCACACCGACGCGGTCGGCGACATGGTCCGCAAGGGCCGTGACATCGAGAAGGTGGTGCTCGCCCGCGGGCTGCGCTCCCACCTGCAAGGCCGCGTCCTGGTGCACGGCCGCCGCACCGTGGTGTTCTGACGGCCCGCGGCAGGACCGTCACCGCCCCAGGCCGTCCGCGGTTTCGGCGCCCGGCAGCTCCGGCAGCGCGGAACCCGGCACGATCAGCTTGCTGCGCCGCAGACCGCTGCCGACGACGACGGCCGGGGCCTGCGCCACCGCCGGGTCGACGAGCACCGGCCAGTCCGCCGGCAGGCCGAACGGGGTGATCCCGCCGTACTCCATGCCGGTCAGCGCCACCGCGTCGGCCATGGGGGCGAAGGACGCCTTCCGGACGTCGAGCCGGCGCCGGACCACGCCGTTGACGTCGGCGCGGGTGGTCGCCAGCACGACGCACGCCGCGTAGCGCACCTCGCCGCCGCGCTTCCCGGCGACGACGACGCAGTTCGCGGACAGCTCCAGCGGCGAGCCGTACTGCTCGCAGAACGCGGCGGTGTCGGCCAGTTCCGGATCGATCTCGGTGACCCCGATCCGGGGATCGTCGAGCGCGCGGACCGCGGCCGAGACCGGCTCGGCGAGCAAGTCGAGGCGATCCAACGCCGACGTGACTTCCAACGTCCCGGCCGCGACCGACCAATCAACACCCATGCCGCGAAGATACTCAGCCCAGGAAACCCGTGAGCAACGCCCGGAGCTCGCGGCGGTGGGTGAGCATCGGCGCCGCGGACGGCAGGACCTCCAGCCGGGCGCGCGGAAAGGCCGCCGCGGTCGTCTCGGCGACCTCGGTGGGGTGCATCGGGTCGCCCTCCGCGGCGATGACCAGGACATCGGAGCGCACCGGCGCCAGCACCGCGGCGTCGTCGAGCGGGCACCGCCGCGGCAGCGTCCGCAGCGCGTCCTCCAAGCGCAGCAACGCGCGGGCCCGGCGCTCGACGTGGTCGCCGACGTCCACACCGGGCGGCACGTCGGCCGCCAGGATCTCGCGCAGCTTCGCGCCGCCATCGCTCGCGGCCAGCGCCACCGCGTCGGCGAGGCGCTCGTACGCCCGGGTCGCGGTCGCGCCCCGGGGCTCGTCGAGGGCCGCTGGGAGCAGCAGCGCGAGGCGGTCGAACCGGTCCGGGTGCTCGGCGGCGATCCGGGTCAGCGCCCCGGCTCCGAGGGACACCCCGACCGCGCGGGTCGCCCCCGCCTCGTCGGCGGCGGACAGCACGTCGCGGGCGAGGGCCGCGTAGTCCCAGTAGTCCGGCGGAGCGTCGGGAGCGCTGCCGTGGCCGGGCAGGGTCAGCACGACCCGGGTTCCGGGCAGACCGGACGCGGGAATCCTGGCTTCCCCCTCCGTGGCGCCCAGTCCGTGCACCACCAGGGTCACCGGCGCACCGCGGCCGTAGGAGACCGGGCGCGCTACCAAGACTTGCCCTGCACGTCCTTGACCTTCGGCCGCACGTCCACGATGTAGACCAACGACGCGACCAGGGCGGCGATCCAGATGATCGTGAAGGGACCGTCCATCGCGAGCAGGAGCACCACCGCGGCGGCTCCGGTGATGCCCAGCCACGCGATCTTGGTCAGCTTGTCCACCGCGGTGAACGCCTCGGAGCGCTGCAACGCCGCGTGGACGAACGCGAACAGTCCCACCGGGATGCCCGCGAGCCAGATGATGCGCAGAATCCACACGTACACGGGCATGTAGGCCCAGTTCAACGCCGCCATGGACACCACCCTACGTGTTCGCGTGTCCGAAAAGCACGAGTCACCCGTCCGACTTGGCCGCGGACTTCTTCGAGCTCTTGCTCTTCGCGGCATCGGTTCGGGACGCGGTCTTGCGCGCCGTGCTGCGCGCGGTCGACGCGGCTTCCTCGCCCGCTTCCCGCGCGGTGTCGGCGGCGGACTCCGCCTTCTCGGCGGCCTTCTCCCCGGCCGAACGGGCGCTGCGGCTGACCTTGCCGAGCACGTCGTCGGCGATGTCGCCGGCCTGCTCGGCGGTCTCGGCGGCCTTGTCCTGGACCACGCCGACCTGGCTCCACGCGCGCTTGACCTGCGGCTGCGACTGGAGGCGCTGCCAGGTCTCCTCGCCCCGCTCGGCCAGGTAGTCGTAGAGCTGCCGGGCGGACTTGGCGTAGCCGTCGACCCGCTTGCGCAGTTCGGCCGGGTCGAGCCGCTCCCGCAGCTCGGCGAGGTCGGTCGGCAGGTCCTGGCGGGCGCCCTCGGCGCGCTCGTTGAGCTCGGTGCGCAGCTTGGTCAGCGCGTCGGTCACCGTCCGCGCGGCGAGGTCACCGGCGCCGAGCGCGGCCAGCAGCGGGGTGCGGGCCTGCTCGACGGCCTCGCCGAAGGCGACCTGGGCCTGTTCGCGCACCTTGTTGACGTCGTCGGTCTTCGGGAAGGCCGGCATGGCGATCACTCCTCGGATTGCCGGGTGGCCTCGTCCGCGGTGTCGCGTTCCCGCCGGAACGAGGCGTAGATGTCCAGCAGCACTTGTTTCTGCCGCTCGCTGAGATCGGGGTCGGCGAGGACGGCGTCCACCACCGGACCGCCCTCGCGGCGTTCCAGGATCCCGGCCTGCACGTAGAGCGCCTCGGCGGAGATCCGCAGCGCCTTGGCGATCTGCTGCAGGATCTCCGCGCTCGGCTTGCGCAGGCCGCGCTCCACCTGGCTCAGGTACGGGTTGGACACGCCGGCGCGTTTGGCCAGCTGCCGCAACGAGATCTGAGCGTTGTTGCGTTGCGTCCGGATGTAGTCGCCGAGGTCGCTGACCGCTTGGTTCACGGCCTTGTTGACGGTCTCGTCCACGCGTCCCATCGGCGATCACCTCTGCCGACCACGATAACGACGAGCGCTAGCTATTGCAAGCACTGTGCTTGCACCCGGGGCGGCACCTCACTCCGGGTCGGCGCACATGCAGAACGGGTGCCCGGCCGGGTCGGCGTAGACGCGGAAGCGCGCGTCCTGCTGGTCCGGGGGCTGCGGCAGCCGGGTGGCCCCCGCCTCGACCGCCCGGCGGTCGCCCTCGTCCAGCGTGCCCACCCGCACGTCGAGGTGCATCATCTGCGGTGTCGCGCGGTCCGGCCAGGTCGGCGGCCGGTAGTCGGGGTCGCGCTGGAACGCCAGCGGGGCACCGCCTGCCGGATCGGCGAGCTCCACCCATTCCTCCTTGGACTGCGCCTCGTCGATCCGCCATCCCAGCAAGCGCCCGTAGAACTCGGCGAGCGCACGGGGATCGGGGCAGTCGATCGCGAACGCGGCCAGTCGCAGTGCGGACATGTCCATCCTCCAACCACTGAAACGGTTTGATCGGTTACTAACCGGTGCCGGTATTTTGCTGGTTACGCAGGGCCAGAACAACCCCCTATTGACTTACGATGGTGTTCGTGAACAGCAAAGCTGTCGCTCCGGAGGTAGAACGCTCCTCGGCCCTGGACGCGACCGGGCTGGAGATCGAACGCGACATCGAGCTGGTCCTGGCGTTCCTGAACACCTGCGACGCCGAGAAGGGAACCGAGGTCCTGGCGGACCCGGCGCAGTGGCGGCAGTGGTGCGCCGAACGCGAACTGGGCGAAGCGCCGGAGACGAGTGCGACCCGCGAGGTCAGGGACGCGATGCGCGCCGCGGTGTCCTGCGGGACGAGACCGGAGGCGGTGCTCACCGACGCATGGCCGGTGACCGTCGCCCTGCACACCGGCGTCCCCGTCCTCACCGGCACCGACGCGGTGGGCGCGATCCTGGTCGCGGCCACCCGCCTGGTGCACACCGGCCACTGGGACCGCGTCAAGATCTGCCCGGCCGAGGACTGCCTGTGGGCGTTCTACGACCGATCGCGCAACCGCTCGCGGACGTGGTGCTCGATGCGCGTCTGCGGCAACCGGGAGAAGGCGCGGTCCTGGCGAGAACGCCACACGGGTTAGAACACCAACTGGGTGAGGGTGTAGATCAACAGGCCGGCGAGGGCGCCGACGACGGTGCCGTTGATGCGGATGAACTGGAGGTCGCGACCCACCTGGAGTTCGATCTTGCGGGACGTCTCCTCGGCGTCCCAGCGCTCCACGGTGTCGGTGATCAGCGTGGTCAGCTCGGCCCGGTAGTTGGACACCACGTACACCGCGGCGCCCTCCACCCAGCCGTCCACCTTGGATCGCAGGTCTGGTTCGCCGACGAGCCTGCGGCCGAGCGAACGCAGGCCGTCGCGCACCCGGACGCGCAGCTCGCTGGACGGGTCCTCGGCCGCGTCGAGCAGCATCTTCTTCGCCGTCTCCCAGGTCGAGGAGATGACGTTGCGCACCTCGGGGTGGGCGAGCACCTGCTGCTTGATCTGCTCGGCCCGGGCCATCGTCTTCGGGTCGTGCTGCAGGTCGTCGGCGAACTCGACGAGGAAGCGATCGACGGCCTTGCGCATCTGGTGCTCCGGGTCGGTCTTGACCGCCCAGGCGAACGACAGGACCTCGGTGTAGATCTTGTCCGCGACGATCGCGTCGAAGAACTTCGGCGACCACGACGGGGCGCGCTGGCTGACCACCCGCAGCACCGTCTCGTGGTTGTCCCGCACCCAGTCGTAGGCGCGGTCGCAGACGAGGTCGACGAGCTTGTGGTGCGAGCCGTCCGCGAACACCTGGGCCAGGACGCGTCCCAGCGGCGGCCCCCAGGGCTGGGCCAGCACCCGGCGCACCACGGCCTGTTCCACGACGGCCTGCACGTCCTCGTCGCGCAGCACCTGGACGGCACCGCGCACCGCCGCGGCCAGCGCCGTGGTCACGCGCTCGGCGTGGTCCGGATCGTCGAGCCAGCCCCCGAGCCGCTCGCTGACCCCGGCGCGCCGCAGCTTGTCGCGGACGACCTCCTCGGACAGGAAGTTGGTGCCCACGAAGTCGCCCAGGCTGCGGCCGAGCAGGTCCTTGCGGGTGGGGATGATCGCCGTGTGCGGGATGGGCAGGCCCAGCGGATGCCGGAACAACGCCGTGACCGCGAACCAGTCCGCCAGCGCGCCGACCATGCCCGCCTCGGCCGAAGCCCGCACGTAGCCCGCCCACACCGCACCGGCGCTCTCCTGCCAGCGGGCCAAGACGTAGACCAGGGTGGCGAACAGCAGCAGCCCGCCGGCGACCGCCTTCATCCGCCGCAGGGCGCGTCGCCTGTCGCTGTCGGTGACCGGTGTCTGCTGCACAGTCCGATTGTGGCAGCGTCGCGCCGGACGACGGCGGCGCGAGCGCGCAGGTACTGCTGCCCGCCGTTGTCGACTACCCTGCCCAACCGTGCGTACTCCTGCCCTCACCTCCCGATTGCGCCCGTTCACCTCCACGATCTTCGCGGAGATCACCGAACTCGCCCGCCGCACGGGCGCGGTCAACCTGGGGCAGGGTTTCCCGGACACCGACGGTCCCGAAGGCATGCTGCGCGCCGCGCAGGAGGCCATCGCCAACGGCGTCAACCAGTACCCGCCCGGGGCCGGCGAGCCCGAGCTGCGCGCGGCCATCTCCGAACACCGCCGCAACCGCTACGGCATCGAGCACGCACCGGACGGCGAAGTGCTGGTCACGGTCGGTGCGACCGAGGCGCTGACGGCGTCGATGCTGGCGCTGGTGGAACCGGGCGACGAGGTCGTGCTGATCGAGCCGTACTACGACTCCTACCCCGTCGCCGTCTCGATGGCGGGCGGAGTGCGCCGCACCGTCCCGCTCCGGCAGGGTCCGGACCACCGCTTCCGCCTGGACCTGGACGCGCTCCGCGCCGCCGTCGGACCGCAGACCCGCGCACTGGTGCTGAACTCGCCGCACAACCCGACCGGCACGGTGTTCACCGACGACGAGCTCGCCGCGATCGCCCAGGTCTGCCGCGACAACGACGTGGTCGCCATCACCGACGAGGTCTACGAGCACCTGCTGTACGACGGCCGCGAGCACCACCCGCTGGCCACGCTGCCGGGCATGGCCGAACGGACCCTCTCGATCTCCAGCGTCGGCAAGAGCTTCAGCGCCACCGGCTGGAAGATCGGCTGGGTGTGCGGCCCGTCCGAACTGGTCTCCGCGGTCCGCGCCGCCAAGCAGTTCATGACCTTCGTCGGAGGAGCGCCGTTCCAGCCCGCGGTCGCCCACGCGCTGCGCAACGAGCTCGGCTGGGTCGAGGCCCTGCGCACCGGGTTGCAGCGCAAGCGCGACCGGCTCAGCGAGGGTCTCGCCGAGGCGGGGTTCGACGTGCTCGCCAGCGAAGGCACCTATTTCGTCTGCGCCGACGTGCGCCCGCTCGGCTTCGACGACGGCGCCGAACTGTGCCGGTCGCTGCCCGAACGGATCGGGCTGGCCGCGATCCCGGTGCAGGTCTTCTGCGACAACCCCGAGGCGACCAAGCACCTCGTGCGCTTCGCCTTCTGCAAGCGCGATGAGGTCCTCGACGAGGCGATCCGGCGGCTGCACAAGCTGAAGTGACCGCCCCGGCCGCGAACCGCGGCACGTCCCCCTGTAGAGCGGGCGGCCCCCCAACACCGGGGCCTCACACGTCCCCGCCCGCGGCGAGACCGGGTCCTTCTCAGATCATCCGTCGGCCTCACCTCCGTACCCGAGGCAGACGAAACCCGACTCGCCGTGCGCGGCCTGGGCCTCGGCGAGCGCGGTCGCAGGCGCTCGGCCCTCGCGCAGCGCGGTGTGCAGCGCGAGCATCACGCGCGCGGTGCGTTCGTCCGGCACCGGCACGACGCTGGCGATCACGGTCGCTGTTCCCCGCCCCAGGAGCGTGGCGGCCAGGCCGCTGAGCTGGTCACCGCGGTGCACCGCCGACCGGCCGACCTCGCACGCGGACAGCACCACCGTTGTCGGGCCGCGGTGCAGGCGGTCCAGGTCGTAGGTGTACAACGGCCCGTCCGCGAGGTCCAGGCAGGACAACAGCGGCTGGTCGTCCCGGAACCGGCCGTGCGCAGCGATGTGCGCCGTCGCCGCTCCGTCCACAGTGTCCAGAACGCGTTCCGCTGTCGCGTTCGGACCGGTCAGCAGCCGCCCGCCGGCCATGTCGTGCAGGGACGCGACCTCGTCCTCGGCGTGCTCCAGACCGGGTCCGGAGATCCACACCTGCCGATCGCCCACCGACTCGCGCGCGTCCCGCGCACCCCGCAGCCAGCACCGCAGCGACGGGCTCACGGTGACCCCGCGACCTCGGCACGCAGGGAGTTCCGCCCACGGCAGCACGTGCAGGCGCCCGGTCGGCACCACGACGAGCGGACGCCCCTCCGCCAACGCCGGGAGAACCGGCCGGAGCAGCTGTTCCTGCAACACCTCGGCGGCACTGCCCGCTGCCTGGGCGAACGCCGGTACCGCGCGTGGCGAGGCGCTCTGCGCTCGACGCGCCAGGAAATGCCGCAGCCGCCCCGCCTGCGCCTCGGCGGTCGACTCCGGACCGAGCGCGTGCAACCGCGCCCTTCCCTCCACAATGGACACCGCGAGCAGTCGTCCGCCTTGGGAGAACAGGCTCAGCAGCACGGCATCGCCGAGCTCGGCGGCCACGTCGTCGATCCCCCACGCCGCGCGAAGTCCGCTTGTGCCGCCGCGGACCAGCATCGCGCGGTGCCGCACCCGGTCTTCCAGCTCGGCCACCGCCGCCACGGCGTCCGCCGGGCTCCGGCTCTCCCGCATCGCGAGCACCGCCGAGCGCAGCTCGGCGAGCGACTCCCGGAGTCCGGGCTCCGACGGTGGTCGCAGAGCCCGCCGGTGCAACGCGCTGGCCCGCGCCCGCTCGCTCCAACGCAGCACCAACCTCGGGTCGCCGGTCCGCAGCGCGGCCCGGACCGCCGTCTCGGCAAGCTCGTCGGCCAGGCCGAACGCGGACACGCGCAGTTCGAAGGCGGCCATGGTGGCCGCATGGCACTCCACCGCCTGCAATCCACCCCGGCACGCCTCGAACAGGCGGGCCAGGTCGCCGTCCTGCTCGGCGAGCAGGGCATCGGCCAGCCACCCGAGGGCCCGCTGGTGCGCCGAAACCCGCGCATCCCCCTTCGACTCCGCGGCCCGGGCCAGCAGCTTCCGGGCTGTCGCGGCCAGCCCGGCGCGTTGCGCACACCGGCCGGCCGTCAACCGCAGCTCAGCCGCGGGCCCGATCCAGCCGTAACCCTCGCACGTCGCCGCTGTCCGCCGCGCGGCGGACAGGGAGTGCCGGGAACACTGGCCCGCCTTCAACCTCGCCTGCCACGCGGCGGCCGATGCCAGCGCCGCCCACGCGGGACGGTGCTGCGCGCGGAACAGCCGCCGAGCCGTGGTCGCGTCCTCCAGGGCGGCGGCCGTGTCGCCGTCCCGGAGAGCGCATCCGGCCGCGGCGAGCCGCGTCTCCGCGAGCCGCCCGTCCCTGCCGTGCGCGGCCAGCAGCGACGCCGCCCGGTCCAGCACCTCGCGCGCTTCGCGGTTGAGCCCGGCGGCGGCCATCGCCTCCGCCCGGTCGACCAGGACCTCCGGATTGGACTGCGGATCGAGTCCCGCTGCCGCCGCCTGCTCGAACAGCCGCAGCGCCTTCGGCAGATCCCCGGCCAGGAACGCCACGCAGCCCCGGTTGTGCCGACAGGCGGCCGCGCGTCCGGTCCGCCGGTCGCCGGCGAACGTCCGCTCCGCCGCGGCGAGGTCCGCTTCGGCCTCCGCCGGGGAGTTCGTGTACATGTGCGCGAGGCCGCGTCCGAGCAGCGCGTTCGCCACCCACCGGCGGTCGTCGCCGACGGTGAGTCGGCGCAACGCCTCGTCGAGCTCGGTGATCGCGTCGCGGTACTGGCCTGCCCGGCACCGCAGCAGACCGCGCAGGCAGCCCGCTCGCGCGCGGTCGGGTTCGGGCAGGTTCGCCTCCGCCGCGACGAGGTGCTCCCAGCTCGTGCTGGTCTCGCCCCGGTCCAGCTCGACCCACGCGAGCGTCAGCCGGAGCTGGGCCTCCCGCTGCGGAAACCCGGACCGCCGGGCCGCACCGATACCCAGCCGGGCATGGCGCTTGGCGTCGCGCATCCGGCCGCGCTCCACCGCGGCCAGCGCGGCGAGATGCCTGGCCAGAACCCGCAGTTCCGCGCCGGAACGCGGATCGGCGAGCCATTCAGCCGCCTGCCGCGCCGCGGATTCCGGCGCCGCGCTGGCGTGGTCGAGCCACCGCAGCGCGGTGTCCACGAGCGACTCCTCCGGCGGGCGCACCGCCACCCCGGCGCTCAACAGACCAGCCAATCCGCGATGGCCGGCGCCGACCGCAGCGGCCGGTACACCACGCTGAGCGGACCGCGCGGCACGTCCTCCACGCGGAACGCCCCGTGCGCGTCGAGCTCACCGGCGCTGTGCCCGGCCGAATGCCGCAGCACGACGTCACCGGTGGGCGGGGTGTGCCCGGCGCGGTTGACGACCATGCCGGAGGCCCGGCACATGCCCTGGACCGTGGGAACCAGGTCCATCTCCAGGATCCGGCCCGGCATCAGGAACGTCAGCACCCGAGGTTCCGGTCCCGCCGCCGACCGCACCGTCGTGGTCGCCTCGGCCGAGTCACCGACCAGTTCGAGAACGGCCTGGTCGGACACGTCCCAGCGCCGCCCGACCGCCGAATAGGCCGCGTCGAGCACGTGCTCCGGCACCGGATCGCAGTTCTGGAACAGGTCCCGCAAGCCGTGCAGCTCGGAAGGCAGCCAGCTCATCCCGCCGCCTCCTCCGGGACCTCGGTGGCGAGCAGCTGCTTGCGCAGCTCCGCCAGGCACCGCCCCCGCTTGGGGCCGATGCTGCCGCGCGGCATGCCCAGGGCCTGGCTCACCTGCGCGTAGCTGGCTTCGGGCGCCACCGACAGCACCCGCAACAACTGCTGGCAACTCTGGGAGAGCCGCGAGAACGCCTGCCACAGCCGGGAGTTCGCCATCGAGCGGAGCACCTTCCGCTCCGGATCGTCGCCGTGGCCGGGGCGGTCCAGCAGGGGCGAGCCCAGCCCCGCGGGCGTCTCCCGGCGCCGCGCCTTGGTCAACCGGATCGACTCCCGGCGGGCCGTCGTGACCAACCACGACGTGAGCGATTCCGGCTCGCGCAACCGGTCCAGGTTCTCCGCCAGCAGCAACCACGTCGCCTGGCAGACGTCCTCGGCGTCGGCGCTGTTCGCGGTGAACGCCCTGGAAACGCCCCACACCACGGACTCGTTGCGGTCGACCAGCTCGCGCCAGGCCAACTGGTCACCGTCCGCGGCACGACGCACCAGAACCGCCGTACCGCCTGCCGCCGCGACCTCATGCATGTTCCGCACCTCCCTGCACCCGGGTCGGCTTTTCCGGGTTTAAGAGGAACGGGAAGCCGCGAAAGATTCACCTCACGCCGATTACCGCTCGAACGGGTAACGCCGGCACGCCGCGGCGCGCGCCTCCCGGAGGTCGCCGGTCTTGTGCAGAGCGCTCGCCGCCTCGGCCGCGACCTGCGGCGCGGCGAACGAAGTACCGCTCCAGCGCGCGAATCCGTAGGTCCGCCGGCCGCCGGGAGCCATCCGCACGTAGCTGCTCGTCACGTCCACCCCCGGTGCCGCCGCGTCGACCCAGTCCCCGCGGTTCGAGAACGGCGCGAGCGCTCCGCCGCTCCCGGTCGCAGCCACCGCCACCACGGACGACAGCGCGGCGGGCCAGAACGGGCGGGACCGCGCGTGGTTGCCCGCCGCCGCGACGACCGCGGTCTGCGACCAGTGCTCCAACTCGTCCTCCAGGACCGGCGGGCAGGTGTCGTCAGCCGTGTGGCACCCGGAGGACAACACCGCGATCCCGATGCGCTCGCCCCGGGCTGCGGCCTCCCGGCGCAGCGCGCGCAGCCCCGACGCGACCGTGATGTCGTCGGTGAACCCGAGCGACGACAGCACGCGACGCGGTCGGACGACGACACCGGGAGCGTGCTGCAACAGCACCCCGCTGACGAACGTCCCGTGACCCGCCTGCCGGTCCTGGCCGGAGTCGTCGTCGGCGTCGAGCACTTCGGCGACCGGTTCGAACCAGGAACGCGACCGGAACCACGGGTGCGGATCGCAACCGGTGTCGAGCACCCCGGCCACCACGGGCGGGTCCCAGCTCGGCGCGGGCGGTTCCGGAACCGGCGCGGCAACGTGCGGTTCGGCCCCGATGCCGAACATGATCGGCGTTCCGAACATCACCGGAGAGCCGACGTGGACGTGGTTGGCGGCGACCCCGGTCGCGCGCGCCCCGGCCTCCCGCGCGATGTCGATGCAGCGGTCCCGCTCGCGTTCACGCAGCCGCACGCGCGCCACCAGCAGGTCCTCCTCGTGCTGCACGGAGTCGACCCACCTGCGGAACCGGTCCAGGACCGGGTCCAGGGCCGGCGCAGTGGTGATCAGCTCGCCGCGGCGGACCAGGCACTCGCGGTCACCGCCCGGATCGTGCAGCAGGAAATCGTGGCCGTAGGACGCCCAGAACTGTTGCAGTTCACCGAAACTGAAGTGATTGCCCCATTCGCGATCCACGCCGGACACTCTGCCGAGCAGCACGACCGTCCACAGCGGACACGCCGCGGCATGTCGTCCCCTCACCCGTCCGGCCCCGGCCGGGTTCCCCCGACCGCGTGTCACGCGGGCGATTCGCGTACTCGGACGCGATCAGGAGTCCAACAACGCGGCCTCGGGTGGTTGAATACCCCGCACGGTGTCAATCATGCTGACGCTGGCGAACGCTGGAGCCGCGCCGGGCGGCGCGGCCCCGACCGACAGGCGGTGGTGGCGGTGACCGGAACCTGCGCGGAGCGCGGTGACTGGTCGCTGCTCTGCGCGTGGGCCCTCCGGCTCGCATTCGTCTGCACCGTCGCAGCGGTCGGCTGGCTGAGCGGTCACGCGATCGCCTCGGCGGAGACCGGCCCGTCCGACGAGTACGGCATCGAGGTCGACAAACCGGACGTCAAACCGGTCCAGCGGCCGTCGGTGCACGTGCCCGAGGTCGCCCACCCCCGGATCGCCAAGCCGGAGATCTCGGTCGACGTACCGGCCGAGCGCCCGAAGATCAACCCGCCGGCGACGCGTCCGGTGGAGACCGAACCGCCGGAAGTCACCGTCCCGACCGAGGAAGAGGCCGCACCGGCGCCGAAACCGCGTCTGGCGCCGCCCGCGCCCCGCACCGCGCCGCACACCGCCCCGGTACCCCAGCGGGCCGCGGAACCGGTGGTGCGGGTCGTGCAGTCGTACCCGCGGCACCAGCACGTCCACCCTCCGCACGCCCCGGCGCCGGTCGCGGCGCCGAACAAGCCGCTCCACGTCGCGCCGCTGCTGCCGTCGTCGCCGGACCGGCTTCCGCCCGCGCCGACGGCGTCGGCCGCCGTGATGGCCGGCCCCGGTGGCGAGATGCGCGGGGCGCTGGCGATCCTCCCCGGCGATCCCGGGACGACGTCAGCTGCGCGCGCCGAGATCCCGCGCGCGGACGAACCGCCGGTGTCCTCGCTGCTGTCCTTCGAACCGTCGGCTTCGCCCGACTGACGCTGCGCGTCCGCACCGCAGCCGAGACCCTGGTCAGCACCACTCGGCTCCGAGTCGGTCGTCTGCGCCCGGCCGACTCGGGATCGGGGCTCCACCAGCCTGTTCCCGGCGCCATCCGCGATCGCCGGGCACGTCGAGCTCTGGTGCCCCGGCCCCGGTGCCGCACTGCCCCTGCGGCACCGGGGTGCACCCCGGTCGACTCACCCGCCGGCACGACGAGGGGCCGTGCCGGCGGGTGATCGCCGTCAGGCGACCGGGCCGTGCCACCCGTCGGCCTCCGACCGCTCCGGCAGCGCCGCGGCTGCCGCCGCGAGCCGCCGCACCGCCTCCGCGAGCTGTGGTCCGGGCAACGTGAACGGCAGGCGGATCCGGCGTTCGAGCGCACCGAACACGGAGAACCGCGCGCCGGGGGCGATCCGCACCCCGTGCTGTTCGGCGACCACGGCGAGGCGGCTGCTCACCGGAGCGCCGATGTCGCACCACAGCGACAGACCTCCGTCCGGAAGCCGGAACGTCCAGTGCGGCAGGTGCTCCGCCACGGCCGCGACGAGGTCGTCCCGGCGCGCGGCGGTCTCCTCCCTCCTGCGCCGCAGCACGGCGGGCGCGTCGCCCAGCAGCTCGTGCAGCAGGAGTTGTTCCAGGACCGGGCTGCCCAGGTCCACCGCCGCCCGTCCGGCGACCGCGCGCTGCACGAACTCCTCGGAGGCCCGGATCCACCCGAGCCGCAGGCCGCCCCAGAACGACTTGCTCGCCGATCCGACCGTGATCACCCGATCGCTCAGGGCGCCCATCGGAGGCGGCGGCTCCTCGTCCGTGAGGTCGATGTCGACGAGCGTCTCGTCGACGACCGCGGTCGTGCACGTGCGGCGCAGCGCGTGCGCGAGCCGGTGCCGCCCCTCGGTGTCGAGCCGGAAACCGGTCGGGTTCTGGAAGTCCGGGATGAGGAAGGCCAGCCGCGGCGCGGCCTGGCGCAGCGTCGCGGCCAGCTGTTCGACGTCCCAGCCGGTGGCGACCATCGGGACCGCCACCGGTGTGATGTTGAGACTTCGCAGCGCCTCCAAGGTGTTCGGGTAGGTGGGGTGCTCGACGAGCACCCGTTCGCCCGGCGACACCAGCATCCGGAGGACCAGGGCGAAGGCGTGGTGCCCGCCGTTGGTGACCAGGATCTGGTCCGGAGTCGTGGGCAGACCCCGGCGGGAGTAGGTCTCGGCGATCGCCGCCCGCAGGCCCGGCAGTCCCATCGGCTGGTAACCGTGGTCCGACACGTGCTCGACGAGCCGCACCCGGGCCCGGTCCGCGGCAGGCCCCAGCTCCGGCGGGGCGCCGGGCGTGGCCACTGCGAGGTTGACCAGTTCCGGATCCGGATACCAACCGCCGTGCCCGTCGCCGGCGCTGGACCGCGGGAGGCGCACCCAGGAGCCCGCGCCCCGACGGCTGGCCACGAAGTTCTCCTCGCGGAGCTGGTCGAGTGCGCGGGCGATCAACGTCCGACTCACCGAGAGCGCGTCGGCGAGGTCGCGTTCGGCCGGGAGTCTGGTGCCGGGCGGGAGGCGTCCGTCGAGCACGAGCTGCCGCAGCGTCCCGGCGAGGACCCGGGACGAGGGACGGCCCGAAGCCCGCCAGGCCCCGAGCAACTCCGCCAGCTTGCCACCGGGTATGCGGCCGGACGGAGTGAACACCATGAAGACCAATGTATGCCGATTGGCTCTCGTTTTGAAGTCCAATCCGCCTTAGAAACGAGTCATGGCTCCACGCACCATCGACCTCTCACCGCTCCCGATCGTCGATCGCCCGCTGTCACGGCTGGCCCAGCTGTTCGTCGGGCTGGCGCTCTACGGAACCAGCATGGGCCTCATGGTTCGCGCCCAGCTGGGCCTCGCCCCGTGGGACGTCCTGAACCAGGGCCTCGTGCGACACCTCGGGTGGAGCTTCGGCGCCGTCACCGTGCTGACCGGGGTGGTCGTCCTCGCCGCCTGGGCCCCCTTGCGACAGCGCCCCGGTATCGGCACGGTCGCCAACGTCGTCGTGCTCGCGGTCTCGGTGGACACGACCTTGGCGGTCGTGCCGCCGCTGGTGGGACTGCCCGGCCGGATCGCGCTGCTGGTCTCGGCGATCGTGCTCAACGGGTTCGCGACCGCGGTGTACGTCGGCGCGCGGTTGGGTCCGGGGCCGCGGGACGGGCTGATGACCGGTCTGCACGCCCGCACCGGTTGGTCGGTGCGCGTGGTGCGCACCACGATCGAAGCCTGCGTGCTGGTCACCGGCTGGGTGCTGGGTGGCACGGCCGGAGTCGGCACGGTGCTGTACGCCCTGGGCATCGGCCCGTTGGCCCAGCTCTTCCTCCGGTTCACGACGATTCGTTCGAAAAAAGATCTCTGCCCCTAGAGACATTTGGCGTACCACGAAGTAACATGGTTGGCGTCCACCTGACCCCCAGGGGTGGACCTCGACGCCCCCGCACTCCCGGTGACCCCCAGGCCGGTTGAGCGCGGGGGCGTCTTCTACTCCACGATCAGCATGGCAGGCGACACCGACAACGAGCCGAAACCAGGGGCCGAAATGCGAAAAACCCCCGGTGGTTCACCGGGGGTTGTGCTGCAAGTCTCTCGACGTGGCCAGGGGCGGGGTCGAACCGCCGACCTTCCGCTTTTCAGGCGGACGCTCGTACCAACTGAGCTACCTGGCCGTTAGCGTCCGGCTCGTGCCGTTCGCCTTGGCGACCCAGACGGGACTCGAACCCGCGACCTCCGCCGTGACAGGGCGGCGCGCTAACCAACTGCGCCACTGGGCCATACTTGCGATCTTCAGTTGTCGCGTACCCCCAACGGGATTCGAACCCGCGCTACCGCCTTGAAAGGGCGGCGTCCTAGGCCGCTAGACGATGGGGGCTTGGCCGATTCGCAACCGACCCGGCCTTGCCTCCAACCGGCTTGCCCTTTCCGGGGCGCCCCGTTGGGAGCAATGAAGACTTTACGGCATGCCTTCCGGCGCCCGAAACAGGGGGGTCGCTTTTGGCGCGAGCCCGCCGCGCGAGCCTGCTCCCGTCGGCTCACGCCCGGTCCATGATAGCGCTTTGACCAGTGGTTTCGGCCGATCTTCGGGACGAGTGGCCGGAGTGGCCCCGGGGACCGACGGGGTCGACGGGAGAGCTCGCCAGGGATCGAGAAGGGACAAAACAGGCAGGGCTGATTTTTGTGATCCAGGACTCACATCCGGGCGGGTTTCGCGCCGGCGAGGACCACTCGCCATATCTCGGCCACGTGGTCGGCGAGCCCTTCGACGCTCATGGCGCACGCGCCCAGGAGGGCGGCGTGGACCACGCGGGCGGTCGCGGCAGGGTCGGCGTCCGCGCGCAGGAGGCGGCCGTGGACCGCACTGGTGAGCAGCTCGGCGAGCGATCGGCGCCAGGCGTCGACCTCCTCGGGCCGGCGGTGCGCCAGCCACATGCCCGCGCGGGTCATGACGTCGCGCTCCAGCTCCGCCGCCAGCTCGGCGGTCAGCCCGGTGGCCACCGACAGCGCGTCGTCGCCGGGCGTCGACCAGCGGTGCCGGAGACCGGCCAGGCGCTGCCGGTAGTGGGCCACCAACTCCTCGGCCACCGCTTCCTTGGACGGGAAGTGGAAGTAGAAGGCGCCCTTGGTGATGCCGCTGCGGCGCAACACGGCGTTGAGCGTGGTGCCGTCGTAACCCGTGGTGTCGAACTCCTCGGCCGCGGCGGCGAGGATCGCGCGGCGGGTCAGCTGGGCCCGGCGCTGCTGGGGCATGGACGGCTCCGGTGGATTCGTCGATCGTGACCCGCTCGACCGAGCGACGGAGTCCACGAACGGATGATCAACTTCGCCACGCGAAGTTACCGGGCTGAGCCCTCGCGCGCCCATGCCGTTCCGGGGCCGGGTCGATCTCGAAAAGCGACCGGAAGGTAGGTTTCGACCGGGTCCGCGAACCGCACCACCGGGGGTGTGCGGTTCGCGGACCACTTCGCCTCAGCGAGCGACCGGCGGCTGCCCGTCGTCATCGGGCACGAGGCCCAGCATGTCCAGCAGCAGACGGCAGTCCTCGGCATTCGCCGCTCCGCGTGCCACCGCCATCCGAGCTCGGTGCACCTGCTCCGACGAGATCCGCGCGGGCTCGCCGGAGCGTTGCGCGGGCACCGAGGAGGACGGGCGGGAGAGCCCCTCTTCCTGCTGCCACAAGAACTTCCGCACGTCGAGTGACCCGTACATGACGCCTCCCCGGCTCGGGTTCGCAGGCCGCAGGCTATCCACAGCCTCACAACCCCCACAGCCCCCCAGAGAGTGATTCGGGTTCAACGCAGAGTAATCGATCGGCGGGACGTCGATCCACATCGGATACCGCGTCGCCCACCCTTCGGGCACCGCCCCGCCGAGAGAAGTCCACAGTAGACGCGAAGCTCCGCGGGCCGTGCGGGTTGCGACAGGCAGTCTGCACGAACCCAACACGTCGAGCACCCAGACGGTCACCATCCGTGGCGCGGAACACGTCCAGCGGGCTATCCGCGCGGGGCATCCGGGACTGCACCACCCGGCGGGTCGGGTGCCGCGCTTCGGGGCAGCGCGCCCAGGGAACCGATTACCGGCCCGAACCTGTTCGAAGAGACTCCCCAAAGCCGGTTCGCCGTGTCAGAATCAGGTCGCTGACACACCCCCGGTCAGCACCTGTGGAGATCCCCTCCGGCCCCCGCGTTCCTCCCCCTGGCGCGGGGGCCCTCCGCTGTCCGCGGCACCCCCCGCGGCGGTGAGCGCGATCACAGCCACTCGCGCGCCGCAATCGAACCGTTATCGTGTCCGCGTGGCTCTAGGACGAACGAAGAACAGTCGCCGGCAGAAGGCGGAACCGCCGCCTGCCGAGCCGGCCGAACCGGATCACGAGCTGGAGTCGTACCTCGCGGCTCTCGCGCCCGAGGAGAGCGTCGAGACGACGGGATCCGGGCGTCGCTTCGGCGGGTCCGAGGTCTACCAGCTGCGACTGCCCCTGATGGCCAACGAGCGGCTCAAGGAGCTCGCGGCCAAGCAGGGCACCTCGCCCGCGGCGTTGGCGCGCGACTGGGTGCTGCAGCACCTCGCGGACGACCACCCGTCGAGCGCCGCCGCCGAGCCGAGCGCGCCCGCGGAACCGGACATCCCAGCCTGGCCCGGCCAGGAGACCCGGGACTTCTCGCCGGTGAACCAGCAGCAGTACGCCGGTGAGCTCTACGGATCGTCCGAGTACGGCGACGTCGAGCAGACCGAGGAGATCACCGTGCCGCACAAGCGGTTCGGCCGGTGATCGCCGTCATCCCCGTCCCGAGGAACTCCGACCACCCCGACCACGACCACGGCCGGTGAAGGCGCCCCCCGACCGCCTTCACCGGCCGCTCAGGCCCAGCTCGCGGCTGATCAGCATGCGCTGGACCTCGCTGGTGCCCTCGCCGATCTCCAGGATCTTGGCGTCCCGGTAGAAGCGGCCGACGGGCGTCTCGTTCATGAAGCCGTAGCCACCGAAGATCTGGGTGGCGTCGCGGGCGTTGTCCATGGCCGCGTTCGACGAGGCCAGCTTGGCGATCGCCGCCTGCTTGCGGTACGGCTCACCGCGCAGCATGCGCGAGGCCGCGTCGTAGTACGCCAGCCGTGCGGTGTGCGCACGCAGTTCCATGTCGGCGATCTTGAACTGGATGGCCTGGTACTCGCCGATCTTGCGGCCGAACGCCTCGCGTTCGGCCACGTACCGCAGGCACTCGTCGACGCAGCCCTGGGCCAGGCCGACACCGAGCGCGGCGATCGCGACCCGGCCCTCGGTGAGCGTGGCGAGGAACTGGGCGTAGCCGCGACCGCGTTCGCCGAGCAGGTTGGCCTCGGGCACCCGGCAGCCGTCGAACGCCAGCTCGTGGGTGTCCGAGGCGTTCCAGCCGACCTTCGAGTACTTCTTGGCCACGGTGAAGCCCGGGGTGCCCGCGGGCACGATGATCGCCGAGATCTCCTTGCCGCCGTCCGGTTTCCGGCCGGTCACCGCGGTGACCGTGACGAAGCCGGTGATGTCGGTGCCGGAGTTGGTGATGAACGCCTTCGAGCCGTTGATGACCCACTCGGCCCCGCCTCCGGGGGTGCTCCGCTCGTCGAGGACGGCGGCCGTGCGGGTGGCGCCCGCGTCCGAGCCGCCGTCCGGCTCGGTCAGGCCGAACGCGCCCAGCACCTCGCCGGTCGCCAGCCGCGGCAGCCAGGTCCGCTTCTGCTCCTCGGTGCCGAACCGGAAGATCGGCATGATGCCGAGCGAGACCCCGGCCTCCAGGGTGATCGCCACCGACGAGTCGACGCGCGCCAGCTCCTCCAGCGCCAGGCACAGCGCGAAGTAGTCGCCGCCCATGCCGCCGTACTCCTCCGGGAGGGGCAGGCCGAACAGGCCCATCCGGCCCATCGCCGCGACCAGCGGGTACGGGAACTCGCCGCGTTCGTAGTAGTCGCCGATGACCGGCGCGACCTCCTTGCGGGCGAAGGTCTGCACGCTTTCGCGCAGCGCCTCGTGCTCCTCGCTGAGCCGGTGGTCCACCATCTAGCCCTCCTCGTGGGGGGTGAGGACAGCCAGCGGCTGGTCCAGCCCGACCGACTGTCCTGTTCGGACATGAACTTCGGCGACCACGCCGTCGACCGGGGAGGTGACGGTGTGTTCCATCTTCATCGCCTCGACGACGAACAGTTTCTGTCCACTTCGGACTTCCTGGCCGGGACTCGCCTCGGCGGCCAGCACGGTGCCCGGCATCGGGCTGGCCACCACGCCGTCGGAGCGGGCGCTGCGCGCGCCGCGGTCGGCGAGCAGCCGGTGTTCGGCCAGGGACCAGGTGCGCCCGTCGGCGGCCAGCCAGGTGGTGCCGTCGACGTGCGCGACGCGGTAGCGGCGGGTGCGGCCGCGGAACGTGACCACCAGGGCGTCGTCGCGGGCGTGCGCGGCGGCCGGTTCGGGTGCGGCGTCCGGTTTCAGCGACACCTCGGCGTCGGCCGCGCGGCCGCGCACCCGCACCCGGACCTCGTCGCCGTCCGGGGCGGCGAAGCGCCAGGTGCTCCACGCCGGTTCGCCGAGGCGCCAGCCGCTGGGCACCTCCCACGGGTCCACCACCGGGCCGGTGGGTTCGGCGGCGAGCAGGCGCTCCAGGGCGGCGGCGACGTGGACCTCCTCGGGGACGTCGGTGCTGACGAAGGAGTCCAGGTGGCGCTCGACCAGGCCGGTGTCCAGGCGTCCGGCACGGACGTCGGGGTGGGCGAGCAGGGCGCGCAGGAACGAGACGTTGGTGCCCAGGCCGAGGATCGCGGTGTCGGCGAGCGCGGCGTCGAGGCGCCGCAGGGCGTCGGCGCGGTCCGGGCCCCAGGCGACGACCTTGGCCAGCATCGGGTCGTAGTCCGAGCCGACGCGCATGCCGGTGCGCACGCCGGAGTCCACGCGCACCCCGGACGGCTCGTGGACGGCGAGGATCTCGCCGCCGGTGGGCAGGAAGCCGCGCGCCGGGTCCTCGGCGTAGACGCGGGCCTCGATCGCGTGGCCGTCCAGGCCGAGGTCGTCCTGCGACCACGGCAGGGCTTCGCCCGCCGCCACGCGGACCTGCTGCTCGACCAGGTCGACCGCCCGGGCCTGGCCGACGGTCGTCACCAGCTCGGTGACCGGGTGCTCGACTTGCAGCCGGGTGTTCATCTCCATGAAGAAGAACTCGTCCGGGCGGTCGGCGGAGACGATGAACTCGACCGTTCCGGCGCCGACGTAGCCGACCGCGCGGGCCGCGTCGACCGCGGCCGCGCCGATGCGGGCCCGGGTCGCCGCGTCCAGCAGCGGGGACGGCGCCTCCTCGACGATCTTCTGGTGCCTGCGTTGCAGGCTGCACTCGCGTTCGCCCAGGTGGACGACGTTGCCGCGGGTGTCGGCGAGGACCTGGACCTCGATGTGCCGGGGGTTGGTGACGAAGCGCTCGACGAACAGGGTGTCGTCGCCGAACGCCGCTCGGGCCTCGCGGCGGGCGGAGGCGATCCGGTCGGCCAGCTCGGTGTCGTCGTGCAGCAGGCGCATGCCCTTGCCTCCGCCTCCGGCCGACGGTTTGAGCAGCACCGGGAACCCGACCTCGGCGACGGCGCGGGCGAGGTCCTCGTCGGTCATGCCGGGGTCCGACCGGCCGGGCACGACCGGGACGCCCGCGGCGGAGACCGTGGCCTTGGCGCGGATCTTGTCGCCCATGGCCTCGATGGCGGCGGCGGGCGGGCCGATGAACGCGATGCCCGCCTCGGCGCACGCCTCGGCGAAGGCGGCGTTCTCCGAGAGGAACCCGTAGCCGGGGTGGATCGCCTGGGCCCCGGTGGCGCGGGCGGCGTCCAGGACGCGCTTGACGTCGAGGTAGCTGCGGGTGGCCGCGCTCGGTCCGATGTGGACCGCCGTGTCGGCCTCGGCGACGTGTCGGGCGGCGCGGTCGGCGTCGCTGTAGACCGCGACCGACCGGATGCCCAGGCGCCGCAGCGTCCGGATCACCCGCACGGCGATCTCGCCCCGGTTGGCCACGAGCACCACGTCGAAGTGCTGCACTGCGCTCATCCCTTCACCTCTTCGGACGGGTCCCCGGGGAACCCGCCTCACATCCGGAAGACGCCGTAGGAGACCGGGTCCAGTGGCGCGTTGGCCGCCGTGGACAGGGCCAGGCCCAGGACCGTGCGGGTCTGCTTGGGGTCGATGACGCCGTCGTCCCAGAGGCGGGCGGTGGCGTAGTAGGGGTGGCCCTGGTGCTCGTACTGGTCGCGGATGGGCTGCTTGAACGCCTCCTCGTCCTCGACCGACCAGTGCTCGCCGCGGGCTTCGAGCTGGTCCCGGCGGACGGTGGCCAGCACCGAGGCCGCCTGCTCCCCGCCCATCACCGAGATCCGCGCGTTCGGCCACATCCACAGGAATCGCGGCGAGTACGCCCGCCCGCACATCGAGTAGTTGCCCGCGCCGAACGAACCCCCGATGACGACGGTGAACTTCGGCACCCGGGCGCAGGCGACCGCGGTGACCATCTTGGCGCCGTGCTTGGCGATGCCACCCGCCTCGTACTCCTTGCCGACCATGAAGCCGGAGATGTTCTGCAGGAACACCAGCGGGATCGACCGCTTGTCGCAGAGCTGGATGAAGTGCGCGCCCTTGAGCGCCGACTCGCCGAACAGGATCCCGTTGTTCGCCACGATCCCGACCGGGTGGCCGTGGATGCGGGCGAAACCGGTGACCAGCGTGGTGCCGTACTCCTGCTTGAACTCGGCGAACCGGCTGCCGTCGACGGTGCGCGCGATCACCTCCCGCACGTCGTAGGGCGTGCGGCTGTCCGTCGGGACCGCGCCGTAGAGGTCGCCGGGGTCCACCACCGGCTCCTCGACCGGGGCGACGTCCCACGGCCGCGGCGCGCGCGGGCCGAGCGCGCCGATGATCGACCGGACCTTGCGCAGCGCGTCGGCGTCGTCGACGGCCAGGTGGTCGGTGACCCCGGAGATGCGGGAGTGCAGCTCGCCGCCGCCCAGCTCCTCCGCGCTGACCTCGGCGCCGGTGGCCGCCTTCACCAGCGGTGGCCCGCCCAGGAAGATGGTGCCCTGCTCGCGGACGATCACCGCCTCGTCGCTCATGGCGGGTACGTAGGCGCCGCCCGCGGTGCACGAACCGAGCACCGCGGCCACCTGCGGGATGCCGCGGGCGGACATCGTCGCCTGGTTGTAGAAGATCCGGCCGAAGTGCTCGCGGTCCGGGAACACCTCGTCCTGCCTGGGCAGGAAAGCGCCGCCGGAGTCGACGAGGTAGACGCACGGCAGGTTGTTGTGCAGCGCGACCTCCTGGGCGCGCAGGTGCTTCTTGACGGTCACCGGGTAGTAGGTGCCGCCCTTGACCGTGGCGTCGTTGGCCACGACCACGCACTCGCGGCCGGCGATCCGGCCGACGCCGGTGATGATCCCCGCCGACGGGGCCTCGTCGTCGTAGAGGCCGAAAGCGGCCAGCGGGGAGAGCTCCAGGAACGGCGAACCCCGGTCCAGCAGCGCGTCGACCCGGTCGCGGGGCAGCAGCTTGCCGCGTTCGACGTGCCGGGCGCGGGCCTTCTCCGGGCCGCCGAGGCGCACCCGGTCGAGCTGGGCGTTGAGGTCCTCGACGAGCTCGGCGTGTTCCCGCGCGCGCCGGGCGTACTCCTCCGACGCGGGGTCCACGGCCGTGGGCAGGACGGGGGCATCCATCGGTGTTCGGCACCTCCCGGGCGAGTTAGTCATCGTTAACGTTAACGCTGACTAACGGGTCTCGTCTAGTATCTGGCAGGTGGCCGAGGAAGCGATCGCCCCCAAACCGACCCGCCGCGAGCAGATCCTGTCCGCCGCGGCCGAGCTGTTCGCGCGCTACGGCTTCCACGGCGTCGGCATCGACGACATCGGCGCCGCCGTGGGCATCTCCGGCCCCGCGCTGTACCGGCACTTCCGCAGCAAGGACGCGATGCTCGCGGAGATGCTCACCGGCATCAGCGAACGCCTGCTGGTGGGCGGTCGGCAGCGCGCCACCACCGGCGATCCGCGGCGGACCCTGGACCGGCTGGTGCGCTGGCACGTCGAGTTCGCGCTGACCAACCCGTCGTTGATCACCGTCCAGCTGCGCGACCTCGACAGCGTGGCCGAGCCCGAGCGCCGGAAGGTGCGGGAGTTGCAGCGCAGCTACGTCGAGGTCTGGGTCGACGCGCTCCGCCAGCTGCGCCCCGGCCTGGACCGCGCCACCGCGCGGGCCGCCGTGCACGCGGCGTTCGGGTTGATCAACTCGACCCCGTACAGCGCCCACCTGGACGGCGAGGCGATGTCCGCGCTGCTGCGGCGGATGGCGCTGGGGGCGATGGAACAGGCGTGACGGCCCGCGGGGGCCGCTGCGCACCGAGGCGCTCAGTCGATGAGGTCGCCGTCGACGTAGGTCTGGACGCCCTCGGCGTGGAAGCACAGGTGCGCGGCGATGGCGCGGGCGCCGTCCAGCGGGTCCGGGTAGCTCCAGGCCGCGTCGCGGATGACGCGGTCGCCGATCCGGACGGTGTGGTAGGTGGCCGTGCCCTTGTACGGGCAGGCGGTGTGCGTGGCGCTGGGTTCGAGCAGGTCCGGCGGGACGTCCTCGGCGGGCACGTAGAAGCGGTTCGGCAGCCCGGTCTCGGACAGCAGCTTCGCCCGGCGGGTCTCGACGACCACCGCGTCGGCCACCACGACCCGCACCTGCCGCGTGGTGGCGCGCACGTCGACGCGGTGGAACGGGTCGCGCAGGTGGCCGAAGACCTCCTCGTCCTCGTCGAACCACGCGTCCATCCGCTCCCAGTACGCGGCCAGGTGCCCCGACAGCCAGCCGACCTCGGGTTTCGGGTCCGGGTAGTGCCAGAGGGCGTTCTCCGCGACCCGGTCGCCGACGCGCACCGAGAAGTACCCGGCGTCGCCCTTGAACGGGCAGTGCGTGCGGTGCGCGGTCGGCTCCAGCAGGTCCTCGCGGACGTCCTCGCGCGGGACGTACAGCTGCGGCAGCAGGTTGCTCTCGTGCAGCAGCTTGGCGTTGCGGGAGTCGAGCACCACCTCGTCTGCGAGCAGGGCGCGCACCCGGCGCGGGAAGTCCTGCCAGAACAGCCGGTGCCGGGGTCCCTCCAGGTGGTAGTTGACCTCCACCGGCGACCGGGACGACAGCGGGCCACCACCGAGGGTCAGGCTCATCGGGACCTCCCTGCGTGCGTTCTCCCCCGGGGTACCCGGGGTGCGGTGCATCACCCGTCAGGTTTGCGGGGGCTTGACCACGGGTCAAGACTGGGGGAACGGCCGTCTCCCCCGCGATCCAGGAGGCAGGCATGGCGACGGTGCGATCCCGACCGATCCCGACCCGGGCGTTCACCGCGAGGCGTCCGCTCAAAGGGCAGAAATTCCTGTACTGGTTGCGGACCACCGACCCCAAGGAGATCGGCAAGCTCTACCTGGCCACCGCGTTCGCGTTCTTCCTCGCCGGGGGCGCGATGGCGCTGCTGATCCGCGGGGAGCTCGCGTACCCGGGGCTGCAGTTCCTGTCGCAGGAGCAGTACAACCAGCTGTTCACCATGCACGGCACGGTCATGCTGCTGCTGTTCGCGACGCCGATCGTGTTCGGCTTCGCCAACGTGGTGCTGCCGTTGCAGATCGGGGCGCCGGACGTGGCGTTCCCGCGGTTGAACGCGTTCTCCTACTGGCTGTTCCTGTTCGGCGGGCTGATCGTGATGAGCGGGTTCGTGATGCCCGGCGGCGCGGCCGACTTCGGGTGGACGGCGTACACCCCGCTGTCGCGGTCGATGTTCACCCAGGGCTTCGGCGGGGACGTGTGGATCACCGGCCTGATCGTCAGCGGGCTCGGGACCATCCTCGGCGCGGTCAACATGATCACCACGCTGGTCTGCCTGCGCTGCCCCGGCATGACGATGTGGCGGATGCCGATCTTCTGCTGGAACATCCTGGTCACCAGCGTTCTGGTGCTGATCGCGTTCCCGATCCTGACCGCCGCGCTGTTCGGGCTGCTGGCCGACCGGCACCTCGGCTCGCACGTGTTCGACCCGGCCAACGGCGGGGCGATCCTCTACCAGCACCTGTTCTGGTTCTTCGGGCATCCCGAGGTCTACATCGTGGCGCTGCCGTTCTTCGGGATCGTCACCGAGGTCTTCCCGGTGTTCAGCCGCAAACCGCTGTTCGGCTACACCGGCCTGGTGTTCGCCACCCTGATGATCGGCGGGTTGTCGGTGGTGGTGTGGGCGCACCACATGTTCGCCACCGGAGCGGTGCTGCTGCCGTTCTTCTCATTCACCACGTTCCTGATCGCGGTGCCGACCGGGATCAAGTTCTTCAACTGGATCGGCACGATGTGGCGGGGGCACCTGACCTTCGAGACGCCGATGATGTTCGCGCTCGGGTTCCTGGTGACGTTCCTGCTCGGCGGGCTGACCGGGGTGCTGCTGGCGTCGCCGCCGCTGGACTTCCACATCACGGACACCTACTTCGTCGTGGCGCACTTCCACTACGTGCTGTTCGGCACGATCGTGTTCGCGGTGTTCGCCGGGATGTACTTCTGGTTCCCGAAGATCACCGGCCGGATGATGGACGAGCGGCTCGGCAAGCTGCACTTCTGGCTGACCTTCATCGGCTTCCACACCACGTTCCTGGTGCAGCACTGGCTCGGGGACATGGGGATGCCGCGCCGGTACGCCGACTACCTGGCCAGTGACGGGTTCACCACGCTGAACATCGTGTCCACCATCGGCGCGTTCATCCTCGGCGGGTCGATGCTGCCGTTCCTGTACAACGTGTTCACCAGCTACCGGTACGGCGTCATCGCCAACGTGGACGACCCGTGGGGGCACGCGAACTCGCTGGAGTGGGCCACCTCCTGCCCGCCGCCGCGGCACAACTTCACCGAGCTGCCCCGCATCCGGTCCATCCGGCCGGCGTTCGAGCTGCACTACCCGCACATGGCCGAACGCCTGGAGCTGGAGGCGCACGCCACGACCTTCGGTCGGCGCGGCGGGCAGGGCTGAGCTGAGCGCACAACCCCGTCGGGGTCCGGTTGTGCGCTGTGCACGGACGACTGTCCACAGTGGTATTTCGCGGTTCCGCCGGGTCTGGACCGAACGTGTGAGACGCGAGTGGTGCGGTTCATATCCGTTTCCGGAACACGCCGACCGGTGACTACTGTTGGAGACGCACAGAGGGCGCCGCTGTCCGTCGTCTTCCTTCTCCCCGGGTAAACGCCACCACGAGAAACGTGGTCCGCACCGTCGCGCCCCGGGGATCACAGACCGCAACTGTCCGACACGCAGTGTTCAGGGGAGACTTTCGTGCCCATTGCCCTGTTAGCGCTGGCCATCGCGGCCTTCGGCATCGGGACCACCGAGTTCGTCATGATGGGGCTGCTGCCCGACGTGGCCTCCGACCTGCACGTCTCCATCCCCGACGCCGGCGGGTACATCTCGCTGTACGCGCTCGGCGTCGTCATCGGCGCCCCGGTGCTGACGATCCTCGGCATGCGGATGCGCCGGAAGACGATGTTGCTCAGCATGCTCGTGCTGTTCACCGCCGGGAACCTGTGCTCGGCCTTCGCGCCCACCCACGCGCTGCTGCTCGGCGCGCGGTTCGTGTCCGGCCTGCCGCACGGCGCCTTCTTCGGCGTCGGGGCGGTGGTCGCCGCCGGGTTGGTCAAGCAGGACAAGCGGGCGCAGGCCATCTCGATGATGTTCATCGGCCTGACCGTCGCCAACATCGTGGGCGTGCCGGTCGGCACCCTGCTCGGCCAGGCGCTCGGCTGGCGCTGGGCGTTCGGCATGGTGGCCGTGATCGGCGTGGTCGCGCTCGCGGCCGTGGCCGCGCTGGTGCCGCGGCAGCCCAAGCCGACCGACGTCAGCCTGCGCGGCGAGCTGCGCGCGTTCCGCCGCCCGCAGGTGTGGCTGGCGTTCGCCGTCGTGGTGTTCGGCTTCGCCGCCACGTTCTCCTTCTACAGCTACATCAAGCCGGTGCTCACCGACGTGACCGGCTACACCCCGACCGCCGTCACCGTGCTGCTGTCGCTGTTCGGCGCGGGCATGACGGTGGGGACGGCGGTCGGCGGCCGGCTGGCCGACCGGGCCCCGATGCGGACGCTGTACGCCTTCCTGACCGCGTTGGCCGCCGCGTTGACGCTGTTCGTGTTCACCTCGCACAGCATGGTGCTGGCGCCGGTCACGGTGTTCCTGATCGGCGCGACCGGGTTCGCGGCCATCCCGAGCATCCAGGCCCGGATCCTCGACCAGGCCCGGGAGGCGCCGGCGCTGGGCTCGGCCAGCATCCAGTCCACGTTCAACATCGCCAACTCGCTGGGCGCCTACCTGGGCGGTGTGGTGATCGCCGCCGGGATGGGGCTGACCGCGCCCAGCTGGGTCGGGGCGCTGCTGGCCCTGACCGGTCTCGGGTTCGCCCTGGTGTCCGGATGGCTGGACCGCCGACCGCTGCGGTCCGAGGTGGTGGCCTCGCACCGCGCCGACCGGCAGGACGCCGAGGCGGAGGTGCGCTGAACCTGGCGGGCCCTCGCCCGGGAGTGATGTGATGGACACGGCCGAGCCGGAATCCGCGCTGAACCGATCCGGTTGAACCAGCCGAAGCATCCGACCTCGTGGAGGAAAGCACACACATGACCCAGGTTCCGAACATCACGCTGAACACCGGTGCGCAGCTGCCGCAGCTCGGTTACGGCGTCTTCCAGGTCCCGGCCGACGGTGTCGTGGAGCCGGTGCTGGCGGCGCTCCAGGCGGGCTACCGCAGCATCGACACGGCCGCGGTGTACGGCAACGAGGAGGGTGTCGGCAGGGCCATCGCCGAGTCCGGCCTCAAGCGTGCGGACCTGTTCGTGACCACCAAGCTCTGGAACGACCGCCAGGGCTACGACAGCACGTTGCAGGCGTTCGACGAGAGCCTGGACCGGCTCGGGCTCGACTACGTCGACCTGTACCTGATCCACTGGCCGGTGCCCGCTCAGGACCGGTACGTGGAGACCTGGAAGGCGTTCGAGAAGCTGCACGCCGACGGCCGCGCCAAGGCGATCGGCGTGTCGAACTTCCAGATCGCGCACCTGCGCCGGTTGTTCGAGGAGACCGACGTGGTGCCCGCGCTGAACCAGATCGAGCTGCACCCGAACCTGCAACAGCCCGAGCTGCGCGCGTTCCACGCCGAGCACGGGATCGCGACCGAGGCGTGGAGCCCGCTGGGCCGCAACAACGGTCTGCTCGACGACCCGGTGCTGACCTCGCTGGCGGAGAAGTACGGCAAGACGCCCGCGCAGATCGTGCTGCGCTGGCACGTCCAGCTGGGCAACGTCACCATCCCGAAGTCGGTGACGCCGTCCCGGATCCGGGAGAACATCGAGGTCTTCGACTTCGAGCTGGCCGACGACGACATGAAGGCCATCGAGGGCCTGGAGACGGGCGAGCGCGTCGGCCCGAACCCCGACGAGTTCGGCGCCTGAGCCGACCTGGTCCCACGACGCCCGTCCCGCCCGCGCGGGGCGGGCGTCGTCGTGTCCGGGGGTCAGGCGGGTGCCGGGGTGGGGTGGGCGAGGCCGTGCAGGACGTTGCTGCCCGCTCGCAGGGTGGCGACCTGGGTGTGGGTGGCCAGCCAGCCCGGGAAGCGGGCCAGGCGTTGCAGGGGCGTGTTGCGCTGCACCGACGTCAGGGCTGCCGTCCGGGAGACCTTGGCCGCGCGGGGTCGGCGGTGGCGCTCGTAGGCGCGCAGCACCGGCTCGGGATCACCGCCCACTCCGGTCAGGAAGCGGGTGAGCAGCCAGGCGTCCTCCAGGGTCTGGTTGGCCGCCTGGGCGACGGCGGGCGGCATGGCGTGCGCCGCGTCGCCGAGCAGCGTGGTGCGCGGGCCGCCCCACACCCGGGGAACCCGGTGCCGGATGTGCGGGAAGAAGCCGAGATCGTCGTCGGTGACCGAGTCCAGCAGCGCCTCGACCGGTTCCGGCCAGCCGCGGAACGCCCGGCGCAGCTGCGCCACCGACAGGACCGGATCGCCCTCCCGCCACGGCATGTCGAACCACCAGTGCAGGAGGCCGCCGCCGGTGGGGATCAGCCCGCAGTGCGCGTGACGCCCGGCGATGTTGAGCGTCCGGTGGCCGTGCGCGACCGGCAGGTCGCTGGTGGTGAGGCCCTGCCAGCTCGCCCAGCCGGTCGGCCGGGCCGGGCCGCCGCCGAGCACCGCGCGGCGCACCGCCGAACGCTGCCCGTCCGCGCCGATCACCACGTCACCGGCGACCCGCTCGCCGTCGGCGAACTCCAGCTCCACGCGGTCCGGGTGCTCGATGACGCCGGTGACCTGGCGGCCGAAGTGGAGCACGCCGTCCGGCAGCGCCGCGGCGAGCCGGGCGGTCAGCACGCGGCGGGGGATCTGCACCGTCGGGGAACCGAGGCGTTCGGTGACCGCGCCGAGGTCGGCCTCCCACAGCGTGCGGCCGGAGCGGGTCAGCGAGCGCAGGCTGCGCAGGACGCGTCCGGAGTCCTCGACCCCAGCGACACCGAGTTCACGGAGAGCAGCGGTTCCGTTACTCCAAACGGTGATACCTGCACCGGTCGTGCGAAGCGCATCAGCGTGCTCGAAGATCGCCACCCGGTGTCCGGCGCCGATCAGCCCGTTGGCGACGGCGAGTCCTCCGATACCGGCTCCGACCACGAGAACCCGCATTCGTCTCCATCCGTCCGGCCGACGTCGACACCGTCGTCGAGTCTATCCGCGGGGCCGGGCGGACCGAATTGTCCTTCGTCACACCCCGTGAACACCGATCACCGTTCTTGATTGGACGAATGAGAGACGGGCTATGCATGGGAATACCGGCGAACTAGTTTCGCGGTATGAGCCCTCGTGTCACACCACCGTTCCGCGCCGACCACGTCGGCAGCCTCCTGCGACCCCGAAAACTGCTCGACGCCCGCGAGGAGCACGCGGCGGGCCGGATCGACGACGACGCGCTGCACCGCGTCGAGGACGAGGCGATCGCCGAGGTCGTCGCCATGCAGGAGGAGGTGGGGCTGTCCAGCGCCACCGACGGCGAGTTCCGCCGCGCCTCCTGGCACATGGACTTCCTCTACCAGCTCGACGGGGTCAGCAAGGTCACCGACTCCGAGATGACGGTCGAGTTCCACAACGCCGAGGGCGACGTGGAGTTCCACACGCCGCAGCTGCGGGTGGACGGCAAGATCGGTCTGAGCCGGACGATCTTCGCCGACGCGTTCGAGTACCTGGCCAAGCAGGTCACGCGGAACACGCCGAAGCTGACCATCCCCTCGCCGGGCATGCTGCACTACCGGGGCGGCCGGTCGGCGATCGACCGGGACGTCTACCCCGACCTGGCGGAGTTCCGCGCCGACCTGGCCGCCGCCTACCGCGCCGAGGTGCGGGCGCTGGCCGACATGGGCTGCCACTACCTCCAGCTGGACGACACCAGCCTGGCGTACCTGAACGACCCGAAGCAGCGGGAGACGATCGCCGCCCGCGGCGAGGACGCCGAGCACGCGCACGAGCAGACCATCCGGTTGATCAACTCCGCGCTGGAGGGACGTCCGGACACGCTGTCGGTGACCACCCACATGTGCCGCGGGAACTACCGCTCGTCGTGGGTGGCCGAGGGCGGCTACGACTTCGTGGCCGAGGCGCTGTTCAACGAGTTGGCCGTGGACGGGTTCTTCCTGGAGTTCGACGACGAGCGCTCCGGCACGTTCGCGCCGCTGCGGTTCGTGCCCAAGGGCAAGGTCGTGGTGCTCGGCCTGGTCACCACCAAGCGCGGCGAGCTGGAGTCCAAGGACGCCCTCAAGCGGCGCATCGACGAGGCCGCCCGGTACATCGATCCGGACCAGCTGTGCCTGTCACCGCAGTGCGGCTTCGCGTCGACGGAGGAGGGCAACGCGCTGAGCTACGACCAGCAGGTCGCCAAGCTCCGCCTCGTCGTCGAGACGGCCGCCGAGATCTGGGGCTAGCGAGTGCTCCGGAAGCGCTCCGCGTGGCGGTGCCGGCCGCGAGACCACTCACCGAAAGCGGCTGCCGCCGCCCGTGGAAGGCCCTAGGGCTCGGACCGAGGCCCAATTTCCGCCGAAATTGGGCCTCATACCGACACCGGGCGAGCTCAGGCGGCCTGTTCGAGGAACCGGCCCGCGACGAGGCCGGGTTCTTCGTCGCCGTCGAAGCGCACCCACAGCACTGGGCCGTCGAACACCTCGGGCAAGCCGGTGGCCGCCTCGACCACGGTCCCGACCTGGTCGCGGAACCGGCCGAAGGTCGCACGCACCCGCGTCCCTGGTTCAAACGGGCTCGTTGACTGCTCCATGAGAGCCGACGTTACGTGTCCAGGCCCCCCGAGCGGAAATCGCGTCCCCGTGATGCTCGCATCACCGCGCTGACCTGCACCGACGATGCGGTGGGAAGATGGGTGGCGAGAACGACGGCGGCACAAGGGGCCGTGACCGGCATCACGCGGAAGAGGAGTCGATGCGGACGATCAGGCGTTCCGGCGAGCACGAGATCGAGATCAGGAAGTCGCGGTTCCTGTGCGCGCTGGCCCGCGTCGGCACCGAGGAGGAGGCGCGGGAGTTCGTCCGGGAGCGCCGGCGCTTGCACCACGAGGCGCGGCACCACTGCTCGGCGTTCGTGCTCGGCGACGACGGGCGGATCCAGAAGTCCAGCGACGACGGCGAACCCGCCGGGACCGCCGGGGTCCCGATGCTGGAGGTGCTGCGCCGCAACGAGGTGACCAACGCGGTCGCGGTGGTGTCCCGGTACTTCGGCGGCGTGCTGCTGGGCGCGGGCGGGCTGGTGCGCGCCTACGGCGGCGCGGTGTCGGCGGCGCTGGACGAGTTGGGCCTGGTGGAGCGGCGGCCGATGCGGGTGGTGCGCACCACGGTGGACCACGCGGCGGCGGGCCGGTTGGAGAACGACCTGCGTTCGGCGGGCCACCGCGTCGCCGACGTCGACTACCGCGACGTGGTGCGCATCCGCGTGCACGTCCCGGAGTCCGATGTGGACGAGTTCCGGGCGTGGCTGGCGGAGACCACCGGCGGCGCGGCCGCCGTCGAGCTGGGCGAGGTGGTGCACGCCGAAGTCGGGTAGGCGGGCAGTTCCGCCGCTGCCCGCAGCAGGGAGCGGCTGGCGCCGCTCGTGCCCGGCGCGGGAGCAGCGGTCGGTCGAGGTGGTCGTGATCACGACGCCGTCGGGGCGCCGGCAGGTCCGGTGAGGGGGCGTCGGGCAGGGGGCACGCCTCGCGCACCGCACGTCGCGGTCGGCCGGGAGGTCGCCCGGCTCCTGGGCGGCCCCGGCGCCGTCGCGGCGCGCAGCCGAACGCTCGCTCGGTCGGTGGACGCATTGTCGGCCCCGTTCGGGGGTACCTCGGGCGTGGGCGTGCCGAGGGGGTCGGCACCGCCGCACCGGGAGGTGGCCGATGGCGACGTCCACAACCGGGGTCACCACGAGGCGGGTCTACGCACTGGGGTCCCTGGCCGCGATCCTGTTCGGCTACGACAACGGGATCATCTCCGCGGCGATCCTGTTCATCCCGCACGAGCTGCCGCTGACGCCGCTGCTCAAGGGCACGGTGGTGAGCGCGACCGTGGTGGGCGCGATGGTCGGCGCGGTGGGCAGCGGCCCGGTCGCCGACCGGCAGGGACGGCGGCGGGTGCTGCTCGCCGCCGGGGTGGTGTTCACCGTCGGCGCGCTCGGCGCCGGGCTGGCGCCGAACGTGGCGACCCTCGTGCTGTTCCGCTTCATCATCGGGCTGGGGATCGGCATCTCCTCGGTGATGGTGCCGCTGTACCTGGCCGAGATGGCGCCCGCGGACGCGCGGGGCGTGGTCACCTCGCTCAACCAGTACATGATCATCATCGGCACGGCGGTGGCCGCGGCCACCGGGTACGGGCTGGCGTTCGCCGCCTCGTGGCGGTGGATGGTGCTCATCGGCGTCTTCCCCGGCATCGCGCTGGTCCTCGGCCTGCTGACGGTGCCGGACACGCCCCGCTCGCTGGTTCGGCGCGGCCACTCCGACCAGGCGCGCGCGGTGCTGACGAGCCTGCGCCGCGACCGGGACGCGGCCGGGCGCGAACTCGACGAGATCGTCGAGCTGGAACGGCAGCAGGCCGACGCCCGGCTCGGCGCCCGGATGTCCGCGCCGTGGGTGCGCAGGTTGCTCGTGCTCGGCGCGCTGCTGGCGGTCTTCCAGCAGATCACCGGGGTCAACACGATCGTCTACTACGCGCCGACGGTGCTGACCGGCTTCGGCGTCTCCGACGTGACCGCGCTGCTGTTCACGTTCCTCAACGGGCTGGTCAACATCGCCACCATCGCGATCGTGGTGCGGGCCAGGGTGGTGGACCGGCGCGGCCGCAAACCCGTGCTGCTCGCCGGGCTGGTGGGCATGTCGCTGAGCCTGTTCGCGGTCGGCGCGGCGGCCATCGTGCTGCCGCCCACCTCCCCCGCGCTGTTCGGCATCGCCGTCGCCGCGTTCGTGGTGTTCACCAACAGCTTCTCGGCGACCTGGGGGCCGGTGCTGTGGGTGGTGCTGGCCGAGATCTTCCCGCTGGCGATCCGGGGCGCGGCGATGGCGGTCGCGACGCTGTTCAACTGGCTCACCGACTTCTTCGTCTCGCTCACCTTCCCGACCTTCACCTCGCTGGTGGGCGCGGGCGTGGTGTTCCTCGCCTACGGCGCCGCCGGGGTGCTCGTCTTCCCGATCGTCTGGTGGGCCGTGCCGGAGACCAAGCAGCGCAGCCTCGAATCGCTGGAGACGTGGTTCCGCCGGGGCAGCTGGTCCCGACCCGCAGGAGGTACCGCATGACCGACTACGGCAACTACGGATCGAGCCTGCGCGACCTGCCCCGGCTGCGCGCCGGGCGGCGGGGCCGCGCGTCGAGCTGGGACCGGCGCGGGGGCAACGACGACCGCGTCACCCTCCCGCCCGGCCGCACCGCCACCCTCGCCGAGCTCACCGGCGCGGGGTGCGTCGAGCACATCTGGATCACCGCCGCCAACGAGCACATGGTCCGCAACCCCTGGATGCGCGAGACCGACTACCTGCGCAAGCTCGTGCTGCGCGCGTACTGGGACGGCGAACGGGAACCGAGCGTCGCCGTGCCGCTGGGCGACTTCTTCGGCGTCGGCCACGGGCGCACCGCGAACTTCGTGTCCGCGCCGCTGCAGATGAGCCCGCAGGACGGCAAAGCGTTCAACTGCTGGTTCCCGATGCCGTTCGGCGACGGCGCGCGGCTGGAGGTCGTCAGCGAACTCGTCCACGAGCGGGTGTTCCTCTACTACTACGTCGACTACGAGCTGTTCGACGAGCTCGGCGAGGACCTGGGCCGGTTCCACGCGCAGTGGCGGCGCGCCGACCCCTGCCCCGGGGTCGAGCAGGGCCGCCAGACCAACGACGAGTTCCTGTTCACCGGCACCAACCTGGACGGCGCGGACAACTACACGATCCTGGAGGCGTCCGGTCGCGGGCAGTACGTCGGCTGCGTGCTCAACATCCACAACCTGCGCGCGACCACCGAGTGGAACTGGTACGGCGAGGGCGACGACATGATCTTCGTCGACGGCGACCGGTGGCCGCCCACGCTGCACGGCACCGGCACCGAGGACTACTTCGACACCGCGTGGTGCCCCGACCAGACCTACCACGCGCCGTACCACGGCATCACGCTGCCGGGCGGGGACAACTGGTCCGGGCAGATCAGCCTGTACCGCTTCCACATCGAGGACCCGGTGCCGTTCCAGCGGTCGATCCGGGTGAGCATCGAGCACGGGCACGCGAACAAGCGCTCGGACGACTACTCGTCGGTGGCCTACTGGTACCAGGCCGAACCGCACGCGCCGTTCGCCCTCGCCCCCGTCGAGCAGCGGCTGCCGCGGAGCCTGTGAATGGTCCTCGACCGGCGGCGGTTCCTCGCGTTCTCCCTGGCCGGGGTGGGTTCCCTGGCGGTGGTCCCGCGCGCCCGGGCCCAGCTGCCGGGTCCGTTCTTCGCGACCGCGACCACCGAGTACGCCGCCGCGTTCACCACCGCCAGCAACGGCGACCTGTGGCCGTCGTGCTGGGCCGACGACGACGAGCTGTACGCCGCCAACGGCGACGGGCAGGGCTTCGGCGAGGAACCGATGGCCGACATCGTGGTCAACCGGATCTCCGGGACGCCCGAGACCGGGCTCAGCGGGCAGCGGTTGGCCACCGGGGACGCGATCTGCCGGGTGTACGCCGATTCCGCGCGGTACAACCGGAAACCGACCGGGATGCTCGCCGTGGACGGCAACGGCGACGGTCGCGACGAGCTGTACCTGGCCGTCCAGGACCTGCGCAAGTCCCCCTCGGACAAGGCTTTCGACGACGCGCCGAACGCCACGGTGGTCCGCTCCGACGACTACGGGCGCACCTGGCACGCCCCCGCGCAGCCGATGTTCTCCGACCACGTCTTCACCACGATCATGTTCCTGGACTTCGGGCGCAGCCAGGAGAACGCGCGGGTGCTCGGCCCCGAGGACGCCGGTTTCGCCTACGCCTACGGCCTGGACCACAACTGGCGGCAGTCCTACAGCGGCACCGTTCCCTCACCGACCGCCCTGCACCTGGCCCGGGTGCCGCGCGCAGCGGTGCAGGACCGGAGCGCGTGGCGGTTCTACGCCGGGACCGGTCCCGACGGCGCCCCCCGGTGGAGCCCGGCCGTCGAGGACCGCGTTCCGGTGCTGCGCGACGAACGACGGCTCTACACCGACCTCATCGGGCAGGGCCGCAAGAACCTGACGGTGATCTCGCAGGGCGGCGTCGTCTACAACGCGCCGCTGCGCCGGTTCATCTACACCTCGTGGAGCGAGTACACCTTCGAGTTCTACGAGGCGCCGACGCCGTGGGGCCCGTGGCGGTGGTTCCTGAGCAAGGACTTCGGCGCGCAGCCGTGGTTCGGCGGTCCCGGCCGGGTGCACTACGAGCCCACCCCCAGCGGGCACGAAGTGCCCAAAGTGGACCGCGCGCCGCAGGCCGCCGGGTGCCCCGGTCCGAAGAACGGCGGCTACGCCTGCACCGCGCCATCGAAGTTCGTCTCCGCCGACGGGACGCGGATGTGGTTGCAGTCCAACTGGTTCCTCGGAGTCGCCTGCGGTGCGCCGAACTACGGCTTCTCGGTGCGCCGCTTCGACGTCGCACCCCGCGCGCTCGGCTTCGCCGGAGCGCCGACGCCGCCCGACAACCTCGCCCGCGCCCCCGGGGCCGTCGTGATCGAGAAGAGCGCGCACTTCGGGCGCGGCGACTACCTCAACAACGGCGTCCGGCAGGAGAGCGAGGACAGCTTCGACGGTTCCCGCAAGCCCCTCGACTTCTGGGGGTACCTGTGGGACCGGGCGTACGTGGTGGGCCGCGTGGTCTACACGACCGGCCGGATGTTCACCGACGGCGGCTGGTTCGCCGCCGACCTGACCGTCCAGGTGCGGCAGGGCGGCCGGTGGGTACCGGTCGCCGGGCAGACCGTGGCCCCCGCCTACCCGTACACCGCGAGCGCCGGGGAGCACCGGTCGTACACGTTCACCTTCGAGCCGGTCCGCGCGGACGGCGTCCGCATCGTCGGCGTGCCAGGCGGCACGGCGACCTTCACCTCCATCGCCGAGCTGGAGGTCTACTCCGGCTGACGCCCGGCGAGCCGGGCGAGCTCGGCGGCCGAGGGGCTGCCCGGCTCCGCCGTGCACACGACGATCCGCAGGTCGTGGCCGGGCACCGCCAGCAGGTGGCAGTCCACGTCGACCGCGCCGAGCTCGGGGTGGTGGATGCGCTTGCGCAGCACCGGCCTCGACCGCACGTCGTGGCTGCGCCAGCCGTCCGCGAACGCCGGGTCGACGGCGGCCATCGCGCGGGCCAGCACGGCGGGTTCGGGGTCGTCGGGGTGGCGGACCGCCGCGCGGCGCAGGTCGGACGCGGCCTGCCGCGCGAAGTCGCCGTCCGGCGAGGAGCACACCCCGGTGCGCATCGCCAGCCGGAGCGCGTTGCGGTCCGGGGCGCGGGAGAAGTCGGTGATCAGCCGCGCGGCCAGCTCGTTCCACGCGACGACGTCGTGCTTGGCGTCGAGCGCGTAGGCGGGCTCGCCGAGCCGGTCGAGCAGGATCCGGACCTCGTCCGGGACCGGTTCCTCCGGTGGTGCCGCCAGGTGCCCGGCGAGCCGCGCGAGGTGCTCGCGCTCGACCGCCGAGAGCCGCAGCGCGCCGGCGAGCGCGTCGGCGACCTGCGGGGACGGCCGCGGTGCGCGGGCCTGTTCGAGGCGCTCGTAGTAGTTCACCGACACCCCGGCCAGCAGCGCCACCTCCTCCCGGCGCAGTCCGGGGGTGCGGCGGCGGCTTCCGCCGGGCAGGCCGACCTCGGCGGGCAGCAACGACTCCCGGCGTCCGCGCAGGAAGGCTGCCAACTCGCGGTTGTCCACCGGCCCAGCATTCCACGGGGCCGCGAGCCCATCCACGGACCGCTGGTCCGGGGCTCACGCGGACCTGCCCGCCGGGCGTCGCGACGACGATCGTGGCTGGCGTGGAAACAGAACGACTCTTCCGACGCGGGCTCGACCTGCTGCTGGCCAAGGACGTGGACGGGTTCGTCGACCTGTTCACCCCGGACTGCACCGTCGAGTTCCCGTTCGCCACCGCCGGCGCTCCCCGCGAACTGCACGGCCGGGAGGCCCTGCGCGAATACCTCGCCGACTACCCGCAGCAGGTCGACATCGCGGAGTTCCCGTCCGTGGTCGTGCACCGGAGCACCGATCCCGGCCTGGTCATCGTGGAGTTCACCGCGCGCGGCCGGACGGTGCGCACCGGTGCGCCCTACGAGATGCGCTACGTCGTCGTGGTCACCGCGAACGAGCACGGCATCGTCGGCTACCGCGACTACTGGAGCCCGGTCATGGCCGCCGCGGCGTTCGGGACGCTGCCCGAGTTCCTGGCGGCGGTGGGCGCATGACCGTTCTCGTCATCGGTGGCACCGGCACCACCGGCCGCCCGCTCGTCGAACTGCTGCGCGGGCGAGGAACGCCGGTGCGAGTGGGCAGCCGGCACCCGAACGGCCCCGACCACGTGCGCTTCGACTGGGCGGACCCGGACTCGCACCGGGCCGCGCTGGACGGCGCGGACCGCGTCTACCTGGTGCCACCCGTCGGCGTGCTGGACCCGATGCCGCTGGTCGGACCGTTCCTGGAGCGGGCCGCCGGGCGGCGGGTGGTGCTGCTGAGCTCCTCCCTGGAGGTGCCCGACGCACCGGGACTGCTGGAGTTGCGGGACCGGGTGGCGCGGACCGACGGCGGTGCGGTGCTGCGACCTTCCGGGTTCATGCAGAACTTCACCGGTGAGCACCCGGTCGCGGTGGGTGTCCGGGGCGGGGAGATCGTGACCTCCACCGGCTCGGGCCGGATCGGCTGGATCGACGCCGCCGACATCGCGGCCGTGGCGGCGCGACTGCTGACCGAGCGGCACGACGTCACCGGTGAGCACGTGCTGACCGGCCCGGACGCGCTGAGCTACGCGGACGCCGCGCGGATCGTCACCGAGGTCACCGGGCGTCCGGTGCGGCACCGCTCCATCGGCGTCGACGAGCTGGCGCGCGCGCTGACCGCGGCCCTCCCGGCGGACTTCGCCGCGGCCCTGGCAGCGGCCGACGCGCTCATCCGGGATGGCGCCGAGGACCGCACGACCTCGGCCGTCGCGGACCTCACCGGCCGCCCGCCGCGGGACTTCCGCGACTTCGTCCGGTCCGAGCTCCGGTGACACGACGAAGGGCCTGCCGGAGCACCGGCAGGCCCTTCGGACGGGATTCAGTGGTTTCGGCAAGCGGCGGAGGCTTTCTCTTTCGGCGAGCGGTCTCGCAGCCGGCACCGCCACGCGAAAGGACCCCAAGGCGACCTTTCAGAGCCTGTCTTTGAGCTTGGTTCCGACGGGTCGTGGTAAGCGGCGGAGCCGCTTTCTCTTTCGGTGAGTGGTCTCGCCGCTGGCACCGCCGCGGGTTCTCCGACAAGCACAGGGGCGCGTCAGCGCCTCCGTGGGGGGTGGTGGTCGGGCGACGGGCGGGCGTCTCGCGAGGACAGCACCGACGCCGTGTATCGGACATACATCAGGAGGGGCTTCCGCAGTCGATGTGACTGTGGCGCGTCAGCGCCTCGTTGGGGGGCGGTGGTCGGGCGACGGGCGGGCCGCTGAGGTTCCGCCACCGGCACCGCCACCCCAAACGAGTCCAAAGACAGGCTCTCAGCCTTCGACGCGCGGGATCTGCATGGTCGGGGACTCGGACGCGGGCACGGGCTCCGGTTCCCGCCGGGCGAGGAACGCCCGCAGCGCCGCGGTCACCAGCGCCGCGACCACGGCGCCGACGAGGTAGCCGACCAGCACGTCGTGCGGGTAGTGGACGCCGACGAACACCCGCGAGAAGCCCTCCAGGAGGGCGACCAGCACCACCAGCGCGGTGATGCGCCGCCACACGATCGCCAGCGAGACGGCGAAGCCGGCGGCGATCGTCGCGTGGTTGCTGGGGAACGACCAGTCACCGGGTGCCGGGCAGGTCGCGATGGTGGCGCCGACGTGGGCGACGGCGCGACATGGTCGCTCCTCCTGCACCAGGTCCTTGACCATGTCATTGGCGCCGTAGGCCACGCCGGCGGCCACCAGCGGCACCGCGGCGCCCAGCATCCGCCACAGACCGCCATCGCGGACGCGCCACCAGACCACGGCGGTCAGCGCCACGAAGACCAACAGCATCGCCTGGGTGAGGACCAGGGCGACGCCGTGCACCCAGCCCGGGGTGGAGGCCCCCCACTGGGCGATGTCGCGGTACACGTCCGAGCTGATCTCGGGAACATCGGCATTCACGCCCCTGACGATACGGAGCCCGCCCGGTCCGCGCGGACGGCGGTGCGCTCGGCAAAACCGCGGGTAAAGACGATCTCATCGGGCCCCCAACCGCCATTCGGCGCAGTGCGGACGACTCCGCACCGATCTTGACAGCGCCTGTCGAGCCGACTTGTCTAGACCTATTCGCGACACATCGGGAGGCGCCGTGTTCCGCTCCGCTCTCGTGCTCGCCACCGCAGCGCTGCTCGCCACCGCGGCACCAGCGGTCGCCGCACCACCAGACCCGCTCCCACCGCTCACCCCGCAGCCCCAGCAGATCAGCCGGCTCGGCCCCGACGTGCGCGTGCCCGGCGAGGCCGCGGTCGTCGCCGACCGGCAGGTCGACCGCCCCACCCGCGACCTGCTGGTCCGGGTGCTGCGCTCGGCGGGCGCCCGGGACGTCGAGGTCGTCGAGGCGGGCGCCCCGGTGAGCGCTCCGCTCGTGGTCCGCGTCGGCGACGTCCGCGACGACGACGTCGCCCGCGGGCTGCGCGAGGCGGGCGTCGACGTGCCGGCCGAGCTGCCCGCCGAGGGCTACGCGCTCGCCGCGACCGGCGACCGCGTCGTGCTGGGCGGCGCCGACCCGGACGGCGTCTACTACTCCGCGCAGACGCTGCGGCAGCTGGTCCGCCACCGCGGCATCGCCGGGGCGGGCGTCGTCGACCACCCGCTCATGCCGCTGCGCGGGGCGATCGAGGGCTTCTACGGCAGCCCGTGGACCCACGCCGAACGGCTCGACCAGCTCGCCTTCTACGGCGACGTCAAGCTCAACACCTACGTCTACGCCCCCAAGGACGACCCCTACCACCGGGAGAAGTGGCGCGAGCCGTACCCGGCCGACGAGCTCGCCGAGTTGCAGGACCTGGTCGAGGCGGCCACCGCGCACCACGTCCGGTTCACCTTCGCGCTGTCCCCCGGGCTGTCCATCTGCTACAGCGACGAGCAGGACTGGAAGGCGCTGATCGGCAAGCTCCAGTCGCTGTACGACCTCGGCGTGCGCGCCTTCTCGCTGCCGCTGGACGACATCGACTACACGCGGTGGAACTGCGCCGGGGACCAGGCGAAGTACGGCGCGCCGTCGCAGGCCGCCGCCGGGCGGGCCCAGGTGGACCTGCTCAACCGGGTGCAGCGGGAGTTCATCGCCACCCACGACGGCGCCCGGCCGTTGCAGACGGTGCCCACCGAGTACTCCGACACCGCCGACAGCCCGTACAAGCGGACGATCCGCGAACAGCTCGACCCGGCCGTGGTGGTGATGTGGACGGGCGTCGGCGTGGTGCCGCCGGAGATCA
This sequence comes from Saccharopolyspora rosea, assembly GCF_025643595.1. Taxonomy (GTDB): domain Bacteria; phylum Actinomycetota; class Actinomycetes; order Mycobacteriales; family Pseudonocardiaceae; genus Saccharopolyspora; species Saccharopolyspora rosea. The sequence goes on from NZ_CP102826.1 coordinate 6,253,932, forward strand.
CCGTGCCGCAGGCCGAGGACGCGGCGGCGGTGTGGGGCCGCAAGGTCTTCGTCTGGGACAACTACCCGGTCAACGACTTCAACGCCTCGGCGGGACGTCTGCTGCTCGCCCCGTACGCCGAACGGCAACCGGGGCTGCACGCCCAGCTCGACGGCATCGTGCTCAACCCGATGAACCAGGCGTCGGCGAGCAAGGTCGCCGAGTTCGGCGCCGCCGACTTCGCCTGGAACGACACCGCCTACGACGCCGACCGCGCCTGGCACCGCGCGGCCGCGTACCTCGCCGGAGGGGATCGGCGCACCGCCGAGGCGCTGCTGGCGTTCTTCGACCTCGAACACCTCGCCCCGACCGGCGACGGCACTCCGTGGCAACCGCAGGCCCCGGAACTGGCCCGCCGCCTGGCCGACTTCCACCAGCGGTGGCAGCACGACCGGGCGGGCGCCCTGGCCGACTTGAGGCCCTACGCGGAACTCGTCGCCGCCGCGCCGGAACGCATCCGCCACGGCGTCGCGGACCCGGCCTTCGCGGCGGACGCCGCACCGTGGCTGGACGCCACCGACCTGTGGGGCGCCGCGTTCGTGACCACTGTGGACGCTCTGAAGTCCCGTGTGGACGGTGATGAGCAGGCGGCGCAGCGCGGTTTCGACCGCGCGGCGGACCTCGCGAAGCGGGCCGGCGACATCCACACCATCCCGGGCGAAACCCGGCCCCAGGGCCCGGTCGAGGTCGGCGACGGCGTCCTCGACAGCTTCCTCGCCGAAGCCCGCGACCTCCGCTGACCCGAGGCGGAGCGCCGGGCCGCGGCGGCGTTGCCCCGGGCGCTCTCGCCCGCAGCGGGTGGGCGACGAGTTCTGCCGGGGCGCGCGGAGTCGTATGGTGCTCGGGTTGGTCCCCGCGTGAGGAGGTCGTCGTGCGGTTGCGTTGGGTCGGTGGTGTGGTGGCCGTCATCGTCGCCGGTGGGGTGGCCGCCGGGGTTCCGGCATCCGCCGCGCGGGCGGAGTCGTTGGATCCGCTGGTGCGGTCCGCGGCCGAGCGGGTGGCGACCTCCGACCAGGTGGCCGCCGCGAAGTGGGGCACCGGGCAACCGATCGACGACCCGGCCCGCGAGCAGCAGGTGCTCGACGGCGTGGCGCGCCGGTCCGTCGAGCTGGGGCTGGACCCCGAGGAGACCGAACGGGTGTTCCGGGACCAGATCGAGGCCAGCAAGCTCGTGCAGCGCGGGCTGCAGGAGTACTGGGCCGCGCACCCGGACCGGCAGCCGACCGAACGCCCCGACCTCGGCCGGGTGCGGCCGGAGATCGACCGGCTGAACGACGAGCTGCTCACCGAACTCCGCGACACCGAGCAGGTCCGCGAGCACGCGTCCTGCGGCGGGCGGCTGCTGGCCGCCTACCGGCACGTCGACGCCGACATGCGCCTCGACGCGCTGCACCGGGCCGGGCTGGGCCGGGCACTGCCGTCGGTGTGCGGGGGATGAGCGGCGCAACGCCCTCGGCTGGACGTCGTCCCGGCCCGGCTCTCCGGGCCGGGCGGCGGGCCCGGGGTGCGGCGCGGTGTTCGCGTGCCGCAGCTCGCCTGCCGGTTCGGTGAGCTCAGCCTGCCGCGAACTCGTGGCGAACGGGGCGGGCCGACTGGCATGCTCGTTCGCCGGAGGCGACCCGCCGATGCGACGAACCCCGCACGACAAGGGAATCCAGTGACTCCTCGCGCCAGACCCGTCGCCCACGTCTGCATCGCCACGGCCGCGTTGGGAATCGCGCTGTTGGTGGGGGCGGTCGTCGAGCGCACCGTGCTGCGCTCCTCGGGCGACGACGTCGCCGCCGACGTCGCCGCGCTGTTCGGGCTGTTCCTGCTGTTCGTCTCGACCGGGCTCGGGATCGCGCTCTACGCGTCCCGCAAGGACCGGTGATCGCGACTAGAACACCGCCCCGCCGTCGTCCGCCTCGTACTTGCGCATGTGGTCCTCGACGATCTCCACCCCGGGATCGGGTGCGTTCGCCTGGGCCCGCCACGCGGCCAACGCCTCGGCCGACTCCCACACCTCGGCGTTGTTGACGCGACGCGGATCGACGGGATCCGCCGTGATCGCCAGGTGAACGCAGCCGGGGAAGTCCCGCGCCCGCCGGACCAGGTCCCGGAACGCCTCGACGACGGTGGACCGGTCCGCCTCGTCCACCACCAGATGCCCCACGATGACGATCACAGTGCCGACTCCCTTCGAGCTGGATGCCAGTGCCACTCGTACCGACCAGCACCGGCCGCGGAAGTCATCGGCGAGCCGGGACCGGCTCCGCCACCACCCGGACCAGGCGCGCCGCCACCAACAGCTCAAGCGCCCCGGACCGACTGTCCACAACGGATTCGCTGCCGCGCCGCTCCGGATCTTCGGTCAGCAGCAGTTGGTGCTGTTCATGTGGCCGAGGCTCGAACCGTAGCCGCCCGCGCCGCGGTCCCCGCCAGTGCCGCCGCCGCTCTTGCCGCTGCTGCCGCCGCAGGGCGAACATCCTCCCTGCTGGCCCGTGCTGCCGTTGGAGTTCTCGTTCCCGCCGGTGTTGGGCGGGGTCTGGTTCCCGCCGCCGCTGTTGGAGTTCTGGTTCCCGGTGCCGTTGCCCTGGTTCCCGCCAGTGCTGTTGGAATCCTGACTCCCACCCTGGTTGGCGCCGTTGGGCGAGTTCTGGTTGCCACTGCCGCCGTTGGAGTTCTGGTTCCCGGAGGTGCCGTTCTGGTTCCCACCAGTGCCGTTGGAATACTGGTTCCCACCCGTGTCGGCGCCGTTGGGCGAGTTCTGGTTCCCACCGCCGCTGGAGTTCTGATTGCCGTTGGTGTCGCTGTTGTTGGGCGGGTTCGGGTTCCCGTTGTCGCCCGGTCCCGGGCCGGGTACCGGCGGGGCTTGCACGGCGGGCGGGTTCGGCGGCGGCGCGGCGGGGGCGTTGAGGGCGTCCCACACGTGGGAGGCGAACGTCGCGGTGCCCGCCGCGAGCAGGATCGTGATCAGGACTTCCCAGCCTCCGATCAAGCGGGCCACCCAGCCGACGGCGGTGGCCACGCCCCGGACGCAGCTCCCGAGCAATCCCATCGTCCGGAGCATGACGTTGCCGCAGGTGACTTGGACGCTCGCCCACATGCCCGCCACGAGCCCGGCATCGGATGCGACCACGGGCTCCGCGGAGGTGGCGACGGGCTCGACGGCCACGACGGCGGGCTCTGCGGCGGTGGCGTCGGTCGCCGCGACGCTCTTGAGGTTGTCCGCCGCACCCGCCGCGGCGGGCTCGTCCGCAGCCGCACCCTGCACGGCGTCGGCACCCGCACCCGGCCGGTCCGGCGCCTGGGCAGGTGGCGGCGCCGTCACGTCATCGATGCCGGCGGGCCTCGCGCTGGGGATTCGGCGGTTCTGCTCGACGGAAGCCCACGCACCCCGCATCCACTTGGGATCGCTGCGGAGCTTGGCGTAGAACTCGGTATCCGCCGAAGAATACTTCTTCAGCGAACTCCAGTACTTCTCGTACGACAAGTCATCGCGGTACGGGTCGCCTTCCAAGCTGTTGTACTTGAGGAACCAGTCGCGCAGCTCGTCGACCCGAGCGTTCCAGGAGGCGGCAGGCTTGGCCTCCAGCGCCCGGAGCTCTTCCAGCGACTGCTCGGACGTCGAAACCCATTTTTGGAGGTCGTCCTTCTCCCACTGGTAGTACTCCGGTCCTTCCGGGTGGTTCTCGGGCGTCATCTGCTCGTGGAACGCTCGTTGGAACACCTTCCCGGCCTCCAGCCTCTGCAACTCCATGTTGATCGCGTTGTGCAGCGCCTGACCGAGCAGTTCCCCTTCGCTCGCCATCGTCGCGCCTCCCACCACGGGAGTCGGTCGCCCTACCGGGATTCACACGCTGGTCCGCGAGTTCCGCCGCACCGGCCGGTCGACGATCATCCGCCGGCAGTCCCCCTCGCGGAGTCCTGCCCCCAGCACACTCGCCCTGGCCTGGCCCGCCAGGGCCGGAAGTCACCTCCGGCGCGGCACCGTGCCGCGCGTCGGTTCGGGGCAGTTCGCCCCTGGCGGGTTCCGCCGCGCAGGCCCAGTGTCCGCCGCAGGAGGTGGGACCCATGTCGACCGTGGTGGTGACGTTGCTCGTCGTCGTGGCAGGGGCCGCCATCGGCCTCGTCGTCGGACTGGTTTCGCCCTGGATGCGAGTGCGGGAGACCGGGCGGGAGAAGGCCCTCTCGGGGCCCGGACCACTCGCCGGAATCGGTGCGGCCGTGGCCGGACTGACCTGGACTGCCTTCCACCTCTTCCCCCAGTCCCTTCCGTTCAGGTGATGGCGCAGGGGTTCAGGTGATGGCGCAGGGCCGTTGTGCGGTGGCCCGACGGCTGACCGCCGATCGCCGTCGACGCCCGAGGCCGGGAACGTGACGTCGAACCCCGGGCTTCGGGGTGCGGACGGCTGATCAGCGGCGGACGAGGCGGCTGCCATCCCAGCTGTAGGTCTGGACGTCGTGGGAGCTGGGGCAGCAGTGCGGGTCGTCAGGTCCGTAGACGGCCTGGATCACCTGCACCGCGCCGTCGCGGACCCGCACACCGAAGTCGAGGCCCTCGTAGTGGAAGACCTGCCGGAGGCGGCCGTCCCGAACCGCGTACGCGTAGGCGGCCATCAGTCCGCCGCTACCGCCGGAGTCCACCGGCACCAGGACGTCGTCCTGCTCGTCCCCGGTGACGTCGGCGTAGACGGGATTGGCCAGTCCGCACGCCCCGCAAGCCTCCAGGGTCCGCTTGACCGACTCCGACACACCCGGGTCGGCGAGCAGGGTGCGCCGCAGATCCACGTTGTGGATGTTCGCCAACTGGTCAGGCCGCAATCCGTTCGCCGACAGCGGGTCCGGCCCGGGACTCGGCGCGGGCCCCTCGATCCGCAGCGCGGGCCCGCCGCACCCGGCGAGGGCCAGGGCGACCACCACCGCTGACAGGGTTCGTGCGGGGTTCCGCGCGCGCACCGCCGCTGCCTCCCACCACGCTCGTCCGGGAGGGCCCGGCCGAGGCGATCGGCCGGGCCGCTCGCTGTCAGCCCTCGTCGGCACCCGGCACCTCGGCGGGCAGGTCCCGCAGCTGCGCCGCCTTCTCCGGCGGCAGGTCGGGCGCGGTGATCGTGTACCGGCTGTAGTACTCCCCGTCCGCGGTGTGGCGCACCTGGTCGACCGTGATCGTGGCATCGCGGTACAGCTCCCGCGGGGCGGTGGCGCAGTCCGGCTCGCACGGGTTCAGAACCAGGGTCCCGCGGCCCACGGCCCGGCTTTCGCCCCACTGGGACCAGGTCAGGTCCTGGATGCCGTCGTGCCAGGTCACGGCGACGTCACTCGGCCGCTCCTGAGGGGTGTGCCGCAGATCCATCAACTTCACCTCCTGCTGGGGAGCCGGGGTCGGCGCCTGCCCCGCCCAGGCCATGCCGCCCAGACCGCTGACGGCGGCCCCCACCGCGGCCGCCACCCAGATCGTCTTGCGCATCGATGTTCTCCGTTCCTCGCAGCTGTCCAGCCGCGTTCGGCGACTGCGACGACCAAGGTGCGGGCGGTTCTTCGCGGTGACCGCACGATGACGTAACAGCCGTTCATCGAGCCGCGACGGATCGCCCCCCGGCATCCGTATCGCGAGATCATCGCACCGCATGGGCGGAATGCTGATGCGCACCGCGATTCAGCAGAATCGGCCGGGCAACCACCACGGGCCGCGGCACGTCCTGCATCGGTGCGGTTGTTGGCAGACCTGGCCGAGATCGGAAAGTGAGGAACGGGTGCGAGAGGAGAGCACGCGAGTCCTGCTCGTCGAGGACGACGCGGTGATCCGGGAGACGACCCAGCTCGCGCTGCAGCGCTACGGCCACCAGGTCACGTCGTGCGCCGACGGCTTGGCGGGACTGGCCGCGTTCGAAGAGCACGCGCCGGACGTGACGTTGCTGGACGTGATGCTGCCGCGGATGGACGGCATCGAGGTGTGCCGTCGCATCCGGCGGAGCAGCCAACTCGCGGTGCTGATGCTCTCGGCCCGCACCGACCCGCTCGACGTCGTGCACGGCTTGGAAGCCGGCGCCGACGACTACGTGACCAAGCCGTTCGACACCGCCGTGCTCGTCGCCCGCATCCGCGCGGTCCTGCGCCGCTGCGCAGCGGACCGGCAGGCATCGGAACCGACGACGGGGACGGTGGTCTTCGGCGACCTGCGGGTCGACCTGGCGTCCCTGGACGTGCACCGCGACGGCCGACTGCTGCCGCTGACGCCGACGGAGCGACGGCTGCTGCTGGAGTTCACCGCCCACCCCGGCCAGGTGCTGTCCCGCAACGTGCTGTTGGAACGCGTCTGGGACTACGCCTGGGGCGGCGACACCCGGGTGGTCGACGTCCACGTGCAGCGGCTCCGCGCCAAGATCGGCAAGGACCGCATCGAAACGGTGCGCGGCTTCGGTTACAAACTGCGGTGCTGATCCCGGTGCGGCTGCGGACGAAGCTCTCGCTGGCCATCGCCGCCGTCGTCGCCGTGACCGGCACGACGCTCGGGTTCGCGGTGCACGAGGTCACCCTGCACAACCGCCTGGACCAGACGCGATCCGAGGTCGACGCCCGGCTGACCGTCGCCGCCCGCTCGTACCTGGACACCGGGACCCCGACGGTGGACAGTGCGCTCGACGACCCCGCCGTGCCCGCTCCGCTGGACGCCGCTGCCCGCGCCGGGCAGCGCGCCACCTTCCTCGACATGTCGACGTCGACGGTGTGGGCAGCCACCAGCGTCGGCGGCCGGACGCTGTCCGTGCACGACTCGCTCGCCGCGACGTTCGCCGCCGTCGACGGACTGGACCGCACGCTGCTGGTCGCCGGGGTGGGCGCGGTCGCGGGCAGCAGCGTGCTCGGCGTGGTCGTGGCCAACGGGCTGTCCCGGCGGCTGCGTCGCACCGCCGACATCGCCCGAGCCGTGGCCGCGGGCGATCTGGACGCCCGGGTCGGCGACCCCGCAGCCCACCGCTGGCGCGGTGGTCGGGGCGACGGCAGCACCGAACGCGACCGCGGTCGGATCTTCCGCCGCCGCGACGAAGCCGCCGAGCTCGCCGGCGCGCTGGACGGCATGGCCGCCGCCTTGCAGGACCGCCTCGAAGCCGAGCGGCGGGTTGCCGCCGACGTGGCGCACGAGCTGCGCACCCCGGTCGCCGGGCTGGTCACCGCCGCCGAACTGCTCCCCGACGAACGGGCCGTTGAGCTGGTCCGCGACCGGGTGAGCCTGCTGCGCGGCCTGGTCGAAGACCTCCTGGAGGTATCCCGGCTGGACGCCGCGGCCGAGACCGCCGAGCTGGACGTCATCGACGTCGGCGAACTCGCCCGCCACTGCCTGCGCGGGGTCGCCGACGTCACCGTGCACGGCTCTCCGGAGGACGCCGTTGCGGTTCTCACCGACCCGCGGCGGGTGGAACGCATCGTGTCCAACCTGGTCGCCAACAGCCGGATCCACGGCCATCCGCCGATCGAACTGCACATCCAGGGCCGCAGCCTGATCGTCCGCGACCACGGGCCCGGCTACCCCGAGTTCCTGTTGTCCGAAGGGCCGCGCCGGTTCCGCACCGGCGACCCCGAACGCGGCCACGGCCACGGGCTGGGCCTGACCATCGCCAGCGGCCAGGCCGCTGTCCTCGGCGCCGACCTCACCTTCGCCAACGCCGCCGACGGCGGAGCCCAGGCGACACTGACCCTGCCACCGGCGGAGTTCTGAATCACCGAACGACCTCGCGGAGTCGGACGTCCTGCCGCTGGTGTCCCGGCACCTGACCTGCCACACCGTCCTGGGTGATCAGCTGCTCGGTACGCGCATACGCCGCCAGCTGCAACGCCACATCGGCGTGCACACCGGAGCGGGTGGTCTTCAGATCCAGCAGGACGCGTTCGCCCTCGATCCGGCACACCGCGTCGAAACTCCCGGCATAGCCGAACCGATCCGACCACACCGTCTGCTACACCCACTCCCACTCCGGGTGGTAGCGATCGAGGAAATCCCGCAGATGCGCGGCATACGACTCAAGGTCCGGGTGCACCCGGCCCACCCGCTCACCCCGAGCCATGCGCTCGAACAGATCATGCACCGCCGTGCCGTAGACCCAGACCCGCAGACGTGAGCACGCCTTCTGGGGCCCGTGAGATGGCCGGCGATGCTTCTCCGCGCTGTGGTCACCACATCGACCGCCTCTCGCCTTTACAGCGGCGCGCGAGGTCTCATGAAGCGACACCCTTACGGGGGACGAGATAACACGCATCACGACTCGTATCAATAAATACTGGCACAGTTCGAGTAGATCTACGCAGGACTCCAAAATCGCCGACACAATACTCTCCGAGACATGCGAAAGATCATTTTGTCCGCTTCGATCCCGATCGCTATGGCGACATTGGCCATGAGTGCAGGAACGGCAAACGCCGGAGGAATCGTGATCGACGACATCCAACGCGGCACCAAGCAGCCCAACGCCATTGCCGAGTGCGCCGCCGGTCCCGGCGCGACCTGCCAGATCGGCCAGGGCAAGACCATCGGATCCACAATATCCGGGGAAACCGGGGTCGACTTCGGAACTCTCAATGCCTCGTTGGGCGGCTCATACCAGGAGACCTACACGGTCACGAACAACTGCACGTCTCCACCGTTGCAGCGCGGCCAGGTGTGGGTGATGTTCCCGCGGGGAGACTTCGTTTTCTTCCACGACGCGGCTGGTCAGAAGGGAACAGCCTTCCTGCCTACTGGCGTATTCTGCGAAGTGCACAGCGACTGGTGACGGAGGAGACCTCGATGACGGGCAAGGGCGCGGCTCTCGCAATCTTGATGCTGGCGACGACGGCCGTGGTGTCGTCGTGTCAGGGTGAGCAACCTTCACACGGGAACGCTGCGCCTGCACCCCCCACGGCCCCCTCACCGCACACCCGGGCTGCGACGGACCCGATCCTCGGAGTCTCGGGGCCGGCCGGCGGTCCGCCTCCGGAATGCGTCGAATCCGTGGTACAGCGCAAGCAGTACGTGCCCACCGCTGAGTTCAACGTCAAAGGACAGCAAGGCGACACCATCTCCTACGAAGTCCTCAAAAAGGACGGCAGCACATCCGGTGCCTCCAGCGGTGTATTCGGACCTGGCCAGCAGGGAGCGTACTTCGCCACCGGAGTGCCCAACGACGAGATCCAACGCATCACGATCTCGGCCCAAGGCCAGGTCGGCGTACCCGGGCAATGCGTCATCACCACGATCCAGTAAGCACACCAACCAGCCCACCGGACAGGGAGACGTGGTCCCGCACCACGTCTCCCCGCCGCGCATCACGCCAGAGTGGGCCTGATGGCCGACCAGCACCCCTCACCCGTCACCGGGCGTCCTCCTGTCGCTGGGCCGACTGCACCAAACCGCGTGGTCACGCCGGTCTCAGCAGCAACACTGCGGCGGCTGAGACCGGCTCGGGAACCTCGACGCCGTACCGGGAGGAGATCCAGGCCGCGATCGTCCCAGCCGCACCCGCCAATGCACCCGCCGTCACGGCGGCACCGGCGTGGTTTCGTTCCAGGGCGCTTCGGGAGTAGGTGAAGGCAACGGCGCGGGATCGGGTGCCGGTGCGGTGTCGACAGGTTCGGGCACCGGCGGCACTGGTTCCGGTTGCGGTGCAAGCCGTAGTAGGTGACCGACTCCGGTCCCGGTGTCGAAGCAGGGAGCACAATCGGCAGCTCATACCGCCGTTGGGAGAGGTTGGCCCGCACCAGATCAACCATGAGTCCCTGCACCGTCAGATCACGCAGGACCAAGTTCTCGGACGGGTCGGTGATGGCCGTATGGCCGTCCGGGTTGCGCACGATCCGCCGATCGAACGCCGCGGCGATGCCGCCCGGACCCGGTGGGACACGGTCCGGCGGGCCCTGACGCAGTCGGTGCCGACGGCGGACGGCGACCTGCCGGTGCCGGAGTCTGCCCCACATCTGCCCCACGCGGGGGGACCGCAGGAGGGAGCCGAGGTGATCGTTCTCGACTCCCGTCGCAGGTCGGCCGGGTAGGCCGGGGTGGTGGGCCGCCAGGGGATCGAACCCTGAACCCGCGGATTAAAAGTCCGCTGCTCTGCCAGTTGAGCTAACGGCCCGCGTGCCTAGGTTACAAGGTCGGATGACCTCGTGGGAGCGCGGTGGCGGGTTCGGGGGCGTGGTGGGTGGGGTGTTGCTGGTGGGCGTGTGGTGGTCGTCGCAGGTGGGGTGGGTGATCAGCTCGGGGTGCAGCTGACGCGGAGTTGGGCCGCGGCGGTGTGGGCGCCTTCACCGTCGGCGCCGCCCGCCCAGTCCTCGCCGCGGTTCTGGAGTTTGACCGCGAGTTCGCCCTGGCCGACCGGGACGTCGCCGAGGTTGACCCAGTGGCCCCGGTTGGCGACCTGGTCGACGTCCGCGGTGTCGATCACGTTGGCGGCCGTGGACTCGAACGAGCTGAAGATCGAGTAGTGGGCCTTGCGGGCTCCGACGGCGCGGGGGTCGTCGGCGTTCGGGATGTAGGCGGCGATCGTGCAGCGGCCGGTCGTGATCTGGCCCGACACGTCGAAGGTCCACTTCGCGTAGAGGCCGGCGTTCGCCGAGTCCGCCTTGCCGGACATCGGCATCGCGTCGAACCTGCCCGTGCAGCCGCTTTCGCGGGCCCCGCCGTTGCCGCTGATCCAGCCTTCCGAGCCGTTCTGGTAGTAGCCGACCGCCTGGTAGCTCGACCGCGCCGTGTTCGGGCAGCCCGGACCCGCGTAGAACGGGTCGGGAGCCGACGGTGTCGTCGTCCGCGGTGGCGCCGGCGGTGGGGCGGCGGGCGGACTGGTCCGGGAGCTGGTGCGCGCCGGGGTGTCCGACGTGGGCGCCGTCGCGGGCGGTGGGGCTCCGGTCGGCGAGGCAGGAGGTCGTGCCTCGCCGCTGGGTCCGGGCTGGTCGAGCGGCTGCACGGCGCGGTGCCCCTCGGCGTCGTCGTCCAGCAGCAGCATCGACAGCGCGAACGGCACCGAGACGAGCACCACGGCCGCAATCGCCATCGCCAGCAGGGAGAACTTCGACGGCAGCCCGCGGCTCCTGGTGCGCCGCGGGACCTCCTCGGACCGCTGCGGTGCGGGGGTGCCGGACAGCGACGACAGCGGCACCTGTTCGTAGGCGGGCTCGGGTTCCGGTTCCGGCTCCGGTGGGTCCACCGGGACGTCGTCCGACGGGCGGTAGACGCGCATCTCGGGTGGCAGGGAAGCCAGCGATTCCTCGTCGGACGAGTCGTGGTGGGAACCGTTCTCCGATGCCACGGGTATCACGAACTCCTGAAATCGACCTGTTCAGCAGAGGCCACCGCTGCGGGATCTCCGGCGAGAGCTCCACTTCCCGGTCCTTACCCTATACTCCGGCGGGTTCCGCCGGACAATCGGTGCACGGCAAGCAATCGTCGGCTCGACAGCAGAAACGAGGACCATGCACGACCTCCTCCTCGTCGCCCTCGTCTCGCTGTGGTGCGCGGTGGCCGTCGGCGTGCTCGGGGCCTGGACCCTCTGGCTGCTGCGGCGGAACTCGCTCGTGGTGATGATGATGGCGCTGTGCGTGATCACCGCCATCGAGATCGCGTTCACCTTCGCCGCGCTGGCGTTCACCGGGCTGTTCTCCGTCCGCGGCACGTCCGCGGTGCTGCTGGCCTGCATCCCCGCCACCGCCGTGTCGGTGGTGCTGTGCCTGCTGCTCGGCAGGCGGGTGCTGCACGGCAGCAGGGACCTCGCGCGGGCGACGCGGATCATGGGCGAGGACGGGAAGTTCGCCGCGCCCGAGCAGTCCGGCGCCGCGGAACTGGCCGTGCTGACCGAAGAACTCGCCGCCACGAGCGCCGCGCTGACCGCATCCCGGGAGCAGGAGCGGGTGCTGGAGGCGTCCCGGCGGCAGCTGGTCGCGTGGGTCTCGCACGACCTGCGGACCCCGCTGGCCGGGCTGCGCGCCATGACCGAGGCGTTGCAGGACGGGATGGCCCGCGACCAGGACCGCTACCTGCGGCTGATCCTGCAGGAGACGCAGCGGCTGGACCACCTGGTGGGCGACCTGTTCGACCTGTCCCGGATCCAGTCCAACTCGCTCACCCTGTCGCTGACGCCGGTCTCGCTGCCGGACCTGATCAGCGACGCGGTGGCCGCCACCGAAGGCCAGGCCCGCGACCGGGGCGTCCGGCTGGTGCCGGGCGGCATCGAGCGGGTGGAGGTCCGGGCGGACGTCCGGCAGCTCACCCGCGTGCTGGTGAACCTGCTGAACAACGCCGTCCGGCACACCCCCCGCGGTGGGGCGGTCACGGTGTCCGCGCACGCGGCGGAGGACCGGGCCGTGCTGGCGGTGTCCGACGCCTGCGGGGGAATTCCCGTCGAGGACCTGAACAAGGTCTTCGAACCCGGCTGGCGGGGCTCCGCCGCCCGGCCGAGCGGCGACGCCGGTGGCGGGCTGGGGCTGGCGATCGTGCGGGGCATCGTCGAGGCGCACCACGGCGCGGTGTCGGTGCACAACGTCGAAGGCGGGTGCCGGTTCGCGGTGAGCCTGCCGACGGCCGCCCGCACCGGGTGATCAGGCCGCCGCCAGCACCGGCGCGTCGCGGCGCACCACGCCGAGTTCGATGGCCTTGCGGGTCAGCTCCGCCTTGTTGCGCACCTCCAGCTTGGCGCGGATGCGCTTGACGTAGGTGTCCACTGTGGCCGCCGACAGCCCCATCCGCCGGGCGGCCTGGGAATGCGTGTAACCGTCCGCGATCCAGCGCAGCACCTCCTGCTCGCGGCGGGTCAGCACGTGCCGGACCGGGTCCTGCTGCGGCTCGGCCGGGCGGCTGGTGAACGCCTGGTGCGAGCCGGACGCGATGTAGACCGCGCCGCGCGCCACCACGCCCAGCGCGGCGTGGAACTCCGCCTCGTCGCAGTCGTCGCCGAGGAAACCCAGCGCCCCGGCGCGCAACAGCTCCGGGGTCTGCCCGGCGGCCGAGTCCGGCAGCACCACCAGCACCCGGTAGGACCGGCTCAGCCGCGAGACGCAGTGCCGCAGCGCGTCGTCCGGCAGACCGCCGCCCACGGCCAGCACCGCGACGTCGGACATGCCCTCGGTGCGCTGCGGGACCCGGCGGAGCAGACCGGCGACCACGTCCTGGAGGTCCGCGCGGTCGGCGAAGACGGTGACATCGGAGAACACCCGAACCAGCATCTGCAACTCACTCCCAGGGTTCCGCCGGTTCGCGTCCGGGCACAGGCCTCATCGGCTGTTCGTCGCGATTTCGGCGGGAAAAGCGCGCCGGCGCTCACGTCCGGCTTCCAACGACTACGGCACCGACGCTACCGCCGAAAACGACGGCCGGAGAAGCGTTTCCGGCCTGTTGTAAACGTCAGTCGGACCCTGTAAGGAATTGTAAGAACTGCTGTCGGCGAACGCGGCAGCGCCGCACACCCCGTTGGCGCGGGAGGGGTGTGCGGCGCGGATTCCCGGTCGTGGACCGGGAAGTTCACCGGTGCAGCGCCGGGAGCAGGGCGGTCCGGGCGTCCGGGTCGCAGCGGAACGGGTGGACGATCCGGTCGGTCGCCTGGTCGGCGCGACGGGCGGTGGGCATCGGGAGCGTCCCCCGCTCGCGGTTCACCGGCCGCTGCGGCTCCGCGGCCGCGTCCAGCGAGTCCACCCCCGCGGTGTCCCCGGCGTGCGCCTCGATGGTGCGGCGCAGCACCTCCCGGTCGGCGCGGGAGACCCGCAGCCCGCGGCGCACCGCGTCCGCCACCAGCTCCCGGGCCGCGGCGAGGGAGTCCCCGGCGTCCAGCCGGGCCGTGACCCGGGTGCTCACCGGTCGCGGCATCCCGGCGGCGAGGCGCAGGAAGACCTCGTCGAGCGCGTCGGACTCGTCCATCCCCGCGGGCACGATCACGCCCTGGTCCCAAGCGAACACGGTGCTGCCTCCTCGGCTCTGGAGATCATGCGGAGCACTGGACCCGCAGCTGCGCCGCTGCGTGATGCGCGTGGTTCGGGCCCTTGTCGGTCCAGTCGATGCCCCGGTCGTGCAGCTTCACCGTCACCATTCCGCTGTTGACCGGGAACGTCCCGGCCTGGACCCACTGGCCCTGGTGGTCCACCTGCGAAATCCGGAAATCGCCGACCGGCCGGTCGGTCCGGTCGGTCTGGTAGACGGTGTAGTAGCTGGGGTCGCCGCCGACGGCGGTGCGGTCGCCCTGCGGGACGAACACCGACACCTGGCAGCTGCCCACTCGGACATCACCGGTAGTGAACCGCCAGATCGCGGCGTTGTCATGGTCCCTGTTCCGGTCACCCGACATCGGCAGCGAGGAGAACGAACCGTCGCAGCCCTCCGCGGCGAACGCGCCGCGGCCCTGCGTCCAGCCGTTGCTGCCGTCGGTGAAGTAGCCGGGGCGGCTGAAACTGGACCCCGCGCAGCCGGGGCCGCCGACGGCCGCGAACGCGGGACGCGCCGGTGCCCGGTCCGCGGTGTTCTCGGCGGGCGGCGGGGTGCCGGGCGACGCGCCGCCGGTGTCCGGGGCGGGTGGCGGGACCTCGGCGCCGCGCCCGCCGCCCTGGTCGGCGGGCGGCGGCCCGGGAACGGCGGGCACCGCGTTCGGCGGCGGCGTCGGGTCCTGGCGCACGTCCGGCACGAAACCGGGCAGGGCCACCGATCCGTCCTGGTAGGCGGACGGGTCCTGCGGAGGTGGGGGTGGCGGCCGGTGGTCCCGGTTGAACAGCCCGACCAGCGCGATCGGCACCGCGAGCAGCACCAGCCCGGCCACCGCGGCCGCCGCCAGGACGGGCTTCGGCGCGCGGTTCGGCGGTCGCCCCGGCTCGTCGGGGGCCCTGGTCGCGGTGCTCGCGGGCGCGGGCACCGCGGTGGCGGTCGCCGTGGCGGGTTCGGCCTCGGTCGCGCTGCCGGTGCGGCTGCCGACACCGGCGTCGGCAACCGGGTCGGCGAGCGCGTCCGGCGCGGGCGCGGGAACGGCGCGCTCCGTCGCCTGCTGTTCGGGCTGTTCGGCGGCGGCGGTCGGGCTTTCCGGGGGTCGCCGGTCCTCCGCCGGGTCGGGCGGTGAGCCGATAGCGCTCATGGTTCGGTCTCCATCGTCAGCGGTTCGCCTTGTTCGCGCTCCAGATGCACCATCGCCACCCATTCCCGGCGAGTCGGCATGCGCGCCCGGTCCCCGGACTCGGCGATGTGGGCGCGGAGTCCCTCGGGCAGCGCCACGCCGTGCACCTCCAGGTAGTGGGCCGTGGCATCGGACCAGACCCAGCGCCCGTCGGTGCGCAACGTCAGCGGCACCACCGGTTCGTCGTCCTCGGTGAACAGGTCCGGTGCCCACTCGTCGTCCTCGGTCAGCGGTTCGCCGGACCGCAGGTAGGCCAGCTGGGCCTGGCGTTGCGGGCCGTCCGGTTCGCGCCGCTGCTCGGCCGGGTCGAACAGCGCCAGCTCGATGACCGGAGCCGGACCGTCCGCGTGGATCTCGGTGGCGGTGGACAGGGCGGGGGCGTGGTAGTGCGGATCCAGCGCGTTCTCCGGGCGGAACACCTCGACCTGCGGCGAGGCCAGTCCGGCGTGCCACAGCCGGTCCGCCAGCCGCGCCGCCAGGTCGTGCGGTTCCGGGCCGTCCTCGACCTCCACGAGGTGCACCAGCCGCCCGGAACCGGTGAGCTCGGGGAACCTCCCGACCTGCCACGCGGTCTGGGTGCCGGGCACGTCCCGCAGCTGGTCGCGGACCAGCTGGGCAGCCTCCGCGGCGAGCCCCGGGTCCACCTCCTCCGGTGGCCGGAACCGCCACACCGGCACCGGCTGGTCCGGCGCCTCGCCGACCTCGCCGATCCGCGCGGCGACCCTGCCGTCGGTGCCGTCGGCGAGGATGTCGGCGGCCCCGGCCGGCAGCGGTTCACCCCACTCCCGGAACACGTCGAGCACGGCGCGCACCGCGGAGGACCAGCGGTCCGCCGCGAGCCAGGCCCGCGCCTGCCAGACCACGTCGTCGGGCAGCAGCGAGGACAGCAGCAACAGCAGTTCGTGCCGCCGGACGTCGCGGTCCACAGCGGTTCCCATCGGTTCCTCCTGCCCGGAAAACGTCTGCGGAACCGAGCTTGCTCAAGATCGAACGGCGGAACAAGTAACCGAATACGGGGACAACGAACCTCGTCATTCCACTGTGGATTCGTCCACTGTGGTCAGCACTGCGTCGCGGAACGCGCCGGCCACCAGCCGCGTCGCGGTCCGGGAACCGGGGTTGAGCAGCACGTCGACGCCCTCCGCCGGCAGCGTCCCGGCCAGCTCCGCGGCGGTGACCACCTCCCACGCGTCGGCGTGCACGGCCGCCCGCCGCGCGGGTGCGGTGGTCGCGAGCACGCACGGCACGTCGTCCGGGGACGGTGCCAGCACCGGGTTGCCGTCGACGTCCACGGCCACGCCCAGCTCGGCCTCGCGCAGCGCGCCCGCGAGCGCGGCGACGTCCGCGCGGTCGTCGGCGAGCAGCCGCAGCACGGCGTCCACCGGGTCGGTCGGCGAGTCCGGTCCGGACGGCGCGTAGTCCGGGTTCGGGACGAACGCGCCGGTCGTGCCGTCGGCCGCGACCGGCCACCCGCCGACGACGGCCTCCAGCGGCGGCGCGCCGCGCTCCTCCGCCGGCCAGGCCGGGTCGGGGAGGAAGACCCACCGGTCGCCGTGCGATCCGGATCCGCCGCGGTCCGCGGCCGGTTCGCCGTGGTCCGCGGCCGGGACGTCCGCCGACGGCTCGTCCTCCGGGACCGCCTCGGCACCACCCGCGGTGAGCGCCGCGACCCAGTCCTCTTCCCGCATCGCCTGCCTCCGGTTCGTCAGTGCCCGTCGTTGAACTCGATTTCCGGAGCGGTCTCGCAACCGGCGCCGCCATCCGGAACGACGACAGCTGTCAGCTTTCCGGTTCCTGGTCCGGCCGGTGCGGGCCCCGCTGCCGCACCCACTCGGCGAGGCGGTCCGGCAGCGGCCGCGCGGACGCCGCCTGGTTCCGGTCCTCGCGGGGGCTCGGCGCGTTCTCCGGCACGTCGGGCAGGTGGGCGTAGGAGACCTCGGCGTCCCACTTCTCGGCCCAGCGGGCCATCGACGGCAGGTCCAGGTGGTCGTAGCCGGTCTGCATGGGGTTGCCGAGCGCGAACACCTTCCTGCCGTGCTGCCGGACGGCGCGGACGTACAGCTGGTGCCCGAGCAGCGGCGCCGAGCTTCCGGTGCTGATCAGGGCTCCGCCGGACCGGTGGACCTGCTGCCAGAACGCCTCGCGGCCGGCGGCGCCGCGCAGCCGGGGGGCCAGTGGCGCGGCGGGCAGCGCGACGGGTGCCGCGAGGTGTTCGCTCACCAGCCGCGCGTAGCCGGACGGGATTCCCCGCGCGCGCCGGGAGAACCGGTCGACGGCCAGCGGGAGCGCCAGCAGGCCGCTGGCCACGAACGAGCCGCCGACCCGCTTGCGGGTCAGCACCGGCGGATCGTCGGCCAGGTCGGCGACCGCGGCGAGCTTCTGCATCGTCCGGCCCCAGCGACCGGTGAGGGCGGTCAGCTCCTGGCGCGCCTGCTCCGGCCGCAACCGCCCGGCGCGCGCCGACCGGACCAGGTCCTGACCCTCGGCGCGGATCCGGTCGAACTCCTCCCTTGCCTGCGCCACCCGGGCGTCGACGAGTTCGCGGACGGTCCGCCGTCCGCCGATCCGCCGGTCGAGCCGGTCCCCGTCCCGCACCGCGGCCTGGACCCGGTCGGCGACCGCCCGGCCCACGACGAGCAGCCCGGCGATGGTGGGCACCTTGGTGAGCACGTCCTGGTTCACCGAGGCCGCCACGCAGGTGTTGAGGAACCGCTGCTCCTCGTGCCCGCTCGCGGCGTACATCGCCTCGCCCAGCAGCGGACTGCTCAGCAGGTCCTGGAAGAACGGGTCCCCGGTCAGCTCGCCGCGGGTCCCGCGCGCCACGTTGAGCAGCGACAACCGGGCCATGCGCTCGGTCGCGGGAGCGCTGGCCCGGTAGTCGAGGTCGGCCAGCGCGCCGCCCTCGAACGGGTCCGCGCCGCGCGCGAGGCCGCCCGCGATGTCGCGCAGCACCGCCGCGAGCCGGTCGGCGGACAGGACCTCGAACGTCTGCCGCCGGTAGGCGTGCGTGAAGCCCAGCGGCGTCCGGTGGTCCCACGTGCTGCGCAGCACCCCGTGCCGGGTTTCCCGCACCGGGACCACCGAGGCCGCCAGCACCGCGTCGTTGACGAAGGCGACCAGCTTGCGCCGCCGCAGCGGTGGCAGCGCTTCCAGTTCGTTGTGGACTCGGGTCAGCGCCTCGCGCACCCGCGCGGAGCCCAGCACGTCCGCGCTGTGGTCCTCGATCCGCCCGCCGGCGGCGAGCCGCCCGATCTCGTGCAAGCGCGAGCGCAGCGCTGCCGGGGGCAGCGCGAGCCCGGGGGTCGAGGACAGCAGCGCCTGGTAGCCGCGCGCCACGTCGTCGAACGCGGGCCTGGGCAGCCGGGAGCCGAAGCGCCGCCAGTGGTGCTGCGCGTCCAGGACCACGGCGGAGGCCCCGTTCGGGTCCGGCCGCATCCACACCTTGCCGGTCGGGGCGTACACCGGCCGGGCGCCGACGAACGTGTCGCGCAACGCGCGGTGGAACTCGTGGCCGGCGCCGCCCGTGCCGGGCCGCCTGCCGACGTGGCAGGAGATCAGGGTGATCGCCTCCGGCTGGTGTTCGTCGAACGCCCGCCGGAACACCCGCGAGCGGGCGAGCACGTCGGCGAAGACGCGCCCGTCGACGCGGACCCGTTCCCCGGCGGGCAGTTCGACGAGGAAGGAGCGGTCGTTGCCGTGCGTGTTGACGGCCAGCGGTGCCCGGGTCTGCCCGGCCGCCGCCCACTGCGCCGGCCTGGAGCGGGACGCGCGGGGATCTCCCGGCTGCTCGGCCACGTGCTCCAGGTCCTGCCGGTAGGCGGTCGCGGCGTACCGGTCGCTGCTCTCGACGTCCCTCGGACGGGTCGCCAGCGACACCCCGAGGACCACGCCGTCCTCGCGCACCAGCGGCCGGATCTGCGCCTGGTCCGCCCGGAAGTACACCCGCCTGCGGCGGAGGTGGCCGGGCAGGTAGTCCCCGGACGGCCGCCGGAAGA
This sequence comes from Saccharopolyspora rosea, assembly GCF_025643595.1. Taxonomy (GTDB): domain Bacteria; phylum Actinomycetota; class Actinomycetes; order Mycobacteriales; family Pseudonocardiaceae; genus Saccharopolyspora; species Saccharopolyspora rosea. Next base: position 6,273,052 of record NZ_CP102826.1, read on the forward strand.
ACTCGCGCCAGCCCGCGACGACGACGTTGCGGCGGTCCTGGGACGCGGGCGGCGCGTCCTCGTCCGCCGTGGACCACAGCCGCGCGGGGCGGCTGAACTCGCCGAGGTGGTGCCGCTCCGGTCCCGGCAGGTGGCGCAGCAACCGCCGCGCCTGCTCCGGCAGGTCGACCCGCTCCTCGACCACCTCGCGGCCGCGCAGCACGCGCCTGCCGTCGGTGACGTGCGTGACCAACCGGCGCTGCGGGAGGCCGGACAGGTACCTGAGGACGACGGTCCAGATCAGCGCCGGGTTCTCGTGCCGGCGCACCATCTCCGCGACCGCGATCAGGCGCAGTTCGCCGCCGCGGTTGACCAGGTGGGCGACCAGGGTCTGCACCGCGCCGCAGGTCAACGCGAGGGTGCCCTCGACGTCGTCGGTGCGGACCACGGGTCGGCGCCCGGCAGCCGGCCAGGCGTGCGTCGTCGGTCGTGGCGAGCCGGCCCCCGCCGCGCGGTCGCGGTGCTCGGCGGCGAGGCGGTCGAAGAAGGAGTCGGCGTACGGGTGGTGGCGGGCCAGCGAGAGGGCGGTGCCGAGACCGGCGCTCTGCGGGACCGCGGCGGAGGCGAAGTACGCGGTCACCTCGTCCCAGGAGAGCCGACCGTCCTCATCGGACATACCGCCGATCCGCCGCAGCACCGCCATGCGCAGCAGGTCGGCGGCGCGACTGCGCTCGCTGCCGCGCGCCAGCTCGGCCAGGAACACCTCCTGGTGCGGCATCGCGTGGTCGGCGTGGAACAGCTCGTGCACGTTGACCAGCGCGACGTCGTTGTCCCGCGCCCAGCGCAGCATCCGCGCGACGTCGGAGGTGCCGTTCGCCTCGGCCCGGGCGCGTTCGACGTGCTCCCGGGGGACGTCGGTGAGCAGCACCGGCCGCACGCCCGGCAGGTTCCGCCGGGTCCTCGCGACGGACCCGCCCAGCGCGTGCGCGTCGGCGGGGCCGAGCGGACCGCCGAGCCGGATGAGGAACTGCACCTTCGGCAGCTCCCACCGCCCCGGCAGCGGCACGCCCCCGGCCTGGTTCCGCTCCGCGGCGGTGATCTCGCGGGTGAGCACCTGGTCGGCGTGGTCGGTGAGCCGCTGCGGGGCCAGGTCGTCGCGGTCCGGGCGGGGGCGCCGCAGGTCGAGCTTGCCCAGCAGGTCGACCCACTGGCCCGCGGTGAGCCGCGAGTGGTCGTGCCCGGCCAGGAAGTCCGGGGCCGGGCGGGGCCGGTGGAGGCCGAACAGGTCGGGTTCGCGGAGCACGCCGGTGGGCCGCGGGTCGGGCAGTGCGGCGTCGGCGAGCGCGGCGACGAGCACGTCCGCCTGCTCGTCGAGGTCCCGCTCGCCCGTCGAGGTGGACGGCTGGTCCGCGGTGGCGTCCGGGACGAGCGCGTCCAGCCACGGGTCGGATCCGGTGCTGTCGTCCTCCGGCGGGGCGGCCTGGACGGCGGGTTCGTCGGCCTCGGGCGGCTCCGGGGTCGCGGTGGCGCTCTCCTCGGCGCGGCCGTCGTCCGGTGCCTCCTGGACCCGCACCACGGGCCATCCCGCGGTGTCCCGGCGCCGGTCGAGCACGACGAAGCGGGTGCCCCGCGGGACCGCCACCTCGGACCGCCCGCCGGGCGCGGTGACCAGGTGCGCGTGGCGGAAACCGCCTGGTGGGGGCATGACCACCACCCGGAAGCCGCCCTGCTCGCCGGTGTGCCACGGCGCGGGCGTCTCGAACGACTCCCCGGCCGGGAGCCGCGCCACCTGGACTTCGAAGGGGCCACCGTCGTAGCGGGGGGACCGGCGGATGCCCGCGTCCAGCGCAGCGAGCACGACCCGCGACCGGATGTCGCGGCCCCGCAGGCCCACGCGCAGCGCCGGGCCGTGCACCCAGGCCCGCGCCACCAGCTCCTCGTCCCCTCCCGCGTCGGGGAGCAGGACGCGCAGCAGCTGCCGGTCCACCGCGGTCAGCTCGTGCACCTCGGTGGACTGGGTCCGCGCCGCGAACCAGCCCGGCAGTTCGGCGGCGATCGCGGCCACGTCGTGCGGCAAGCCACCCGCCGCCTCGGCGAACTCCAGCAGCGCGCGCATCCGCTCGTCGCGCTCCGCGATGCCGAGGAGGCGACCGGCGCCGAGCACGTCGGCGATGTCGTAGCCGCCGCGCGGGTCCAGCGCGCGGAGGCGGTCCGCGGAGATCCCGAGCCGGTCGGCGGTGTCGGCGGTCCACTCGTCGAGGCCCTGGTCGTCGAGCTCCCGCAGCTGGGCCTCGGTGCTCCGAGCCTGCGCGGTGGGGGCCAGCTGGGCGGCCCCGGCGTGGGCGACGAGGGCGCGCCGCGCCGCGGGGCCGAGTCCGCGCTCGTCGGCGTAGCGGACCAGCAGTCCGGCCCGGAACCCCGGGTCGCGTTCGAGTCGGTGCAGCCGCGCCGGGTTGGTGCCCAGCTGGTCGGCCCGCCACGCGCGCACCGCGCCGCGCAACGCGTCCGGATCGGCGAGAGCACCCGGCGTCCACCGCGGCCGCGCGAAGGCGTGGAACCGGGCCAGCTCGTCCAGCCGGACCCCGGAGTCGGCCAGCGCGAACCACGTCTCGGCGATGAAGACGGCGTTGGCGCCACCGATGCGGCGGAACTCGGCGAAGTCCGCCAGTTCGCCGTGCCACTCCAGGACCCGGAGCTGCTGGTGCCACACCTCGTCGGAGGTCTCCGCGCCGCGCTGCGCGTCCGGGGCGGAGAACCACTGCAGGACCCGATCCGCCGTCGGGACGAAGCCGTGCGCATCGGGCGAGCCGGTCAGCAGCACGAAGTCGCGCAGTTCCGGTCCGAGCCGCAGCAGGTCGGTGGTGTTGGGCAACCCCAGGAAGATGTCCAGCACCGGCAGCAGCGGAGCCTGCTCCGGCGCCACGCCCAACCGCTCCGCCACCGTCCGCAGTTCGCCGGGCACGCCGCCGCGCTGGGTCGTCCACTCGGCCAGCAGCGGGAGCACGTCCAGCGCGCGGAACTCGAAGGCCAGCTGCACCAGCTCGGGCAGCCTGCCGTTCCCGACGTCGTCCACGCCGCGGATGCGCAGCATCTCGGCGCGCAGCGCCCGCAGCGCGGCGCGGTGGGCCTCCGGCCCGTCCAGCGCGGTGGCACCGGCCCACGGAGTCCAGTCCAGGCCGAACGGCAGCACCGGGCGGTCCAGGGAGCGGATCCCGGCGAGCAGGTCGTGGTCGGTCTCGGTGCCCAGGCTGTGCAGCACCGAGAACGGTTCGGTGACCACCTCGTTCGCGATCAGGTTGGCGAGCAGGTCGAACAGGCGCTGCCGCGCGGGCGCGTCGGAGAAACCGGCCAGCGCGGCGACGTCGCGCAGGTCGTCGACCACCCGCATCGGGTCCTCGGCGTCGCGCAGCACGTCCAGGAACGGCAGGCGCAGCTGCTCGGGCGTGGCCAACCCGAGCTCCCGCACCGCGAGTTCCACCGCCTGCCGGGTGGCCGCCGACTCGCCCTCGAACGTGGCGGCCGGTGCGTCGAACGGCCGCGGGTAGTCGGGTGGCGGTCCCTGCGGTTCCGCGGGGGCGTCCCGGTCCGGGTAGCCGGGCGGGGACGGCATCCGCTGCGCCAGGACCCGCTCGGACCGGCGGGCCGATCCCCGGTAGTGCGGGGGCACGTCCGCCCGGTACGCCCGCCCGCGGACTCCCTGCGGGTGCCCGTCGTGCCGGGTGAAGTAGACGAGGAAGTCCGCTGGGGCCACGAGTCCTTCGCGGCGGAGGAATTCCCGCGCCCGGTCCAGGAACTTGCGCGGCGGGAAGCTGCCGAGGTCGCCCTCGAACAGCGCCGCCGCGCTCAGCGGCTCCACGCCCAGTTCGGCCGACAGCTCCAGCAACCGAGCCGGTCCTCCGGGGCCGAGTTCGTAGAAGGCGGCGGCTGCCGGGATCTCGTCCGGAACCCGGCGCAGCGCGCCGGTCAACCGCAGGACGTGACCGAGGTCGAGGCCGTGTTCGCCGACCAGCCGCCGGATCCGCGCCACGTCCCGCTCCGCGTCGAACCAGTCCTGTTCGGACAGTTCGGCGTCGCCGTGCTCGGACCACCAGCCGCGTGCCTCGGCGCTGCCGCCTTCCGCGCGCAGTCCCTCCCACCAGGCGCGCAGCTGGACTGCTGAGACGTCGGCGGGCCGCCGCCCCAGGTGCGCCCGCAGGGCCGCCAGTTCGCCGGGGCCCGCCACCGGCAGCGCGTCGAGCACCCGGTGAAGCGCCCCGGCCTGCCTGCTGTCGAACCCCGCGACGCGCAGCCAGCGGCGGAGGTTCTCCCGCACGAAGTTCGCGAGCTCGTCGCGGCCGACGCCGCGCAGGTCCATGCGCAGCGCCGCGGACACGCCCTGCTCGCCGTGCTGGTCGTGGAGTTCCCGGTGGACGCGGCGGATGTCCTCCGGGCTGGTCCCCCAGCGCTGGGCGGTGCGCCACACCTCGGCCACCGGCACGCCCGCGTCCCGGGACAGCTCCAGGGACCGCAGCGCCACGTCGGCAGGCAGCAGGCCAGGGACGACCGGCCACCGGTCGGCCAGGTGGAGCACCTCGTCGGCGTGCCCGAGCCCCGCGCTCTCCCACTGCTCGCGGTGTTCGGCGAGCTGGGCGTAGCGGTCGAGCACGTCCGGCACGGGCACCCGCCAGCGGTCGGCCCAGTGCAACGCGCGGTCCGGCGGGGCGCCCGCCTGGTCCGCGGCGTGCAGGAAGCGGGCCAGGTCCGCGGTCGTGCCGAACCGCGTTCGGTGCTCGCCTTCCCGCAGCCGCGTGATCGCGTCCAGGTCGACGCCGTTGCGCAGCGCGTACTCCAAGGTGTCGACCACGTCCCAGAGCGGGGTGTCCCACTGCTGCGCCAGGCGGTGCACCTCGGGGGTCAGCAGTCCGTCCCGCAACAGGTCGCGCACGCTCGCCACGTGGTCGGGCGAGGACGTCCGGTGCGCGGCAAGCCACTGCGCCGAGGACACCAGTTCCCGGGTGCCGCGCTCGCCCGGCGCCAGCCCGAGCCGCCAGCTCGCCACCAGCGGCGCGAGCCGGTGCCGGTTCGGGCGGCGCAGCACGCCCAGCACGTCGCCCGGCATCCGGCCGCGCAGCGCGCTGTGCGCGAGGTGGCCGAAGCGGTGGCCGGCCCGCGCGCCGGCCACGGTCAGCCCGTGCGCGCGCAGGTAGGCGACGAAATCCGCCAGGTGCTCGGGGCCCAGGTCGCGAACCTGCCCGGCGAACGCCTCCAGATCACCGGGGCGCATCCCGTGCTCGGCGAGGGTCCGGCCGATGCCGCGGACGATGTCCGCGGTGGACCCCCGCTGCGGGGACATCGCCGGTGCCAGGTCGTCGAGCACCTCCGGGCGCACCCGCAGGGCGGCGGCGACCGCGTCGCGCTGGGCGGTGTCGGCGAACAGGGCCGCGCCGGTCGGCCGGTCGTCGGGCGACGGGGCCGCGGCGGCGGGCGGGGGCTCGTCGGACGTCCGGTCGTCGGGCAGCAGATCCGCGCTGGACAACCCGTCGGAGCCCGTCTCCTGCGCGGCGGCGTTCCACACCTCCAGCGCCGCGTCGAAGTGCGGCGGCTCGGCCAGGTTCGCCGACGCTCCGGCGCGCTCGGCGAACGCGCGCCACTGCCCGGCGTCGACCCCGTGGTGCTGGAGCAGTTCGGCGAACCGGACCGCGTCGGCGGCGGGGACGCCGGCGATCGTCCGGAAGTCCGCCAGCACGTGCTCGATCGGCTGCTCCCGCAGTTCCGCCAGCAGCGGGGCGGGCAACTGCTCGGGCCGGGCGGCGAGCCGGATGGCGGCCTCGTAGATGCGCGTGACGAGCTCCGCGACCCCCCTGCCCTGCGCGCCTTCCGGCTGCGCCTCCTGCGCCAGCCGGATGACTCCCTCGACCACCAACACGCGTCCGATGTGGACGAACCAGTCGAGGTAGCGGCGGCCTTCGTCCGAGCCGGGCCAGATGTTCAGAACCCACAGCTCGCTCAGCGCGTCCTCGATCCTGAACTCCTGCTGCCGCAGCGCGGTCAGCAGCTCGGGGTCCAGGCCGAACAGCTCCGCCAGCTCCCGCTCGCCCTCCGGGGTGCGCGCCCGCTCACCCAGCGGGACCGCCCGGTGGGCGAGGGATTCGCCCCGCTGCGGTGGCCAGTCGTCCGGGTTGCCGAGCTGTTGCGCGCCCGCTCGGACCGCCCGCCGGTCCAGCACCAGCCAGCTCGGGTGCTCGGCCGCGTGGACGGCGGTGCGCAGCACGACGTCCTCCGGGAGACCGAGTTCGCGCGCCACGACGGGCACGTCGCGCGCCACCTCGTGCAGGTCGAATCCGGCGTCGAACATCTCCTGGCGGTCCCGCGGGGACAGCCCCGCACCGTGCTCGGCGACCAACAGCGCGCGGCCGGGCAGCTCCGACAGCGCGGCCGCCTGTTCCGGGAACAGCCCCAGCCGCCAGGCGACCGCCGTCTCGTGGGTGATCTCGTCCGGGCCCAGTCCCGCCCGGCGCACGTACTCGGCGAACTCGGCCACGTGCCGCCGCTGCGGTGACGGCAGCTCGTCGAGCAGCCAACCGACCGCGCGCCGGGGCAGCCGGAAGCCGTCCACCAGAGCGCGCAGGTCGTCGAACACCCGGGCCGGGTCCGCTGCGGACATGTCGGTCAACCGGCCGAGCCGCTCCGGGCGCACCCCGAACTCCGCCAACCGAACGTGCAGCGCGTCCGAGAAGCCCGGCGCGGGGACCAGCCCGAGGAACCAGGACACCTGGTCGTCGCCCAGCCCGAACCGGCCGCGCCACTCCTGGACCGCCGGGCGCACCCCGTCCAGGAACTCCCGGCCGCTGCCGGGCAGCAGCGCGTGCAGCCGCCCGAGCACCGCCGGGTGCACGCCGAGCCCCGCCAGCCGCTCGTCCACCGCCTCGAAGACGTCGGAGCGGTCGCCGCGCAGTTCGACGAACCAGCCCAGTTCGTCGGCCGCCAGGCCGTAGGCGGCCAGCCGGTCGTCGAGCACCGCGCGCAGGGCGGCGGCCTCGTGCTGGCCGCGCCGCACCCGGTCGGCCACCGCCTCGGCGACGGCGGGATCCGCGGCCAGCAGGTCGAGGTCCGCCGGTTGGACGTCCAGGCCCGCCGCCACCTCGGCGACCGCCGACGCGCCGTCCTCCTCCGGTGGGGCGGCCTGGACGGCGGGTTCGTCGTCGTCGCGCTGCCGGGTGAGCGCCGCGTCGGGCGGCAGTCCGGTGGCGTCGCTGAGCGCCAGGGCTTCGGCCAGCCGGGTGCGCGGGAGCCGGTCGATGCCGTACCGCCTCGCGGCGGCGAGGACCCGCGCGTCGACGATGCCGTTGTGCCGCGCGAGGTCCCACGCCACGACGACGTCCTGGGGGTGCAGCGCCCAGCGCTGCGCGGCGTTCCACGCGGCGCGCGGCAGGTCCTCCGGCACCGTCCGGGCGAACTCGGTGATCTCGTCGGCGCGCAGTCCGAGCCGGGTGGCGGTGCGCGACATCCGCACCAGGTGCTCGGTGCCGTGCGAGCCCGGCGGCAGCCCGAGCCGCCAGCTGGCGACCAGCGGTTCCAGCCGGTGGCGGCGCGGGCGGACGAGGACGTGCCCCGGGCGCGCCGGCAACCGCAGCCGTCGCAGGCCCTGCACCAGATGTCCGGCTCGGCCGGAGCGCGCACCGGCGACGGTCAGCCCGTGCCGGGCGAGGTAGGCGGTGAAGTCGCGCAGCACGGCGGCGTCGACCCGGTCGACGTGGTGCTGGAAGGCCGCGAGGTCGCCGGGGCGCATCGAGTGCTCCGCCAGCACCGCGCGGATCTCCCGCTCCCGGTGGTCGAGCTCCGCCGCGGTCGCGGGCTCGCCGAGCAGGTCGACGACCTCCGGCGCCACGTCGAGCCGCCGGGCGAGTTCTTCGCGGGCGTCCGGCGCGGAGTCGGCGGTGCTCAACGATGCTCCGTCGACCTCGGCCGGCTCAGCCAGCCCGAACGGATCCCGATCCACCGGCGGATTCGCCCCGCGGCCGGTGCCGACCGGTGCCCCGCCGACCTGCACCGGCTCCCCCAACCCGAACGGGTCCCGGTCGCCGCCGTCCGGGGGTGCTTCGGGCAGCTGGTCGAGCCAGGGCGCCGCCGACGGGTCCCGCCAGGCCGCGACCCACGGCTCCAGTGCGTGGTCGTCGGGGTGCTGCCAGGAGTGCCTCGGCAGGTGCCGGGACAGCCCGGCCTCGTCCACGTCGTCCAGGAAGCGGGCGAGTTCCGGCGGGGACAGCGCCAGCTGCTCCCGCAGCTGCTCGGGCGAGTCGACGGGTTCCCCGTCCTCGGGGATGACCTCGACGTTCGCGAGCACGTCCGCCAGTTCGGCCGAGCCCGCCGAGTCGACCCAGCGCGCGAAGCGCGCCGCGTGGTGCAGCCGCATCGACGCGGCCTGCTGCGGGGTCAGCCCGTACCGCCGCAGGAAGTCGCGGAACCCGGCGAGCTGCTCCGGCTCCACCGGCACGCCGTGGCGGGCGAACGCGGGCAGGTCCCGCGGCTGCATCCCGAACCGGTGCAGGGTCGCGGTGATGCGCTCCACCAGCTGGTCGACCAGGGTCGCGTCCGCGTGCTCGTCGATCCGCCCGTAGGCCGGGCAGGTGACCGTGTCCAGCGCGTGCGGTTCGATGCCGAACCGCATCGCCACCGCGAGCCGCACCGCCGGAACCGCCTGGAACGGAAAGCGCTCGCCGGCGAAGGCGGCGAGGACCCGCCGCTGCACGAGGTCCGCGACCGGCCGCTCCTGCAGGAGTTCGTCGACCCGCGGAGGGACCACCGCGCGGCCCCGGGCCAGCACGACGCCCAGGCGCCGGGCGGCCTCCTGCTGCTGCCGCGGATCCGCCCAGCGGCCGAGCCGTTCGACCAGGGCGGAGAACGCGTCGGCGCCCGGATTCCCGGCCCGGAACCGCTGCACGAATCCGCGCCACGTGCGGGCGGGCAGCCCGCTGCGGGCCAGCAGTCCGACCAGCCGCGCGACGTCGGCCCGCCGGATCCGCTCGCCGCCGTGCCCGAACGGCCCGGCGAACCGCTGGATGCTGCGGGCGAAGTCCTCGACGAACTCCCCGTAGGTGCGGTCGGCCTGCTCGCCCAGCGCCGCCAGGACCTGCTCCGGCCGGAGGTCGTGCCGGACGACGTCCCGCAGCACGTGTTCGGTGGTCCCGCCGATCCGCTCCAGGTCCCGGATCCCCTCGTGCCGCAACCAGGGCAGCAGTCGCGGTCCGACCAGGTGCGGCGGGACGTCGAGGTCCCGCGCGACGTCGATCGCCACCTCCGGCCGGAACCACGGTTCCAGCTGCTCCGCCTCGCCCCGCGCCAGCCCGAACAGGTGCTCCAGGTCGACGCGCCCGCGGGGCGTCCGGGCCCGCTGCCCGAACGGCACGCCCCGCGCCAGCACGCGTGCGGCGACGTCCGCGGGCAGGGCGTCCAACCATCCCCGGACCTCGGACTCCAGCCCGGCGAACGCCTCGTCCGGGCCCGTCCGGTCGCCGACCGAGTCCAGGAACAGCGCCACCACGCTGGGCTGGAGTCCGGTGTGGACGGACAGTTGCAGCAGCACGTCCTCGGCGAGGTCGAACCGCTCGGCCACCGCCGGGAGGTCCTGCGCCAGCACGTCGAGGTCCAGGTCGGTCGGATCCCACCCGCGGGCCGGTGCAACGTCGCGGACCTGCACCAGCGGGCGCAGCTCGGCGAAGTCCAGCCCGGTCCGCTCGGCCAGCCCGACCACCTCGGCCAGCCTGCCCGGCTGCCAGCCGCCGAGCTCGCGCACCTGGTCCGCGGGCACGCCCCAGCGCCACCCGGCCACCAGGTCGAGGCCCCCGCGGCGGCTCGTCCCGGTGGTGCGGTGGCCGCCGAGGTACGCGCCGAAGTCCCGCAGGTCATCGGCGGTCGGCGACGGCAGCGCATCGACCAGCCAGCCCAGGTGTTCGGGCCGCAGGCCGAACTCGGGCAGCCGCTCGGCCAGCTCCGCCAGCGGCGGGAGCGCCGCGAGCGCGCCGACGTCCTCGGGCCGCAGGCCGAACGGGGCCAACCGCCTGCGGATCTCCGCCGCCCAGGCGGTGACCTCGTCCTCGCCGCGGTCCAGCCGGAGCCGGACGGCCTGCTCCAGCGGCGCGTCGCCGGCCAGCGGAGCCAGCGAGTCGGACCGCACGCCCAGCCGGGCGGCCACGGCGTCCCACGCCGGACCCGCCCTGTCCTCCTCGGGAGCGGCCTGGACGGCGGGTTCCGCGTCGTCCAGCCGGGACCGCACCCGCCTGCGGAGCGCCGTCGGGAGGTCGTCCGGGCCCGCCGTGTCGTCCGGGCCCCGCCGGAACGCCGCCGCCTCCGATTCCCGGACGTCGAACAGCACCGTCGGACCGCGCACCGCGCTCCGGTGGGCGCTGCCCCAGCTGCCGCCGGACGGCCACTTCGCGCTGTCCACGTCGACCAGGAACGCGGAGTCGGCGAGGAACCGGTTCCAGTTGTCGCCGCGGGTCTTGGTCTTGCCCTCCAGGCGAGTGGTCAGCCGGGACCCGGACGCGGTGCCGGTCCCCCTGGTCAGGCCCCCTTCCACCGGGCCCACGTAGGCGGGGCTCTGCCAGGTCTCGGGAGCCAGGCCCGCGGTGAAGGAGGTGTCGGCGAGCTGGAGTTCGGCCTCCGTCCGGCGTTCGCCCCACTTGTCCTCGACGGTGGCCGACCGCCACGACTGGACGGGGCTCGGGTCGGCCAGCACCCGCCGCAGCCGGACGCGGTAGCTGATCGACCGGGTGCGGTCGGCGATCCGGAAGACCAGGGTGGTGTCGTCCCCGCCGAGCGTCCCGTGCTCGGCGCTCGACTGGACCAGGGCGGACACCGCCGCCCGCAGCCGGAGCCGCTCCGGCGTCCCGCGCCCGAGCAGGCGCCGCACGCGGTGCGGCTCCACCGGTGCGAACCGCCCGGCGGCGGGCCGGGACTCCGCGACCGCGTCGACGATGCGGTCGAGCATCGTCTCGACGTCGCGCGGCGCATCGCCCTCGCGGGGGAAGAACTCCTTGGCGATCCGGAACGAGCGGGCCTCGCGCGCCGCTTCGGTGACCCGCTCCGCCCGCTCCCGCCACGCGGGGTCGTCCGGGTTCGCGCGCGGATCGGCCTGCGTGCCGTAGTGCCGCCCGCGCACGGCGTCGGCCAGCGCGTTCAGCGTGACGCGGCCGGTGACCCGCCGGGGCACGCCGCGGATCTCCAGTTCCCGCCGGTCGGTGTTGCGGTAGGTCGAGGCCCCCAGCAGGCCGTCGGAGAGCGTCGACAGCAGCAGCGGCGGCTTCTTGACCTTCCGCACGGTGAACTCGACCTCGACCGGCACCCGCACGTCGACGCGGTCGTCGGTGCGGGTGCGGGTCTGCACGTAGCCGCTGTTGTCCGTCCGGTGGTTGACCGCCTGGTAGGTCCGGTCGTAGCGCGGCGGCGGGACGCCGGGCGTCCCCAGCGAGGTGTCCGGGCTCTGCCCCGCGAACAACGGCCCGACGTTGAGCGCGGCGCTGAACTTGAACTTGCGGGCCGTCGCGATCTCCTCGCCCGCGGTCGACTCGACCTCGGACGACGCGCCGCGGCGGCGCGGCGGCCCACCGACGACCTCGCCGTCCCCGGTGGGCCGCAACTTCGCCTGGAACTCGTACGTGCTGGTGCCGAACCACGCCGAACGGCCGAAGGTGCGGGTGAACCCGCCGTCGACGAGTTCCTGCCAGCCCGCCTCGGTGTCCAGCTCGGCGAGCACCCGCTGGGCGTCGACCAGGGGTGCCGGGGTGTTCCGGTCGCGGGCCGGCCGCCAGCCGGGGAAGAGCTTGCTCTTGGCGCGCCTGCCCTCGGACGGCGCCGCCTCCGCGTCCGCGAGCGCGGCGGCGGCGAGCTCGGACAGCTTCGGGCGCCGCGCGGGAGCCGCGTCCCGCTGCCCGTCGGGTTCGGGGTGCCGCTCGCGCGCCGCGTCCTGCTGCCGGTCCAGTTCGAAGTCGGTCACCACGACGTCGTGGTCGGTCCCGGAACCGGTGTCGCGCACCAGCGGGTGAGCCGCGGGCAGCGGCGTGCTCGGGCCGGGCTCGGGCTCGCGCGGCTTGCCGTAGAGCACGCCGTTCGGGATCACCAGCTCGACGACGTCCGTGCTGACGCCCTTCGGGTAGGCGGGCCAGCTCCAGTGCACGTTGGGCTGGCCGAACAGGTTCTGCCACGCGTCGGCGCGCAGCCGGACCACCAGGTCGCCGGTGTAGAGGCGGGTCGGGACCTGCTGCCGGACGGCGGTGCGCTTGTTGGACCCGGACCGGGACGCCTGCTCGCTCGACGCGCTCTGGTAGCCGAGCGTCGGGCCGACGGTGCCCGCGCCGTAGAGGAAGTTGAGCGCGCCGTCCACGCCCTGGCTGCGGACCGGCCCGTCGGCCACCGACGTGCCGACGGAGTCGATCAGGTCGAGCTGGATGGTCGGTCCCTCGTGGAGGAACCGTTCGTTGTGCACCTCCAGCTGGATCCCGGCGCGCTGCACGCGATCGAAGATCCAGCCCGCCTTCGTGCCCTCCAGGACCCGCGGCTCGCGGAACGCGCCCGCCAGGTTCGCGCGGAACCAGTCCGGGTCGAGCGCGGCCCGGAACGTGGTCCGCCCGCCGTACTTGGTGCCCTGCGCGGCCCTGCCCTGCGCATCCCGCAACGCCGCGTCGAGGACGGTGACCAGCGGTTGTTCGCGCGCGGGTTCCCGGGGTGCGGCGTCGGCGGGGAAGCGGAACAGGTCGGTGAACCGGTCCCAGGCGTCCTGGACGCGGCCCCACCGGCCGCGGGCTCCGACGCGCGGCCGGTGGACCGCGTCCGCCGCGACGAGGTCGGGCAGCGCGAGGGCGAACGCCCGCCGCATGTCCACGGGCTCCCCGAGCGGCCCGTCGTGCTCGTCCCGCGGCACGATCCGGCCGGGGCGCCACCTCCCGTCGCCGATCTCGGTCAGCGCCCGCGGCAGCCGGTACTCGACTTCGGCGTCGACGCGCTGCGGCCGCCCGGCGAACGGCTCCGCCTGGTGCTGGAACGCCGCCTGCACGGACTCCCGCAGGCCGCCGGTGCGGCCGTGGTCGGTGACCTCCAGGCTCAGCCGCAGCTCGCGGCGGAACTGGTCGGCGGGCGCGGTGAACCGCTGCCGGTAACCGGTCTCGCCGCTGCCACCGACCCGTTCGGCGCGACCGCGCTCCCAGCGGGCCTGCAGACCCGCGGTGAAGCCCAGGTAGGAGCGGCTGCCCTGCCCGTCCGGGCGCAGCGCGGTGCGCAGGTACAGCGTCGCCGGGGAGGTGCCCGCGCCCGCCGTGCCGACGGTGGAGCCCGACCAGTCCCACCCGCTGGTGCGGGTGTAGCTGAAGGTGGCGTCGTTGCGCAGCCGGACGTGCGAACCCGGCACGACGCCGCCGAAGTCGCCGGAGACGGTGAACTCGTACCACCGCGGCCCCGCCGCCACGCGGACGGTGTGGCCGCCGTGGCGGGTGATGGCCTCCAGGTTCTCCAGCAGCTTCGGCGGGTCCAGGGCGCGCAGCTGTTCGTCCACTTCGGACCAGTCGACGCGGTCGAGGTCGACGCCGTCGTGGCGCAGCCGCTGCCTGATCTCCGCCAGCGCGCGCTCGGCGATGCGCTCCGACCCGGGGACCCGCCTGCGCTGGACGAGCTGCTGCGCGCCGTCCACCACGTCCAGCAGGTTCGCCGGCGAGGGCACCGAGCGCGCGTCCTCGTTGCGCGCCGCCCGCTCCGGCAGGACGGGGCGGGGGCGGGTGTCGCCGACGTCGTCGCCCGCTTCCTCCAGCGCCCGGTCCAGCACCTGCTCGAACTCCGCGACGTCCTCCCGCCGCACCAGCACGTACACCGCGCCGTCGGTGTGGAACGCCTCGATCGCCCGGGACTCGCTCACGCGCTCCGGCCGGTGGTAGCCGGTCACCCGCTGGCTGACGTCGAGCCGGTAGAGCAACGCGCCCTCGGACTCGCCGGACTTGTCCTTGTTCGTGCCGGACTCGCCGAAACCGGTCTCGATCCCGTGCGAGCTGCCCAGGTTCACCGGCTCGACGACGGGACCGATCTGGACCGCGGTGTCCAGGCCCGACTCCCCGGTGTCGACCAGGCCCCGGAAGCGGATCTTGAGCTGCGCGGAGGTTCCGACCGCCTTGCTCCACTGGTTCTCCGACACCAGCCGGGAGGTGTCCGTCGTGGACACGTCGGTGCGCGGTGCGCCGATCCGCTGGTAGCCGCGCAGCAGACTGGCGTGGCGCACCTTCAGCTCTTCGGGCCGCGTGTGGGACAGCGAGAACCAGCGGTGCCGCGAGCGGGGGTCGGTGCGGGTGTGCTTGATGGTGTTGCCCTGCACCAGGCCCTCGATCGAGCCTTCCTCCAGCCGGGCCTGGCTGATGGTGTAGGCGACGTTCGCCCGCATCTCGGGGCTGACCGACTCGGGCAGCCGGGACAGCGCCTCCCCGTGCAGTCGTCCCACCGCGAACGTCTCCACGCCCGCCACGAGGTGGAACAGCTCGGCGGGCATCCGCACGGGCCGGCGCCCGCGAACCTGGGGTCCCACCGCGTCCGGTGAGTTCAGCGCGGACTCCGGGTAGACGAGGCGGACCGGTCTGCCGAGCGCGACATCGCCCCCGCGCTCGCGGCCCAGCCCCCAGGTCAGGTCGAAGTCCACCGCGAACACGCGCGGGGACTTGGTGTGCTTGGCGTTGTGCTCGACGCTGACCTTGAGGAACCGGTTGCCCGTCGTGTCGGCGCGGGCCCCGCCCACGCCGAACCCGACCAGGCCCAGCAGGTTGAGCGTGGCCAGGCTCGCGGCCTGGTATCCGGCGTGCAGCACACCGCCCATCACGCTCGTAGCCGGTCCCCGGCGGGTCCGCGTGGTGGACGTGACGGTGCGGGGCGCGGTTTCCTGCTTGGACCGCTGCGTCGGCAGCGCCGCCGCCGCGGCGGCGTCGGTGAGGAACAGCTTGCGGATCCGGCGGGAGGTCAACCGCAGGTGCAGGTTCCGGTGGCCGTCGCCGTGCGGCACCCGCAGCCCGATGCCGTGGGAGAGCGCCTGGAGCAGTCCGATCTCGTTCTTGCGCGCGATGATCTCGTTGAGCTGGTCGCGCACCGCCCGGCCGGCCGCGCCGCGCTCGCCCAGGTCGGGTCCCCCGGACTCGGCCAGCCGCGCCACGAGGAGGTCGGCGAGCGGGAATCCGTGGTCGCGGCCGAACGCCCGGGGCGTGCCGTCCCAGATGCCGCTCGAAGGCAGCAGGGACGCGGTGCGGCTGATCGCGCCGTCCATTTCCAGTTCGATCGGGCGCGGGTCCTCGTCGTCGAGCGGCAGCCCGTCGTACTCGGTGAGCACCGACTCGAAGTCGCGGTTCCCGATGTCCAGCGGCGGCAGTTCGAACGCCTCGGGGGCGTCGGGCGTCGCCGCGCGGTCGCGGCGGAACAGGTTCGTCGCCAGGTGCCGCACGAGGCGCGGGGCCGACTGGCCGCGCCCCGGTTCGACCTCGATCAACCGGTCACCGGGAAGTCCTTGCAGGGCACCGGAGAGCCGGGCGACGCGTTCGATCTGCACCAGGTGCCGCGGGCGCAGGCCGGAACCGGGGTCGGACGGCCGAGCGCCCATCACGCTGCCGTCCTGGTGGACCCGTCCGCGCACGCCGCCCGCCAGGCGTCCGCCGGGGCCCGCCGTCCGGGAGAAGGCGGAGTCCCCGAGCCGACCGCCCGGGTACTCGTCGACGAGTCCCAGCCAGTGGCCGATTTCGTGCGCCGGGCGGCGCCCCCTCGCCAGGTCGCGGATGTGCCAGTTGCGCTGGTCGGTGGGCCGGGTGGAGACGGTGACCGCGGCGTGCGCCCGGGCCGGGTCGTCGGTGAACTCGACGTTCACGTGGAACTGGTCGCCGCTGATCGTCCGGTGGCCGCCGTTGTAGATCGCGTCGACCGCGCGGCGCACCCCGTCGCGCGCCAGCCGCAGGTGCACGTCCCGCAGCGCCGGATCGCCCTCGTGGACCAGGTGCACGACGTGCGTGTACTCCTGGACGTACCGCCCGTTCACCTCGATGCGGCGGAAGTCGTAGCTGATCGGCCCGTCGATGCGGTTGGCCGGGCGCATCCGGTCGAGTCCGGTGACGGCCCGGTTGACCGCGTAGCGGGTCGTCCGCACCCGGGTCACCGGCGCCCGGTCGCGGAACCGGCGCCAGTCGTCCGGGGACAGCGGGTCGTCCGGTCGCATCCACGACGTGTCCCGGTGGGTGGCGCCGCGGTCGGACAGCGCCGCGCCGGGCTCGCCGCGTTCGAGACCTGCCAGGACTTCCTCGTCGTGGTGCAGCCAGCCGTCGTCGTCGAGCGGGTCCCGCTTCGGCAGCATCCGCTGCCCGACCTCGATCAGCCGCTGCACGGCTTCGGGGGTGAACAGGGTTCCGGCGCGCTCCGCGGCGGCGAACCGGGCGAGGGCTTCGGTGCTGGTCAGGCCGTTCGCGGGGCCGAACTCGGTCAGCGCCCAGCGGCGTTCGGCGTCGAAGCCGTGCGCGTCGGCGTGCGCCAGCAGCGCGTGCGGGTCGAACCCGGGCAGTTCCACGAGCTGCGCGAGCCGTCGCGGTTCGACGGCGAGCCGCTCGGCCAGGTCGCGGATCTCGCCGTGCCGCGGGGGGCCCAGCAGCTCGCCCAGCGAGCGGAACGGCCCGGTCCGCGGTTCGACGCCCAACAGCTCGTCGAGGTCGCGGGACCCGATCTGCTCGCCCGCGGCCCTGCGCTGCGCGAGCCGCCACGACTGCACCTGGTCGGCCAGCGGCCGGTCCGGGCGGTGCTTGCGGAACTGCTGGAAGGCGTCGAGCTCGTCGAACCGGACCCCGTGCGCGGCGAGTTCGAGCAGCGGACCGAACCGCTCGCGCGGCGTCGTCCCGGCGCCGAGCAGGCCGAACGCCTCCAGCTGGACCTCCAGGTCGGCGCGCCAGTCCGCCAGCAGCGCCCAGGCCCGCTGCGGTTCGGTCGCGCCCGCGTGCTCACCCGCGACCCGCAGCCGGGTGCCGAAGACGTCCAGCAGGCCGGGGTCGCGCAGCTCGAACCCGGTGGCGATGCCGACCAGGAAACCCGCCTGCCCGGGCGGGATTCCGTACCGATCGGCGATGTCGCGCAGCTCGACCGGGACCCGGCCGACGCGCAGCGCGTAGCGCAGCAGGGCGCCGTCGTGCGGCACCAGCCCGAGTCCGTCGGCGAGCCTGGTGAGCGCGGCCAGGTCGCTGCGCAGCGCCGCGCGGACGTCGTCGGCGCGCACCGGGCCGCCCTGGTGGTGCACCAGGTCGGAGGCGATCCGGGTCAGCACGCGCCGGAACGCCGCCGGGCTTTCCGGGGTTTCCGCGCGCAACGTCCCGGAGGCGATCAGGTCCAGGGCGTCGGCCTGCGGGTTGCTCGCGCCGCGCAGGCTGCGCAGCCGGTCCGGTCCGAGCGACGACAGCCAGCCCAGCGCCGCGCGGGCCTGCGGGCTCGGGCTCAACTCGTCGAGGTGCCGCAGGAACTCGAACAGCCGCTCGCGCTGGGCCCTGGTGTCGAAGCCCAGCAGCGTGGCGATGTCGTCGACGTCGCGGGCCACCCGCTCCCCGAGCGCGTCGGCGACCGCGCGGATGTCCGCGCCGTGCCGGCGCAACCGGGCGGTGGGCGCGGGGTCGCTGCCGATGCCGCGCAGTCGTTCTTCGAGGCGGTGCAGCCGGAGCAGGTCGTCGAGGTCCCGGACCAGCCGGTCGAGGCCCGCTCGCGGCAGCGCGGGCACGTCCGAGGTGCCCAGCTCCCGCAGTCCGGCCAGCACGCCCTCCAGCGCGGACCGGCCGGCGCGGCCCGCCACCTCGGCCAGCGCCAGCAACCGGCGGCGGTGCGCCTCGGGCAGCTGCGCCACCCCGGCGGTCCGCCGCATGGCCCACCGCAGCTCCTGGCGCCCGGTGCGGAAGGACCGGTGGAGTTCGGTGGCGACCGACCGGATGTCCTGGCGGGACGCGGATTCCGGGGAGTCGGCGAGCCGCCGCAACCGCTCGACGTCGCGCAACGCGGGGAACAGCGGGCGGAGGTGCTCGGGGTCGCGCGCACCGACTCGCGCCGCGATCCCCCGCGCCGCGTCCGGGACCCGCCACCGCTCGGCCGGTTCCGGGGCGTGCGTTCCCGCGTCGAGCGTCCGCTCGCCGTCGGCCGGGGTCTCCCGGTACTCGGGCAGCGCGCCGTTGATCCTGGGTTCCCGTGAACCGGGCGGTTGCTGGGACGTCCGGGCGGCTTCCCGAGCCCAGTCGCCAGCCGTCCGCAGCCCGCGCGCGGTGGCGAGGTCGCGCAGTTCGTCGAGGGACTTCGAGGTCCGGAGCCGGTCGCCGAACACCGCGGTCAACGGGTCGGGGTCGACGCCGAGTTCCGCCGCGGCCGCCAGCACCGCGTCCGCGGGCAGCTCGGCGTGCCGGGCGAGGTCCGGGATCTCGTCCGGCACGCGGTCCAGCGCCGTGGCCAGCTGCGCGAGGCGGTGGGTGTCCAGCCCGTGGTTCTCGGCGAGGTCGCGCAGCCGCGCGGCGGCGTGCTCGGCCTCGAACCACGGCCGGGCGCGCAGTTCGGCGAACTCCGGGTGGCCGTGCAGCCACTGCACCGTCGCGCTGCTGCGGGCGTCGGCTTCCAGGTGCCGCCACCACCGCCGGACCGCCCCGCTGCCCGAGCGCAGCCGGTGCGCGTCCCGGTACCGGCGGAAACTGGCCAGCTCACCCGGCCCGAGTTCGGGGATCCGTCCGAAGTGGACCAGGTCGGTCCGCCGCACCCCGGTGATCCGCTCCCAGCGGGCCAGGGTCTGCTCGGTGACCCGGGTCCGCTCCCGACGGCCCGGTGGCACCTCGCCGAGCCAGCCGAACCGGAGGTTCGCGGGCACGTCCGCCTCCAGCCGTTGGGCCGCGGAGCCGGGCTCGACGCCCCAGCGCTCGGCGGCCCGCCAGTACTCCTCCGGCACGCCGCCCGCGCGCCACCGGAGGGCGAACTCGCGCAGCCGGTCGATCGCGGCGCGGTCGGCCCGGGTGCGGTCGATGTGCTCGGCCATCCGGCGCAGGTCGCGGGATTTGAGCTGGCCCGGCCGGGCACCGACCCGCCAGGCGGCGAACAGCGGGCCGAGCCGGTGCCGCTCGGGGCGCACCAGGATGTCGCCGACCCGGCCGGACCGCGCGTCGCGGTAGGCGTGCCGCAGCCGGTTGCCGGCCCGCGCGCCCGCCACGCCGAGCCCGTGCTCGTCGAGGTAGGTACGGAAGGCAGCCAGGTCGGCGCGGGTCAACCGCCGCGCGTAGCCGTGGAACGCGGCGACGTCCTCGGGGCGCAGGTCGTGTTCGGCCAGGCCGGCGCGGACCTGTTCGGCCAGCACCGCGTGCCGGAAGCGGGTGCCGCTCGGTGCCCGTCCGCTCAGCACGTCGGCGTCGAGCAGGTCGAGGGCGTGCGGGTCCAGGCCCAGCCGCACCGCGACGTGCATCCGGGTGTCCTGGTCGGACCACTCCTGCTCGGTGCGGGTGCGCGCGTCGAGCCAGTCGCGGGCGGCCTGCTCGATCCGCGCCACGCCGTGTTCCCGCACGTGGTCGGCGAAGTCCCGCCACCGGTGCGACTCGATCCCGGCGTCGCGCAACCCGTCGAAGAGCCCGGGCACGTCCGCCGGGCGCACCCCGTGCGCGTCGAGTTCGGCGAGCAGCTGCCCGGCCTCGCGTCCGCGCAGCTCGCCCGCGACGGAGCGCAGCCCTTCCGGCGGCACCCCGAGTACGCGGGAGAAGTGCCACAGCTCGGTCGGGGCGACGCCGGTTTCGCCGGCGATCCGGCCGAGTTCGGTGGGCACCCGGCCGAGCTGCTCGAACCAGTCGAACAGCGCCGCCATCCGCTCGGATCCGAGCCGGACCCCCGCGGTCCGCGCCACGTCCAGCACGTCCGCGGGCCGGAACCGCGCCGGGTCGAGCCGCCGCCGGTCGACGCCGAGCAGTTCCGCCAGCCGAGCGGGCTCGCCGAACGGGATGCCCGTCGGGAACCGCTCGCCCAGTTCGGACGCGGAACCGGCCAGGTCGCCGAGCTCGACGAGCACCAGCTGGGCGGCTTCGGCCAGTTCCGCCTGCCCGGTGCGGCCCTGCGGCCGGACCGCGTCCGGGGTCAGCGCCAGGAAGTCGGGGTGCACCCCGGCGCGCAACGCGATCTGCCAGAGCCTGCGCTGGTCCACCCCGGTGCGCTCGGCGACGTGGTGCAGCGCTTCCGACACCGACGCCGGGTCGAAGGCGCGCACGTGCCCGGGCAGGAACTGCCGGTCGACGACGTCGAGGTCCAGCCGCGCGGCCAGTTCCGCGTGGCCCAGCACCCGGCTGGGGTCGTGCTGCCGGAGGTGCGCCAGGTCGTCCGGGGACAGCCGGAGTTGCCAGGCCGCGACCAGCTCCCGCCCGTGCGGGGCGGTCAGCGCCGCCACCGGGGTGCCCCGGTGGTGCAGGAACTCCACGAACCCGGTGGCCTGCGCGGCGTCGACGTGCCGGACCAGACCGGTGAACCAGGACCGGTGCTCCGGGCGCAGCCCGAGCCCGGCCCACTGCTCGTCGGTGACCGACGAGGTCGGGTCGTGGTGCTCCGGACCGGTGCGGGTGTGACCGTCCTGTTCGGACACCTGCGGCGGGTGGTCGGCGTCGCGCGGCTGATCGGTGGCCGGCGCCGGTGGATGCCGCACCGACTCGGTGGGCACCGACCGGTGCTCGGCCGCCGGGACCGGCTCGGCGTGGTGGTCCTGAGTGGACGGTCCGCTGCTGGTCGGCAGCGGGGCCGGTTCGCTCGGCGGGGCGGACTGCGCGGTCGGGTGCTCGTCGTCCGGCGGCGGGCTGCTCGATTCGGTCGGGCGCGGTGCGGGGTCCTGCGGCGGGCGGGTGCCGGTGCTCGGTGGCGGCGCGGCGCTGGTGCCGCGGCCGTGGCCGCCCGGCGGTGCGGTCGCGGTGGAGGTCGGTACCGGCGCGGGCGCCGTCGGGGTGGTGGGGGTCGGCGGCGCGACCGGGTTCGGCACCGCACCCGGCAGCGGGGTGTCGTCGGCGGTCGAGTCGGCGTCCCAGTCCAGCGGATCCGGCAGGTCGTCGGGAACCGGCGAGTCGCTCTCGGTGCTCACGTCCTGGGCCGCCGGGGGCTCGGGGACGGCGTCCGAACCGGTTCCCGGGTCGGGCGGGAAGACCCCGACCGGCTTGGAGAACACGTTGATCTGCAATTTCTGCTGGATGTGGGCCAGCTGTTCGTGCAGCTTCTCGGAGATCGGTTCGCTGACGAAGTGCTCGCCCATCCGCTCGGCGACGCCCATCGCCGCGCCGCCGGTGAAGCTGTACCAGTCCGCCTTCCACTCGTGCTCGGGCCCGAAGAACATGTTGCCGAAGCCCTCGCTGAGGTACCCCTGCACGCCCCAGGCGGGCGAACCGCCGATGGCGGCGACGGTGGCCCGCTGCCAGGTGTCCTTGCCGAACCGCTCCCCGACGTCCTTCAGCGTCGCCGGGTAGTGCTTGGTGAGCGCGTCGAAGGTCTCCGAGCCGATGGCGCCCCGGTACTTGCCCAGCGCCCCGGCCAGGTTGTCCTGCAACGTCCGCAGGTCGGTCTTGCCGATGTCGCGGGTGAGCGTGCCGGAGAACTCCCGCGCGGCATTGCGCGCCTCGGCCTCGGCGGCGTTCTCGCCGAACTCGCGGGCGAAACCGGCGCCGAGGTGCTTGACGAACGCGTCCGACATCAGCTCGCCGAACTTGAGCGCGGGACTCGCGGTGAGCCTGCCGAGCGCGCCGGGCCCGATGCCCTTCATGGTGCGCGCGAACTCGCCGCCGAAGCCGGTGCGGAAGTACGTGGCGAACCGGTTGGTGGCACTGCCCAGCGCCTCGCCGAGTCCCCGCGTGCTGCTCGGGAAGATCCCGCGCACCGCGGCGGAGGCGTGCTGGCCGAAGTCCATCAGCGAGCGGCCCAGGGCCCCGGTGCCCAGGAAGGCGAGCCGACCGGCGAACAGCTTGGAGAACATCTTCGCGACGACGTTGCCCAGCGCCGAGGCGCCCATCCAGGCCAGCCCGCCGAGGGCGCCGGAGACCGCCGCGCTCTGCAACGCCGAGGTGGTCAGCTCCGGGTCCTTGACCGCCCGCACACCCCAGTCCAGCTGCACCTTCTGGATGATCGCGTCCAGCGCGGCACCGAAGATCAGCTCCATCGCCAGCGAGATGATGGTGGCGATGGTCAGTTGCAGGGCCAGCCGCAGGATGCCCGCGGTGGTGATGCGGATCGCCGTGATGTTCAGCAGCGAGGCGCCGAAGGTGGGCACCACCATCGCGATCGCGATGGCGATCTCGATGAACATGATGATCAGCTGGCCGATGGCCTGCATCTTCATGTACTCGACGTCGGCCGCCGTCTTCCAGAGGAACCTGCTCATCTGGTCCGCGGCGTGGGCGCCCTGACCCAGCGGCGAGTTGCCGTCGGCCAGGCGCGGGCTGGTCGGGCCGCTGCCCGGCGGCTTGTCGGTGTCGGGCAGATCCTGCGACTGCCCCGCACTCGCGTCGCCGCCCTGCCCGGACTGCGGGGTGATGAACTGCCGGGCGTACTCGACGAACGCCTGCGCCGCCTCGCCCTGGTAGTCGGAGTTGGTGACGGCCTGGACGAACGTGGCCAGCTCGTCGGCGATGGAGCTGAACTCCCCGGCCAGCGCGTTGTACTCGCGGCTGAGATCGCGCAGCGCGTTCTCGTCCGGTTCGGGCCAGCGCGACCCGGTCAGACCGGCGAAGGCGTCGGCGTACTTCGGGTCGATCTGGAAGTCCATCCGCGCGCCCTCCTCCCCGAATCCGCGCGAACCTCTGCTTGGTTTTTCACTCGTTTTGCGTGGTGGTGCCAGTAGCGGAACCTCAGCGGCGGTGCCGGTTGCGAGACCGCTCACCGAAAGGGAAAGCGGCTCACGCCGCTTGCCACGCACTCACATGTTCTTGGCCTGGTCGGCGTTGTCCTCTTCTACGTGCTCGAAGGCGTTGGACACCTGCTGCCCGTGGTCCCCGGAGACGGTGAGGACCTGGGTCAGCGAGTCGAGCAGCTCGGAGATGGCCGGGTTGACGTCCTTGGCCTGCTTCTTGATGGCCTCCGACGTCTCGTCGTCGTTGCCGGCCGCGGTCAGCAGTTTCGGGTCGAGCGCGTTCCACCGGTCCCGGGCGCTCTCGACCATCCGGCCCGCGGTGCGCAGCATCCCGAAGCGCTGCGCGAGGTCTTCCGGGATGACGATGCGGTCAGCCATGGCGGTAGCTCCGGCGCATCCGCTCGGTGTTCTTCCGCTGGATCTTCAGCAGCGGTTCCAGGAACTCGCCCATCGACGTCCCCTCGTACATCCGGTCGCGCAGCGCGTTGACGTCGTCGAGCTGGGAGCCGAGCACGTCCTCGATCTGCGACATCATGTCGGTGCGGGCCTGGCGCACGACGTCCACGATGGCCGCCGCCAGCTCGGCGCGCGGCATGGTGCGGTAGCGGTCGTCGTGGAACTCCAAATTGGACAGCTGACCGTCGGCGTCCACGGTGGCCGACAGCATCCGGTTCTTCGACTTCGCGGTCCCGCTGCGCTCACGGAGGTCGGCCTGCGCGGCGAAGACCTCCTGCTGCTTGCGCTGGACCTCGTCGAGCACCTGGCTGAGCTGTTCCCGCAGGTGGTGGTTCATCTCGCCTCCGAACTCCATCGGCCGATGGCGGTGCTGACACCGCCACCGGGGTTCCAGGTCTCCTCCTCCTCGGCGAGCCAGGTGGAGCGCTGCCGCTCCTTTTCCTGGCCGGCACCGGCGCCGCCGCCCATCGGCGGTGGCGGCATCATCGGCGACTGGCTGCCGCCGGAACCGCGCATCGTGCGCGGGCCGGACTCGGTCATCGGGTTCGCCGGTCTGCGCAGTTGCTCGTCCAGCGCCGAGGAGTTCACCGTCGACCGCCGCGTCGGGTCGCCGATGTCCGCGCCCAGCTCCGGGGACCGGCGCACGCCGTCCGGTGTCGGCGGCGGGACCGTGAGCTTGCCGTTGCCCGACAGGTGGGCGTCCGGCAGCAGGTTGCGGGGGACCGGCGGCAGGTAGCCGCCACCGGTGTGCGGGTCGGGGTTCTGCAGGGTCGAACCGGGATCGACCTTGACCGGGTTGCCGTTGCGGTCCAGCAGCAGCGAACCGTCGGGTTTGGTGATCGACCCGTCCGAGTTGATCCGGCTGCCCTCGGGCGCGTTGATCGGCGTGCCGTCGGGGTAGGTGGCGGGCTTGCCGTCCGGCCCGACGACGTCGCTGCCGCCGCCGGGCCCGCCGCGGAGCCGGTTGAGCGAGTCCGGCGACAACTGGCTGGGGTTCCACTGCGGCGCACCACCGCCGGGCAGCAGGCCCGCGCCGGGCGGCGGCTGCTGCCCGGTCCCGTCCCCCGGGGGCGGGGCGGACGCGTCCGGGCCCTGCTGGTCCTGGCCGGATCCGTGGAGCCCGGCCAGCGCCGCCGAGGCGTTCTTCTGCTGCTCGGCGGCGTTGCGCTGGGCCTGCTCCTGCTGCCCGGTCTGGTCCTGCCCCGGCTGGTCCTGCCCCGGCTGTTCCTGCGCCTTCTGCTGGGCTTCCTGCTGTTGCTGCTGGGCCTGCTCCTGCGCGTTCTGCTGCTGCTCCTGCGCGTTCTGCTGCTGTTCCTGGGCCTGCTGCTGGGCTTCCTGCTGCTGTTGCTGCGCCTGCTCCTGGGCCTGTTGCTGCTGTTCCTGCGCTTGCTGCTGTTGCTGCTGGGCTTGCTGCTGGGCCTGCTGTTGCTGCTCCTGCGCCTGCTGCTGGGCCTGTTGCTGCTGGTCCTGGAACTGCTGCTGGTAGTCGCCGCCCGACGCGCCCGCACCGCCGGTGTCGATGGGTCCGATCTGCGGGTTCTTGGGGATCAACGCGGTGGTGCCGGACAGCGTGGACTGGGCCTGGTTGAAGTCCCCGTCCGTGCCGCGGTCCAGCATGACCGCGTAGTTGTCCATCCACATGCTCTTCGCCTCGGCGTCCAGGTTCTCGGTGAACCCGCCCGTCTCACCGCCCATGCCGGCGTTGCCCAGCGGACCGTCCAGGTTGAACAGGTCGAGGCCGCCGACGTCGGTCGACAGGTACTTGTCCAGCGCGGCCTGCACGGCGCGGGCCGGTGCGGCCAGCTGCGAGTTGAACCAGGCGTTGAACTTGGTGGACAGCGACTGGATCTCGGTGCGCAACTGGTCCCTGGCGTGGGCGAGTTGCGCCAGGCCCTGCTCGTCGGCGATGAGCCTGCCGAACTCGTCGAGCCGCAGGCTGATGCTCTCCACCGCGCGCTGGAGCGCCTTGGCCGCCTGGCCGTCCAGCTGCTCGCCGCTGCCGATCTCGTCGGCCCAGCCCTGGACCTGCCGGCTCTGCTCGGTGAGGAACTGCTTGGCGCCCCGCATGGTCTGCGCGAAGGTGTCGAAGCTCGGCAGGTGGGTGGCACCGTTGTTGCCGTTCTGCAGCAGCAGGTCGAGTTGCGGGCCGACCCCGTACAGCTGCGCGAGGGTGCCCTCGGACGCGTCCAGCAGCGCGTAGTTGATCTTCGCCCCGACGAAGAACACGATCGGCACGGGAAAGCCGTTCCCGTTCGGGAGGTAACCCACCCCCCACTTCTGGGCGTCCCAGTTCTCGGCACCGACGCTCGACAGGTCGTACTGGTTGTCCGCGTCCGGCGTCACGACCTTCAGGACGGTGTCGGACACCCACGGCATCTTGATCAGATCGTCGCGGTCGCGGACGGGTTGGTCCGACGGCAGGACGCTGTTGACGGCCTGTTCCCACGCTCCGGACACGACTCCACCCCACCTCTCCTCGGCGGCCCACCCGCCGACCACGACGACCCGAGGGCTGCACCGGTCCGGTCTGCTCGAACCGCTGCGAAAGTCCGCCGCCTACCCGGAAAGCCCCAGATCGCGCCCGATGGTTCCGGCTATGTCGGCGTTGTCCTGGTCGGTGTCGCGGAACCGCTTGGCCACGGTCCCGATACCGACCTTGATGTGCTCCAACTTCGTGTCGGTCATGTCGCTGAGCGACTGGCTCGCGCTGTCCAGGAACTGCTTGATCTTGTCCCTGAGCTGCTGCGCGTTCGGCGACGAGCCCGGGAGGACCTGCGGGATCTTGTCCCGGATGTCGGTGAGGTCCGGGTTCGAGACCAGCGCGCTGCGCAGCTGCTCCACCTTGTTCTGCAGGTTCTGGGCGGCCTCGTCGGAGAACTTGATCTTCCCCGAACCCGATCCGCCGGAACCGCTGTCCTCGGCCATGCTGTCCGCACCCGTCCCGGATCAGCTGCCGATCTGGTTGTTCAGGTCCTGGCGGACCAGGTTCTCCTTCATCTCCTGCAGCTTCTGGATGGCGCCCTGGAAGGCCGCGTGCATCTTGGACTGCTGCTGGTCGATCACCTTGTAGGCGGCGTTCCAGTCCTGCGCCCACTGACCGCGGGACTGCTGGGCGAGCTGGCTGATCTCGCTCTGCAGCTGGTCGGTGTTGTTGTTCATCGTGTTGTACTGGTTCCTCAGGTCTTCGATCTTCTGGTCGACCATCCGGGGCGTCCAGTCGATGAGGGCCATCTGCTACTCGCTTTCCTGCTCGGTCACAACGGGTTTCAGAGGGTCGCGTCCATCTGGCCGGCCAGCCCGGTGTTGAGCTCCTCGACCTGCTTGAACTGGGTGTTGGTGGCTTCCAGCCCGTTGATGGTCTGGTTGAACTTGGTGGCGACCGTGCTGTACGCCGCCATCCACTCCTCCATCTTCTTGCGGTAGAGCTTGCCCGACTCGGAGTTCTGCGCCCCCGCCAGCTCGTTCTTGATCTCCTCGACCCGCTGGCACGCCTGGTTCATCTTGTGGACGTGGTCGCGGAAGCTTTGCACCTTCTGCTGGACCACTTCGGGCGGAATGGTGATTCCGGCGTCGCTGACCGCCATCTGTCCTCCCTGAGTCGGTTTTTCCTTCCGGCACAAGCAAAACTAGAACCGGTACGCGCGACTCCACCACGCCCCAGAACGGGGGCCCCTTTTCTTTCTGTTGAACTCGTTGTGCGAACCGGCACCGCCACCCAGAACGAGTTCGACAGGACACCTTCTCAACAGCGCGGGGGTACCAGGCGTGGTTGCTCCAGCACCGGTCGTCCGGCGGCGGCCGGATCCAGCGCGGGCCCGGTGGCCAGCTGGTCGACCAGCATCGCGGGCATCCGGACCGCCTCGTCGGCGGTGTAGCCGAGCGCGGCGAGCGCGTCGTCCGAGCCGACCGGGTACTTCACCCCGTCGTCGGCCACCAGGAACAGCGCGTTCGCCGCCCCGCCGCCGGTGGCCACGCTCGCGACCAGCGCACCGCTGCCCGGTTCGATGCCGACCCTGCCGGGAGCCGAGCAGGACGGCGTCACCCCGGGACGGGGCAGGGCGGGACGCGCCGCGGCGGTCACCGCGGCCGGGACCATCCGGACCGAGGTGGACACCGCCGCCCCCGGCTCGGTCACCGCGCAGACCCCCTTGCCCACCGCGGACACCAGCTGCGGCGGGCTGGTCGGGAACAGGCCGCCGCGGGTGAGCTGCCCGCGCAGCGCGGTGGGCGCGCTGTGCGCGGTGATGTCCCCGGCGCCGATCATGCGCGGCTGCACCGCCTGCCCGCCGTACGCCGCGGCCTGGGTCTTCGGATCGCCGCTGATCAGCTTGGCGACGGTGTCGGTCAACGGCACCAAACCCCGGTCCGCCAGCAGGTACGGCCGGTGCCGGGCGTCGACGAACAGCTGCCCCACGGTGCTCGGCTGCCCGGCCAGCACCGGTCCGGGCCTGCCCCGGCCCGGGACGTCGGGCGCCACCAGGTCCGGTCCGGTGGGCAGCGCGTTGAGCAGCCCGACCGGGACCGGCACCGGATCCGCGGTGGTGTAGCCGAGCGCGGCGGGACCGCCGGAGGCCGGGTCCAGCCGCCACTTCCGCCCGCCCCACACCAGGAACACCGAGCCGTCCGGACCGGACACCAGCACGCCCTGCCGGTCGGTCACCGGATCCCCGGCGGTCGAGCCGACCAGCAGCGCGAAGTCCCGCCCGCCGGAGTCCGACGGCGCCGCGCAGGACAGCCACTCGTCCCTGCTGAGCGCGCCCGCCGCGGGCAACCCGTCCGGCGCCCCGGGGATCCCGACCGGGGCGCCGCGCGGCACGCCGACCAGCGAGCTGGACGCCACGTCGTGCACCGCCAACCGCTGCCCGGCGACCAGCTTCGCCGAGGCCGGGTTGAGCACCGGGTGCAGTTCCCCGCCGACGTACAGCCAGCGGGCCCCGGTGTCGCGCTCCACCACCACCGACCCGTCGGCCCGCCACGACGTAGCCTGCCCCGGCTGGATCACCAGTCCGAACAGGAACGTCCCGAGTCCGATGAGGACGGTGACGACCAGACCGATGGCGAATCCCCGGGTGGTCCGGCGCTGCGGGGTGTCCGGGATGTCCGGGTCGGCGCGCAGCATGCCCGCGGAGAGCCGCCCCATGACGAACATGTGCGCCTGGACCTGATCACGTCTGGACTGCATGGCGAACTCCTGTCGGGACGTCAGCCGGCGATCGCGCGGATGGCCGCGAACACGCCGATCACCTGGAGCATCAACGGGATCAGCGCGACCGCCAGGAGCACGTGCAGGATGTCGGCGATCCGGCCCCAGTACGGCACCAGCCGCCTGCCGGGCACGGTCCAGCCGGTGACGACGAGCACCACGCCCACCAGCGCCACGCCGGTGATCAGCAGCAACCGGCCCAGCAGGTCCTGGCGCGCGGCCAGCACGAGCACCAGCAGCACCAGCCCGACCGCGCCCGGCAGCACCACGGACAGCCGGTGCCACACCCCGCCGACCTCGCGGCCGTGCAGCAGCAGCAACGCGCTGAGCACCCCGGCCATCGCGTACGTCGCCCAGTCCGGTTCGGTGAGCAGCCCGCCGATGCCCGCCGCGCACGTCACGCCGACGGCCAGGTACAGCGCCGTCATGTAGCGGTCGGCGATCCTGCTGCGCTCCAGGACCTGTTCGCTGCTGTGCGCCTCGATGCCCTCCTGGAGCTGTTCGGCGTTGGTCGGCAGCGGCGGCATCCGCATCCCGGACAGCCGGAACGACATGCTCGGGATGAACACCCCGAGCAGCACCGCGACCACCGCACTCGCCGCCACGGCCTGCGCCAGCGTCCCGGTGAGCGTCATGATCCCGGCCGTGACCAGGCCGAACACGCTGACCACCAGCGCACCGAGGAAGGCGTGCGGACTGGTCCCGGTGGCCGCCAGCGCCAGCACCGCGCCACCCGCCGCGGTCGCCGACGCGGCCAGCAGCGCCGCCATCGCGCCCGCGTGCGGGCCCGGCAGCAGGAATCCGGCCAGCGCGAAGAACGGCACCCCGGCCAACCCGAGCGCGGTCGCCGAGGTGGCGTCGCCGACCGCCCGGGACGACGACGCCCCGGCGGCCAGCAGCAGCAGTCCGAGCACCGCCGCGGCCACCGCGCGCACCGCGGTGTCACCGGGCAGCAGGAGGGCGAGCCCGACCAGTCCGGCGGTCGCCAGCGCGCCACCGTGCAGCAGCCGCTTGGTGCTGCGCGGCCCCCACCGGCCGGGGCGCTCCTCCATCCCGCGCGACACCCCGTCCACCAGGTCGTCGAAGTGCACCTCGGGCAGGGTGTCCTGGCGGGCGCGCAGGTGCAGCACCTGGCCGTCGCGCAGCCCCAGGGCCTCCGGCGTCGCCTCCTCGTCGAGCGGTGCGCCGCCGATTTCCTGGAGCACCCAGCCGCCCTTGTCCAGGCCGGTCTCGTCGAGGTCCGGGCCCGCGTAGCCGACGATGGTGGGCATCAGGTCGATCAGCGGCACGTCGGTGGGCACCGCCAGGTCGAAGCCCCGGTCGGGCGCCCGGATGGACAACCTGCACAGACCCGCGACAGTGCTGGTACTCACGCCCGCTCACGCTCCTAGGAGTCCACTGTGGATGCGGCGGGGCGCCGTCGGTGCGGCGCCCCGCCGGGGAGAGCGGCCGTCGGGGGGATCCGGTTCGCGACGGCCGGGCGCCGGGTGGCCGACAGGACACGTCGAAAGGCCGATCCCCGCGCCACGGCGCAGCCTACGGACACCGGCGATCCCCCGGCAGTCGCCGATTTACGTGACCTGAACTCCCTTGTGGACCGTGCGATTCTGGCGTCGGACCGCCGCGGGCGCGGCGAGAACCGGTGCGCCGCCGGAGGAAAGCGGCGAGGCCGCCCGCACCCCGCCGCGCACAACGAGTCGAAAGCTGTCAGGAGTTCCCGTGAGCGTCGTGCTGTTCCGCCGCCCCGACCGGCAACCGGGCCCGCAGATGCCGCACGGCGAGCTGAGCCTCCAGGAACCGCCGGAACTCCCGGAGACGCAGAGCGCGCTGTCCGGGATGATCACCTACATGCCGATGGCGTTGAGCTCGTTGGCGATGGTGATGATCTTCCTGCGTCCCGGAATGGGCGGCAAGAGCGACACCATGATGTACTTCGCCATCGGCATGATGGTGATCGCCGCCGTCGGCATGCTCGCCGCGCAGTTCCTGCGCGCCTCCTCCGACCGCAAGCGGCAGATGACCGCCGCGCGCCGCGACTTCCTGCGCTACCTCCGCCAGCAGCGCCGCCGGGTGCGCCGCACCATCGAGGCGCAGCGCCACGCGCAGCTGTGGCGGCACCCCGCCCCGGAGGCGCTGTGGTCGCTGGTGCGCACCTCCCGGTTGTGGGAGCTGCGCCCCGAGCACCCCGACTTCGGCGAGGTCCGGATCGCCGTCGGCGACCAGCAGCTGGCCACCCGGATCAGCCCGATCTCCACCAAACCCGTCGAGGACCTGGAACCGCTGTGCGCGCACGCGCTGCGCCGGTTCATCAACGCCTACGGCACCGTCCCGGACCAGCCGATCGCGCTGTTCCTGCGCGCGTACGCCCGCGTGGTGCTGCGCGGTGAACCGGACGCCGAGACGGCGCGCGGCGCGGTCCGCGCCATGCTGGCGCAGCTCGCCGTGCTGCACGCGCCGCAGGACCTGCGGATCGTGGTCGTCGGCTCGCAGCAGCGGCACTGGGAGTGGACCAAGTGGCTGCCGCACTGCCACCACGAGTCCGAAGTGGACGGTGCCGGGCCGGTCCGGCTGGTCTGCGACACCGTCGCCGAGCTGGAGGGCCTGCTCGGCGAGGAACTGGCCGGTCGCCCGTTCTTCGACCGCGACGCGGCGCCCTCCCAGGACGAGCCGTACGTCGTCGTGGTGCTCGACGGCGCGCAGCCCTCGCCGAGCAGCCGGATGGCCGGGGGCGGCTACCGCAACGTCACCGTCGTCGACCTCGGCACCGCGCTCGACTGGCGCAGCGACCCGCGCACGCTGCTGCTGCGGCTGTCCGCCGACCGCGCCGAGGTGGTCGAGACCGGCCGCGCGGGCAAGGAGACCGGCACGGTGGTGGGCCGCCCCGACCAGCTGGGGACGGTGCGCGCGGAGTCGCTGGCCCGGTTGCTCTCGCCGTACCGGCTGGCGGTGTCCACCAGCTCGACCGAACCGCTGGCCACCGACTTCGAGCTCACCACCCTGCTCAACATCACCGACCTGCGCTCCGCCGACCTGCCGAGGCTGTTCGCGCAGCGGGCGAGCGGCCCGTCCCGGCTGCGGGTGCCGATCGGCATCACCGGCGACGGTTCCCCGGTGGAGCTGGACATCAAGGAGTCCGCGCAGGGCGGCATGGGACCGCACGGCATGCTCATCGGCGCCACCGGTTCCGGCAAGTCCGAACTGCTGCGCACCCTGGTGCTCGCGCTGGCGCTCACGCACTCCTCGGAAACGCTGAACTTCGTGCTGGTGGACTTCAAGGGCGGCGCCACGTTCCTCGGCCTGGACCGGCTGCCGCACACCGCCGCGGTGATCACGAACCTGGCCGACGAGGCGGCGCTGGTCGAGCGGATGAAGGACGCGCTGCACGGCGAACTGGTCCGCCGCCAGGAACTGCTGCGCAAGGCGGGCAACTACAGCTCGGTCGCCGACTACGAGAAGGCCCGCGCCGAGGGCGCGCCGCTGGAACCGCTGCCCACCCTGTTCGTGGTGGTGGACGAGTTCAGCGAGCTGCTGGCCGCGCACCGCGAGTTCATGGACCTGTTCATCATGATCGGCCGGTTGGGCCGCAGCCTCGCGGTGCACCTG
This sequence comes from Saccharopolyspora rosea, assembly GCF_025643595.1. Classification (GTDB taxonomy): domain Bacteria; phylum Actinomycetota; class Actinomycetes; order Mycobacteriales; family Pseudonocardiaceae; genus Saccharopolyspora; species Saccharopolyspora rosea. The sequence goes on from NZ_CP102826.1 coordinate 6,305,130, forward strand.
CTGCTGGCCTCGCAGCGCCTCGACGAGGGGCGGATGCACCAGCTGGAATCGCACCTGTCCTACCGGATCGGGCTGCGCACCTTCTCGGCGATGGAGAGCCGCGGCGTGCTCGGCGTCCCGGACGCCCACCAGCTGCCCGCGCAGCCCGGTTCCGGGTACCTGAAGACCGATGTGGACACCCTGCTGCGGTTCAAGGCCGCCTACGTCTCCGGCCCCCACCGGCAGGTCCGGCGGGAGCTGCGGCAGGCCGTGGTGGCCCGCCAGATCGTGCCCTACACCACCTCGTACGTCACCCCCCGCGCGCTGCCCCCGGCCGAGCCCGACCCGGAACCCGAGGAGGGCACCGCGTCGCTGCTGGAGGTGGCCGTGGACCGGCTGGCCGACTCCGGCCCGCCCGCGCACCGGGTGTGGTTGCCGCCGCTGGACGTCCCGCCCACGCTGGAGGACCTGCTGCCGCCGCTGCGGACCTCGGCGGACCGCGGTCTGCACGCGCCGATGCGCGAGCCGCTGCGGGTGCAGGTCGGCATCATCGACCGGCCCTTCGAGCAGCGCCACGAACCGCTGATCGCCGACCTGACCGACGCGGGTGGGCACGTGCTGGTGATGGGCGGCCCGCGCAGCGGCAAGAGCACCCTGACCGCCACCCTGATCACCGCGCTCGCGCTCACCCACACCCCGCGCGAGGTGCAGTTCTACGGGCTCGACTTCGGCGGCGGCACGCTCACCTCGCTCACCGGGCTGCCGCACGTCGGCGGCGTCACCGGCCGGTTGGACAACGAGCGGATGCTGCGCACCATCAAGCAGATCAACTCGCTGCTGGAGGAGCGCGAGCAGCGGTTCGCCCGGCTGGGCGTGGACTCGATGGCCACCTACCGGCGGCGCCGCGCGGCGGGCGAGTTCGCCGACGACCCGCACGGCGACGTGTTCCTGGTGGTGGACGGCTGGGCCACCATCCGGCAGGACCACCCGGACCTGGTGCCGCACTTCCAGCTGCTGGCCACCCGCGGCCTGAACTACGGCATCCACCTGATCATCACCGCGACCCGGTCCGGCGAGGTCACCGCGAGCCTGCGCGACCTGCTCGGCTCCCGGTTCGAGCTGCGGCTCGGCGACCCGGTCGAGTCGCTGGTCAGCATGCGGGCGGCGGCGACCGTGCCGAAGGTCCCGGGCCGCGGCCTGGTCGAGGACCACGGGCACTTCCTGGCCGGGCTGCCCCGCCTCGCCGGGGACGGCGAGACCGCCGAGGCCACCCAACAGCTGGTGGACCGGATCGCCGAGGAGTGGACCGGCCCGGCGGCGCCGCCGGTGAAGATGCTGCCGCAGCTGCTGGAGGTCGACCGGCTGCCCGAGCCGACCGGGCAGCTCCGGGTACCGCTGGGCCTGTCCGGCGAGGACCTCGAACCGCTGTGGCACGACTTCACCGAGGCACCGCACCTGATCGTCTCCGGCGACGACGCGACCGGGAAGACGAACCTGCTCCGGCACGTCGCCCGCGCGATCACCGCCCGATACACGCCGGAGCAGGCGCGGATCACCTTCGTGGACTTCCGCCGCGAACTGTTCGACGCGGTCGACGAGCCGTACCGGCTCGGCTACGCGGTCTCCCGGGACCTGGCCAAGGAGGCGGTCAACGGGGCGTCGCGGGCGATGCGCCGCCGGGTGCCGGGCCCCGAGATCACGCCGGACCGGATGGACAAGCGCGACTGGTGGACGGGCCCGGAGTTCTTCCTGATCGTCGACGACCACGACTTGGTCGCCGGCGACGCGGGTGACAGCCCGTTCGCCCCGATCCTGGACCTGCTGGCGCAGGGCCACGAGCTCGGCCTGCACCTGATCGTCGCGCGCAGCGCCAACGGCCTGGGCCGCGCCATGTACGACCCGCTGATCCGGCGGCTGCTGGAGGTCAACACCCCGGCGGTGCTGCTGTCCTGCCCGCCGTCGGAGGGACCGGTGTTCCACGACACCAAACCGCAGAAACTGCCGGTCGGCCGCGCCCAGTACATCACCCGCCGCAAGCAGGTCCAGGTGCAGACCCCGCTGCTGGACTCCTGAGATCCTTTGTTTGAACTCGTTTTGGCGGGGCGTGGTAAGCGGCGCCAGCCGCTTTCTCTTTCGGTGAGCGGTCTCGCAGCCCGCACCGCCGCGGGTTCTCCGATGAGCACAGTGGCGCGTAGCGCCTCCGTGGGGGGTGGCGGTCGGGCGACGGGCGGGCGTCTCGCGAGGACAGCCCCGACGCTGTGTATTGGGCATACATGAGTCGGGGCTCCCGGAGCCGGTGTGGCTGTGGCGCGCAGCGCCTCGTTGGGGGGCGGTGGTCGGGTGACGGGCGGGCCGCTGAGGTTCCGCCACCGGCACCGCCGCCCAAAACGAGTTCGGAGACAGGCTCCCGACGTACCCGACGTCACAGCCGTGCGAACGCCGGTGATCACCGCCGTTAGGCTCGGTCGCGGTCGACGCGCCGTCGGGGACGGGAGGAGATGCGGTGAGCGAGGGCTCCGGTTCGACACCTGCCGCGCACCCCCGCCGCCACCGGGTGCTCGTGGTCGAGGACGACCCGATGATGGCCGAGGTCATCGCCAGCTACCTCAACCACGCGGGGATGCTCGTGGCGGTCGCCAGCGACGGCGTGATGGCGCTCGACGGCTTCTCCGCCTTCAACCCCGACCTGGTCATCCTCGACCGGATGCTGCCCCGGCTGGACGGCACGCACGTGTGCCGCACGCTGCGGGAGCAGAGCACGGTCCCGATCATCCTGGTGACCGCGCTGGGCGAGCAGGACGACCGGATCGAGGGCCTGGAGCTGGGCGCCGACGACTACGTGACCAAACCGTTCAGCCCCCGGGAACTGGTGCTGCGCGCGCAGGCGCTGCTGCGCCGCACCGCCGCCGCGCAGCAGCCGCAACCGCGCTCCCGGCTGCGACAGGTCGAGGACCTCGCCTTCGACCCGGCGACCGGGCAGGTCACCAAGGCGGGCAAGCCGCTGCGGTTCACCGGCCGGGAACGCGACCTGCTGGAGTTCTTCTTCGCCAACCCGGGCCGCACGTTCCGCAAGGACGAGCTGATGCAGCGGGTGTGGCAGTGGAAGGTCGGCGACGCCTCGCTGGTCAGCGTCTACGTGCGACGGCTGCGCGAGAAGATCGAGACCGACCCCGCCAACCCGACGATCCTCACCACGGTGTGGGGAGTCGGCTACCGCTTCGGGACGGAGCAGGCCGTCGGCTAGGAGCTAGGGAGTGTTTCGGAAGTGCTTTGCGTGGCGGTGCCGGGAGCGGAACCTCAGCGGCCGTCTCGACTCCGGGAGCCCCGACTCATGTATGCCCATACACAGCGTCGGGGCTGTCCTCCCGAGACGACCGCTGAGAACCCGCGGCGGTGCGGGCTGCGAGACCGCTCACCGAAAGAGAAAGCGGCTCCGCCGCTTGTAAAACACGCGCTAGGAGGCTCCACAAGCGGCCCCGGCCGGTGAACTGGTCCCGCAGCCGGCACCGCCACGCAGAGCACCCCGAAGCACCCCCTAACGTCCGGTGGGCAGCCGGACGACGAACCGGCAGCCGTCCGAGACCTGGTCGACGCCGAGTTCCCCGCCGTGCGCCACGATGAGCCCCCGGGTGATCGCCAGGCCCGCGTCGCCGGGCTCGACGGCGGCCAGCAGCTCGGACCGGGGCAGCCCGCCGCAGCAGTCCACCACGATCACCTCGATCTCGGCCTCGGAGACCACCGCGGAGACGGTCACCGGCTCGCCGGACCCGGTGTGCCGCACCGCGTGCATCAGCAGGTTGGTCAGCGCCCGCGTCAGCACCCCGGTGTCCACCCGGACCCGGTCGGTGGCGTCGTCCAGCCCGAGCCCGTGCAGCCGCACGCCCGCCGACAGCGCCTCGGGCAGCGCGGCGGCCATCGCGGAGTCCAGCACGTCCGCCAGCCGAGCCCACCGGAGTTCCACAGTGGACGTCTGGAGCCGGGCCAGCTCGAACAGGTCACCGGCCACCCGGTGCAGCCGGTGGGCGTCGTCGACCAGGCTCTCCAGGTAGCGCAGGGGTTCCTGCGCCACGCCGTCGCGCAGCGCCTCGGCCGCGGCCCGGATCGAGGCCAGCGGCGTGCGCAGTTCGTGCGAGATCGCGACCACCAGTTCGCGCTGCGCCTGCCGCAGGTCGGAGCGCTCGTGCTCGGCCTCGATCAGCGCGTTGCTGGTGGCGGTGAGCTCCTGGCGCAGCCAGCGCAGTTCCAGGCGCGGGCGGCGACGGCACGATCGGCCCAGCCACCAACCGGCCGCGCCCGCCGCCACCGTGGCCAGAATGCCGGTCGTCCTGGCCACGTTCCTTCACCCCTCGCGCTCGGCCGCCCGCACAACGATCGACGCCCCATTCAACCCGCGCCCGGCACGTGGCGGCAGTCCCATGAAAAGGGGGCGGTGCGCGACGTTGTCGGGGACTGCCGCCGCGACCGCCCGCCCGGCAAGCTGGACGAACGGTGGAAACCGGTACAGCTGAAGGAGTGTGGCGCGTGGCTCGGCCAGTGCTTTCGGTCCGCCCGGACACCGACGACGGCCATCGGACCATCTCGGCGGCGGTGGAGCAGGCCCGGCCGGGCTCGGTGATCTCCGTGCACCCGGGCCGGTACCAGGAGAACCTGGTCATCACCAAGGTGGTCACGATCATCGCCGCCGAGGAGCCGCGCAGCGTCGAGCTGGCTCCGGTGCGCGGCAGCGCGGTGCGCGTCGTCTCGGAGGCGGTGCAGCTCAGCGGACTCGTGCTGCGGGGCCGCGACCCCGAACTGCCCGCTGTGGACGTCCCACGTGGACAGGCGGCGATGGACGACTGCGAGGTGTCGGGCGCGGCGTGGACCGCCGTGCTGGCCCGGGAGTCCGGCTCGTTGGCGATGCGCGGCTGCCGCGTGGTCAACGCCTCGGGCGCGGGCATCGTGGACACCTCCGAGGCGGGCAGCGTCGTCGAGGACTCCGTGATCGAGCACCTGGGCAGTTCGGCGATCGTGATCAGCGACCGGGCCGCGCCGGTGGTGCGGCGCTGCGTGCTGCGCGACAGCCGCGGCAACGGCGTCTGCGCGAACGCCGAATCCCGCGGCACCGTCGAGGACTGCCGGATCTCGCGCACCGACAAACCCGCCATCGCGCTGGAGGCCGACAGCGCCACCACCGTGGTCGGGACCAGCGTCAAGGACGTGGCCATCGGAGCGTTCCTGAACAGCAGCGGTCGTCCGACGCTGCGGGACTGCTCGTTCGTCGGCACCCGGGAGCACGGCGTCGTGGTGCTCGGCGGCAGCGAACCGGTGCTCACCGGCTGCCGCATCGGCCGCACCCGGGCGCACGGCCTGCTCGTCACCGACAAGGCCAAGGGCAGCTACGAGGACCTGCGCGTCTTCGACACCCAGCAGGCCGCCATCCAGGTCGGCGAACTCGCCGGACCGGCGTTCCGGGGCACCTCGGTGCGCGATGTCGCGACCGACGCGGTGGTGCTCACCGACGAGTCGGTCGCCGAGTTCGACGGGTTGTCGGTCGAGGACGTGGCGGGCACCGGGATCACGGTGCGCGCCGGGGCGAACCCGATGCTGCGCCGGGTGGAGGTGCGCCGGACGCGCGGTGCCGGCGTCGCGTTCCTCGGCGGGGGCCACGGCCGGCTGGAGGACGCCGAGATCACCGAGGTCACCGGGACCGGCCTGCGGATCGGGGAGGACGCCGACCCGTCGGTGCGCGACGCGCGGATCAGCGCCGCCACCGGAGTGGCGGTGGAGGCGGGCGGCACCGGACTGCTCCAGGACTGCGAGGTGCACGACTGCACCGGCGACGGCGTGACCGTGGCCGACCGCGCCGAGCTGACCCTGTCCCGCACCCGGGTGCGGGCCAACGCCGGGCACGGCGTGCTGGTCGCCGACGGCGGCCGGGCCGCGCTGGACGAGTGCGAACTCACCGACAACGCCCGGGACGGCGTCCGGCTGGAAACCGGCGAACCGGTGTCGGTGACCAACTGCACCAGCACCGGCAACGGCGGTTCCGGCCTGCACACCAGCGGACCGGACGCCGACCGGGTTTCGGTGCAGAACCTGGACAGCCGGGACAACTCGGAGTCGCGCGGCACGGGCCCGCTGGACCAGCTGACCGCGCTGGTCGGGTTGGAGGGGGTGAAGGAGCAGGTCACCACCCTGGTGAACCTGACGGAGATGGCCCGGCGCCGCGAGGAGGCCGGGCTCCCGGCGCTGCCGGTGAGCCGGAACCTGATCTTCGCCGGGCCGCCCGGCACCGGCAAGACCACGGTCGCCCGGCTCTACGGCGAACTGCTCGCCCAGCTCGGCACGCTGCGCACCGGGCACCTGGTCGAGGTGGCCCGCGCCGACCTGGTCGGCAAGTACGTCGGGCACACCGCGCAGCTCACCCGGGAGGTGTTCGACAAGGCCCGCGGCGGGGTGCTGTTCATCGACGAGGCGTACGCGCTCACCTCGGCCGACGGCGACGACTTCGGCCGCGAGGCCGTCGACACGCTGGTCAAGCTGATGGAGGACCACCGCGACGACGTCGTGGTGATCGCCGCCGGGTATTCCGAGCAGATGGCCGGTTTCCTGTCCTCCAACCCGGGTCTGGCGTCCCGGTTCAACCGGACCATCGAGTTCGAGAACTACTCGCCCGAGCAGTTGGTGACCATCGTGGAGCAGATGTGCCGGGCGCACAGCTACGAACTCGGCGAGGGCACCGAGGACGCGCTGCTGCGGCACTTCGGCCGGATGCACCGCGGACCGGACTTCGGCAACGGCCGGGCGGCCCGCAAGCTGTTCGAGGAGATGATCGACCGGCAGGCCGCGCGGCTGGCCGGGCAGCCCGCGATCGGCCAGGAGGCGCTGTCCCTGCTGCTGCCGGAGGACGTCGGCGCCGAACCGGAACCCACCGGCCCGTCCGCGCTGACCCGGCTGCGCGAGATGACCGGCATCGCCTCGGTGAAGGCCGCGGTGGAGGAACTGGTCAACCTGCTCGCCGCGAACCGGCAGCGGGCGGCGGCCGGGCTGCCCACCCCGCGGATCGGCCACCACATGGTGTTCGCCGGACCGCCCGGCACCGGCAAGACCACGGTCGCCCGGCTCTACGGCGAACTGCTCGCCGAACTGGAGGTGCTGCCGACCGGCAAGCTGGTCGAGGTGGCCCGCGCCGACCTGGTCGGCAAGTACGTCGGGCACACCGCGCAGCTCACCCGCGACGCGTTCGAGCGGGCGCGCGGCGGCGTGCTGTTCGTCGACGAGGCGTACACCCTCACCTCCGCCGACGGCAACGACTTCGGCCGCGAGGCCGTCGACACGCTGGTCAAGCTCATGGAGGACCACCGCGACGACGTCGTGGTGATCGTGGCGGGCTACCCGGAGCGGATGCGCGAGTTCCTGGCGTCCAACCCGGGGCTGGCCTCCCGGTTCTCCCGGCACGTGGAGTTCGCGGACTACTCGGCGGCCGAGCTGGTGGAGATCTTCCTGCACAGCGCGGAGCACAACGGCTACGAATGCGACGCGGAGCTCGCGGCGGCGCTGCACGAGCACTTCGCCGCGGTCCCGCGGGACGCGACGTTCGGCAACGCCCGGTACGCCCGGCAGTTGTTCGAGTCGGCGATGACCCGCCAGGCCACCCGGCTCGCGGCGCTGCCGCACCCCACCGTCCGGGACCTCCGGTCGTTGACCGCCCGGGACCTGCCGTGAACCCGTTTCCGGGACGTGGTGGGCGGTTCCGGCGCGCGGCTAGCTTGCCCACCGTGCGATCTCGTGCCAGTGGGACGGCGTTGGTGCTGGCGTTGTCGGCGGGGCTCGCGCCGCCGGCGGCGGCGTCCCCGCAACTGCCGCCGATCACCCAGACGCTGTCCGGCGACCAGGGGTGCCGCACCCCGTCCACGACCACCGCCGAGGAGACCCCGTGGGCGCAGGCGCGGCTCCGCCCGGACCGCGTCTGGCCGCACTCCGACGGCAGCGGGGTCGCGGTCGCGGTGGTCGACACCGGAGTCGACACCACCGCGCCCGCGCTGGCCGGGAAGGTGACCGGAGCCGGGCAGGACTGCGTCGGCCACGGCACGTTCGTGGCCGGGCTGATCGCCGCCGGGCGCGAACCGGGCACCGGCTTCGCCGGCATCGCCCCGGGGGCCCGCGTGCTGTCGGTCCCGGCCACCGACCGGACCGGCGGCACCGACGCCTCCCGGCTGGCGGCGGCGATCCGCACGGCGGTGTCCGGTGGCGCCCGCGTCGTCCAGGTGTCCCCGGCGGTCACCGCCGACGACCCGGCGCTGGCCGCCGCGGTCCGGGACGCCACCGCGGCGGGGGCCCTCGTGGTCGCCCCGGCCACCACGGCGGTGGGCAACGACCCGGTCGCGGCGTACCCGGGCGCCTACCCCGAGGTCCTCTCGGTGACCGCGACCAGCCCGGACGGCACCGCCGCGCGCGCCGGAGCACCGGGAGCCGACCCGGACGTCGCGGCGCCGGGGACGGCGATGACCGGCATCGGCCCCGGCGGACCCGGTCTGTTCATCTCCGGCGGTGACGCGGTGGCCGCGGCCGAGGTCGCGGGCACGGCCGCCCTGGTGCTGTCCTACCGACCCGGTCTCGGGGTCGACGAGCTGCGCCGCCGCCTCCTCGACACCGCGTACCCGCCGCCCGGCGGGCGCCCGGACCCGCTGCTGGGCAGCGGGGTGATCGATCCGGCGGCCGCGGTGACGGCCGAACTGGCCACCGCACCGCCCCCGCCCGCCGCGGCACCGCCGCCGGTCCGGATGCCACCGCCCGCGGACCCCACGCCGACCGTCGTCGCGGCCGCGTTGGCCGCGGCCGCGGCGACGCTGATCGGCCTGGTGGCGTGGGCCGCGGCGGTCCTCCCGCGGGGTCGTCGGCGGGGGTGGCGCGCGGCGGGTCGAAAAAACTTCTGATCCGGCGCGCAACCCGCGCAGGGCTAACACGTCTTCCGTTATGAGAACAGGGAACGCACCGGGTAACTAACACCCCGCGCGTTACCAACAGCCATGAGGGAGGACGCAATGCCGAAGCCGATCCGCATCCTGGGAGCCGTCGCCGGTCTGTGCACCGCGGCCGCGCTGTCCGCTGCGTGCAGCCAGCCCGCGACCGACGCGCAGTCGGCGACGGCCGGGTCGGACCACTCCGGGGCCGCCAACGCGGCGACCTCCGGCGGGGACGAGGAGGGTGCCGGCAAGGCGTCCGCCTGCAACGGCGGGGAGTTCAAGGTCGACTTCAACGTGCAGCCGCAGCAGCCCGGCGGATTCCTCGTCGCGGTGACGAACAAGTCCGACCAGCCGTGCACCGTCAACGGCTGGATGAAGGTCAAGGGCACGGACATGAAGGGCGACTCCGTCGACCTGCCGGTCCACGACGTTCCGGTGCCCGGCGCGCCCACCGACGTCACGATCAAGCCCGGCGAGACCGCCTTCGCGGGCATGAAGGTCGAGACCGGCAGCAAGGCCGACCCGAACACCAAGGTGGTCTCCGGCCTCGAAGCCCAGCTGCCCGGCATCCCCGGCGAGCCGAACAGCACGATCGTCCCGGACGACGGCAAGACCTGGCAGGAGCAGCCCGACCCGACCATCCCGGTCAAGTCGGTGGAGCTCGGCACGCTGCAGCCGACCCCGCAGGGCGCCCTGCTGCCCTGAACTCCGGGCAACAAGAGGACTGTTAAAACCCCCACCGGAAATGATAAGTTGATCACAGCCCGCGTCCGGGCTCATCGACCGGCGCCGTTCCGCCAGCACCCCCTCCTGGCGGAGCGGCGTCCTCCTCCCCCGGCGCCAGAGCCTGTCTTCGAACTCTTTTCGGGTGGCGGCGCCGGGAGCGGAACCTCAGCGGCCGTCTCGGAACGACACCCCGGCCACCGAGACAGGAACAGACGAGAGCGCGCCCAGCCTCGCACGGCGCGCGGGCCGTCCGACAGGTCCGCTCGGGTGCTCCACGGGCAGGTGACGGCGATGATCGACCGGGTGTCGGGGACAATGGCCGGTGATGACCGCGTTGATTTCCCCGCCGTCCGCGAGCGGTGCTCCGGCGGCGTCGCTGAAGATCGGCCCGCACCGGGTCGATCCACCGGTGGTGCTCGCCCCGATGGCGGGTATCACCAACGTCGCGTTCCGCAGGCTGTGCCGCGAGTACGGCGCGGGGCTGTACGTGTGCGAGATGATCACCAGCCGGGCGCTGGTCGAACGGCACCCCAAGACGCTGGAGATGATCACGTTCGACCCGGACGAGCACCCGCGCTCGATGCAGCTCTACGGCGTCGACCCGGTGACCATGGGCCGGGCCGTGCAGATGATCGTCGAGGAGGACCTCGCCGACCACGTCGACATGAACTTCGGCTGCCCGGTGCCGAAGGTGACCCGCAAGGGCGGCGGCTCGGCGCTGCCGTACAAGCGGCGGCTGTTCGGCGAGATCGTGCGCGCCGCGGTGCGGGCCGCCGAACCGGCGGGCATCCCGGTGACGGTGAAGTTCCGCATCGGCATCGACGACGACCACACCACCTACCTCGACGCGGGCCGCATCGCCGAGGACAACGGCGCCGCCGCCGTGGCACTGCACGGGCGCACCGCGGCCCAGCGCTACTCCGGCACCGCCGACTGGTCGGCGATCGCGCGGCTCAAGGAGCACGTCACCTCGATCCCGGTGCTCGGCAACGGCGACATCTTCAGCGCCGACGACGCGCTGCGGATGATGGCCGAGACGGGCTGCGACGGCGTCGTGGTCGGACGCGGCTGCCTGGGCCGACCCTGGCTGTTCCGCGACCTGCAGGCGGCCTTCCGCGGCGAGCCGATCCCGGCGGGCCCGGCGCTCGGCGAGGTGGCGGAGGTGCTGCGCCGCCACGGCGAACTGCTCGCCGCCCACATGGGCGAGGAGAAGGGCCTGCGCGACCTGCGCAAGCACATGGCCCAGTACCTGCGCGGCTTCCCGGTGGGATCGGAGCTGCGGCACTCCTTCGGCCTGGTCTCCAGCCTCGCCCAGCTCGACGACCTGCTCGCGCAGCTGGACCCGGACGTGCCGTTCCCGGCCGACGCCGAGGGGCCGCGCGGTCGCCAGGGCTCGGCGGGCAAGGTCGTGCTGCCGGAGGGCTGGCTGGACGATCCCGACGACCTGTCGGTGCCCTGCGGCGCCGAGATCGACCACAGCGGCGGCTGATGACGGGGTCCGCGCCGCCCCGGCCCCGACGCCGGACCGCCGCCCTGTGCGGCGTGCTGTCCGCGCTCCTGGCGGCCGGGTGCGCCGCCGCACCGCGCGAACCGGAGCAGCTGCGGCTGGCCCGGCAGTACTTCGCGGACAACAACGCGACGGCGCGGCGCGGACCGCAGGCGCAGCAGGACTTCTTCCACCGCACCCAGCACCCGGACTTCGCCGACCGCACCTGCGACCTGGACCGCACGACCGTCGAGCTCGACCCGGCGCTGTCCACGCTGCGCCCCGACCCGGGGTTCACCGTCGACGGCACCAGGCCCCGCGGGTCGCCGTGGGTGGTGGCGGTGGAGGTGACCACGCGGCGCGACGGTTCGATCACCGGGCACCAGATCGGCTCCCAACACCTGGTGCTGCTGAACGGCAGCGCGTACGCATTCGCACCCTGCCCGACGGAGGGTCGGTGATTGCCTGATCAACTTCTGGTAACGCGCAATGCCACCGGCAGCGATGAAGTTGCGATGCGGTGACGAGAAACACACACTGAAATGCTCGTCCGTGCGGGTGGGTCCGATCGGAATTTCTTCCGCAGCCGCCCTTCCGCCCGGTACACATCCTAGGCAGCTGAGGATTCGAGCCGCGCTCGCCAATTCGGACCAGGCCAGGGTCAGCCGGTTGAGGGAATTCGAGTGTTGCTCGTGTCAGGGCAGCTCAAGCGATCAGTCACACCCGACGACACCACGGACGGGAGGTGAGTGCGATGACCGGACTGCGCAACGGTTTCGCCGGGCCGGAACCAGTGCGTGACGACGACGCGTCCACCGTGCTGCCTCCCGGGCAGCGCACCCGTCAGGAACTGACCAACGGCACCGGCATGGCGGAGTTGCACGAGTCGATCGCCAGCCTGCTGGCCTCGCGCGGCCAGTGGCGGCAGGCGTACCACCACCTGCGGTCCGCGCTCGACCTGATGTCCACAGCGGACACCCCGAAGGTTCCCGAACAGCTGCGCCACGAGGTCAACCGGCTGCGCCGGGAGCACGCCGAGGCGCGCGAGCAGAGCCTGCGGGACAGCCTGACCGCCAGCTACAACCGCCGCTACCTGGACGAACGGCTGGCGGACCTGCTCGCCGAACACGCGGGCAGCGACCAGGGACTGGCCGTCGCGCTGGTCGACCTCGACTGGTTCAAGCAGGTCAACGACACCTACGGGCACGTGCTCGGGGACCGCGTGCTGCAGCGCGTCGTCGACCTGTTGCAGGAAGTGCTGCCCAGCGGCGGGTTCTGCGCCCGCTACGGCGGCGAGGAGTTCGTGCTGGTGCTGCCCAGCACCGACCCGGCGACCGCGGTGTCGGTGTGCGAGACGGCCCGCGCCCGCGTGGAGCGGTTCCCGTGGCCGCAGATGGCGCCGGGACTGCGGGTGACGATCAGCATCGGTCTCGCGCACGAGCACGCCGGGTCCGAGTCGGAGACCAAGCCGGTGTCGGCGGAACAGCAGTTGATCAGTGCCGACGCGCTGCTCTACGCGGCCAAGCAGTCCGGGCGCAACGCGGTGGCGTACCGGTCCGGCAGCGAAGTCCGGTTGGCCGGAATGGCGGCGGGGCGTCGCGGTTCGCCGAATCGACGCGCCGCCGGTTACTGATCGCTACGATCTCAGGACACTGGGTGCGGTTTCATTGCATAACTACCGGTCAAGTGGCCTAGCACAGTTGAGTGTTTTGGGCGAGCAGGTCGGCCAGATCGTGCACTGATTGTGAAGAAATTGTCTGCACTATCGTCAGTTCGGGCGATCGGCCGTACTATCTCGGAGGCGTCGATCGATACGTGTCGGGGGGTATGACCGCGTCGACGCCGACGAGACCGCTGTCTTTCGAAGGTGGGAGGGAAAACGGGTGCCGCAAGACCCCCGGCATGGCAGTGACGGGCACCGGCGTTCCCACCCCGAGGCGGACGCCGGGGACACCGGCTCCGCCGCGGCTCGCCGCCGACGCCGCGCCCTCGGCGATGACGGCACCGGCGGCACCCGGGTCGTCGACCTGCTGTCCAAGCACGGCAAGTCCCCCGGCCCCGCGACCGGCTCGCACCGCCGCCGGGCCGCCGAGCCCGAACAGCCGGTGCAGAACTCCCGGCCCCCGCAGCCGCCGCAGGCCCAGCCGCCTGCCCCGCAGCCCCCGGCGGGCCCTCCGCAGGCCGCCCGGCCGCAGGCGCCGCGCCCCGGCGCCGCACGTCCGGAACCGCCGCAGCGACCGGAACCGGCCCAACGGCCGGAGCCGCCCCAGCGACCCGAACCGGCCCAGCGCTCCGAGCCGTCACCGCGCCCTGAGCCGTCCCAGCGGTCGGAAGCGGCCCCGCGGCCCGATCCGCGCGGCTGGACGGCGCCGGACGGCGCGGCGCACCCGCCCACGGGCCGCTCCCGCGCCACCGGACCGCAGCAGCGCCCCGGTCCCGACGCGCCGCCGGAGAACCGGCCCGCCGACGGTGGCCGTCCCGGCACCCCGCCCGGTGGCTGGGCACCCCCCGCCGCCGCGCGCCCCGCTCCCACCGACGCCGCGACTCCGCCGCGGCCGGGCCGCCCGGCGCCGCAGGCTCCCCCGTCCCGCGGTGGTGCGGCTCCCGAGGCGTCGGGAGGCGACCAGACGCGCATCTCGCAGGCGTTGTCCGGCGGGCAGCGCGCGTCGCAGCAGGGCGCGCCGAAGCCGACCGCGCCGGGGCGGCCCGCTGCCGCTGCGGCGGCCGCAGCGGCCGGACGGGCCGCGGCGCTGTCCAACGAGGACGCGACCGCGCAGTACCCGGCGGTCCGGGCGGACGCCGACGAGACGACCGTGCTCCCGCCGGCCACCGCCGAGGCCCCGCAGCCGGAGCAGACCCAGCTGGCCAAGCCGGTGCGCCCGCCGCGGCCGCAGGCCGCACCGGGCGGCGACCAGACGATGCTGGCCAAGCCGGTCGGCCCCGCCCCGGGCGCGCAGCCCGAGGCGACCCAGCTCGCCCGACCGGTCGGCCGTCCGGCCGTCCCGCCGGCCCCCGCGGAGGAGACCGCGCTCGTCGAGTCCCCGCCGGACGACTTCGACGAGGACGAGGACCTGTTCGACGACGTCGACGACGAGCAGGACGACGACGAGTCCTCCGGCGAGGAGCGGCACGCCGACATCCAGCAGATCGACGCCACGCTGGCCCGGTTCTCCGCGGTCCACGACGAGATCGCCCGGGAGGAGGCCGCGCGCCGCAAGAAGTACGCGTGGCTGGTCGGCAAGCGCAAGGAGCCCGAGCTCGGCACCGACATGCCGTTCGACTTCCACGAGGGGCGCGACGGCAAGTCCCGGATGGAGTGGAAGAAGCAGCAGCGCAAGCGGCGCACCAACCTCATCGTGATGGCCATCGCGATGGCCGCCTCGCTGACCGTGTTCGTCACCATCGGGATCGCCTGGAGCGCGAAGTCCTGGGTGGACGGCCGGTTCCACCAGGTGCAGGCGCTGGACCCGGGTTCGGCGTCGATCAAGGACGCCGCCAAGCAGACCGGTGACCAGAACTTCCTGCTGATCGGGTCGGACACCCGGGCGGGCGCCAAGCCCTCCGACGGGGTCGGCGACGCCCAGGACGAACCGGGCGCTCGCTCGGACACCACGATGGTCGCGCACATCCCGGCCGACCGGAGCCGCATCGACGTGGTGTCGTTCCCGCGCGATCTCAAGGTCGACATGCCCGCGTGCGAGCGCTGGGACTCCGCCAGCGGCCGCTACACCGGCCAGCAGTTGCCGCCGCGCAAGGACGTCCGGCTCAACGAGGCGTTCGCGGTCGGCGGTCCGAAGTGCACGACCAAGGTCATCCAGCAGATCTCCGGACTGTCGATCACCAGCTTCCTGGGCGTCGACTTCCAGGGCTTCAAGTCGATGGTGGACGCCATGCAGGGCGTGGAGGTCTGCAGCGACAAGCCGATCGTGGACACCAACCTGGGCACCGTCCTGCCGACCGCCGGACGCCAGACCCTGACCGGCGACCAGGCGCTGAGCTACGTGCGCGCCCGGCACGTCGTCGGCGACCCGACGTCCGACTACGGGCGGATGCAGCGCCAGCAGATGTTCCTGTCCTCGGTGCTGCGCAAGGCGATGTCCAGCCAGGTGCTGCTGGACCCGAAGAAGCTCGGCGGATTCGTCAACGCGGTCACGGCCAACACGTTCGGCGAGAACGTCAGCACCGACAAGCTGATGGAGCTGGGCCAGTCGTTGCAGGGCCTGGACCCGGCCAAGGTCACCTTCGCGACCGTGCCGACCACCGGCTACGCCGATTCGGAGGGCATGGAGGTGCTGCGGGACTCCGACGCCCGGGCGCTGTTCCAGGCGATCATCGACGGCGCCCCGGTGGCCCCGAAGACCGCCGACGCCGGCCCGCAGCAGGCCGCCGGCAGCGGTGCGCTGGCCAGCGGCGGCGCGAGCGGTCCGCGCGCGCAGACCGGGCCGGGCGCTCCCGCGCCGAACCCGGCGCCGCCGGTACCGGGCAACCTGTCGACGGTGAACGCGGGAACGGAGCTGTGCGGCTGACCAGGCCCGTCCCGACCGACTCGCGGGTTCATCACGGCCTGTTCACCGGTGGTTCACCACGGCGCAGGCGTCCGGACCCCGCCTGGAAGTAGGCTGAGTGGCATGCGTGAGGTCTACCAGGAACAGCTCGGCAAGCTCGCCGACGAACTCGCCTCGATGTCGACGATGGTCGGCACCGCCATGGAGCGGGCCACCCAGGCTCTCCTGGAGACGGACCTGACATTGGCCGAGCAGGTCATCGAGGACGACATGCAGGTCGACGAGGCCCGCTCGCGCGCCGAGGAGCACGCGTTCGGCCTGCTCGCCCTCCAGGCGCCGGTCGCCGGTGACCTGCGCACGGTGATCTCGACCATCCACGCCGCCGAGGACCTGGAGCGGATGGGCGATCTGGCGCTGCACGTCGCCAAGACCGCGCGCCGCCGCCACCCGCACCCGGTGCTGCCGCCGGACGTGCGGGAGTACTTCTCCGAGATGGGGCGGATCGCCGTCAAGCTGGCCGGCCGGGTGCACGAGGTGATCCGCACCCAGGACGTCGAGGCCGCGCGCGGGCTCGAAGAGGACGACGACGAGATGGACGACCTCCACCGGCACCTGTTCACGGTGATGATGAGCCCGGAGTGGTCGCACGGCGTCGCCGCCGCGGTGGACGTCACCCTGCTCGGCCGGTTCTACGAGCGGTTCGCCGACCACGCCGTGGCGGTGGCCCGCCGCGTGGTGTTCATCGTGACCGGGAAGATGCCCACCAGCTGAGCTGAGGTTCCGTCTTTGAACGGGTCGGCAAGGGGCGACGGCTGAAACTGGCCGTATTTTCGCTCTTTGGGCGAGCGGTCTCGCACCTGGCGCCGCCGCGGGTTCTCAGCGGTCGGCTCGCGAGGACAGCCCCGACGCTGTGTACGGATGGGTACATGAGGAGGGGATCCCGGAGCCGAGCCGGCCGCTGAGGTTCCGCCACCGGCACCGCTACCCAAAACGAGTTCCAAACCGGCACTAAGCTGACCCGCCGGTATTAATACTCGCTGGTGGCACCACCGTGTGCGATGCTCGGTGGTGATGAGATCCGATCGATTTCCCGCCGGGGTGCGCGGTGCGTAAGAGCCCGACGGTGCACCGCAGGCGGCTCGGCGGGGAGCTCCGCAGGCTGCGGGAGGCCGCCGGGCGCACCCACCGGGAGGTGGCCGCGCACCTCGACTGCTCCCAGGGCAAGATCAGCCAGATCGAGCTCGGGCGGGTTCCGGTGCGCACCTCCGACGTGCGGTTGATGGCCGAGTTCTACGGGGTCGGCGCCGACCAGCTGGCCGCGCTGGTCGATCTCGCGCAGGACTCGAAGCAGCGCGGCTGGTGGCAGCAGTACCCGACGACGGCCGAGCAGCCCGGCCTGCAGACCTACCTCGGGTTGGAGACGGCGGCGAAGGCGGTCAGCTGCTACGGCGGCGACCCGATCCCGGAACTGCTGCGGACCGCCGACTACAGCGAGGCGCTGCTGGCGTCGGCGCCGCGCGCGCACTCGCCGGGCGAGCTGCGGGAACGCGCCGCGGTGCTCGGCACCCGCCAGCAGCGGCTGGTCGGCGAGGACCCGCTGGAGCTGTGGGCGGTGCTCGACGAGTCCGCGCTGCGCCGCGTGGTGGGCGGACCGGCGGTCATGCGCCAGCAGCTGGAACACCTCGTGCTGCTGGGGTACCGGCGCAACGTGACGATCCAGGTGCTGCCGTTCGGCGCCGGAGCGCACCCGCTGATGGGCGATCGCATCGCGGTGTTCTCGTTCCCGGACGAGGCCGATCCGCAGGTCGTGCACCTCGGCGACTCGGCGAACTCCCGCTTCCTGGACAAACCAGCGGACACCGGGGAGTACCTGGCGGCCTTCGAGCGGGTCTGCGCCCTGGCGCTGAACCCGAAGGACTCCAGCGCCTTCGTGTCCGAGATCGCCGACGGACTCCACTGAGCCCGCCGCATCCGGACCGGTGCGCTCGCACGCTGGTCACACCGGCAACGCTGGTGCGCGGGGCGGTCGCCTCGCGGGTGATCGGCGCATCCGCTTCGTGGACGAGGTCCCGGCCGCGCGCGGTGCCGCGGCCGGGACGGGGATCACCCGAAGCGGCCGGAGATGTAGTCCTCGGTGGCCTTCTGCGTCGGGTTGGAGAAGATCTTGCCGGTCTCGTCGATCTCCACCAGCTGGCCGGGCTCGCCGACCGCGCGGAGGTTGAAGAACGCGGTCTGGTCGCTGACGCGGGCGGCCTGCTGCATGTTGTGGGTGACGATGACGATCGTGTAGTCCTGCTTCAGCCGGGAGATCAGGTCCTCGATCGCCAGGGTGGAGATCGGGTCCAGCGCCGAGCACGGCTCGTCCATCAGCAGCACGTCCGGGCGCACCGCGATGGCGCGCGCGATGCACAGGCGCTGCTGCTGACCGCCGGAGAGGCCACCGCCCGGCTTGTTCAGCCGGTCCTTGACCTCCTCCCACAGGTTGGCGCCGCGCAGCGCGCGCTCGGCGACCTCGTCGAGGTGCTTGCGGTTCTTCTCCCCGGCCAGCTTGAGCCCGGCCACCACGTTGTCCCGGATGGACATCGTGGGGAACGGGTTGGCCCGCTGGAACACCATGCCGATGGTCTTGCGGACCTGGACCGGGTCGACGGTGGACGCGTAGATGTCCTCGCCGTCGAGCAGCACCTTGCCGTCCACCCGGGCACCGGGGATGACCTCGTGCATCCGGTTCAGCGAGCGCAGCACGGTCGACTTGCCGCACCCGGACGGTCCGATGAACGCGGTGACGCTGCGGGCCGGGACCTGCAGGGTCACGTCCTGCACGGCGTGGAACTTGCCGTAGTGCAGGTTCAGGTCCTTGATGTCGAGACGCTTGGCCATGAGTTCGGTACCGCCCCTATTTGGTCTTGACCGCGAACACCTTGGACAACAGGGTCGCCAAGAGGTTGATGAGCATGATGACGATGACGAGCGTCAGCGCGGCGCCCCACATCCGGTAGTCACCGGCGATGGTGCCGGTGCTGCGCTCGGTGTAGATGGTCAGCGGCAGCGACGCCATCTCGCCGTTGAACAGGTCGAAGTTGATCGACCGGCTGTAGCCGACCAGGATCAGCAGCGGCGCGGTCTCGCCCAGCACCCGGGCCAGGCCGAGCATCACGCCGGTGAGGATGCCGGACAGCGCGGTCGGCAGCACGATCCGCAGGATCGTCTTCCACTTCGGCACGCCGAGCGCGTAGGACGCCTCGCGCAGCTCGTGCGGGACGATGAGCAGCATCGTCTCGGTGACCCGCACGACCATCGGCAGCATCAGCAGCACCAGCGACAACGCCACGGCGAAACCGCTGCGGTGGAAGCCGAAAGTGGTGATCCACAGCGCGTAGATGAACAGACCGGCCACGATCGACGGCAGACCGCTGAGGATGTCCACCATGAACGTGGCGACCCTGGCGAACCGCGACTGCGTCTGGCGCCCGTACTCGATGAGGTAGACGCCGACCAGCACGCCCAGCGGCACCGAGATCACCGTGCACACCAGGCCCTCCAGCAGGGTCCCGACGAGCGCGTGGTAGATGCCGCCGCCGAAGTCCTTGGGCAGCAGGCCGTTGAACGAGTGCGTCCACCAGGTGGCGCTGAGCACCGGCTGGAGGCCGCGCTCCAGCAGTGTGAACAGCACCCACAGCAGCGGGACGACCGCGATCACGAACGCCCCGACGAACAGCGTCGTGGCCAGGTTGTTCTTGAGCTTGCGGGCGAAACCGATGCTCTGGAACGCCGGTGGCGTGGCGAGCTGTTCTACGTCAGCGGCGTCGGTCCTCATGACTTCCCCTTACCGCTGGAGCTCTCGATCCAACGGGCGATCGCGTTGACGGCGAAGGTGATGACGAACAGCACCAGCCCGGCCGAGATGTACGCGCCGACCTGCAACTGGTTGTTGAACTCGGCGGAGCCGAGCGCGATCTTCGAGGCGAACGTGGCGCCGGCGTCGAAGATGCTGTAGTTCGGCCGGGACGGGGCGGCGCTGAGGATGATCGTCAGCGCCATGGTCTCGCCGAGCGCCCGGCCCAGCCCCAGCATCGAGCCGCCGATGAAACCGTTGCGGCCGAACGGCCAGACCGTCGTGCGCACGACCTCCCAGCGGGTCGCGCCGAGCGCGAGCGCGCCCTCGATGTGCGTGTTGGGGGTGCGCTGGAAGACCTCGCGGCTGACGCCGGTGATCGTCGGGATGATCATCACCGCGAGCACGATCCCGGCGGTGAACACGTCGGTACCGGTGCCCACCGGCTTGACGTTGCCCTCGGCGAACAGCGGGATCCAGCCGAGGTTCTCGTTCAGCCAGATGGCGATCGGGCGCAGCACCGGCCCGAGCACGAGGAATCCCCACAGGCCGTAGACGACCGAGGGCACCGCGGCCAGCAGGTCGACGACGTAGGCGAACGGCCGGGCCAGGCTGCGCGGTGCGTACTGGGTGAGGAACAGGGCGATGCCGCAGGACAGCGGCATCGCGATGACCAGCGCGACCACCGAGCTGGACACCGTGATCCAGGCGAGGTCCAGGATGCCGAAGCTGAGGTGGCTCGGGTCACTGGTGTTCCAGGCCCCGCTGAACAGGAAGTTCACCTGGTCGGTGCGGAGCGCGGGGATGGCCCGCAGCAGCAGGAAGATGCCGATCGCCGCGATCACGGCGACCACGAACGCGCCGGAACCGGTGGCGAGCGAGGCGAAGACCCGGTCGCCGGCGCGAACCACCGATTTGCCCCCAGCGGGGCGGTCGGGAGCGGAAATGGGAGCCTCCGGTCCGGAACTGGGCGCCGAAGCGCCCCGCGGGGCGCCGGTGGTCTCCGGCGCGCCCCCGGGGCGCAGATCGGCTCTCGTCGAGTCGGTCACTGCTGTTTGCAGCCTCTCACTTCGTTGCTTCGGCCGTTGTCCGCCTCTGCCGCGCCGCTCACGAAATGGCGTTGACGGCGCCGAGCACCTTGTCCTTGAACGCGGGCGGCAGCGGCGCGTAGCCGGCCTGCTCCATCTCCTTCGGGTCGGCGTTGGCCGCGATCGTCAGCGCCGCCTTGACGGACTTGGCGGTGTCGGGGTCGTAGCCCTTGGAGCAGACGATCTCGTAGGTGGTCAGCAGGATCGGGTAAGCGCCGGGAGCCTTGGTCCCGAAGATCGAGTCGAGGTTGACCTGGAGGTCGTTGCCCTGCCCCTTCATCTGGGCGTCGTTGACGGCCTTGCCGACCGCCTCCGGGGTCAGCTCCACCGGGCCGGCGCCGCTGTCGATCTTGGCGGTGCTCATGCCCAGGTTGCGCGGGAACGACCACTCGACGTAGGTGATCGAACCGGGCGTGGCCTTGATCGACTGCGCCACCTGGTCGCTGCCCTCGCGGCCCTGGCCGACGCCGGCCGACTTGAACGTCTTGCCCTCGTTGGTCCACGCACCGTGGGTGGCGGTCTTGAGGTAGTTCTGGAAGTTCGCCGAGGTGCCCGACTCGTCGGAGCGGAAGAACGGGACGATGTCCATCGACGGCAGCTGGGCGTTCGGGTTCAGCGCCTTGATCGCCGGGTCGTCCCACTTCTTGATCTGGCCCTGGTAGATCTTGGCCAGCACGTCGGCGTTGAGCGTCAGGTCGTTGACGCCCGGCAGGTTGTAGGAGATCGCGATCGGGCCGACGACCATCGGGATGTTCCACGCGGGGTTGCCGCCGCAGCGGTCGGCGGCCTTCTGGGTCTCGCCCTTGGCGGCGTCCAGCGGCACGTCCGAGCCGCCGAAGTCGACCTGCTTCGCGGTGAAGGCGGAGATGCCCTTGCCGGAGCCGGACTTGGTGTAGTTCAGGTTCTGCCCCGGGCACTTGATGCTGTAGTCGCGGGCGAAGACGTCCATGGCGTTCTTCTGCGCCGAGGAGCCCTCACCGGAGACCGGCTTGGTGCCGCACTGGACCTGCACGTTGTTCAGATTCGGGTTGCCGCCCCCGCTCGGCGCGTTGGTGTCCGTGCCGCAGGCGGTGAGCGCCAGCGTGCCCGCGGCGAGGGCGGCGAGCGCAGCACTGTGCCGCTTGATCTTCACTTCGGTCCTCCACTCGGGAATCTCCGGCGATTGCGCGACCGAGCGCCTGCTCCGGCGCCGCTCGCCAGGGACGCTAAGCAGCCGGGGTGGACTCTCCTCACCATTCAGGTGAACGGCAGGTGAACAAGGCACGCTAAGTAAGCAGCCCCACATCCCATCGGGGGAACTGAAGACCAAATGGACTCACTTGATGTGACGACGCCCGCACCGTCATCTGGCGAACTGCACGTCCGTGTCCCATCGCTCGAACCCCAACCGCTGGTACACCGTCGTGGCGGGCACGTTGTCGGCCTCCACGTAGAGCATCACCTGACGGCAGCCAGTGTCGCGCAGGTGGCGCAATCCGGCCACTGTGAGTGACCGGCCGAGTCCGTTGCCCTGCGTGTCCGGGTCGACACCGACGACGTAGACCTCTCCGGTGCCGTCCGGGTGAACCTTGGTCCAGTGGAAGCCCAGCAGCCGGTCGTCGGCGTCGACGGCCAGCAGGAATCCCGCGGCGTCGAACCAGTCCTCGCCCTCCTTGGCGCGCAGGTCCTCCTCGGTCATGCCGCCCTGCTCCGGGTGCCAGGAGAACGCGCGGTGGTTGACCCGGACCACGGCCCGCTCGTCCGCGCCCGGCCGGAACGGGCGGATCCGGACACCGGCGGGCAGCTCGACCTCGGGCAGCTCCCGGTCGGCGACCGCCATGCCCATCCGCCACAGCTCGCGCGGCCGGGCGAAGCCGTAGCGCTCGGCCAGCCGCAGCGCGCCGGGGTGCTCGCCGTGCGACCAGACCAGCAGGCGCCCGGTGCTCTCGGCCGGTTCGGCGGCCAGGTCGGCGCGGTCGAGCAGCGCCTCGACCAGCCGCGCGCCGACGCCGCGCCGCCGGTGCTCCGGGTGCACCGCGAGTTCGGCGACCAGCTGCCCCGCGCTCGACTCGTGCTCGGTGTCCACGTGCGCGTACCCGACGAGCGCGCCGTCGGAGTCGCGCACCACGAAGTGCTCGGAGCGCACGTCGGCCTGCACCGGCTCGATCTGGTGCACCACGTCCCGGTGCGCCTTGAGCCGCATGACCACGTGCTCGCCGCAGGGAGCGACCCCGTCGGCCCGTTCCGCGACCGCCAGCAGGTTCATCACCTCGGCGGCTTCCTTGCCGTCCAGTCCGTTGCGCCACGTCAGCTGCACGACCACGACGTTACCCATTCCCCGGCCGCCGTCGACCCGCGTAGAGCCCGTCTTCGAACTCGTTTTGCGAGGCGGTGCCGGTGGCGGAACCTCAGCGGCCCGAGTGGGCGGCGGCCTCCGCCTCGGCGATGACCGCGTCCTCCGCCGCGTCGGCGGCGACCGGGGTGCCGGTGCGGTTCGGGCGGACGAACTTGTAGCCGACGTTGCGGACCGTGCCGATCATCGAGTCGTGCTCGGGGCCGAGCTTGGCGCGCAGCCGCCGCACGTGGACGTCGACCGTGCGGGTGCCGCCGAAGAAGTCGTAACCCCACACCTCCTGGAGGAGCTGGGCCCGGGTGAACACCCGGCCCGCGTGCTGGGCGAGGAACTTCAGCAGCTCGAACTCCTTGTAGGTGAGCTCCAGCGCCCGGCCCTTCAGCCGCGCGGTGTAGGTGGCCTCCTCGATCACCAGGTCGCCGACGGCCAGCGACCCGTCACCGGCCGCCGAGGCGCTGCCCCGCCGGGACACCAGCAGCCGCAGCCGCGCGTCCAGTTCGGCCGGGCCCGCGGTCGGCAGCAGGATGTCGTCCACGCCCCACTCGGCGTTGACGGTGACCAGCCCGCCCTCGTTGAGCACCGCCACCACCGGCACGTCACCGCCGGACAGCAGGCGGCACAGGTCCCGCGCGCCGGCCAGGTCGGACCGCGCGTCGACGACGACCACGTCGTGCGCACCTCCGGAGACGAGCGCGCCGGGGTCGGGCGGCAGGATGCGGGCGCGGTGCGGCAGCAGCGTCAACGACGGCAGCACGGACTCGCAGTCGGCTTCGCTGGTGAGCAACAGCAACTCGGAGCTCATGGGGAGGGCCTCCGTCCCAAGGCGAGAACAGCCGGCGGCCGGGGGGAACTGACCATCCGAAACCGGCGGGTGACTCGGCGTCGTTGCCTGTGGATGGCAAGGAGAATAACGAAATGCGGCGGAAAAACCCAGGTCGGACGGACGGCGTCACATTTGTGAACAGCGCGCGACCTCGTGTTAAGGCGATGTGTCGGGCACGCTCGGTGATGCTGTCCGCGGCCGACGGTACCCGCCTGCACGGTCTGCTCCTGCCCGGTCCCGGCCTGCCCGCGGACCTGGGCTTCGCGGTCGGGCACGGGTTCACCAACCACGTCGGCAAGCCGCACGTGCGGCGGGTGCTGGAACGGCTGTCCCGGCATGCGCCGGTGCTCGGCGTCGACTTCCGCGGCCACGGCCGCTCCGGCGGGCGGACCACGGTCGGCGTGGCGGAGGAGCTGGACATCGCCGCGGCGGTCGAGCACCTGCGCGACCTCGGCTGCACCCGGGTGGTCGCGGTCGGCTTCTCGCTCGGCGGATCGGTGGTGCTGCGGCACGCCGCGCGGTCCGACCAGCCGCCGGACGCCGTGGTCTCGGTGAGCAGCCCCGCCCGCTGGTGGGTGCGCGACACGCCCGCGATGCGCCGGGTGCACTGGCTGCTGGAGCAGCCGCACGGCCGGTGGAGCGCCCGGCTGCTCGGCGTCCGGCTCGCCCCGCCGTGGGACGACGTGCCGGTCTCGCCGATCGAGCTGGTGGCGCGCATCCCGGTCCCGCAGCTGATCGTGCACGGTGAGGACGACCACTACTTCCCGGTCGCCGACGCCGTCGCGCTCAGCGAGGCGGGCGGCGGTGCGCTGTGGCGGGAGCCGGGGATGCGGCACGCGGAGAGCGCCGCCACCCCGCATTTGGTGGACCGCATCGCGAGGTGGTCGGCCGCTACAGTGGGCCCGCCCGATCGTGGTCGTCGCGGCTGGTCGGGGGCCACCGCCGACGACCATCCGCAAGGCCCCGACAGAACGGACCGCGTGCGGTGAAGAAACTCGTCATCACCCTCGTCGTGCTCGTCGCGGTGCTGGTGGCCGCCGACTTCGGCGCCGCCGCCGCGGCCGAGCACCAGGTGGCGCAGAAGATGCGCACGGACATGCACCTGGCCTCCGACCCCGAGGTGCGCATCAACGGCTTCCCGTTCCTGACGCAGGCCGTCGCCGGTGACTACCGCGACGTCTCGGTGAACGCCCGGACGGTGCGGGTCGGGCAGCTCAACGACGTCGACATCGAGGCCGACCTGCGGCACGCGCGGATCGCCCTGTCCGACGTGCTCTCCGGCAGCGCCGACCACCTCGACGTGGACGAGCTCGTCGGCCGGGTCAAGCTCAAGTCGCCCGACGTCGGGCGCCTCATCGGGGTCGACGACCTGACGATCAACCCGGCGCCGAAGGACGCGTTGGAGGGCACCGACGGCGAGCAGCTCGCCGACAGCACCGAGGGCGACCCCACCAAGGCGACCGTGCAGCTCAACGGGACCGTGAACATCGCGGGCACGGACAACGCGGTGCAGGTCATCGGCGTGCTGTCGGTGCTCGGCGGGAAGCTGAAGATCGAGCCGAAGAAGCTGGAGCTGAACAACAGCGCGTTCGGCCGGATCTCGCTGCCGAAGATCTTCGAGCAGTCCGTGTTCAACCTGTTCACCGCCACCATCGACCCGGGGGCGCTGCCGTTCCGGGTGACGCCGACGGCGGTGCGCGCCGAACGCGGCGCGCTCGTGCTGGAAGGCACCGCGCAGCACGTGCGCATCGGGCCCGACGGGATGAGCGCGGGATGACCGCCGGGGCCTGGGCGCTGCTCGCCGCCGTCGCCGCGACCGCGGTGTTCGGCCTGGTGTGGCGGGCCCGGGAGGGACGCGTGCGTTCCGGGAACCGCGAGGAGGACCTGTTGTCACGACTGCCCGAGGGGCTGCGCGCCCGCCTCGACGAGGCGCCCGACGAGGGCGAGGCGGTGACCCTGCTGCAGCTGTCCACCACGTTCTGCGCGCCCTGCCGGCACACCCGCGTCCTGCTGTCCGACCTGGCCGGGCGCACCGAGGGCGTGCGCCACGTGGAGATCGACCTCACCGACCACCCGGAGTGGTCCACGCCGCTGGGCGTGCACCGCACGCCCACCACGCTCGCCCTCGACCGGGCGGGCCGCGAACTGTTCCGCGTCGCCGGTGTGCCGCGCCGCGATGCGCTCGCCGAAACCCTGCGGCCGCACCTGCCCTGACGGGGCGGAGCCGACTGCCCCGGACGGACGCCTCGTCTCACCAAGTGAACCGCCTTCCCGTTGATCGGTCCGGCGGGTAGCCTCCGACGCGTGCACGTACTGCTGACCCGAAGGCGCGCGGTCGACCTTTGCCGCGTGGGCAGCAGCCTGTGTTGAGGGCACTGACCGGGCGGTAGCACGCGCGTGACCTTGCACGGATGTGCCTCGGCGAGGGACCTGCGCCTGACCGCCTGACGGACTCGGCAGCTCGGAACAGCCGGCCAGTCACCGCGAGTCAGGAGGCCCCATGCCCGCCGGAACGCTAGACCCCCGTGGCGTCCGCTTCACCGCGGCGATCACCAGCGCGGTCCTCGCCGTCGGACTGCTCACCACGAGTTGGCGGGTGCTGGCCGCGCAGATGGTGCTGTTCGGCCTGTGCGCCTTCGTCGGCATGCGGTTGAACCCGTGGGGGTACATGTACCGGCAGGCGGTGCAGCCCCGGCTCGCCCCGGTCGACCCGGCCGAGCGCGAGTCTCCGGCCCCGGTGCGCTTCGCGCAGGGCGTCGGGTTCGTCTTCGCGCTGGCCGCCACGGTCGGGTACGCCGCCGGCTGGACCGCTTTCGGCATCGTCGCCAACGTCTTCGCCCTGGTGGCGGCACTGCTCAACGCGGTGTTCGGATACTGCCTCGGCTGCCAGCTGTACCTGGTGCTCCGCCGTCTCACGCCGGTCGGAGCGTCCACATCAGACACCCGCTGAAGGATGACAGGAGAAGGAGTAGCTCGATGAGCCGTGCAGAGGTCCTGGTCTCCACCGAATGGGCCGAACAGAACCTGAACACGCCCGGAGTCGTGTTCGCCGAGGTGGACGAGGACACGACCGCCTATGACGGCGGCCACATCCCCGGGGCCATCAAACTGGACTGGCGGAACGAGCTGCAGGACCACGTGCGGCGCGACTTCGTCGACCGCGCCGGTTTCGAGAAGCTGCTGTCCGCCAAGGGCATCGGCAACGACGACACGGTGATCCTGTACGGCGGCAACAACAACTGGTTCGCCGCGTACGCCTACTGGTACTTCAAGCTCTACGGCCACTCCGACGTCAAGCTGCTCGACGGCGGGCGCAAGAAGTGGGAGCTGGACGGCCGCGAGCTGACCAAGGAGGAGCCGAACCGCCCGGCCGCCACCTACAAGGCGCAGGAGCCGGACACCTCGATCCGCGCGTTCCGCGACGAGGTCGTCGACGCGATCGGCAACAAGAACCTGGTCGACGTCCGCTCGCCCGACGAGTTCGCGGGCAAGCTGCTGGCCCCGGCGCACCTGCCGCAGGAGTCGGCGCAGCGCGCCGGCCACATCCCGTCGGCGATCAACGTGCCGTGGAGCAAGGCCGCGAACGAGGACGGCACGTTCAAGGCCGACGAGGAGCTCAAGGAGATCTACGGCAGCGCGGGCCTGGACACCGGCAAGGACACCATCGCCTACTGCCGGATCGGCGAGCGCTCGTCGCACACCTGGTTCGTGCTGCACGAGCTGCTCGGGCTGGACAACGTCAAGAACTACGACGGTTCGTGGACCGAGTACGGCTCGCTGGTGGGCGTGCCGATCGAGAACCCGGCCGAAGCCGGGCAGAACTGAGGGGGGTTCGGACATGAGTGGATGCGGAGCACCGCAGCAGTCGGCCGCGCCGGCCGAGGCGGACACCGACCAGGTCGTGGTGGCGGGCAAGGTGCGGTCCGGCGAACAGCCGGTCGGCGGCGCTTTCGTCCGCCTGCTCGACTCCTCCGGGGAGTTCACCGCGGAGGTCGTCTCCTCGACCGAGGGTGACTTCCGGTTCTACGCGGCGCCGGGCACCTGGACCGTGCGCGCCCTGCACCGCGAGGGCAACGGCCAGGCCGACGTCGCCGCCGACGGGCCGGGCGTGCACCCGGTCGACATCGCCGTCGCCTGACGACGAGGACACCGCGCGGGAGGGGCCGGTCCACCGCGGACCGGCCCCTCCCGCGCGTTCGCGCCACCGGCGCCCCGACGTCCGGGGCAGCCGCTCAGGACCGGCGGGAGCGCAGCAGCGCGAAGGCCCGTTCGTCCCGGTCGGGGCTGCGCGGGTCGGAGTCCTCCCGGCAGCCGACCGAGGTGAAGTCCAGGACCTCCCAGCCGGTGCGGTCGAACAGCCGCCGCAGACCGGTCTCGCTGAAGATCCAGAAGTTGGTGGCGTCGTCGTTGGCCTCGGCCGGGTCCAGCAGGTAGGCGACCGGCTGATCGCGCAGCCGCGTGCCGTCCGGCGCCACCTGCGCCACGCGCGTCGACAGGAAGCACAGCCGGGCGTGCCGGGCCAGCGACTCCAGCACGAAGAACGGGTTCTTCAGGTGGTACAGCAGGCCCAGGAAGAACACCGCGCCGTAGTGCTCGGCGGGCAGCCGGAACTGCGAGTCCAGATCGATCTCGTGCACCCGGACGTCCGCGGCCAGCTCCTCGACCAGCCGCCGGGCGCCGCGCAGGCCGTTGAAGTTGGTGGGCGCGTTGTCGACCAGGTCCACCGAGCAGCCCAGCTCCTGGGCGAGGAAGAAGCCGAAGTCGCCGTCGGCGGCGCCGATGTCGGCGACCCGGGTCCCGGCGAGCTCGTCGAACACCTCCCGTCGGGACCCGCTCAGCAGCGCGTCCAGGTGGAAGACGTTCGCCATCGTGTCGTACGGGTACCAGCCGAAGTCGGTCGGCGCGATCTTCTCCTTGCGCGCCAGCAGCTCGTCGCGGAACGCGAGCGCGCGGTCGCGCAACGTCTCGAAGTCCATGTGATCCTCGTCCCGCCGGTGGGCCTCGACTGCAGTGACGAGCCAGATCATGCCGGACGCCACACCCCGGCGGGCCCGCGTGGTGGTTATCCTTTGCGCGTGGATCTCATCAACGCGCTGCACTACGGCCTGGTGGTCCTGCTCGGGGTCGCGACGGTCGCGACGATCTGGTTCGCCTGCTACGTGGTGTACCGCCTGTACAGCGACTGATCAGCACCGCCAGGTAACCTCACGACGATGACTGCGACGCCCAACCAGCCGGAACCCGGCAGCGGCGACGCCGCGGTGCGTGCCGCGGCCGAACGCGCCGAGTACACCCGCCACCGAAACGTCCCGGACTTCGACGACCTGCCCGGGGAGCCGGACACGGCCAACCTGCGCCTGGGTCCGTCGTTGGACGACGCGTGCCTGGCGCTGCTGCCGCTGGTCGGCGTGTGGCGCGGGGAAGGCGAGGCGAAGCACCCGTCGTTGGGTGAGCCGTACCGCTTCCTCCAGCAGATCACCATCGCGCACGACGGCCGCCCGTTCCTGACCTACGAGAGCCGCGCGTGGCGGCTCGACGGCGAGGGCGGCAACGTAGTCGAACCGGCGTTCCGCGAGTACGGCTTCTGGCGTCCGCAGCCGGACGACACCATCGAGCTGCTGGTCATGCACCACACCGGTGTCGCCGAGATGTTCTTCGGCAAGCCGCTGAACCAGACGTCGTGGCAGTTCGGCACCGACGCGGTGCTGCGCACGCCGACCAGCGAGGACGTCACGGCCGCGAGTCGGCTGTACGGCGTGGTCGACGGCGCGCTGGCCTACGTCGAGGAGCGCGCGACGTCCGAGCACGAGCTCCAGCCGCGCCTGTCCGCGAAGCTGGACCGCGTCGTCGGCTGAGGCGGCGCCGATGCGCGCGGGCGGCTTCCCGCGCGGCACCGACGTCATCGGCGCGCGAGACCCGTGACTGCCCGCCGCTCCGGTCAGTAGTTGGACTCGTAGAGCTTGCACAGCTCGGCGTGCAGGTCGGCGTCCGCGCTGACCGGCGTGCCGTCGACGGTGCGGACCTGGGTGATCAGCCGGACGCTGGAGGCCAGCCACACGCCGTCGGCGGCGAACAGGTCGGCGGTGTCGAACTTCTCCACCCGCGTCCGCCAGCCGTGCTCCTCGGCCGCCCGGAACAGCGCCCCCTGCGTGGTGCCCTTGAGGATTCCCGAGCTCGGCGGGGTGGTGCACAGCACCCGGTCCTTCGCGATGACCACGTTGGACGTCGGACCCTCCAGCACCGAGCCGTCGGTGGCGGTGAAGATGACCTCGTCGACGCCGCGGGACTCGGCCTCCCGCATCGCGGCCATGTTCACCGCGTAGGACAGGCTCTTGGCGCCGAGCAGCAGCCACGGGGCGCGTTCGGTGAGATCGGGCGCGTAGCCGCGTTCCAGGGTGATCGCGGAGACGCCCTCGTTGCGCTTGCGCAGGGTCTCCGCGCCGACCTGCATGCCCATCGCGAAGCCGGTGGGGGTGCCGTCGCCGCCGTCGACTCCGCGGGTGCAGACCAGCTTGAGCGCCATCTCCGGGTCGGTCTCCCACGGCCAGTCGTCGACGACCGCCCGCACCGCGCGCTCCCACGCGGCGCGCTCCGGCAGCGCGATCCCCATCAGCCGGGCGGAGTTGGCCAGCCGGTCCAGGTGCGGTCCGAGTTCCCGGGGCCGGCGGTCGACGACCAGGATCGTTTCGAAGATGCCGTCACCGCGCATCACACCGAGGTCGTCGGCCCGCAGCAGCGGAGCTTCGGGATCGACGATCGTTCCGTCCAGAAGTGCCAGTACACGCATAGCGGCAGCCTAGAACCGCGGGGGACGTCGGTGCCGCGCGGCCGACCGCCCGGTCCGCGGACGGCGTTACGATCGAGGGCGACGCCGACCGAACGCGCCGAGCACAGGAGCGGGCCGTGAGCGACCGTGGATCGCTGCGCAACACCCTGCACCAACGCGGAATGCGGATGACCCCGCAGCGCCAGCTGGTGCTGGACGCGGTGCGCGAACTCGGCCACGCGACCCCGGAGCAGGTGTGCAGGCGGGTGCAGGGCACCGCCTCCACGGTCAACATCACCACCGTCTACCGGGCGCTCGACCTGCTCGAAGACCTGGGGCTGGTCCGCCACACGCACCTGGGGCACGGCGCTCCCACGTACTCGGTCGAGGAGCACGAGCACGTGCACCTCGCGTGCCACCGCTGCGGGCGCGTCGACGAGGTGCCCTGCGAGATGCTCGACGAACTCGCCGAGCGGTTGTTGCGGGCGCGCGGCTTCGCGCTCGACGCGACCCACCTGGCGTTGTCCGGCACGTGCCGGGACTGCCGAAGCACCGAGGAGCACCGATGAGTTCACCCCTGCTGCAGTTGCCGGGTGCGGTTCCCGCGCCGGACGAGTCGCCGGACGTGGGGGTGCCGTGGCACTTCGGCGACCCGTTCGCCGAGCAGCGCTCCGCCACCCGCTCCGCGGTGCTCGTGGACCGCTCGCACCGGCAGGTGATCGCGGTTCCCGGCCAGGACCGGCTGAGCTGGCTGCACCTGGTGCTGTCCCAGCACGTCAGCGAGCTGGCGGACGGCCGGGGCACCGAGGCGCTGGTGCTCGACAGCCACGGGCGGGTGGACTGCCACCTGATGGTCGCCCACCACGACGGGGTCGTGTACCTGGACACCGATCGCGGCGCGCAGGCCACCAGCGCGTTGCCGACCATCGGCGTGGACGGCAGGCAGGCGCTGCCGGAGTACCTGGAGGCGATGCGCTTCTGGTCCGAAGTGGAGCCCCGCGACGCCACCGGGGAATTCGCGGTGCTCACGCTGATCGGCCCGGACGCGGCCGGGGTGCTGGCCCGGTTCGCCGACGTGCCGTCGAAGCCCTACGACGTCGTCGGGCTGCCCGGCGGCGGGTTCGCCCGGCAGGTCCCGTTCCGCGCGTTGTACACCGCCGACCTCGTGGTGCCGCGCGGTTCGCTGGTCGACTGGTGGACGAAGCTGACCGACGCCGGGGTCCGCCCGTCCGGCACGCTCGCCTTCGAGGCGCTGCGGGTCGAGGCGCTGCGCCCGCGGGTCGGCCTGGACACCGACGAACGCGCGATCCCGCACGAGCTGGGCTGGATCCACGTGGCGGCGCACGTCGCCAAGGGCTGCTACCGCGGCCAGGAGACCGTGGCGAAGGTCCACAACGTCGGCAAACCGCCGCGGCGCATGGTGCTGCTGCACCTGGACGGCTCGGTGGACGTCCTGCCGGAGACCGGCGACCCGGTGCGGCACGGCGAGCGCGCCGTCGGCCGGGTCGGCAGCGTGGTGCAGCACCACGAGCTCGGACCGGTCGCGCTGGCGCTGCTCAAGCGCTCCGCCCCGGTGGACGCGGAGCTGACGGCCGGCGACCCCGAGCAGGACCGCTCGGTGGCCGCCGCGGTGGACCCGGACTCGGTCCCCCCGGACACCGGAGAGCCCCCGGGACGGGTCGCCGCGCGGGGCCTGCGGCACTGACACTGCTGGCGAGCACACTCGACGAACCGGAGGATGGCCACGTGATCGAAGTCCGCCCGGGTGGACGGCGCCGCATCGACAGGGTCCTGTCCCCGGACTACACCACAGGGATCGAGCAGCGCGAACTCGCCGAGGTGCGCGGGTTGCGGGACGAGGCCGCGCAGGAGGAGACGGACCTGTCCTACCTGCGCCGCGTGCTGCACGCGCGGATCGACATCGTGCGCGCCGAACAGCGCAGGCGCACCGAGAACGGCTCGGCGTCGGTGGTGGAGCAGCTGGTCAACATCCTCTCCGACAACGTCGTGGGGCCCGCCACGGGATCCGGCCGGTACCAGACCGTCGAGCCGTCGCGGGCGGAAGCGCACCGCAGGCATGCCGAGGCGCTGGTCTCGGACGTGGACCTGTCCGATGTGATGTCGCTTTCCTCGGCCAAGCTCGACCAGGCGTTGCGCGCCTACACTGCCGAAGAGGACTCGGTGTCCCAGCGACGCCGGGAAGTGCAGGAAGTGGTGGACCGGCTGAACGCGGAGATCGCGCGCCGGTACCGCGAAGGAGCCGCCTCGGTGGATGATCTGCTGGCGGAGGAACGAGACAGGCAGTGAACGAATCCGTCCCGCTCGTCGAACTGGTCCGAAGTGGACTGCGGGAGGGGGTGCACCACGGATCGGTCGTCGTGCTGGACGCGGACGGGTCGGTGCTGCGCGCCCTCGGCGCGGTCGACGTCCCGATGTACCCGCGTTCGTCGCTGAAACCCGCGCAGGCGGCCGGCATGTTGCGCGCCGGTGTCGAGCTGCCGGAACCCGACGTCGCGCTCGGCGCGGCCTCGCACAGCGGCGAGGACGGGCACCTGGAGCGGGTGCGCGAGGTGCTGGAGCGCTACGGTCTGACCGAGGACGACCTGCAGTGCCCGCCGGACTGGCCGCTGGGAACGGCGGCCCGGGACGCCCGCGCCACGGCGGGGTTCGGCAAGCAGCGGATCACCATGAACTGCTCGGGCAAGCACGCCGCGATGCTCGCCACCTGCGTCCAGCGCGGATGGTCCACTGAGGACTACCTGAGCCCGAAGCACCCGCTGCAGCAGGTGATCCAGGACACGGTCGTCGAGCTGGCCGATGAGCCGGTCGCGGTGACCTCGGTGGACGGCTGCGGCGCGCCGCTGTTCGCGATCTCGCTCACCGGGCTCGCCCGGCTGTTCCAGGGCATCCGCGGGCTGCCGGTCGCCGACGCGATGCGCGCGCACCCGTGGCTGGTCGCGGGCACCGGCCGGGAGGACACCGAGCTGATGGGCGCGGTGCCCGGCCTGGTGTCGAAGATCGGCGCCGAGGGCGTGATCGCGTTCGCGCTGCCCGACGGCCGCGCGGTCGCGGTCAAGATCTCCGACGGCGCCGACCGGGCGCGGCTGCCGGTCGCGGTCGGTGCGCTGCGCGCGCTCGGCGTGCGCTCCGCCGAACTGGACGAGCTGGCGGAGTCGCCGCTGCTGGGCGGGGGTCAGCCGGTCGGCACCGTGCGCCTGCTGCCGGGAATCCTGGACTAGCTCCCGAACCCGCCAAGGCCCGCACCTCATCGCGAGGTGCGGGCCTTCTTCGTTCGTGCGGGAGATCAAAACGCTTCCCATCAGCCCTTTCCCGGGAGTAGGCTCATATTCTGGTACTGATATTCCAAATTCTGAGACAGCGACGAAACAGCGACTACACCGGGAAGGTTCGGATGGGCACGCCTCAGGACACCTACACCCACGGGCACCACGAGAGCGTCCTGCGCTCGCACACCTGGCGCACCGCCGAGAACTCCGCCGGCTACCTGATCCCCCACCTGCGGCCGGACACCGAGCTGCTCGACATCGGGTGCGGGCCGGGCACGATCACGCTGGACTTCGCCGAGCTGGCCGGCCGGGTGGTCGGCGTGGACAACGTCGCCGAGCCGCTGGAGATCGCGCGGGCCGGGGCCGCCGAGCGCGGGCTGGACGACGTCGAGTTCGCCGAAGCCGACGTCTACGCGCTGCCCCACGCCGACGACTCCTTCGACGTGGTGCACGCCCACCAGGTGCTCCAGCACCTGACGGATCCGGTCGCGGCGCTGCGGGAGATGCGCCGGGTGTGCCGCCCGGGCGGGCTGGTCGCCGTCCGCGACGCGGACTACGGCGGCTTCCGGTGGTCCCCGGACAACCCGGGCCTGGACCGGTGGTTGGCGCTGTACCACGCGGTGGCCCGCAGCAACGGCGCCTTCCCGGACGGCGGGCGGCTGCTGAAGGGGTGGGCGCAGCAAGCCGGGTTCACCGACATCACGTGCACGGTGTCCGGCTGGTGCTACGCCACACCCGAGGAGCGCTCCTGGTGGGGCAACCTGTGGGCCGACCGCATCCGGATGTCGTCCTTCGCCGACCAGGCGATCTCCCGGGGTCTGGCGACCCGCGAGGAGCTGGAGGAGCTGGCCGCCGCCTGGCACGCCTGGATCGACGCACCCGACGCCTGGTTCGGCATCCTCAACAGCGAGATCCGCTGTCGCGCCTGATCGGCGTCCGCGTCGGTCAGTTGTTGCGCTCCCGGGCGGCGAACTCGGCCCAGAAATCCCGGAGCGCCTCGTAGCGCTCGCCGACCTCCTCGGCGTCGTCGGACTCCATCGCGTCGACGATCGCGTGCACGTCCTCGGCGGAGGTGTCGGCCTCCAGGTCGCTGTCGGACATCAGCTGCACCAGGCCGCCGTAGTCCAGCTCGACCGCCGAGTGCGGGTGGAAGCGCTCCAGCCAGCGGCCGGTCTCGCGGAGGATGCGCGTCGGCCCCTCCTCGCCGATCGACTGCTTGCCGATGGCGTGCGCGCGGGCGACGCGCCGCCGCGCGTCGGCCATCGGGGTGCGCCAGCACACCCGGCGCCGTTCGCCGTCGGTGAGCTCGGTGCGCTCGGCCGGGTCCACCAGCACGAACCACGGCAGCGGCACCGTCCAGGTCGACGACAGCACGTGCACCGCCGAACCGGCCAGTTCGCTGACCACGGCGTTCGCCCGGACCTTGGCCTTGTCCGCGGGCACCGACAGCACCGCGGACCGCAGCGGCACCTCGGCCGCGCCGAGGAACCCGACGAGGGCCGCGGCCGAGCGGCCGCGCAGGTCCAGCGGGCACACCAGCGGAGCCGGGCCGACCATCGCCGCCGGGGCGGTGGGTACGTCCTGCGGATCGAGCACCAGGACGTCGCCCGGGTCCTCCTCGGCGGCGTCCCCGGGCAGCAGCCGCGGCGGCGCGGTGATCTGGGTGCGCAACCACACGTCCTGCTCCCGGTTGCCGGCGTCGAACGGGTCGACCGCGCCGCGCTCGACGGCCGCGGCCAACCGCTCGCGCATGGGCGACTCGAAAGCCGACAAGGGTTCGTACACCCTCAGGTAGGCGACGAACGGCTCAGGCACAGCGAGCATGGTGCCATGCCCGCGCAGCAGCGGTCCCGGAGCCTCGACGGGCCCCGTGATCGACCCGAGTTCGAGGTCACTCACGACACGCTCACTCAGTCCCGGCACCACGTCGCGTAGAACCGGCTCGACACGGTACGGTAGTTACAGGAAAAGTTGTCGAGATCATGCGGGGCCGACGTTCCCCTGTCCGCCCCGCACACCCTGTGCGAGGGGGTCGAGCCATGGGGCGCGGCCGGGCTAAGGCCAAGCAGACGAAGGTGGCCCGCGAGCTTAAGTACAACTCCCCCGCCATGGACATCGAGGCGTTGCAGCGAGAGCTGTCCTCGAATCGGTCTGGCGAGTGGTCCGATGAGGACCGCGAAGACTCGTACGACGACGGGTACGACGACTACGACTACGACCGGCGCTGAAGCACACCTCACCGAGTGGACGGCGGATGTGCGCTGTCCACACGGCGGTCGTGTGCGCCGGGAGTCGTCGTGATCTGACCCGACGCGAGCGGGTGGGGTTTACGGGTTCGCAGGGCACCGACGCAACAGGAGAACGACGAGTGGCGTTGCCGGGGAAACCGGCGACGCCACTCGTGCGTGTGCCCGCATTCCGCGGCGGGAGGGCCGGTGTGCGGGCCGCCTCTCGGCGGATGGCGCTGCGGGGCTCCGGCCGGACCGGTATTCCCCGCAGGCAGTGGTTGGAGCCCGGGGGGCACGCGCACACCGGCTCTTCCTACAACGAGCCGGGAGCGGCCGGGATTCCCGGGAGCGGTCGGGAATCCGGCGGCGATCTACCCCCTTGGGGTATTTTCCAGGTGATGGGAGCAGGTTCGGTGCGGCACAGCGCGGTGCGGTTCGCGGCGCGCGTCGTGCTGCTGTGCCTGCTGGTGTTCGGCGTCGTCGCCATGCACCAACTCCCGGTTCCGCGGTCGGCGGCGGATGTCGGCAGCAGCCACGAGATGGTGCTGCCGAGCGCCTCGCCGGACGTCGCGGCGGCACCGTCCGGGCATGCGAAGGCCGGGGACGGCTGCTGCGGTGATCACGGTCACGGCTGGATGCTGCACCTGTGCCTGGCGATCCTGGTCGCCGGGCTGCTGCTGTCCGCCCTGCTGCTGCACCGGCTGGGGCGGCCCTGGCCCTTCGCGGCCGGAGGCCGCTCGTACGCGGGTGGACGACCGCGCCACCCACCACCTCTTCCGACTCCTGACGTGTACTCGCTGCGGGTGCTGCGGCTGTGACAGGCGCGGCCGGACCTCGGTCCGCCGGCACTCGTCACATCCGAATCCGTCCGAAGGAGACGAACTTCATGCACACCCGCACGCTCGCGGCGGCGATGATCGCCGCCACCGCTCTGCTCGGCGCCTGCGGCGCCAACGAGGCGCCCTCGTCGTCGCACGAGACGCACCAGACCGCCCCGCAGGCCGACTTCGGCCCGGCGGACGTCACGTTCGCGCAGGGCATGGTTCCGCACCACCAGCAGGCGGTGCAGATGGCGGACATGGTGCCCAGCCGCACCCACGACCAGGCGGTGACCGGCCTGGCGAACCGGATCCGGGCCGCGCAGCAGCCCGAGATCGACCGGCTCAACGGCTGGCTGGCGGCCTGGAAGCCGGGCGCGCAGGAGCACCAGAGCCACGACATGGGCGACATGGGGAACATGGGGAACATGGGCCACCAGGGTCACCAGATGAGCGGCATGATGAGCGCCGGTGACATGGCGGCGCTGGAGAAGGCGCGGGACGCGGACTTCGACCGCATGTGGCTGCGGATGATGATCCAGCACCACCAGGGCGCCGTCGAGATGGCCAAGGCCGAACTCGCCGGTGGGCGCAACCCCGACGCCAAGGCCATGGCGCAGCACATCATCGACTCGCAGCAGGCCGAGATCAACGAGATGAACGGTCTGCTCGGGAACCGCTGAGGCTCGAACGCGAGGGCGGCCGTCCGCGCTGCGGGCGGCCGCCCTCGGCTCAGAAGCGGGGGTGGTCGCCGCGGACGACGACGCGGTCGTCCTCGGTCGTGCCCTCCACGGTCGGCTGCTTGGCGACCTCGCCCAGCGCCCAGGCCGGGACGTGGCGGGCGGTGAGCACCGCCAGCGCGCGGTCGACGTCCTCGGCCGTGACGACCGCGACCATGCCGATGCCCATGTTGAAGGTGCGCTCCATCTCCGCGGCGTCGACGCGGCCGCGCTGGGCGATCAGCCCGAACACCGGGTCCGGCGTCCACGTGCCGCGGTCCAGCACCGCGGTCAGGCCGGGCGGGATCACCCGGGCCAGGTTGGCGGCCAGGCCGCCGCCGGTGACGTGCGCGAACGTCCGCACCTCGGCTTCGGCGGCCAGGGCCAGGCAGTCCTTGGCGTAGATCCGGGTCGGTTCCAGCAGCTCCTCGCCGAGCGTCCGGCCGAACTCCTCGACGTGGCCCTCCAGCGGCATCCGGGCGATGTCCAGCAGCACGTGCCGGGCCAGCGAGTAGCCGTTGGAGTGCAGGCCGGAGGAACCCATGGCGATCACCACGTCACCGGGCCGCACCTTGTCCGGGCCGAGCATGGCCTCGGCCTCGACCACGCCGACGCCGGTGGCGGAGATGTCGTACTCGCCCGGCGCCATCATGCCGGGGTGCTCGGCGGTCTCCCCGCCCAGCAGCGCGCAACCCGCCTGCACGCAGCCCTCGGACACGCCCTTGACCAGCGCCTCGATCCGCTCCGGCACGACCTGGCCGACGGCGATGTAGTCCTGGAGGAACAGCGGCTCCGCACCGGAGACCACCAGGTCGTCGACGACCATGGCGACCAGGTCGATGCCGACCGTGTCGTGCACGTCCAACGCCTGCGCGACGGCGAGCTTGGTGCCCACGCCGTCCGTGGACGAGGCGAGCACCGGCTCCTTCCAGCGGTCCAGCTTCAACTGGAACAGACCGGCGAACCCGCCGAGCGAACCGAGGACCTCGGGTCGGGTCGCGCGCTGCGCCCACGGGCGCATCTTCTCGACGGCCTCGTCGCCCGCCTCGATGCTCACGCCGGACGCGGCGTAGGTGGCGTTCGGACTCTGGGCAGACCCCGCAAGCAGGTCTTCGGACACGACTAGCTCCACATCTGGTGCGTGATTGCGATTCGCCGGACGCGCATGTGTAGCACAACCCACGCTACGCGCGAGAGCGACCCGTTCTGGCGTCGATCAGGGAGGTTCACGGCCTGCGCAGCGCGTCAGCCGCACCATATCCGCTGGACAGGACGGGTTCCGCCGGACCCGCGACGCCGCGTTCCGAACTGCCCTCCAGCAGGTACTTGCCGAGCCGGGCGTCGTCCGGCAGCGGGATCGGGTAGTCGCCGTCGAAGCACGCCGCGCACAGCCGGCTGCGCGGCTGCTCGGTGGCGGCGACCAGGCCGTCCAGCGACACGTGGCCGAGGCTGTCGGCGCCGATCGAGCGGCGCACCCCGTCCATGTCCAGGCCGTTGGCGATCAGCTCGGCGCGGGAGGCGAAGTCGATGCCGTAGAAGCACGGCCACTTGACCGGCGGCGACGCGATGCGCACGTGCACCTCGATCGCGCCCGCCTCGCGCAGCATCCGGACCAGCGCGCGCTGGGTGTTCCCGCGCACGATCGAGTCGTCCACCACGACCAGCCGCTTGCCCCGGATGACCTCGCGGAGCGGGTTGAGCTTGAGCCGGATGCCGAGCTGCCGGATGGTCTGCGAGGGCTGGATGAACGTCCGGCCCACGTAGGAGTTCTTGACCAGGCCGTTGCCGTAGGGGATGCCGGACGCCTGGGCGTAACCGATCGCTGCGGGCGTGCCGGATTCCGGGACCGGGATCACCAGGTCGGCCTCGACCGGGTGCTCCTGGGCGAGCCGGCGGCCGATCTCGACGCGGGTGCCGTGCACCGAACGCCCGGAGATGGTGGTGTCCGGCCGCGCCAGGTAGACGTACTCGAAGATGCAGCCCTTGGGCTTGGGGCTGGCGAAGTGCTGGGAACGCAGCCCGTCGGCGTCGATGGCCAGCAGCTCACCGGGCTCCACCTCGCGCACGAACGACGCGCCCACGATGTCCAGCGCGGCGGTCTCGCTGGCGACCACCCAGCCGCGTTCCAGGCGGCCGAGCACCAGCGGGCGCACGCCCTGCGGGTCGCGGGCGGCGTAGAGGGTGTCCTCGTCGCAGAACACCATGGAGAACGCGCCGCGCACGGTGGGGAACAGCTCCATCGCGGCCTGCTCCAGGCCCTTGTCCGCGGCGCGGGCCGCGAGCAGCCCGCACACCAGGTCGGAGTCGGAGGTGGCGCGCTCGCAGCCGTTGGCCGGGGAGGACGCGTTCGCCGCGACGGTGTCGACGCCCTCGGCGACCACGCGGTCCACCAGCTCGGCGGTGTTGACGAGGTTGCCGTTGTGACCGAGGGCCAGGCCGCTGCCGGTGGCCGTGGTGCGGAAGGTCGGCTGGGCGTTCTCCCAGGTCCCGCCGCCGGTCGTGGAGTAGCGGGCGTGCCCCACGGCGACGTGGCCCTGCAGCGACGCCAGGATCTGCTCGCTGAAGACCTGGCTGACCAGGCCGAGATCCTTGTACACCAGCACCTGCGAGCCGTCGCCGACGGCGATGCCCGCGGCCTCCTGGCCGCGGTGTTGCAGGGCGTACAGGCCGTAG
This sequence comes from Saccharopolyspora rosea, assembly GCF_025643595.1. Classification (GTDB taxonomy): domain Bacteria; phylum Actinomycetota; class Actinomycetes; order Mycobacteriales; family Pseudonocardiaceae; genus Saccharopolyspora; species Saccharopolyspora rosea. Next base: position 6,345,340 of record NZ_CP102826.1, read on the forward strand.
AAGCTGAGTTTGGCGACTTCCTCGCCAGGTGCCCAGACGCCGAAGACGCCGCATTCCTCGCGGGGAACGTCGTGCTCGACGGGGTCCGCGGCCGCAGGGGCCGACTGATCCTTGCCTGCGTTGACCGGACGGTCGGTGACCACCGAAAACTCCTCGGGGACGGAGCCGGAGTTACACCTCAGTGTAAACAGGGCGCAATGCGCCGATCGCCCCCGCGCTCCAGTGGTGGACGTCTCATCGCCCGGCGATCACGCGATGCGCACCAGCGGGAGCCACTGCGACACGTCCGCCCTGGAGCCGGACGCGGTGAGGGCTCCGCGCGCGACGGCCTCGTCCCACGACAGCCGCCCGGTGGCCAGCAGCAGCCAGGTGCGGGGGTCGGTCTCCACGACGTTCGGCGGGGTGCCTCGGGTGTGCCGGGGACCGGCCACGCACTGCACGGCCGCGAACGGCGGGACCCGCACCTCGACGCTGTGGCCCGGGGCGACCTGCTCCAGGGTGCGCAGGCTCAGCCGCACCGCGGCGGCGAGCTCGGTGCGCGCGGGCCGCGCGCTGTCGTCGTCCAGCCAGCCGCGCACCGCGACGACGGCGTCGCGGACCTCACCCGGATCAACGGCACGACGAGCCATGCCCGAAGCCTAGAACGCCGCCTCGCGGGCCCCGCCGGGACGCCGCTCTCACAGCCAGCCGAGCTTGACCGCCTGCATGCCGGCCTGGAAGCGGGTCTCGACGCCGAGGCGGGCGATGAGTTCGCGGACGCGGCGGTGCGCGGTGCGGGCGCTGAAACCCATCAGGCGGCCGATGGTGTCGTCGGTGGCGCCGGAGGCGAGCAGCGAGAGGATCCAGCGCTCCTCCTCGGTCGGCTGCACCTCGTCACCGGACAGGTCGTGGCTGCCGGTGAACGGCGCGGCGAAGCGCCACAGGTCCTCGAAGATCCGCGCGATCGCGGCCAGCATCGCCGAGCTGCGGATCACCACGGCGCTCTCCACCGCCGTGTCGCTGACGGTCAGCGGCAGCAGGGCGATCTCACCGTCCACCATGATCAGCTTGGTGGGGGCGACGTGGATCACCCGCGCCTGCTCGCCCATCGCGACCAGCTTGGTGGTGATGTCCTTCTGCGGCGGCAGCGCGAGCGCGGAACGGTCGTAGAGCACCTGGTAGCGGACGCCTTCGGCGAGTTTGCGCGACTCCAGCGAGTCGAGCGGCCCGGTCGTCGCGTACGGCGGTTTCGCCACGCCCTGGACCAGGCTCGTGGCGCTGCGCTGCAGTTCGTAGGCCGCCCAGCCCACTCGTTTGGTCCCGTGGACGACCTGCAGCACGCCGCTGCTGCCCGCCTGCGCGCGAGCGGCCCGCGTGACGGACCGGACGGCCTCGCGGGCTTCCGCCTGCGCCTGGGCGGCGGCCGTCGGCCGCGCACCGGGCACGTTCGTCTGCTCAGCGCGTTCCAGCTGCTCGGTGTATCCGGGTAGCACGGCACACCCCTCCTCGAAGCACCGACGACACCATCGATCCGGGTGCCGCGACGGCGCTCAACACCCCCGCGATCGTTCAAGTTATCCACCGGCGGAAGCCGGGAGAACCGACTTTCGCGCGAAACGTCGGCCCGACGTCCGAATGAAACCGTTCGACGGTATCCCGGCATCCCCCGATTGCAGTAGGCCCGGATGCGCGCCGGGCCCTCCTCCCGCTCGGGGAGAAGGGCCCGGTGTGCACGGTTTCCTACCTGATCACAGGTCGCCGATCTGCAGCAGGTCGGCGATGGTGCCCTGCGGGGCGCCCTGGATCACGCCCTTGGAAGCCTGCCCCTGCAGCCCGGTGATCACGTCCGCGGGCTTGGCGTCGGAGTGGGCCTCCAGGTAGAGGGCACCGACGCCGGCCACGTGCGGGCTGGCCATGGAGGTGCCGCTCATCGTCTCGGTCTTGCCACCGGGAACGGTCGAGACGATGTCCACGCCGGGCGCGTAGCCCTTGACGACCTTGCCGAAGTTGGTGAACTCGGCGGACTTGTCGTTCTTGTCGGAGGCCGCGGTCGCGAACACGCCCTCGGCGCTGGCCGGGGAGGTGTTCGACGCGTCCTGGCTCTCATTGCCGGCGGCCACCGCGAGGAAGACGCCGCTGTTGACCAGCTTGGTCGCGGCCTCGTCCAGGGCCGGGTCCTTCGGACCGCCCAGCGACATGTTGGCCACCGACGGGCCCTGGTGGTTCTGGGCCACCCAGTCCATGCCCTTGACGATGTCCTCGGTGGTGCCGCTGCCCTGGTCGTTGAGCACCTTCACGCCGACCAGGCTCACCTGCTTGGCGACGCCGTAGTCCTTGCTGCCGATGGTGCCCGCGACGTGGGTGCCGTGGCCGTGGCCGTCCTGGCCGTTACCACCGGTCGCGTCGAAACCGATCTTGGCGCGGCCCTCGAACTCCGGGTGCGACGGGTCGATGCCGGTGTCGATGATGAACGCGGTGACACCCTTGCCGGTGCCCTTCGGTTCGTACTTGTTGTCCAGCGGCAGCTTCGGCTGGTCCAGCCGGTCGATGCCCCAGGAGCCGACCTCGGCGGGGCCGTGAGAGGGTTCGACCTCGACGTGGTAGTTCTGCGAGACGTTCTGCACCTTGTCGCTGGCGCGGACCTTCTGCAGCTGCTGCGGGGTCAGCTCGGCGGAGAAGCCGTTGATGCTGTGGTCGAAGACGAACCGCGGGTGGACGCCGAGCGACTCGGCGACGCCCTGCGGCGCGATCCCGTCCTTGAGGTTGACGAGGTAGACGTCGTTCGGGCTCCCCTTGCTCTGCGCCTCGGGGTGCAGCGCCAACGGCGCCAGGTTCAGTTCCGGCTGCGCACCCGCCGGAGCTCCGGCGAAGACGAGCGCCGCTGCCGCGACCCCCGCCCCGGCGCCGTAGAGCAGCTTCCTCATGTGTCCCCTCCTTCAACGTCACCCGGGGTTCCAGGCGAAACGTGACGGCGTTTCAGGACCGGAACGTAACCAGGGAGAACACACGACCGGGTGATGTTGGCGACTTGTCGCCAAACAATCGGACAGAGAGGTGAACACATTCCCAGCTCTGGCGCGCCTACCGGGAATGAGCAGCAAAAACCGCGCTGCCGCGAGGGTTTCGCGACAGCGCGGGAGGACTCATCGAGGACGCCGGGAATTCACGTCGCGGCTACCCAGCGTCGCAATCGCAGTCGGACCGCTTCGACGTAAGCGGACTCGGGCTCGGTGGCATCCGGGACGACGCCGTAGGTGATCCCGTAGTAGTGGTACAGCGCGCGTTCCTGCTCGACCGGGAGGTCGCCCTGGTCCAGGTCCACGTGCGGTGCCTGGCGCACCACCTCCTTGCGGACCGCGACGGTGAGCGTGTCGCCGTCGAACGCGGCGCCCTCCAGCGGCACGAAGCTCTCGTTCGTGCCGAATAGTCCTGTTTGGACGGTTATCCAGGCGGGCTGCTCGGTGACGTCGTCGAGGAACAGCTGCCCCACGATGCCGACCCGTTGCCCCTCCGGGTCGAAGACCTCGCACCCGAACATCCGCAACGCTTCCCGCTGACCGATCATCGCCGCCCTCCCGTCACCCGACCACCACCCCCAAGGAGGCGGCAAGCCGCCACAACCCCACAACCGTCACCCGACCACCACCCCCCAAGGAGGCGGCAAGCCGCCACAACCCCACAACCGTCACCCGACCACCACCCCCCAAGGAGGCGGCAAGCCGCCACAACCCCACAACCGTCACCCGACCACCACCCTGGAGGCGGCTGAGCAGGCGCGGTCCCGAATGTCGCCCGCACCCGCGAAGTCCGTTGCGCCGCCGCAGTGCCGAACCCGGCCATCACCTCCCGCGGAGTCCGCTGCACCACCGCATTCCCCGGGCCGCCGGTCGTCTCCCGACCAGTCTCCCCTGCTGGCACGACGGACGGCACCACGCAACGGGTTGGTTCGCGACCGTCCACTGAATACGGTCCGCACACCTGGCACCCTCGACGGGGCGTCCGACCGGGCGCCCCCGCACAGACCGGAGTTCGCATGACCGACCGCACCGCCCCGCCCATCACCGAGCAGCTGCGCGAGCACGCCCGGCAGAATCCCGGCACCTGGCTCTACATCGTCGACCCCGGGTACTCCGACGACGAGGGCGAGGTGCCGCCGGAAGGCGTGGTGGGCGCCTACCGGATCGACGAGCACGGCGAGATCGACGAGGACTTCCAGTTCAACGACGGCTACGTGCCCTCCCCGCTGGCCACCGACCGGCCCGAGCCGACCAACGCGCTGGAAGCGGCGCTGGAGCGGATCTCCACCGGGCAGGCCCCGGAGGCGGAGCTGACGGCCGCCGTGCTGGCCGGGGAGGTGCTGCTGTACTCGCCGGACCCCGAGGAGCGGTCGGTCTACGCCGCCGAGATGTCCGACGGCAGCCAGCTCGTCCCGGCCTGCACGTCGGTGTCCCGACTTCCCGCCGACTGGCCCGGATACCGCCGGGTGGCGGGACGCGATCTGCCGGAGGTGCTGCAAGGTCTGGACCTCGGGCTCAACCTGGACGACGCGGTGCAGGCGGTGATCCCGTACGGTGTGCTGCTCCGCGCCGCGACGTCCTGAGTTTTCTTCTTCGAACTCGTTTCGCCTGGCGGTGCAAGTCCCCGGAAGAGAAGAGGACAGGCACCGGAGTTGTCCACAGGCCGGGTCGAGTTGTCCACAGCTGGGGACACGGTTGGCCCGGCCCTTCCCGAATGCCTAGTCTCGGCGGCGTGACGGGCGATCACCAGCACTCCGGGCCCGGCCCCATCGAGGACTACGCCCTGCTCTCCGACCTGCGGACGGCCGCGCTGGTCGGCAAGGACGGGTCGATCGACTGGCTCTGCCTGCCCCGCTTCGACTCCCCCGCGACGTTCTCCCGGCTGCTCGGCTCGGAACGCCACGGCCACTGGCGGATCGCGCCGACGGGCGCGGTCCGCGAAGTGCGCCGCCGCTACCGGGACAACTCGCTGGTGCTGGAAACGGAGTTCAGCACCGACACCGGGACGATGCGGTTGGTCGACACCATGCCGCCGCGCGAGAAGCACTCCCACGACTCGCCGTGCGTGGTCCGCACCGTCGAGGGCCTGTCCGGCGAAGTGGACGTCGAGCTGCGCTGGGTCGTCCGGTTCGCCTACGCCGACGCGGTGCCGTGGGTGCGCCGCGTCCGCGAGACCGAACCGGTGCTCGACGAGTTCGTCCTGGCCATCGCCGGGCCGCACATCGTGGTGCTGCGCGGCGACGTGCTGCCGCAGCGGGCGCGCAACGAGCGCGCGCACGAGCTGGTCTTCACGCTGCGCGCCGGGGAGCGGATGTCGTGGGTGATGCAGTGGGCGCCGGACCCCGACGAGTTGCCCGCGCCGCGCGATCCGGACCAGGAAGTCCGCGACAGCGAGGACTTCTGGCGCGGGTGGACGGAGAAGATCACCTACGCCGGTCCGCACCGGACCGCGATCCACCGGTCGCTGGCGACGCTCAAGGCGCTCACCTACCAGCCCTCCGGCGGGATCGTCGCCGCGCCGACCACGTCGCTGCCGGAGTCGCTGACCGGTCAGCGCAACTGGGACTACCGCTACTGCTGGCTGCGCGACGCCACGCTGGTCCTGCTCGCACTGGACAACTTCGGGTGTTCCCAGGAGGCCGAGGACTGGCGGAACTGGCTGCTGCGCACCGTCGCCGGCGACCCGGCCGACCTGCAGATCATGTACGGCGTCCAGGGCGAGCGGCACCTGCTGGAGTGGGAGGCCGAGTGGCTGCCCGGCTACCAGGGCGTCGGACCGGTGCGCATCGGCAACGCCGCGTCCCGGCAGCTCCAGCTCGACGTCTACGGCGAGATCATGGACGCGCTGCACCTCGCCCGCGAACGCGGTCTGCCGGAGAACGAGGAGAGCTGGGCGCTGCAACGCGGGATGCTGCGGCACCTGGAGCGGATCTGGCGCGAACCGGACCGCGGCCTGTGGGAGGTGCGCGGCCCGGACCGGTACTTCACGCACTCGCGGGTGATGGTGTGGGTGGCGTTCGACCGCGCGATCCGCGCCGTGGAGGAGGACGGCCTGCGCGGACCGGTCGCGCGGTGGCGGCAGATCCGCGACGAGGTGCACGCCGAGGTCCTGGAGCACGGCTGGAACCCGGACCGCGGGGCGTTCACCCAGTACTACGGCGGGGATTCGCTGGACGCGGCCACGCTGCTCATCCCGGGGGCCGGTTTCCTGCCGGGCACGGACGAGCGGGTGCGCAGCACGGTCCGCGCCGTCCAGCGGGAGCTCCAGCGCGACGGGTACCTGGTGGACCGCTACTCGACCAGCGAGGACCAGCACGAGGTGGACGGGCTGAGCGGGCGCGAGGGTTCTTTCCTGGCCTGCTCGTTCTGGATGGTCGACGCGCTGCACTACTGCGGCTGGCAGGACGAGGCCGAGCGGATGTTCCGCGGCCTGCTGGACCTGGCCAACGACCTGGGTCTCTACTCCGAGGAGTACGACGCCCGCGCGGGCCGGTTCACCGGCAACTTCCCGCAGGCGTTCAGCCACCTGGCGCTGGTGAACGCGGCCTCCGTGCTCTACGGCGGTCGCCGCCGCGGTGCCCGGAGCCGCCGCGACCCCCGACCCGACGCCTGGTGACCAACCGTCAGTCGAGGCGGGAGGCGATGAAGTCGCGGATGTCCTCGGGGGTGCAGGGCCGGGCGAACAGGTAGCCCTGACCTGTCTCGCAACCGATCTCGGCCATGCGCCGCGCCTGCGCGTGCGTCTCCACGCCTTCGGCGGTGACGGTGAGGCCGAGCGCGTGCGCGAGGTCGACGAGGGTGCCGACGATGCGGGCGTCGACCGGGTCGGCGCACTCGGCGTCGCGCAGGCCCTCCATGAACGAACCCGCGATCTTCAGCTCGTGCACCGGGAGGTGCCGCAGGTAGGCGAGGTTGGAGTAGCCGGTGCCGAAGTCGTCGATGGCGATGCGCACGCCCATCCGGGACAGCGCGCGCAGCGCGTCCAGGGGTTCGTCGGCGGTGCCCATGATCGCGCTCTCGGTGAGCTCCAGTTGCAGCCGGGACGGTTCCAGCCCGGTCTCCTCCAGGATCTCCGCGACGTGCGCGACCAGGTTGGGATCGCGGGACTGCCGGACGGCGAGGTTGACGCTGATGAACGGCGCCGCGGCCCCGAAGTCGTCCTGCCACTTGCGCGCCTGGCGGCACGCCTCGCGCAGCACCCACCGGCCGAGCTGCACGATGAGCCCGGTCTCCTCGGCGAGGGCGATGAACTTGTCCGGGCCCAGCCGCCCGAGTTCGGGGTGCGCCCAGCGCACCAGCGCCTCGACGCCGACGACGCCGAAGTCCCGCAACCCGACCAGCGGTTGGTAGTCCACGTAGAACTCGCCGCGTTCCAGCGCGGCGGGCATCTTCGCCGACAGCCGGAACTGGGCGACCTCGTTGGCGTTGCGCACCGGGTCGAACAGCGCCCACTGGCCCTTGCCGTCGGCCTTGGCCCAGTAGAGCGTGACGTCGGCGTCGCGCATGAGTTCGGCGGCGGTCTGCCCGCGCACCGGCCGTTCGACGATGCCGATGCTGGCCGACACCGACAGCTCGTGACCGCCGATGCGGATCGGTTCGTCGAGCGCCCGCAGGACCGTGTCGGCGACCTCGATGGCCTGGTCGGTGCCGGTGGAGTCCTCGACGAGGATGACGAACTCGTCGCCGCCCATCCGCGCCACCAGCCGGTCGTCACCGCGGATCGCGCCGGCGAGCCGCTCGGCGACCGCGACGAGCAGGTCGTCGCCGACGTGGTGGCCGAGGCTGTCGTTGATGACCTTGAAGCCGTCCAGGTCCATGTAGCACAGCGCGACCCGGTCACCGGGTTCGTGCTCCTGCATCACCGCGGTGAGCCGTTCCAGGAACAGCGCGCGGTTGGGCAGCGCGGTCAGCGGGTCGTGCATCGCCTGGTGCCGCAGCCGCTCCTGGAGCATCCGGCGGTCGGTGACGTCCTCGATCATCGCGACCTGGTACAGCGGCAGCCCGTCCTCGCCGCGCACCAGGGACACGATCAGCTCGGTCCACACCGTGCTGCCGTCGGGCCGGTTGAACTGCTTCTCGACGCGGAACTGGTCGCGTTCGCCGCGGACCAGCTCCTCGTACATCCGCCACATCCCGCTGGTGTCGGCGGGGTGCATCAGGTCGTGCACCATTATCCGGCGCAGTTCCTCGGAGGGACGGGCCAGGATGCGCCTGAGTGAATCGTTTACTTCGAGGATCCGGCCCCCGGTGTCGGCGATGCCGATGCCGATGGCGGCCTCGGCGAAGATCGCGCGGAACCGGGCCTCGCTGGTGCGCAACGCCTGTTCGACGGAGTCGCGGGCGTCGAGCACCGCCTGCCGGATGGCCTCCTGCTCGTCGAGGGTCCGCTTGCGGGCGGCCTGGACGAACCCGGAGCACAGCGCGCCCTGCAACGCGGCCACCCGGTCCCGCCAGGTCGGGCTGCTGCCCAGCCGCAGGACGTCGAGGATCTCGTCGCCCAGCAGGTCGATGGTGCGGGCCAGGGATTCGGCGCTGGTGAAGTGGACGCCGACGAGGTCCACGCCGACGGCGCGCGCCGCCGACGGGTCGAACGGGTCGCTGAGCAGTGCGTCGACCAGCCGGTCGGTGTAACCGCACAGTCGTCCCTCGACCTCGGCACTGGTCATGGGCACGTAGCTGGTGCCCATGAGTGCCTGAGCCCACACCGCGGCGAAGCGCCGCCGATCGGCCCGGGTCACCTCGACGGCCACTTCGTGAGCGCTGGGCACAGGCGCTGTCCAGCCGGTCATGCCTGGGGCGCCCTCCATCGTCGTATCTGCCTGGGCCGTTCTGGTTCGGAGCATACGACCGCATCGGTCTGATGGTCGAACATCGCGTCCGGCACCCGGGGTAGCAAACCACCCCCTCGGGGCAGACCCTCAGGCCAGCCCGACCTTAGTTTGATCACTGTCCGTGGCTGCCCCGTTCCGAAAACGGCCCCTCGTGATCGGTCTGCTGTTGTTCGACGCGCGGCACCGCCGCGGCGTTGTGCCGGTATTGCAATCGCCACACGTCTGTTGACCGGCGCCAGGCGCCCAGATGTCCGGATTGGGCCGATCCGGTTAAAAACTAACACAGGGTCTACAGAACCGGAAAACGGTTGGCCACACTTTCGGTCCAAACCGCCGTCGCACCAGCGACGTAGCGCAACCAGAACCGAAGAGGCCCCGATGAACCATCCGTGTGGACTTGGTCGCAGGCGTGGCCTGCTCTCCATATCATCGTTGATCTGCGCTGGGCTACTCCTGCTGTGCATTCCCGCGAACGCCGGCGCCACCTCATCCGGAAGGGACAGGGCGATGTCGCAGTTCGTCAACGGCCAATCGAGCGACACCGAAGTCGACCACCCGATGGGCTCGCAGATCCGGACGCACGAGGGAGCCGGCGAGACCGTACCGCTCCCGCAGCTGGACCCGTTGGCCACGGTCGCCGGCATGGACGTCAGCGCGCACCAGGGCAACGTGGACTGGCAGTCGTGGTGGAACCAGGGAATGCGGTTCGCCTACGTCAAAGCGACCGAGGGAACGAGCTACACGAACCCCTACTTCGCCCAGCAGTACAACGGTTCCTACAACGTGGGAATGATCCGCGGCGCCTACCACTTCGCGCTGCCGGACCGCTCCAGCGGCGCGGTGCAGGCCAACTACTTCGTCGACCACGGCGGCGGCTGGTCCCGGGACGGCAAGACGCTGCCCGGCGCACTGGACATCGAGTACAACCCGTACGGCGACAACTGCTACGGGCTCGCCAAGGGCCAGATGACCGCGTGGATCAAGGACTTCAGCGACACCTACCACGCGCGCACCGGCCGCTGGCCGGTGATCTACACCAGCACGAACTGGTGGAACGGTTGCGTGGACGGCGACTTCAGCTCCACCAACCCGCTGTGGGTCGCCCGCTACGGCAGCAGCGTCGGCCCGCTGCCGGTCGGCTGGACCGTGCACACCATCTGGCAGTACACGTCCTCGCCGCTCGACAAGAACTCCTTCAACGGCGGGATGGACCGGTTGCAGGCGCTGGCCAACGGCTGAACCGCCGGGAAAGATCAGGGGTCGTGCGCGATCGCCGACTACCCCTGACCATCACGACCGCGGTGCTGGTGCTCGTCTGCTCCAGCACCGCGTTGCTGTTGTTCGACCCTCGCGTGACCAGCGCCGACGCCCTGCGCACCGGAGGGCTGGCCGCCGGGTCGGTGGTGGCGCTGTACGCGCTGTGGCTCAACGACCGGCGGCGGCGAGTCGAGGAGGAACGGCAGCGGCTCGACCAGCGGCGGCAGGAACTCGACGGGCAGCGCTACGCCCTGGAGCAGCAGCGGCAGGCGCTGGAGGACCGGCGTGCCGCGCAGGACCGGGAGCGGGCCGCCGACGAACGGTTCGCGCGGGCCGTGGAACTGCTGGGGCACGAGACCGACCAGGTGCGGGTGGGGGCGCTGCACGCGCTGGCCGGGCTGGCGCGCAGCCACCGCGAGTACACCCAGACCGTGCTCGACGTGCTGTGCTCGTACCTGCGGCGCCCGTTCGACCATCCGAAGTGGACACTTCCGGAGGACCTGCCGGACGACGCCGAGCAGTGGTCGCGGATCAGCCCCGAGCTGGAACGGGAACGCCACGCGCGGCAGGCCGCGCAGCGGTTGGTCCGCGACCTGCTGCCGACCACCTCCGAGGCCGATCCGGAGGTGTACGACCTGGACCTGACCCGGGCGTGGCTGGAGCGGTTCGACCTGTCGGACCGGGTGGTGGGTCGCGTTGCGGCCTACCGCTGCCGGTTCCGGCACACCACGAACCTCAACCGGGCGGTCTTCCGCGGTCCGGTGCACTTCCGCGACAGCGTGTTCCTGGCGCGGATCCGGGCCGAGGACACGGCGTTCGGCGGGAAGCTGGAACTGCGCGGGATCAGCGCGTACGGACCGTGCGGGTTCGAACGGGCCCGGTTCGACGGCGCCGTGGACCTCAAGCGGGCGGTGCTCCGGGAGCGGGTCTACTTCCGCGAGGCGAGGTTCGGCGCGCCCGTCGACCTGCGGCACGCGCGCTTCCCCGGCGGCGCCGACCTGCGGTTCGCCGGGGAAGCTCCGGAGGCGCAGGTCGACGACCTGCTGATCGGCGGCACGCCGGTCGATCCGGTGGGCCGCCTTCCGCGCGAACCGCACCACCCGGAACTGAGCGCGGGGGAGAATCGCTCGCGTGGGTGAGCGGAAGATCGGCTTGGTGCTGACGATCGGACTCGCGGTCGTGGTGCTGGTGTGCGTGAGCGCGGCGCTGCTGGCGTTCGACCCGCGGACGACCGGCGCGGACGCGCTGCGCACCGGCGGTCTGGCCGCCGGGTCGGTGGTGGCGCTGTACGCGTTGTGGCTCAACGACCGGCGCCGACGCGTCGAGGAGGGCAAGCACGCCATCGAGCAGCGGCGCGCCGACCTCGACCGGGACCGGGTGGCCGACGAGCGCTTCGCGCGGGCCGTGGAACTGCTGGGGCACGAGACCGACCAGGTGCGGGTGGGCGCGCTGCACGCGCTGGCCGGGCTCGCCCGCAGCAACCCGGAGTACACCCAGACCGTCCTGGACGTGCTGTGCTCGTACCTGCGGCGGCCCTTCGGGCATCCGCGGTACGCCGAGGACGGGCAGGCTCGGCATTCCCCCGGTGTTCCGCCCGGTGTGCCCGTTCCGCAGAACGCCGCGATCGAACCGGAGTCGTCCTGGACCCCGCAGGCCGTGGCCGACGCCGAGCGCAAGTTGCAGGTCCGGTTGACCGCGCAGCGACTGGTCGTGGACCTGCTGCCGCGCGCCGGGGACGTGGACGCGCCCGCCTACGACCTGGACCTGACGAACGCGACGCTGGAGTACTTCGACCTCACCGACCGCAAGGTCGGCACCCTGGTGCTGCGCTACGCGCACCTCTACAGCAGCAACAACTTCAGCCGCTGCGAGTACCGCGGTCCGGTGTGGTTCACCGGCAGCACGACCGGTCCGGGGCGGCTGTCCGGCAACTTCCGCTGCCAGGACGCGGTTTTCCACGACAAGGCGTGGTTCAGCGGGGTGCACTTCGGCGGTCCCGCGATGTTCGACCGCACCCGGTTCGCCGGGCGGACGAAGTTCGCCGACTGCCGCTTCGACGAGCGGGTGTCCATGGTGGACGCGTCGTTCGAGGGGCAGGCCGACTTCCGATCCGTCCACTTCGGACACGATGTGGACCTCCGGGCGACGTTCCGCGGCGAGGTCCTGCGGACCGGGATCCGCGCGTCCCGGGACCGCGAGGTGCACCTGCCCGAGGAGTGGGAGGACCGGGTCGGGACATGAGGTCGGTGTTCGCGGCGGTGCTGGCGGTCGTCCTGGTGGTCGGTTCGGCGTGCTCGGCGGCGCCGCCGGACCCGCGGGTGGCGCGGACGCCGCCGATGGGCTGGAACTCCTGGAACTCGTTCGGCTGCGGCATCGACGAGCGGTTGATCCGCGACACCGCCGACCACCTGGTCTCGTCCGGGATGCGCGACGCGGGCTACCGGTACCTGGTCGTCGACGACTGCTGGTTCGACCCGCGACGCGACGCCGGCGGCGAGCTGCGCGCCGACCCGGTGCGGTTCCCCAGTGGGATGCGCGCGCTGGCCGACTACGTGCACTCGCGGGGCCTGGAGTTCGGGCTCTACGAGGTGCCGACCGACAGGACCTGCGCCCAGCGGTCCGGGACCTACCCGGGGGCGACCGGGAGCCGGGGGCACGAGGAGCAGGACGCGCGCACGTTCGCCGACTGGGGCGTGGACTACCTCAAGTACGACTGGTGCTCACCGGAAGGAACGCTGGACGAGCAGATCGACGCGTTCTCGACGATGCGGAACGCGCTGCGCGCCACCGGCCGCCCGATCGTCTTCAGCATCAACCCGAACAGCGACCACGCCGCCAAGACCGGCGCGACGCACGACTGGACCGGCATCGCGCACCAGTGGCGGACCACCGACGACATCAAGCCGGTCTGGCACACCGACGGCGCCGACGAGATGGGCGTGGTCGACGTCGTCGACGTGAACCGCAAGGCCGCCCGCCGGGCCGGTCCGGGGCACTGGCACGACCCGGACATGCTGGAGGTCGGCGTGCACGACGTCGACGGTTTCCGGGGGCTGAATGGCTCGGAAGCGCGGGCGCACCTGAGCACGTGGGCGGTGATGGCCGCCCCGCTGCTGGCCGGGAACAACGTGACGACAATGCCCGCCGAGGTGCGGGACGCCCTGACGAACCCCGAGGTCATCGCCGTCGACCAGGACCCGGCCGGGATCGAGGGCACGCCCGTGCGCGCGACCGGCGACCAGCAGGTCTGGGCGAAGCCGATGGCCGACGGCTCCCGCGTCGTGGCGCTGTTCAACCGGGGCGACCGACCGGCGACGATCCGCACCACCGCCGGGGAAGCGGGCCTGCCCCGGGCGTCGGCCTGCACCGTCCGCGACCTCTGGGCGCACGCCACGACCACGACGTCCGGGGACATCGCGGCGGTCGTGCCCGCGCACGGCGTCGCGCTCCTCCGGGTGTCCGCGAGGTAGGTCGGGGTGGCCGGGCGAGTTGTCGGGGAGGAGGCACCCGGCCACCCCGGGAGGTCCGGCTGACGAGGAAGGGGCGTTCGCCGGACCTGGTCCTCGTTCGTCCTAAGTGGACTTCTCGGCGGCGAGGCGGGACGTGATCTCGCGCCAGCACGTCATGCACGTCGCCTCCTCGATCCACTCGATCTCCGACGGGAGGCGCTGGACCTGCCACGCCTCGACCTCGACCCCGCAGAACGAGAAGACCGCGTCGTGCGGACCCGCCTGGCGCACGACCACGTCGAAGGCGTGCCGACCGACACCCACCGGACGCCAGAACCAGTTGACGAGCGAGAAACGGAACATGGCTACCTCCCGCTAAGTTGCAATCCCACTTTACTGTGATTGAAGAGACTCCGGGGGCACAAGCTTCTTGATCGACTGCCACGCGAAAGGGTGTACGCACGACGTCCTGCGCGAATGCCATGCTCTACGACATGCCAACACCGACCGTGCGGCGGCTTCAGCTCGGGCACCTTCTGCGCCATGCCCGCGAGGAAGCCGGGCTCGATCTCGATGCCGCAGGCAAGCTCATCGGCAAGACCAACAGCACGATGAGCCGTGTTGAGCGCGGCCAGACCTCGCTACCGCAGCACGTCCTGCGGAAACTCCTGGCCGCATACGAGGAACGCGCGCCGGGAGCGGTGGAGGAGGCGGAGATCTTCGACCTGGCTCGCGGGAGCCAAGAGCGCGGTCGCTGGTCGGGATACCGCTCGGTCTATTCGAAGTACTTCCGGATGGCCGTGGACCTGGAGGCCGACGCCTCAGCCATCTTCCAGTACCAGACCGAGATCATCCCTGGCCTGCTCCAGACCGAGGAGTACATCCGCGCGCTGTTCACCACGGCTCGGCTCCAGCTCAGCGACCAGTCCACTGAGGACGCCTTGGAAGCCAGGCTTGAGCGTCAGGCGGTGCTGCGGAAGAAGGATGCTCCGCAGGCGGGGTTCGTGCTGTCGGAGTCATCGATCCGTCGCGTGGTCGGCGACCGAGCCTTGATGGCGAGGCAGCTCCGCCAAGTCGCGGAGGCTGCTCACTTGCACAACATCCAGATCCAGATCCTGCCGTTCGACGCGGCGACAGCTCCGCGTGCAACTCATGACTTCAAGATGTTCCGGATACCGTCACCTGGCAATGCCGGCCCGCTTGAGTTCGTCTACGTGGAAGACTTCACTGACGGCCGTTATCTGGACGGGCATGGCGACGTCGACGCATACACTGTGCTGTGGCAACAGCTCGTCGCGGCTGCGCTGGATCCGGTGGAGTCCGAGAAGTTCATAGTGCGAGTCGCCGACGAGTTCGCTCGGTGATCAGCGGAGGCACTATGCGAAGCGACGACGTCAAGTGGCGGAAGTCCAGCCGAAGTCCGAACAACGACAACTGCGTTGAAGTTGCCCAGCTGGGCAGTGGCGCCGGTGTCCGGGACAGCAAAGACCCCGACGGCGCCTGGTTATCCGTCCCGTCCGATGCCTGGGCTCGGTTCCTGGGTGGGATCAAGGGCGGGCGGTTCGACCGCTGATGTGCGAAGGCCCCGGCCGGAGCCGGGGCCTTCGTCGTGTCAGCCGAAGAGCTTCGGCAGGGTGCCTTCCCAGGCTTCGCGGAGTTCGTCCAGCGGGATGTCCGCGACGTCCTGGATGTCCAGCGACTTCGTGCCCGAGTCGGCCACGCCGACCTTGTGCCACGGCAGTCCGCGGGCCGTGCACATGTCGGTGAAGCGCAGCTCCTCGGTGCGCGGGACCGCGACCAGCACCCGGCCCGCCGACTCGGAGAACAGCCAGACGAACGGGTCCGCGCCCTCGGGCAGGACCACGCGGGCACCGCACTCGCCGATCAGCGCCGTCTCGACCAGGGCCTGGGCCAGGCCGCCCTCGGAGAGGTCGTGGGCCGCGGAGATCATGCCGTCGCGGGAGCCCGCCACCAGGACCTCGGCGAGCAGCTTCTCGCGCGCCAGGTCGACCTTCGGCGGGACGCCGCCGAGGTGGTCGTGGGCGACGCGGGTCCACTCCGAGCCGCCGAACTCCTCGCGGGTCTCGCCGAGCAGCAGCAGGGTCTCGCCCTGCTCGCCGCCGATGCCGGTCGGGATGCGGCGGGTGACGTCGTCGATGGTGCCGAGCACGCCGACCACCGGGGTCGGCAGGATCGCCTTCGCACCGGTCTGGTTGTAGAAGCTGACGTTGCCGCCGGTGACCGGGATGCCCAGCTCGCGGCAGGCGTCCGCCAGACCCCGCACCGCCTGCTGGAACTGCCACATCACCGCCGGGTCCTCGGGCGAACCGAAGTTCAGGCAGTTGGTGACCGCGACCGGCGTGGCACCGGTGGTCGCCACGTTGCGGTACGCCTCGGCGAGCGCCAGCTGCGCACCCGCGTACGGGTCGAGGCGGGTGTACCGGGAGTTGCAGTCGGTGGCGACCGCGATGCCGCGCCCGGTCTCCTCATCGATGCGCAGCACACCGCCGTCCGAGGGCTGGGCCAGCACCGTGTTGCCGCGCACGTAGCGGTCGTACTGGTCGGTGACCCAGGCGCGCGAGCACAGGTTCGGCGAGGCGGCCATCCGCAGGATGGTCTCCCGCAGGTCGTCCTTCGTGGACGGACGGGTGAGCGTGTTCGGGTTGTCCGCCGCGATGAGGTCCTGCTCGGCCGGGCGCTCCACCGGGCGCTCGTAGACCGGGCCCTGGTGCGCGACGGTGCGCGGCGGCACGTCGACCACCAGCTCGTCGTGCCAGTAGATCTCCAGGTTCTCGCCCTCGGTGACCTCACCGATGACCGTCGCGGTCACGTCCCACTTGCGGCAGACGTCCATGAACGCGTCCACATTGGACGGCTCGACGACCGCGCACATGCGCTCCTGGGACTCGCTGGAGAGGATCTCCGCGGGGTTCATCCCGGTGGCGCGCAGCGGAACCCGGTCCAGGTCGACGCGCATGCCGCCGTCCCCGGCGGAGGCCAGCTCGGACGTCGCGCAGGACAGGCCCGCGCCGCCGAGGTCCTGGATGCCCACGACCAGGCCCGCGTGGTAGAGCTCCAGGCAGCACTCGATGAGCACCTTCTCGGCGAACGGGTCGCCGACCTGCACGCTCGGCAGCTTCTTGCGGCCACCCGCGCTCTCGTCGCCGTCGAAGGTCTCCGACGCCAGCACGGACACGCCACCGATGCCGTCCAGGCCGGTGCGGGCGCCGAACAGGATGACCTTGTTGCCCTTGCCGCTGGCGTGCGCCAGGTGCAGGTCCTCGGTCTTCATCACGCCGACGCACATGGCGTTGACCAGCGGGTTGCCCGCGTAGCACTCGTCGAAGACGACCTCGCCGCCGATGTTCGGCAGGCCCAGGCAGTTGCCGTAGCCGCCGACGCCCGCGACCACGCCGGGCAGCACGCGCTTGGTGTCCTCGGCGTCCGCCGGGCCGAAGCGCAGCGGGTCGGCCACCGCCACCGGGCGGGCGCCCATCGCCATGATGTCGCGGACGATGCCGCCGACACCCGTGGCCGCGCCCTGGTAGGGCTCCACGTAGGACGGGTGGTTGTGGCTCTCCAGCTTGAAGGTCACCGCCCAGCCGTCGCCGATGTCGACCACGCCGGCGTTCTCGCCGATGCCCGCGAGCATCTTCTCGCGCATCTCGTCGGTGGTGGTCTCGCCGAAGTAGCGCAGGTGCACCTTCGACGACTTGTAGGAGCAGTGCTCGCTCCACATCACCGAGTACATCGCCAACTCGGCCTCGGTCGGCCGGCGGCCGAGGATCTCGCGGATCCGCTGGTACTCGTCGTCCTTGAGCCCCAGCTCCCGGTACGGCTGGGGAGTGTCCGGAGTGGACTTGGCGAGTTCGACCGTGTCGAATTCGACGGTTCGACCGTCGGCGTCCACTTTGGTCTCGATGTCGCTCACGCTGCCACCAGTGCGTCGAGTGCGGACAGGAACATGCCGAGGCCGTCGTCGGTCGGGCCGGTCAGCGGGTCGATCGCGTGCTCGGGGTGCGGCATCATGCCCGCCACCCGGCCGCGGGCGTCGGTGATGCCCGCGATGTCGCGCTGCGACCCGTTGGGGTTGTCGCCCGCGTACCGGAACAGCACGCGGCCCTCGCCTTCGAGCTCGTCCAGCACGGCCTCGTCGGCCATGTAGTTGCCCTCACCGTGCTTGATCGGGATCAGCAGCTCCGCGCCCTGCTCGTAGCGGGTCGTCCAGGTGCTGGTGTTGTTCTCGACCTTGAGCCACTGGTCGCGGCACACGTAGTGCAGGCCCGCGTTGCGGGTCAGCACGCCGGGCAGCAGCCCGGACTCGCACAGGATCTGGAAACCGTTGCAGACCCCGAGCACCGGCATGCCCTTGCGGGCGGCGTCGATGACCTCGGTCATCACCGGGGCGAACTTGGCGATCGCGCCGCAGCGCAGGTAGTCGCCGTAGGAGAAGCCGCCCGGGACGACCACCGCGTCGACCCCGTGCAGGTCGTGGTCGGCGTGCCAGAGGGCGACCGGCTCGGCGCCCGCGCGGCGCACCGCGCGCTCGGCGTCGACGTCGTCGAGGGTGCCGGGGAAGGTGATGACGCCGATCTTGCTCATGCGTCCACCCGGCGGACGGTCCAGTCCTCGATCACCGGGTTGGCCAGCAGCGTCTCGGCGATCCGGGCCAGCGTCTCGTCGTCGACGGAGTCGTCGACCTCCAGCTCGAAACGCTTCCCCTGGCGGACTTCGGCGATCCCGTCGAACCCGAGCCGGGGCAGCGCGTTCGCCACCGCCTGCCCCTGGGGGTCGAGGATCTCCTGCTTCGGCATGACGTCGACTACGACTCGGGCCACGGGTGCTGCTCCCGGTTTCCGTGCGGATCCGCCCTCGGGCGGATGGTCAGCAGTACCTCAAAAGGGTAACTGAGCTGGGAGTTCACCCCGCCCGAGAGGGGGCCGGGTGCGGCATGGCTCACGAAGGGTGACATACGACACAATTCCGGCGATTTGTCTAAACCTCTGCTCCGTTCGCCGTCTCTACACACCGGGGGCCCGCAACCGGCCCCCACCCGACAGCGAACCGAGGGGGCGCACACCCATGCGACTGACGAAGACGCTGGTCACCGCCGGACTGATCGCGAGCCTGACCGCGATGGCGGCACCGGGCGGGCTGACCGCCGACCGCACCACCGTGCGCGCGGGCGGCACCATCACCCTGCACCTCGACCACGGCCGGGAGGACGTGGGCTGGATCTCGTCACCGGCCTTCGCGCGCTCCGGGCAGCACCCGTTCGGCGCCGACGAAGGGCTGGCGCGGGTCCTCGACGACCGCGACGGGACCACCGAGGCCACCGCCACCATCGCGACCGTCCCGCCCGGCGACTACCCCGTGCACACCCACGTCGGCGGCAGCGCCGGGCCCAGCATGACGATCACGGTGTCGGGCTGACGTTCGCCCTCGGTGAGATCACTCGCCGGGCTGGTGTGCGACGGGCATCGTTTCCGGCATGGAGATCCTGGTTCTGGGCGGCACCGCGCAGCTGGGGCACGCGGTCGCCGCGGCGGCCGTCCGGCGCGGGCACCGCGTCACCTGCGCCGCGCGAGGCGTCAGCGGATCGGTGCCCGCCGGTGCCGAACTCGTACCGGTCGACCGCCGCGACGGACTCGACCCGCTGGCCGGGCGCCGGTTCGACGCGGTGGTCGACGTCGCCACCATGTCGCTGCGGTGGGTGCGGGACGCGCTGGCCGCGCTCGGCGCCCAGGCGGGCCACTGGACGTTCGTGTCCAGCATCAACGCCTACGCCGACACGATGACCCCGGGGCAGACGGCCGCGTCCCCGGTGCTCGACCCGGTCACCGACGCGCCCGACTTCACCTCCGAGGACCGGCAGGTCGACGTCGAGACCTACGGCGGCGTCAAGGTCGCCAGCGAGAACGCCGTGCGGGAGGCCGTCGGCGACCGGGCGTTCGTGGTGCGCCCCGGACTCATCACCGGTCCCGGCGACCGGATGGACCGGTTCGGCTACTGGGCGGCGCGGCTGTGGCGGGGCGGGCGGGTGCTCGTCCCGGACGCTCCCGACCAGCCGATCCAGCACATCGACGTGCTGGACCTGGCCGAGTGGATCATCGGCTCCGCCGAGCAGGGCCGCACCGGCACCCTCGACGCGATCGGGCCGGTGACGACGCTGCGCGCGCTGCTCACCGGGCTGGCCGAGATCGTCGCGCCGGAAGGCACCGAACTCGTCGCCGCGCCGCCGCGGGCGCTGCTCGACGCCGGTGTCTCCCCGTGGGGCGGGCCGAAGTCGCTGCCGCTCTGGCTGCCGGACACGCACCTCGGCCTGACCGCCCACGACCCGGCGGAGTCGCTGGCGGCCGGGATGCCCGTCCGGCCGCTGGCCGAGACCGCGCACGCGGCGCTGCGCACCGAGCGGGAACTCGGCCTCGACCGGGAACGCATCGCCGGTCTCACCCCGGCCGAGGAGTCGGAGCTGCTGGCCACCCTTGCGCACCGCGTCTGGTGACCGGTGCAAGGGTGGATCCGGATTCCGCGCCGTCCGGCGCGGGAAACCCGGAAGTCCGGCCATCGAGGAGGAACACCGTGCAGATCACCCACTTCGGACACGCCTGCGTGCTGGTCGAAACCGGGTCGGCCCGGTTGCTGTTCGACCCCGGTTCGTTCTCGACGGGCTTCGAAGAGCTCCGCGACCTCGACGCCGTGCTGCTCACCCACCAGCACTTCGACCACGTCGACGTGGACCGGCTGCCCGACCTGCTGGCCGCCAACCCGCGGGCCCGCCTGGTCGCCGACCCCGGATCCGTCGAACTGCTCGACGGCAAGGGAGTGCCCGCCGAGACCGCGCGGCCCGGCGACTCGCTGGAGATCGCCGGAGCCGCGCTCACCGTCGTCGGCGGCGCGCACGCCGTGATCCACCCGGACCTCCCGGTCATCGACAACATCGGCTACCTCGTCGACGGCGGCGGCTTCTACCACCCGGGCGACTCGTTCTTCGTGCCCGAGCAGCGCGTCGACGTCCTCTGCCTGCCGACGGGCGCGCCGTGGCTGAAGGTGTCCGAGGCCGTCGACTTCCTGCGGGCCGTCGCGCCGCGCGTCGCCGTCCCGATCCACGAGGCGGTGCTGGCCGTGCCGCAGCTGCACTACCGGATGTTCGAGCAGCTCGGCCCGTCCGGGACCAGCGTCAACGTGCTCGACCGGGGTGCGGCGACGTCCGTGTGACGGCTCGTCGTGGTGCGCGGCCGGCGACGAGGCCGCGCCCCCGGTCGGTGCGGTCGGGGACGGGCTCTCAGTCGTCGCCGGGCCCGTCGTCATCGTCGTCGCAGTCGACGGGCCAGCCCTTCGGCAGCGGCCGGGACGCCTGCGGGACTCCCGGCACCTGGCCCGGCAGGAAGCGGCCGTGCTCGAAGCAGTCGTCGTCGAAGCAGTCGTCCCACCGGTCGGCGACGTCGTCGCGGTCCCACCGGTCGTCGTCCCGGTCGTCGTCCGCGCAGGGCGCGGGCGGCTGCTGGACCACCGGCAGGCGCGGCGGAGGCGGCGGTGGCGCGGTGCCCGCGTCGGCCGCGAGGGCGACGCCCGCGCCGGTGAGGCCCAGCAACGCGACGGCCGAGGCGACCGCCCAGGAGCGCTTGACGTTCCGGATGCGCATGGTTCCCCGCTTTCGTAGGAGGCGTGTGCGCTACCGAGCCTCGCGGGTGGTGGTGAGTCGTCCCTGAAGTCGCGATGAAGCCGCTCTCATCCGCATCTGCCCAGGTCACGGGCTGCGGCTAGGGCGGAGTAGGTGATCGGGTCGGCGCCGTGGTGCAGCGCCAGGTCGACGCCGTCCAGCACCGCCTGGCGGGGCCCGGGCCGGGCGAGGTCCCCGGCGCGCACCGCCAGCCGGACCATCCTCCGGCGGCGCGCCGCCCTCCCGGCCCCCAGCACGAGAGCCCGGCAGCGCCACGGCTCACCGCGCTCGCCGGGGCCGATCGACCGGGCGCGCGCCCGGTGCAGCCGGCCGGTCACCAGGTCGCGGACGGTCGAGGCGTCCGCGCACACCGCGAAACCGTGCCGCCGCAGCGCGGCGGTCGTGCCCGGCGACGCGAGCCGCCTCGGCAGGACGAACGTGTCCGTGCTCAGGTCCATGCGTTCCAGCGCCGCGCGGGCGGCGACCAGCCGCAACCCCGCCTCGTGCGCGGGAAGCGCCGCCGGCAGCAACCGACCCGAGCAATGGCCGAAGCCGCGCAGGCCGAGCGCGTCGCCCGCGGTCAGGCGATCGGACAGCCAGCGCCGCACCGGCGGAGCCGGGCGCGGGCCCGGCGGGAGCAGCAACGTCAACGGGACGCCTCGGCGGTCGAGCTCGGCGGCGAAGTCCGCGCACCGGTCGAGCGTCCGGGCGTCGAACCCGGCCAGCGACACCACGAGCGGCATGCCCACGACGCCCATTGCACCCAGCCGCGGTGACCGCCGGCTGACGCCGAGGTGACCCGCGGGCGCCGAGCTCGGAGATTTCGCGCTGCGCTCAGGCGGTCGGAGCAGGCCAGTCGGCGAAGGACTCGCCGGTGATGCGCTCGTACGCCTCGACGTAGCGGGAGCGGGTCGCCTCGACCACGTCGGCGGGCAGCGGTGGCGGCGGGGTGTCCGAGGCGCGGTCCCAGCCGGAGGCCGGGGAGGTGAGCCAATCGCGCACGTACTGCTTGTCGAAGGACGGCTGGGTCCGGCCCGGTTCGTAACCGTCCGCGGGCCAGTACCGGGAGGAATCCGGGGTCAGCACCTCGTCGCCGAGCACCACGGAACCGTCCGCGGCCACGCCGAACTCGAACTTGGTGTCCGCCAGGATCACCCCGCGCTCGCGCGCGTGCTCGGCCGCGCGCCGGTAGATCCGCAGCGTGAGCTCGCGCAGCTGCTCGGCGCGCTCCCGGCCGACCGCGGCGGTCACCGCCTCGAAGCTGACGTTCTCGTCGTGCTCGCCCAGCGCGGCCTTGGTCGCGGGCGTGAAGATCGGTTCGGGCAGCCGGGACGCCTCGGTGAGCCCGTCCGGCAGCTCAACCCCGCACACCGCGCCGGTGCGCCGGTAGTCGGCGAGCCCGGAACCGGTCAGGTAGCCGCGCGCCACGCACTCGACCGGCAGCATCTCCAGGCGCCGCACCAGGAGCGCGCGACCGCGCACCTCACCGGGGATCCGCGGGTCGTCGGCGGACACCAGGTGGTTGGGCACCAGGTCGGCCAGCAGCTCGAACCAGAACACGCTCATCGCGGTCAGCACCCGGCCCTTGTCCGGGATCGGGGTGTCGAGCACGTGGTCGTACGCCGAGATCCGGTCGGACGCCACCAGCAGCAGGTGTTCGTCGTCGACGGCGTACAGCTGGCGGACCTTGCCCGCGGCGATCCGGGGGTAATCGGCGAGTGCAACCACGTGCCGGATTCTCCCCCACAGCGGACCGGCTCCCCGGCGCGGGTGGTATGACGAGGCGGAGCGAAGCAGGGAGGCAACAGTGGCCGACACATTCACCGGCTGGCTGCGCGAACGCAGCGAACCCGACTGGACCGCGGTGATCACCCACCCGTTCACCCGGGCGTTGTTCGACGGTCTGGTGCCGACCGAGTCGATGCGCTCCTACCTGGTGCAGGACTACCAGTTCGTGGACGACTTCCTGGCGCTGCTCGGCTCGGCGCTGGCCAAGGCCGACCGCTACGCCTCCCGGTTGGCGATCGCGGGCAGCATCGCCGTGGTCACCAGCGAGGAGAACACCTACTTCCAGCGGGCCTTCGACGCCCTCGGCGTCGGCGAGGCGGACCGGATCAGCCCGCGGCTGCACGACGCGACGGTGACGTTCCGCGAGCTGATGAACGACACCAACGCGCGCGGCAGCTACGCCGAGGTGCTCACCGTCCTCGTGGTCGCCGAGTGGAGCTACCTGGAGTGGGCGGTGCGGGCCCCGGCGACGCTGCCGGAGAACTTCGTGCACGCCGAGTGGATCACGCTGCACAACAACCCGGAGTTCCGCCGCTGGGTCGACTGGCTGTGCGGCGAACTCGACCGGGTGGGCGCGGACCTCGACGAGCGGGACCGCGCCCGGTGCCTCCGGCTGTTCCAGGAAGCGACGCGCTGCGAACGCGACTTCTTCGACGCCCACTGGAGCGGCTGAGAGCGCGGGCTCGTGGTGCGTGGCGGCCGCGCACCACGAGCCCGGTGGTTTCGCTACAGGATCGCGCCCGGCGTGTAGGCGGCCGCTTCGGGGTAGCGGGCGACGACCTTCTCGACCTCGGCGACCACGTCGCGGACCTGGTCGGCTGCGGCGCCGGTGAAAGCCAGGCGGTCGGCGAGCAGCTCGTCGAGCTGTTCGCGGCCCAGCGGCAACCGGTCGTCGGCGGCCAGCCGGTCCAGCAGGTCGTTGCGCTCGGCGCCCTGCTCCCGCATGGCCAGCGCGACCGCGACCGCGTTCTCCTTGATCGCCTCGTGCGCGGTCTCCCGGCCCACGCCCGCGCGCACCGCGGCCATCAGGACCTTGGTGGTGGCCAAGAACGGCAGGTAGCGGTCCAGTTCCCGAGCGACGACGGCGGGGAAGGCCCCGAACTCGTCGAGCACGGTCAGGAACGTCTCCAACAAGCCGTCGAAGGCGAAGAAGGCGTCCGGCAGCGCCACCCGGCGGACCACCGAGCAGGACACGTCGCCCTCGTTCCACTGGTCACCGGCCAGTTCCCCGACCATGGACACGTAACCGCGCAGCACCACCGCGAGACCGTTGACCCGTTCGCAGGAGCGGGTGTTCATCTTGTGCGGCATGGCGCTGGAACCGACCTGGCCGGGCTTGAAACCCTCGGTGACCAGCTCGTGCCCGGCCATCAGCCGGATCGTGGTGGCCACGTTGGACGGCGCGGCGGCGAGCTGCGACAGCGCGGTGAGCACCTCGTAGTCCAGCGACCGCGGGTAGACCTGGCCGACGCTGGTGAGAGTGCGGCCGAAACCCAGGTGCCCGGCGACCCGGCGCTCCAGTTCGGCGAGCTTGGCCGCGTCGCCGCCGAGCAGGTCCAGCGCGTCCTGGGCGGTCCCGACCGGGCCCTTGATCCCGCGCAGCGGGTAGCGGGCCAGCAGGTCCTCCAGCCGTTGGAAGGCGACCAGCAGTTCGTCGGCGGCGGTCGCGAAGCGCTTGCCGAGGGTGGTGGCCTGCGCGGCCACGTTGTGCGAACGCCCGGCCATGACCAGCTCCGCGTGCTCGGCGGCCAGCCGGCCCAGCCGCGCCAGCACGGCGACCGCACGGTCGCGCACCAGCTCCAGGCTGCGCCGGACCTGGAGCTGCTCGACGTTCTCGGTCAGGTCGCGGGAGGTCATGCCCTTGTGCACGTGCTCGTGGCCGGCGAGGGCGTTGAACTCCTCGATGCGGGCCTTGACGTCGTGCCGGGTGACCTTCTCGCGCTCGGCGATCGAGTCCAGGTCCACCTGTTCCAGCACCCGCTCGTAATCGGCCAGCGCCTGTTCGGGCACGTCGATGCCGAGGTCGGCCTGGGCGCGCAGCACCGCCAGCCACAGCCGGCGCTCCAGGATGATCTTGTGCCGGGGCGACCAGAGCTCGACCAGCTCGGGAGAGGCGTAGCGGGCGGCGAGGACGTTCGGGATGCTGGGTTTGGCCGTCACGAACAGTGAGGATACGTCCGCCACCGGCGCCGCAGCGCCGCCACCCGTCACCTTCGGTGCTACCCGAACGGATCATGCATGCACGTGCATTCACATCGTGCAGGTGCATACCGCACAACCGATTCCCGATCGGTTGAGATCCACATTAATTCGGCTGCAAAAGTCCCTACGCCGGTAGACTTCCGGCGGATCGCGAACATAACGTGCCGAACGCCGATCCGCCACTGGGAAAAGGAACGTTCGAAATCATGGTGACTGACGTGTTCGACGACGAACGGCAGGACCTCTTCTGGATCGTCGGACTGGGCCTGGATCGCAGGCATGCCACGACCGTTCGCCCCGGCGCCGTCTACTCCGGGCAGCTGGTCCCCTCGCTGTGCGACTCGTGGCTGAAAATCCCGCAGAGCACGCCGATCGGCCGGGAACCGCATTCCAAGACGGTCACCGAAAAATGCGATGAATGCCTCCGCCGAACCGAGGAATCACATTTCTCGCACGTGGTGTGGGACTTCTAGCCCAACTGGGCGCGCAACATCCGACGAGCGGCGGACCGCGGATCCGGATCGCTCTCGATCAGCGCGTTCACCACGGCACCGTCGACCAGCATGACCAGCTCGGACAGGCGCTCCCGGGACACCGCCATGCCGCTGCGCGCGAAGATCTCCGCCAGCAGGTCGTGCAGCTCCGCGGTCAACTCCCGCATCAACGGCGCGAGGTAGGGGCGGCGCGGCGAGCCGACCAGGCGCTCGTAGCGCAGCAGCACCGGTTCGGCGCCGCGGTCCCGGGACCCCGCACCGAGCAGCAGGTCCAGCATCAGCTCGATCACCGCGTCGGTGCTGCGCGGCTGCTCGGCCAGCTCCGCGAGCCGCTCCCGCCCCGCGGCCAGCTCCTGGCGCGATTCGTACTCGACCGCGGCGCTGACCAGGTCGTCCAGCGACGAGAAGTAGTAGGTGGTGGAGGCCAGCGGCAGCCCCGCGCGTTCGGCGACCGCGCGGTGCCGCACCGCGTCGAAACCGCCCTCGGCCAGCAGCTGCGCAGCAGCCACCACCAACGCCTGCCGCCGCCGCTCGCCCTTGGGGGTACTGGCCGTGGTCATGGCAGCCGATCCTAGGAGCCTGTCTTCGAACTCGTTGTGCGCGGCGGTGCCGGTGGCGGAACCTCAGCCGCCGCTGTGGCAGCGCCGCTTTCGGTCCTGGGCACGAGGTTCGCTACCGGCACCGCCAGCCAGAACGAGTTCAACGACATGATCTCAGCTTGGTTTTTAACCTCTACCGCTGGTAGCAGGGGCCCGGTTGATCATGAAAGCAGCCCTTGGTTGATCATTCCTCTTGCCACAGACAGAAGATCAACCCAAGGGCTGCGATGGTCAGTGTGCATGATCCCGATCGCGAAGCTGCGCTCGGGGAGTTGGTCAGGTTCCGCCAGGAGTTCTATGCGTGTCTGACCGCGCGGGCGGATGCGTTGTTCGAGCTGGCCGAGGCGGTGTTGTGCACCGATGGCCCGGTGCGGTCGTTGGTGGGGTTGTCGCTGGCGCCGGAGCACCGGCGCGGGCACGGCGCGTTGTATGACGCGATGAACTGCGGCCGGATCGACATCGAGCGGTTGCGGACGACACTGGCGGGTCTGCCGCTGCCCCGAGCGGCCGACGGGCGGCTGGTGCTGGCGGTGGATGTGTCCCCCTGGGTGCGGCCCGATGCCAATACCTCCCCGGACCGCTCGTTCTGTCACACCTACGGTCGCGGCAGAGACCAGCATCTGATGATCCCCGGCTGGCCGTACTCGATCGTCGCCGCGCTGGAGGCCGGCCGCACGTCGTGGACCGCGCTGCTGGACGCCATCCGGCTGCAGCCGGGCTGCGATGTCGCGGCGGTGACCACGGTGCAGATCCGCCAGGTCGTCGAGCGGCTCATCGCAGCCGGCCACTGGCAGCCCGGCGATCCGGAGATTCTGGTGGTGCTGGATGCGGGGTATGACGCCCCGCGCGTCGCCCACCTGCTGGGTGGGCTGCCGGTGCAGATTCTCGGCCGGATGCGTTCAGACCGCGTCCTGCGCAGGCCCGCTCCGGCCCGAATGCCCGGCGCGCGCGGTCGGCCTGCCCGACACGGCGGCGAATTCATCTTCCGTGACCCGGCTTCCTGGGGCGACGAACACGTCATCACCCGCACCCCCACCCGGCTCTACGGCACCGCCACCGCACAAGCCTGGAACCGACTCCATCCCCGCCTGACCAGCCGCGCCGCCTGGACCGGACACCAGGGTCCACTGCCGATCATCGAAGGCACCCTCATCAGGCTCACCGTCGATCGCCTTCCCAGTGGCGGCCAAGCCAAACCGGTGTGGCTGTGGTGCTCCGCAATCGACCTGGACGCCGCCGACATCGATCGCTGCTGGCAGGCATTCCTGCGCCGCTTCGACATCGAACACACTTCCGCCTGTTCAAACAGACCCTCGGCTGGACCGTCCCGAAACTGCGGGACCCCGAAGCCGCCGACCGCTGGACTTGGCTGATCATCACCGCCCACACCCAGCTTCGCCTCGCCCGGCCACTGACCGCCGACCTGCGGCGCCCCTGGGAGAAACCAGCCCCACCCGAGCGACTCACGCCCGCCCGCATCCGGCGGGGTTTTCGGAACCTGCGCACGAAGACCCCCTCGCCAGCGGGCGCACCGAAACCCACCCGGCCCGGCCCGGGACGACCACCCGGCTCAACAAACCACCGCCGCGCCCCACGCCATAACGTCGGACGCATCCTCACCACCGGCGAGGCCTACCAACGCCCCACCCACCACAACAAGGGCACCAAACCCAGACGACAAGGTTAAAAACCAAGCTCAGTGTCCGCCGCCGGTGAGGTTCAGGCCGATCACACCGGCGACGATCAGCACGATCGACACCGTCTTGGCCACCGAGAAGCCGTCGCCGAGCCACACCATGCCCACGACCGCGGTCAGCGCGGCACCGATGCCGGTCCACACCGCGTAGGCGGGGCCGGCGGGCAGCGTCCGCATCGCGTAGGCCAGCCCGGCGAAGCTCGCCAGCGCGAGCACGAGGAACGCCACGCTGGGCACCAGCCTGCTGAACCCGTGCGAGAGCTTCAGCGAGATCGCCCAGCCCGCCTCCAGCACACCGGAGATCATCAGCACGATCCAGGCCACGATCGACCTCCCCACTCCGGCGGACCCTCCGCCCGGACTGGTACCAGCGTACCAATAATCTGGTACGGACGTACCGTTTCGGTGACCAACGCCACCGCATGACCGTTGAGCTGGGAGAACGACTCAGAACTGGGTGGACAGCTCGCTCGCGATCGCGGCCACCCGAGTCCCGTACGGTGCCGCCGGGGACCCCTCGTCCGGGGCGCTCACCACGACCACCAGGCGGCCGCTGCGCGCCTTGCGGACCGCCTGCTCGGCCCCGTCCGGTCGGCGCACGTCACCCGGCGCGGACTCGGCGGGCGGCACCGAACCGGCCGGGCTCACCGTCACCGTGACCCGCCCGGACGCGGCGCCCTCGCGGAGCACGAACACCGCCGAACGCGCGCCCGCCGGGCAGTCCCGCGACGGCTCCCGAGGCGCCTGCGCCGCCTCCGGCAAGCGCGCCGCCACCGCCGCCACGACCTGCGCGTCCGGCTGGCACACGCCCGAGCGCGGGACCGGTTCGCTGAGCACGCCGGGCTGCTGCGCGCGCGGCTGCGACGAGGTCGACGGGGCGCTCTGCACCGACGTGTGCGAACCGCCGCCGGGCGGGGTGAACGCCCCGGTGCCGATGCCGACCCCGCCGACCAGCACCGCCGCCGCCACGAACGTGCCACCGGCCGCCGCCCAGCGCCGCCGCGCCGTGACGCGCCTCGACTCGCGGACCACGTCCTGCGCGTCGAACGTCGCCTCCGGCGCGGCCTCCGCCGCGTCGCGGAACAGCTCCCCGAGCCTGCGCTCGTCCACTAGCCGCACCTCCTCACGCCGACCGCAGGTCCCCGAGCTGGTCGCCGAGCACCTCGCGCAACGCCGCGAGGCCGCGCGCGCACTGGCTCTTGACGGTGCCCTCGCTGCACCGCATCACTTCGGCGACTCCCGCCACGTCCAGACCTTCGAGGAATCTCAGCACCAACACCGCGCGCTGCTTCGGCGGCACCCGCTGCAGACCGTCCAGCAACGCCTGCCGGGTCGCCACCGACTCGTCCACGTCGGCGGACTCGGCCGGACGGTCCGGCAGCTTCTCGGCGGACCGCTCCCGGCGCCAGGGACGCCGGGACTCGTCGATCACCGCGCGCGTCAGGATGCGGCGGACGTACGCGTCGAGCGCCCCCTTGTCGCGGACCTTGCGCCAGTGGCGGTGCAGTGCGATGAACGCGGTCTGGGCGTGATCGTCCGCGCGGTGCCAGTCACCGCACATCATGTACGCCATCCGACGCACCGCCTCCCGCCGAGCCACGAAGTACTCCGCGAACTCCTGCTCCTCGCGCTGGTCCACGCGGACCTCTCCGCTCGCTAGTGCCTGCAGACATGGGACGGAACGCCCGGCGACAACCGTTGCACGTTCGATGCCCCGGATCCACCCCGTGATCGGCACCGCCGACCGACGACCGATGTGCCCAGGGGCATTGCCCCACCCCGGTACCCGTGTGGTGTGATCAGTTCGTGACCAAACCGGCACCGATCGACCTCCGCTCCGACACGGTTACCCGCCCGGACCCGCAGATGTCAGCCGCGATGGCGTCCGCCGAGGTCGGTGACGACGTCCTCGACCACGACCCCACGATGCGCGCCCTGGAGGACAAGGTCGCCCAGCTGCTCGGCACCGCGGCCGCCCTCTGGGTGCCCAGCGGGACCATGGGCAACCTGATCGCGCTGTCCCTGCACCTGCGGCGCGGGGA
The DNA here is from genome assembly GCF_025643595.1 of Saccharopolyspora rosea. Lineage (GTDB taxonomy): Bacteria > Actinomycetota > Actinomycetes > Mycobacteriales > Pseudonocardiaceae > Saccharopolyspora > Saccharopolyspora rosea. The sequence goes on from NZ_CP102826.1 coordinate 6,375,357, forward strand.
CCGGTTCCTCGCCCCGCGCGGCGCGCACGTGCTCACCCACGAGCTCGGCTCCGCGGCGTGGCTGGCCGGCGGGATGCCGGAACCGCTGGACTGCGACGCCGGACCGGGCCGCCCGTCGCCCGCCGCGGTGCGGGCGAACGCCGACGGCGGCGGGCCGTACTTCGACCTGCGCACCACGCTGCTGTGCCTGGAGAACACGCACAACGGCGCGGGCGGCACGGTGATCCCACCGCACGAGCACGCCCAGCTGGCCGCCGCCGCCCGCGACGGGGGACTGCGCGTGCACCTCGACGGCGCGCGGATCTGGAACGCCTCGATCGCCCTCGGCGTGCCGCCCGCGGCGCTGACCGTCGGCGTGGACACCGTGCAGACCTGCCTGAGCAAGGGGCTCGGCGCGCCCGTCGGCTCCGTGGTCGCCGGGAACGCGGACTTCGTCACCGAAGCGCGGCGGATGCGCAAGATGCTCGGCGGCGGCGTCCGGCAGGGCGGGGTGCTGGCCGCGGCCGGGCTCGTCGCGCTGGAGCGGATCGACTCCCTCGCCGAGGACCACCGCAACGCCGCCCTGCTGGCCGAGGGCCTGGCCGAGCTCGGGTGGGCGGTCGACACACCGCAGACCAACATCGTCCTCGCGGCCGTCCCGGACGTGCGGCTGGCGCTGGCGCGGCTGCGCGCCGTCGGCGTGCTCGCCGCCGCCATGGGCGGCAAGATCCGGTTCGTGACGCACCGGGACGTGACCAAGGCCGACATCGAGGAGGCGCTGCGCCGGATCCGCGGGTGACCGGTGCGGCGACGAGGAGGCGATCGTGCGCTGGGTGGTCTTCGACTACGGAGAGGTCATCAGCCGCCGCACCGCGGCGCTGCCCTCGCTGGCGGCGGTGCTGGGCGCGCCGCCGGAGGACTTCGAGGAGGTCTACTTCGCCGAGCGCGACGCGTACGACCGCGGCTGCGGTGACCTGCCGTACTGGCGAGCGGTCGGCAAGCGCCTCGGCGTCCGGGTCGACGCCGCGCTGGCGGAACGGCTGACCAGGGCGGACGTCGCGGGCTGGCTGGAGACCGCGCCCGGCGCGGTCGAGCTGCTCGACGAACTGCACTCCGACGGCGTGCCGCTGGCGCTGCTGTCCAACGCGCCGTCGTCGTTCGGCCGCGCCGCCGAACAGCAGCCGTGGGCCCGGGTGTTCAAGCACCTGCTGTTCTCCGGCGACCTCCAGGTCGCCAAGCCGGACGCCGCCATCTGGCGCGTGCTGCTCGACGCGCTCAACGCGCCGCCGGCGGAATGCCTGTTCTTCGACGACCGGGAGGAGAACGTCCGCGGCGCCCGCCGCGCCGGCCTGCACGCCGAGCGCTGGCAGGGCCCCGACCACGCCCGCGAGGTGCTCCGCGGGCACGGCGTGGTGCTCTGAGAGCCCGGCTCCGAACTCGTTTTGCGTGGCGGCGCCCGCGGCGGTGCACGCTGCGAGACCCCTCACCGAAAGAGAAAGCGGCTGGCGCCGCTTGCCAGATCCCTTCCGGGAGCAGGTCCAAAGACAGGCTCTGACGTCCCGCCTAGGGCTTGATCTGCTTGCGGTCGCGGGCCCAGCCGATCGCCGCGGTCGCGACGAACAGGACCGCGCCGATCACGGCCAGCCAGAACAGGCCCTTGATGATCACTCCGGCCAGCGAGATCACCAGCCACAGCAGCAACAGCCCGCCGACGATCTTCCACAACATCGCAACGCACCTCGGCTCACCTGGTGAACTCGACACCACCAGCCTGCCAGAGGTCGGCGCGGGTGGTACCCCGCCGAAGGCCACGACCGGGGAAATCTCAGGGATCCCCGGAGCGCGGGTCAGCGCAGCCAGCGGGCCAGCCGGTCGAGGGCTTCGGAGATCTCCTCGGTGCTGCCCGCGAAGGACAGCCGCACGGAGCGGTTGCCGCGCACCGGGTCGAAGTCCACACCCGGCACCACCGCGACCCCGGTGTCGTCGAGCAGCCGACGGCAGAAGTCCGGCGAGTCGTCGGTGAGGTCGGAGACGTCGGCCCAGGCGTAGAACGCGCCGTCCGCCGGGGCGACGCGCGTGATCCCCAGCTCGGACAGCCCGCTGAGCAGCAGCTCGCGGTTGGTCCGGTACCGGTCGACGTGCCCGCGCACCTCCCGGTAGGCGTCCGGGGAGAACGCGCCGAGCGCGGCGTGCTGCGACAGCGCGGGCGGGCACAGGGTGAAGTTGCCGGTCAGCGAGTCGACCGCGCGGCGCAACCGCTCCGGCACCAGCATCCAGCCCAACCGCCAGCCGGTCATGCACCACAGCTTGGAGAACGAGTTCACCACGATCGCCTCGCGGGAGAACTCCCACGCGCTGTGCAGCGGTTCTCCGTAGCTGAGGCCGTGGTAGATCTCGTCGCTGATCAGCCGCACCCCGTGCGCCTCGCACCACCGGGCCAGCGCGGCCAGCTCGTCGCCCGGCAGCACCGTGCCGGTCGGGTTCGCCGGGCTCGCCACGATCAGCCCGCGCACCGGCTCGTCCAGTTCCTCCAGCATCCGCACGGTCGGCTGGAAGCGGGTCGAGGAGTCGCAGGGCAGCTCGACGACCTCGCAGTCCAGCGCGGTCAGGATGTTGCGGTACGCCGGATATCCCGGGCGGGCCAGCGCCACCCGGTCGCCGGCGTCGAAGGCGGCCAGGAACGCCAGCAGGAACGCGCCGGAAGCCCCGGTGGTCACCACGACGTCGTCGACGCCGACGCCGAGCCCGTGCTCCCGGTCGTAGTGCCCGCCGATGGCCTCGCGCAGTTCCGGCAGGCCCAGCTGCACGGTGTAGCCGAGCTGCTCCGCGTGCAGCGCGTGCGCCGCGGCCTCCCGCACCGCCCTCGGGGCGGGTGTGGACGGCTGTCCGGCCGCCAGCGACACCACGTCGCCGCGCGTCCGCTGCCGCTCCGAGGCGGCGGTCAGGACCTCCATGACCTGGAAGGGGGCGACGTCGGCGCGCCGCGCGACACCCAGAACCGCGGGATCGAGCATGCGCTCAGCGTGCCAGGCGCGGAACCGGGCCGGACGCGCAGGTCCCGGCTGTCGGACGCGCCGCGCCACGCCCGTCCCGTTCGCGCACGGCAGCCGCTCAGTACCCCTGGTACCCGCCGCCGCGGGCCATCGACTTCAGCCCCGGGTGGCCCTCGAAACCGCCGTAGCGGGCGAAGGTGTACCGGACACCGGCGATGATGTTGTCCACCGGGTTGTAGATGTCGTTGTGGCCGGGCAGCTTGTACTGCTGGAACGTCGGGTCGATGCACTGCATCAGGCCCTTCGACGGGGTGCCCTTGGCGGCGTTGGAGTCCCAGTTGTTGATCGCGTGCGGATTGCCGCCGGACTCCTTCTCGATGATCGTCCAGATCTGGTCGATGTTGTCCTCGGTGACCGGAACGCCGTTGGCCCGCAGGATCTTGATCGCCTCGCGGATCCAGTCCTCGACGTTGCCGGGCGGCGGTCCACCGCTCGGCGGGCCACCGCTGGGACCGAGCCCGCCACCACCGCCGGAGTAATCACCGCCGGAGTAGCCGCCGTGGGAACCGGACGCCCCGCCGGAACCGCCCGATGCGCCGCCGGAACCGCCGGACGCGCCGGAGTCCCCGCCTGGCTGTTCGGTCGCGCCCTGCGGGTCGGTACCCGCCGGGTGCGAGGGCATCGGCGTCAGCTGCCAGTCGACCTCGCGGCCCGGAGCCGGGGTGAAGTCCTGGTCACCGGCCTTCGGGAGCGTCGAGAACACCCCGTCCAGCCCGCCTGACGCGGTCGCCAGCCGAGCCGCCGCACCGCTCAGCCCCGACTCGGCCTCGTCGATCTTGCCCTTGGCCTCCTGGGCGTGCTGCTGCATCGCGCGCCTGATCTCGTCGTCCCGGTCGTGCGCGGCCCGCTGCTTGGCGTCCTCGTCGTCACCGGCGGCGGAGACGGCGCGGTCGTACTCCTGCTCGGCCCGGCGCGCGTCGGCCAGCGCCCGCTCGCCGATGGCGTTGACCGCCTCCTTGGCGTTCTCGACGAGGAGGGCCGCCTGCTCCAGCGCCGCGGCCGAGTCCTCCACGGCCTGCTCGGCCCGGTCGAACCCGCCGGTCAACTTGCCCATGTAGCCGACGAAGGCGTCCGCCGAAGCGCCCTGCCACGCCTCGTCGAGGCGCCCCACGGCCTTGCCGACGTGCTGGCCGCTCTCGCTGATCTTCGACGCCGAGTCGCGCCAACGTTTGCCGATCCGCCGGATCTCGTCCGGCCTGCTGTTCTCGACCTTGCGGAGGTACCCGGCGAGTTCGCCGCCACCCGGCTTTCCCGCCACCTCTCCGGAAATCTCCATGTCGTCCCCAGTTTCAGCGCCGCATGGCGGCGGCGTTCGCCGCGTCGATGTCGTCGACCGAGCCGCGCACCGAGTCGAGCGCGCTGCCTGCGGCGCGCAGCAGCTGCTCGGCGGCGTCCAGCTGCTGCTTCGCCGCGGAGTCCAGCGCGCCGATCGCGGAGGCGAGCTTGCCCGCGGCGTCGAACTCGCCGAAGATCGCGGCGTCCACGCGCTGGTTCTCGAACCCGTCCCCGATGGCCCCCACCGGGCCGGCCTTGCCGTCCAGCTCGGACCGGCAGTCCTCCAGCGCTGCGATGTTGTAACCGGCTCGGGTCACGGCCCCTCCTCGCGTTCGCTCGTGCGATGTCGGACGCTGCCCGGCGCAGCACGGTTCCAAGCGAGGTCATGACTACCAAAAACAACCGCCCGGCATCCGCGTTTCGCCAGCGGAGCCGGGCGGTTTTCACCCGTGTGCCGGGTTCAGGCCCGGACCTCGCCGCGCGCGGCGCGCAGTGCGATGTCGGTGCGGTAGTGGGCGCCCGGCAGGTGGACGCCGGAAACCCGGCGGTAGACCTCGGTCCGCGCGGCCTCCAGGTCGGCGCCGGTCGCGACGACCGACAGCACGCGGCCACCGGAGGAGACGACCGCGCCGTCGTCGCGGCGCCGGGTGCCGGAGTGCAGCACGCCCTGGCCGTCGCTGCCCTGGATGACGTCGTCGACCCGCGGCCGTCCCGGGTAGCCCTCGGCGGCGAGGACGACGGTCACCGCGCACCCCGGCTCCCACTCCAGCGGCGGCTGGGCGGCGAGCTCACCGCGCGCCACGGCGTCCAGCAGCGACGCCAGCGGGGTGTCCAGCAGCGCGAGCACGGCCTGCGTCTCCGGGTCGCCGAACCGGCAGTTGAACTCGACGACCTGGGGACCGTTCGACGTCAGCGCGAGGCCGGCGTAGAGCAGTCCGGAGAACGGCGTGCCGCGGCGGTCCAGTTCGTCGACGGTGGGCTGCACGATCGTGCGCACCACGGTGTCGACCAGGTCGTCCGGCGCCCACGGCAGCGGCGCGTAGGCGCCCATGCCACCGGTGTTCGGGCCCGCGTCGCCGTCACCGACGCGCTTGAAGTCCTGCGCGGGCAGCAGCGGCACGACGGTGGTGCCGTCGACGAGGCAGAACAGCGACGCCTCGGGACCGTCGAGGAAGCTCTCCAGCAGCACCGGGTGGCCGCCGTCGAGGAGCCGGAGGGCGTGCGCCCGCGCCGCGTCGAAGTCGTCGGTCACCAGCACGCCCTTGCCCGCGGCCAGACCGTCGTCCTTGACCACCCAGGTCGGACCGAAGTGCGACAGCGCGGCGTCCAGCTTCGCCGGGTTGTCGACGATCTCGCTGTGCGCGGTGGGCACCCCGGCGGCCTGCATGACGTCCTTGGCGAACGCCTTGGAACCCTCGATGCGCGCGGCCTCGCGGGACGGGCCGAAGCAGGCGATCCCGGCCGCGCGCACCGCGTCGGCCGCACCCGCGACCAGCGGCGTCTCGGGACCGAGGACGACGAGGTCGGCGCGCCAGTTGCGGGCGAGTTCGGCGATCTGGTCCGGTTTGGAGACGTCAACGGCGTAGGGCTCGGCGAGCGCCGCGATGCCCGCGTTCCCGGGCGCGCACGCGAGCGCGGTCACCGCCGGGTCGCGGGACAGCGCCAGCACGATCGCGTGCTCCCGGCCACCGCCACCGATCACGAGGATTCGCACGGTCCGGAGCGTAAAGCGTGCGACGCCGCACCGGGCCCCGGGGGTCCACCACCGACTGTTCCACAGTGGACACACGGGCACCGCGGGCCGCTCCGGCACCACGGCTCCCACTTCCGGACAAATCTCACAGCGGGGACGCGCCCAGCGGTGACCGCCCGACGCCTAGCCTTGTCCATGGTGGACGGAGGTGACGCTTGTGGCCCAACTGCTGCTCGTGCTGATCGGTGCGCTGCTGGTGACCGCGGTGGCGCGCAGCCGGGAGATCGCCGCCCCGCTGCTGCTCGTCCTGGTAGGTCTCATCGTCTCGCTGATCCCGGGCGCCGCCGAGCTGTACATCGACCCCGAACTGCTGCTCACGGTCGTGCTGCCACCGCTGCTGTACGCCGCGGCGCTGGAGAGCTCCTACCTGAACTTCCGCAAGCGGATCCGGCCGATCGTGCACCACGGCGTGCTGCAGGTGGTGGCCACCGCGTTCGTCGTCGGGTGGATCTCCTTCACGCTGATCCCGGAACTGCCGCTGGCTTCGGCGATCGTGCTCGGCGCGGTGATCGCCCCGCCGGACGCCGTCACCGCCGCCGCGATCGGGCGCCAGCTGAAGCTGCCGCGCGGCATCATGACCGTCCTCGGCGGCGAGAGCCTCATCAACGACGCCGCCGCGCTGACGACCTACCGGATGGCGATCGCCGCCGTCGCCGGGAGCACGCCCACCCTGGCCCAGGGCCTGTGGGCGTTCGCGCTCGCCGTGGTGGCCGGGATCGCGGTCGGCCTGGTCATGGGCGTCCTCGCGCACATCGCGCGGACCCGGGTGCCGGACGTGCAGGTCGCCACCGTCCTCGGCGTGCTGGTGCCGTTCGTGGCGTACCTGCTGGCCGAGGAGCTGGGCGGCTCCGGAGTGCTCGCGGTGGTCACCGCCGGGCTGTACGTCGGCCACCACCAGCCGCGCGCCCGCGCCGCCGGCCGGCTCCAGGAGCACACCGTCTGGGCGTCGATCAACCTGCTGCTGGAGAGCCTCGTCTTCGCGCTCATCGGCCTGCAACTGCACAAGATCATCGAGGAGGTCAACGCCTCCGGCCGGAACGTCGCGGCGGTGGTGGTCAGCGCCCTGCTGATCCTGGGCGCGGTCATCGCGTTCCGGGTGGTGTGGATGTTCGCGGCGAACTACCTGCCCGGCCTGTCGCACCTGATCAGACCGTCCGGCGCCCGCCGCGGCAGCGTGTGGCGGCGCACCACGGTGCTGTCGTGGACCGGGATGCGCGGGGTGGTCACGCTGGCCGCGGCGGGCGCGATCCCGTACACCACGGAGAGCGGCGCCCCGTTCCCGGCCCGCGAGGTGATCCAGCTCGTCGCGTTCGTCGTCACCGTCGGCACGATCCTGGTCCAGGGCACCACGCTGCCGCTGCTGATCCGCAAGCTCGGGGTCAGCGACCCGCAGGAGTCCGAACGGGACGACCACGCCGAGGCCGAGGCCCGGCGCATCGCCACCAGCGCCGCCCTGGAGTACCTGGAGGGGCTCACGCCCAGCGACCTGGCGTGCGACCAGAAGCGCTTCGAGCGGGTGATCAACCGCATGCGCGACCTGGTGGAGCACCAGGGCCAGGCCGCGGCCGAGCAGGTCGGCCGCACCCCGGACGAGCGCGCGGACACCGCCAGCCGCGTGTTCAGCGAACTGCGCCGCGACCTGCTGGAGGTGGAGCGCCGCGCGATGGCCGACGAACGCGACGCGGGACGCCTCGACGACGAGGTCCTGCGCCGCGTCCTGCGCGAACTCGACCTCCAGGAAGCCGCCCTGGACTCGTCCTGGCGCAACCGCTGACTGTTTTGGTGGATACCGTGGTCGTTTTGCGTAGCGGCGCCAGCGCTTTCTCTTTTCGGTGAGTGGTCTCGCAACCCGCACCGCCGCGGGTTCTCCGACAAGCACAGGGGCGCGTCAGCGCCTCCGTGGGGGGGGTCGGGCGACGGGCGGGCCGCTGAGGTTCCGCCACCTGCGCCGCTACGCAAAGCGAGCCGACAGTCAACCCCTCACGCCATCGTGTGGCGAACGATCGTCTGGTCGCGCCCGGGGCCGACGCCGATGGCCGAGACGCGGGCACCGGCGAGCTCCTCGATCCGCTCGATGTAGGCCCGCGCGTTCGCCGGCAGGTCCTCGAAGCTGCGGGCGCCGCTGATGTCCTCCCACCAGCCGGGCATCTCCTCGTAGACCGGCACCGCGTGGTGCACGCCGGTCTGCGTCATCGGCATCTCGGTGACCCGCTCGCCGTCCACGTCGTAGGCCACGCAGATCGGCACGGTCTCCAGACCGGACAGCACGTCCAGCTTGGTCAGGAAGTAGTCGGTGATGCCGTTGACGCGGGTCGCGTAGCGCGCGATCACCGCGTCGAACCACCCGGTGCGCCGGGAGCGCCCGGTGGTGACGCCGAACTCGCCGCCCTGCTTGCGCAGGCTGTCCCCGGCCTCGTCGGTGAGCTCGGTCGGGAACGGTCCGGCACCCACGCGCGTGGTGTACGCCTTGAGGATGCCGATCACCGCGTTGATCTTGGCCGGCCCGATGCCGGAGCCCGCGCACGCCCCGCCTGCCGTCGGGTTCGACGAGGTCACGAACGGGTAGGTGCCGTGGTCGACGTCCAGCAGGGTGCCCTGCGAGCCCTCCAGCAGCACCGTCTCGCCGCGGTCCAGCGCCTCGTTGATGAGCAGCTTGGTGTCGGCGATCCGGTTGGCGAACTTCTCGCCCTGCGACATCACGGTGTCGACGACCTCGTCGACGTCCAGCCCGCGCCGGTTGTAGACCTTGACCAGCACCTGGTTCTTGAACTCCAGGGCGGCCTCGACCTTCTGCCGGAGGATCTTCTCGTCCAGCAGGTCCTGCACCCGCACCCCGACGCGCGCCACCTTGTCCTGGTAGCACGGGCCGATGCCGCGGCCTGTGGTACCGATCTGCTTTTTGCCCAGGTAGCGCTCGGTGACGCGGTCGATCGCCACGTGGTACGGCATGATCAGGTGCGCGTCGGCGGACAGCAGCAGCCGCGAGGTGTCCACGCCGCGCTCCTCCAGCCCGGCCAACTCCTCCAGCAGCACGCCCGGGTCCACGACAACGCCGTTGCCGATCACGTTCGTGACCCCGGGGGTCAGGATGCCCGACGGGATGAGGTGCAGGGCGAAGTCCTGCCCGTCGGGCAGCACGACGGTGTGGCCCGCGTTGTTGCCGCCCTGGTAGCGGACGACCCACTGCGCCTGCTCGCCGAGCAGGTCGGTCGCCTTACCCTTGCCCTCATCGCCCCACTGGGCTCCGATCAGCACGATCGCCGGCATGTGAAACTCCAACCTGGACTGGGTGGTCGCCAGCGTGACCGCACGCTTCGCCCGCGCCCACCTCGGGGTATGCCGGTCGATCAGGGTAAACCAGGAGCGAAACGTGAGTACGACCGCATTGTCCTGCGGAAACGTCGACTGCGCAGCGCGCCCGAGCCGTCACGGCGTGCGATGGTGCCAGGTCCCGGCCGAACCCGGCCGCCAGGACGTCGACCCGCTGCTCGCCGACACGACCGACCGGATCGTGGTACACGGCACCGACGCCGACCTGGCCGCCGTCGTGCTCCGGCTGCTGCGCAAGAACCGGCTCGCGGACCTGGTGGTGGGCTACGTCCCGGTCGCCGACTCCCCGGCGTCGCGGCTGTGGGGGCTGCGCGTCGGCGACTTCGACCGCGCCTTCGACGCCGACCCGCGGCCGACGCCGCTGATCCGCGACGACTCCGGCGGGCTGCTCGTCGCCTCCGGCGTGATCGAACCGGCCACCGGGCAGATCTACTGCGACGACCAGCAGGTCCTCAACGGTCCGGCGCTGCGCGTGGAGGTCTCGCCGGACCCCGGCGCGGCGCCGCTGGCCGAGCCGACCGCCGACCCGCTCAGCACCGACATCGACCCGGCCGAGGACGGCCTGCGGGTGACGGTGGTGCGCAAGGGCCTGCTGCGGCGGCGCCGCGAGGTCGCCCGGGGCCGGGCGGCCCAGGCGAGCTTGCGCACCACGTCGGTGCTGCGGGACGGCGTCGCGCACCCGCGCCCGGTGGACCGCTGGGTCTGGTACCGCCACACGGAGGATCTCCGCTTCGCGCGCTGACACACCCACCGATCGGGTCGGTGATTTGATCACCGACCAGTGCGACGATCGGTGGCGTTTTCACGCCAAGTCACCTCTTGGCCACGCTGCGGCATTGTCTCGGCCACCCGGCCGGGACAAGGTCAAGACCTGTTGGCGAGAAGCCCACGCGGAGGAAGCCATGAGAGTCCACCGATCGCTGCGCGCAACTCTGACCGCCCTGCCGCTGGCGGGCGTCATCGCCCTGGTGCCCGCCGGCACCGCCGCCGCCGAGCCTCCCGGCATCCCCGACCCGGCGGCGGCGAAGACCGAGCTCAACGAGCTCAAGGTCGCCCCCGAGGGCTCGATGGACGGCTACAGCCGGGAGAAGTTCCCGCACTGGATCGAGCACCCGGACGGCTGCAACACCCGCGAGGAGGTGCTCAAGCGGGACGGCAAGGACGTGCACGTGGGCTCGGACTGCTACCCGACCTCGGGTTCGTGGTTCAGCCCGTACGACGGCAAGACCTGGGACAAACCGTCCAGCCTGGACATCGACCACATCGTCCCGCTGGCCGCGGCGTGGCGTTCCGGTGCCGCGCAGTGGCCCCAGCAGCGGCGCCAGGACTTCGCCAACGACCTGGAGGGGCCGCAGCTCATCGCGGTCACCAACTCGGTCAACCGGGAGAAGGGCGACCAGACGCCGGACAAGTGGATGCCCCCGGCGCAGGACTACCACTGCGAGTACGCCGAGATGTGGGTCGGCTCGAAGCACAAGTGGCAGCTCACCGTCACCGACGCGGAGAAGGCCGCACTGCAGAAGGCCCTGGACGCTTGCTGATCCGGTCGAAGGCGGCGACCCTGCCGGGATGAGCGAGAACGTGCTGCGATCGGCGCTCGTCGCGCCGCCCGGCGGGGTCATGACCGACGAGGTCGGGGTCGTCACCGGCGATCTGGAGCTGGCCACGGAGTGCGTCGGCGGCGACGTGACGGTGTGGCTGCGCTACGCCGGCGCGGACGAGTGGTACCGGCTGTCGGCGGCCGACTGCCACCTGCACGACCCGCGCGACCACGCCGCCCTGCACTCCGCCCTGGTCGCCGTGCTGCACCGGCCGACCGCCGACCTGCGCGGCTGAACGTCAGCCGCCGAACGTGGTCCCGGCGAGCCGCGAGAGGCGCGCTCTCCCCCGGTGAGCGGTCCTGCGACCGGCACCGCCGCGCACAGCGCGTCAGTCCGGCACGTCGCCCTGGTGCAGGGGCGGGAGGGCGGCGATGGCCTCGGTGCGGCTGAGGCCGGTGGCCTGGAGCAGGTCGACCGCGATCGACCTGACCTGCAGGACCACCACCTGCATCGAGAAGTGCCCCTCGCCGAGGAGTTCCACCGTGGACCGCTTGGCCACCGAGCGGGCCACCTCGCGGGTCTGGAGCGGGTCGACGCCGCTGGCCAGCTCGTCGCGCAGCAGCACCACCGCGCCCGCCAGCTCCTCCAACATGCCCGGGAGGGGGCTGGGCACCTCCTCGCCGTCGCGCAGCGCGGCGAGCGCCCGGCGGGCCAGCACGCGGGTGTTGCGCAACGCGCGGTCGATCGGGATCGACGCGGTCTCGTAGCGTTCGAGATCACCGCGCCGGCTCCACCGGATCGGCGCGAAGCGGGCGATCTCCTGACCGGCCTGCAGCGCGGTGCGCAGCTCCTCGACGGACCGCTGGCTGCGGCGCGCCTTGGCCAGCACGTCCGAGGCCAGTTCGCGGTCCCGGCGCGCCACCGCGCCCGCCACCCCGCGCAGCGCGTCCGCCAGCGCGCCGAGCACCACCCGGCCGTTGCGGTGCGCGACCGCCAGCGGGTTCGCGGGCAGCAGGACGGCGACCGCGAAACCCACGAGCCCACCGATCGCGGCGTCGGTCATGCGGGTCAGCCCGCCCGCGGAGGCGGGCGGCAGCAGGGTGGCGACGAGCACCGACGACGAAGCCGCCTGCATCACGATCACGCTGCCGCTGTCGAGCACCACCGCGGTGCTCATCGCCAGCGCGACCACCAGGGCGATCTGCCACGCGCCGGTGCCGATCGCCGAGATCAGCACGTCCCCGACGCCGATGCCGATGCTGACGCCGACCACCAGCTCCAGGGACCGCCGCATACGCTGGCCCAGCGACACGCCGAGCGAGATGACCGCGGCGACCGGCGCGAAGAAGGGTTGCGGGTGCCCCACCACGTGCCTGGCGAGGAACCAGGCCAGACCGGCGGCGACCGCGCACTGGGCGATCGGGACGCCGGTGCGCAGCAGTCGGCGCAACCGGCGGACGAGTTCCTCGCGCACACGGTTCACGCTGAGATTGTCCGCCACCGCGCGCCCGGCGACGCCGGTGGAGTCGCCGGGCACGGCGGCCGTCAGGCCAACCCGGTGGCTTCCACCGACGACGGGTCGCTGTCCTCCAGCAGCTGGCGGCAGCGGTCGAACTCGTCGTCCTCACCGATCGCCTTGGCCGCGCGGGCCAACGCGGCGATCGACCGCAGCACGCCGCGGTTCGGGGCGTGCCTCCACGGCACCGGGCCGAAGCCCTTCCAGCCCGCCTTGCGCAGCGCGTCCAGCCCGCGGTGGTACCCGGTGCGCGCGTAGGCGTAGGCGGCGATGTTCTCCTGGGCGTCGAGCGCGGCCTCGGCGAGCGCGGCCCACGCGGCGCTGAAGTCCGGGTGCGCGGCGGCGACCTCGGCGGGCGCGGTGCCCGCGTCGAGCGCGCCCTGCGCCTCGGGGTTCTCCGGCAGCAGCGTCTCCGGCGGTTCCAACAGGTTCCTGCTGTGCGTCATGCCCCAATCCTGTCAGGACCGCGAACACGACGGCGGCCCGTCCGCATCGCGAACGGGCCGCCGGTGCGCATCCGGCTTCCGGCTCAGCCGGCGAGCATGCGGCCCGCGGACTTGAGGGTCTCGCAGGCGTGGGCCACCCGGGCGGCCATGGACTGCTCGGCGGCCTTGAGGTAGCTGCGCGGGTCGTAGGTCTTCTTGTTGCCGACCTCGCCGTCGACCTTGAGCACGCCGTCGTAGTTCTTGAACATGTGGTCCGCGATCGGGCGGCTGAACGCGTACTGCGTGTCGGTGTCGATGTTCATCTTCACCACGCCGTAGGAGACCGCCTCGTGGATCTCCTCCAGCAGCGAACCGGAACCACCGTGGAAGACCAGGTCGAACGGCTTGGCACCGGAGTCCAGGCCGAGCTTGCCGGCGGCGACCTCCTGGCCCTGCTTGAGGATCTCCGGGCGGAGCTTGACGTTGCCCGGCTTGTACACGCCGTGCACGTTGCCGAACGTCGCGGCCAGCAGGTAGCGGCCCTTCTCGCCGTGGCCGAGCGCGTCGATGGTGTGCTCGAAGTCGCCCGGCGCGGTGTAGAGCTTCTCGTTGATGTCGTTGGTGACGCCGTCCTCCTCGCCACCGACGACGCCGACTTCGAGCTCCAGGATGATCTTCGCCTTGGCCGCGGCCTCCAGCAGTTCCTGGGCGATCTGCAGGTTCTCGTGCAGCTCGATCGCCGAACCGTCCCACATGTGCGACTGGAACAGCGGGTTCTCGCCCCGGGCCACGCGCTCCTGGCTGAGCTGGATCAGCGGCCGGACGAAGCCGTCCAGCTTGTCCTTCGGGCAGTGGTCGGTGTGCAGGGCGATGTTGACCGGGTACTTGGCGGCCACGACGTGGGCGAACTCGGCCATCGCGGTGGCACCGGTGACCATGTCCTTGACCTTGGTGCCGGATGCGAACTCGGCGCCACCGGTCGAGAACTGGATGATGCCGTCGCTCTCGGCCTCGGCGAACCCTCGCAGCGCCGCGTTGAGCGTCTCCGACGAGGTCACGTTGATGGCCGGGTAGGCGAATTCACCGCTCTTCGCCCGGTCCAGCATCTCCGCGTAGACCTCGGGGGTCGCGATGGGCATCGGTCGTCCTCCTCGGGTGGAGTTGGTCTTGGTGGCGTGAGTTGCGCAACATCCTACGAACCCACGCGCGAGTCACGTGGGCACATCGGGCCCGGCGCTACACTTTCGCGTCACACTGCACCAGCCGAGGTCATTTTGGAAAGCTGGTGACAGGATTCAGAAACTGACGAATCCTGTGGACATGGTCACACGCTCGACCCCCGCCTGACCAGCGGTGCACCGCCCGGAGGCGGGGTCAGATCCAGGCTCCGGTGACGGCGTTCCACTCCCGGACCGTGGTCTCGGCGAGCACGCCCGCCTTGGTGTACGGATCGGCGTCGAGGACGCGGCGGAGCTCGTCGGCGTCGGCGGTCTCGTAGATCAGCATCGCGCCGCGGTCGTCGGCGTACGGGCCCCCGGCCAGCAGCACGCCCCGCTCGGCCAGTTCGCGGCAGTACTCGCGGTGTTCCGGCCGCACCCGCAAGCGGTGCTCGCGGTCCTCGCCGTAGACCAAACCGACCACGAACCTGGCCATTGCGCTCCTCCTGCTGCTGTTCGGGGGTTTTCCCGGACGCTACCCGGTCGGACGACGCGGAGCGATCTACAGCCGGTACTTTGTTCGATCGTGGCGGACTTCGGGGGAAATGCGGAATTCGGCAGCCAGCGCGCCGAGCGCGCCGTGGAGCGGACGCTGGGGACCTTGCGCGCGCTGGACACCGCGTCCGTCCAGGCTCCGGACCGCCCGTTGACGTTGGAGGACCTGTACAAGCAGCAGCGGATGCGGATGGTGCGCCTGGCGATCCTGCTGGTGGACGACCCGGCGACCGCCGAGGACGTGGTGCAGGAGGCGTTCACCGGCCTGTACCGCAACTGGTCCGGGCTGCGGGACGCCAGGGCGGCGCTCGGGTACCTGCGGACCGCGGTGGTCAACGGCAGCCGGTCGGTGCTGCGGCGGCGCAAGACGGCGCGCGAGTACCAGCCGCCGCACCAGGCCGACGCGCGCTCGGCGGAGTCGCTGGCGATGCTGTCCGCCGAGCACCAGGCGGTGGTGGCCGCGCTGGGCCACCTGCCGCGCCGCCAGCGCGAGGTGCTGGTGCTGCGCTACTACGGCGACCTCTCGGAGGCCGAGATCGCCGAGGCCACCGGGGTTTCGCGGGGCACGGTCAAGTCCACCGCCAGCCGCGCCCTGGAGGCGCTGCAGAAGCACATGCGGCTGCACTGAGCGCGGGGTGAACGACACACCGTTTTGGTGTAGACCACTGACGATTCGTAGCGGAGGATCGTCGGTGTGACCGCACACGCCATCGCCGTCGACGTCGGCGGCACCGAGATCAAGGCTGCCCTGGTGGCCGTCGGGGAGGACGGCGCACGTCCGCTGCACCGCCTCCGCCGCCCCACCCCGCGCGGCCCGGACGGTGGCGCGACCGCCGACCGGGTCGTCGACGCCGTGGTCGAGGTGGTCACCGCGCTGCGCGGCGCGGGCCCGGCCGACGCGGTCGGCGTGGTCGTCCCCGGCATCGTCGACGAAAGCCGGGGCGTGGGCGTGTACTCGGCGAACCTCGGGTGGCGCGACGTGCCGCTGCGCGACCGGATCGCCGCGCGCATCGACCTCCCGCTCGGGTTCGGCCACGACGTGCGGGCGGGCGGCCTCGCGGAGGCGCGGCTCGGCGCCGCCCGCGGCATGCGGGACGCGGTCGTGCTGCCGATCGGCACCGGCATCGCCGCCGCCCTGGTGCTCGACGGCCGCGTCCACGCGGCGAGCGGTCACGCCGGCGAGATCGGGCACGTCGACGTCGGGCACGGCGAGCCGTGCCCGTGCGGCGGCACCGGATGCGTCGAGGCGGTGGCGTCCTCGGCCGCCGTGGCCCGGCGCTACACCGCGCGCACGGGGACCGCGGTCGGCGGTGCTGCCGAGGTGGCCGAAGCCGTGCGCACGGGCGATCCTGGCGCACGAGCGGTGTGGGCCGAGGCGGTCGACGCGCTGGCCCGGGGGCTCCTGGTGCTGACGGCCGTGATCGCACCGGAAGGATTCGTGCTCGGCGGCGGACTCGCCCGCGCCGGTCGGCTGCTCACCGACCCGCTGCGCGAGCGGCTCGACGAGCTGCTGGCGGCGCACCACCGCCGGCCCCGCCTCGAACTGGCCGAGCTGGGTGACACCGCGGGCTGCCTGGGAGCAGCGCTGCTGGCGACGGAAGGGTTGAAAACACCGTGAACACTGCCGAACTGACCCTCGCCGGTGGGCGGGTCGTCACCCCGGACGGCGTGCTGGAGGACGGCTGGGTCCGGATCTCCGGCGGGCACATCGCCGAGGTCGGCACCGGACCGGCCCGGGGGCCCGCGGTGGACCTGGGCGGTCGGTGGCTGGTGCCCGGCTTCGTGGACATCCACTGCCACGGCGGGGGCGGTGGCTCCTTCACCGGCATCGAGGTCGACCAGGCGCACACCGCGATCACCGCGCACCGGGCGCACGGCACCACGACCATGCTGGCCAGCCTGGTGTCCGCGTCCCTGCCGGACCTGGCCAAGCAGATCAGCGGGCTGGCCGACCTCGTCACCGACGGACTGCTGGCCGGCATCCACCTGGAGGGACCGTTCCTGTCCGCCGCCCGCTGCGGCGCGCACGACCCGGCGATCCTGCGCCCGCCGGAGACCGCCGCCGTCCAGCAGCTGCTCGACGCCGGGCAGGGCGCGGTGCGCATGGTCACGCTCGCGCCCGAGCTGGACAACGCCGAGAACGCCGTCCGGCAGCTGGTGGACCACGGCGTGATCGCGGCCGTGGGGCACACCGACGCGGTGCTGGAGCAGGTGGTGCCCGCCGTCGAGGCGGGGGCCACGGTCGCGACGCACCTGTTCAACGGCATGCGCCCGCTGCACCACCGGGAGCCCGGCCCGATCGGGGTGCTGATGGAGGACGAGCGGGTGACCGTCGAGCTGATCTGCGACCTGGTGCACCTGCACCCCACCGTGGTCAAGCTCGCCGCCTCGCACGCGGGCACCGGCCGCACCGTGCTGGTCACCGACGCGATCAGCGCGACCGGCGCCGGGGACGGCACCTACGAACTGGGCAAGCTCCCGGTCACCGTGGTCGACGGCGAACCGCGGCTGGCCGACGGGTCGCTGGCGGGCAGCACGCTGACCATGGACGTGGCGTTCCGCAACATGGTCACGTGCTGCGGGCTCAGCGTTCCCGAGGCGGTCGCCGCGTCGTCGACCCGGCCGGCCGCGCTGCTCGGCCTGGCGGACCGGGTCGGAGCGGTGCGCTGCGGACTCGCCGCGGACCTCGTGGTGCTCGACGCCGATCTGCGGCTCACCGGGGTGATCAAGGACGGCGCGTGGGCGTCGGGGGAGGTTCCCCTGCCGATGGTGGAACCGCGCCGATAGGCTCGCGGCGTGAGCGATCCCGAGAACGTGCTGGCCGCGGCGCTGCGCGCGCACGCCGCGGGCGGCCCGATGCCACCGGCCGGCCAGACGGCACCGCCGCCACCGCCGCTGCCGCGCAAGCGGCTGCCGGTGCTCGCCGTGCTCGCGTTCGCGTTGGGGCTCGGACTCGTGGCGGGCGTGGTCATCGCCGCTTTCACGCTGTTCTGACCGCGCTCCCAGGTGGTGTTCACCTGCGCGTTACCCGCTGAGCACCGCTCGCGTCCGCCGACGGCGCGGCGGTGACCGCACGGTACCTTGGCAGGCGTGACGACCGAACTGCCCGCGATCGTGGACGCCGCGCACACGTCCACCCTCGCCCTGCTTCCGGCCTGGCTCGACCCCGAGAACATCGTCCGATCCCTGGGACCGTTCGCGCTGATCGGCGTCTGCCTGATCATCTTCGCCGAATGCGGTCTGCTGATCGGGTTCTTCCTCCCCGGCGACTCGCTGCTGTTCGTGACCGGTCTGTTCGTCGCGGGCGGGTCGATCGGGACCCCGCTCTGGCTCACGTGCCTGCTGGTCGCGGGATGCGCGTTCCTGGGCAACGTCACGGGCTACTGGATCGGCCGCAAGGTCGGGCCCGCGTTGTTCAACAAGCCCGACTCGAAGCTGTTCAAGCGCGAGCACGTGGACAAGACCCACGAGTTCTTCGAACGCTACGGCGCGCGGGCGGTCATCCTGGCCCGCTTCGTGCCGATCGTGCGGACCTTCATCACCGCGGTAGCCGGTGTCGGGCAGATGGACCAGCGCAAGTTCTTCGGCTACTCCGCGATCGGCGGTGTGCTGTGGGCCGCCGGGATCACGGTGCTCGGCTACTTCCTCGGCCGGGTCGAGTGGATCGAGAAGAACCTGGACCTGATGGCGATCATCATCGTCATCATCTCGGTCATCCCGATCATCATCGAGTACCTCCGCAGCCGCCGCTCCAAGGTCCGCGAAGGCCGCGCGACCGACCCGGTGAACTGACGCCCCGCGACCGGCGTCCTCCCGGCGGGAGGGCGCCGGTCACCAGGCGGTGGTGAGGTCGGCGTGCTGTTCGATCCAGGTGTGCATGACGATGCCGGCGGCGACGCCGGCGTTGATGGAGCGGGTGGAGCCGAACTGGGCGATCGAGACGACCAGGTCCGCCCCGCTGCGGGACTCGTCGCGCAGGCCGGGCCCCTCCTGGCCGAACAGCAGCACGCAGCGGCGCGGTAGCGCGGCGCGTTCCACCGGCCGGGCGCCGGGGGCGTTGTCCACCGCCACCAGCGCGAGATCCCGCTCGGTGGCGAAGGTGCGCAGCGCCGCCAGGTCGGGGTGGTGGTGGACGTGCTGGTACCGGTCGGTGACCATCGCGCCCCGGCGGTTCCACCGCCGTCGCCCGACGATGTGCACGGCTCGCGCGGCGAACGCGTTCGCGGTGCGCACCACGGTCCCGATGTTGTGGTCGTGCTGGAAGTTCTCGATCGCGACGTGGAAGTCGTGCCGCCGCCGGTCGAGGTCGGCGACGATCGCCTCGCGCCGCCAGTAGCGGTAGTGGTCGACGACGTTGCGCCGGTCGCCGCGCTCCAGCAGTTCCGGGTCGTAGCGCTCGTCGGCGGGCCACGGCCCCTGCCAGGGACCGACGCCGACCGTGGTGCCCCACTCGGTGGGGCCGATCTCCTCGCTCATGCCAGCGCCTCCCACGGCACCCGGCCGTGCACGTCGACGAGCAGGTCCAGCATGGGCAGCACGGTCCCGGCCGTCGCGGCCTCGGCGGCGAACACCACGAGGTGCTCCGGGCTGAACTCGACGACGCACCCCCGGGTCCGCTCGTCGCGCAGCAGCTCGTCGATCAGTTCGGCGCACAACGCGGCGCGGGGGAACTCCGCGTCCGACGACGTGACCGCGAAGTCCCGGTCGAACTCCGCGTGCCCGGTCGGCACCGCCTGACCGGAGCGCTGGTCGGTGCGCGCCAGCTGCAACATCGGTCCGGGCACCGGGCGCGGCACGAACACGGCGACCCCGGTGTCGCCGGGTGGCCGGCGGTACTGCACGGCCTCGAACTGCAGCCCGCGGTGCTCACCGGCCATGTGGAACTGGTCCCGCAGCCCGCCTGCCCCGGCGAACTGCCGCAGCACCGACACCTGCCGCCACAGCCGGTCGTTCGGCGGGACCTGGCGCCAGGCGAACCCCTGCCGCAGCAGTTCCTGGTACTCGCGGACGCCGCGTCGGCGCCGCCGCGCGATCACCAGCGCACCGCCCGCCACCACCAGCAGGACCAGGACGAACGCGAGGACGGCCATGCTGCTAGCCGATCACCCGAGCCCCAGGTCGGCGAGGCCGAGCAGGGAGCGGTACGGCAGCCCCGCCGCCTCGATCGCCTCGCGCGCACCGGTGTCCCGGTCGACGACCGTGGCGACGCCGACGATCTCGGCGTCCGCTTCGCGCAGCGCCTCGACGGCGGTGAGCACGCTGCCGCCGGTGGTGGAGGTGTCCTCGACCGCCAGCACGCGGCGACCGGTGACGCCCGGGCCCTCGATGCGCCGCTGCATGCCGTGCGTCTTGGCGCTCTTGCGCACCACGAACACGTCCAGCGGGTCGCCCGGGCTGTGCATCATGGCGGCGGCGACCGGGTCGGCGCCGAGGGTGAGCCCGCCGACGGCGGTGTAGTCCCAGTCGGCGGTGAGCTGCCGCAGCAGCACGCCGATCAACGGTGCTGCCCGGTGGTGCAGCGTCGCCCGGCGCAGGTCCACGTAGTAGTCCGCCTCCTTGCCGGAGGAGAGGGTGACCCGACCGTGCACGACGGCGAGTTCGCGGACCAGGTCGGCGAGTTCGCCGCGCTGCTGTTCATCGACCACGAGATTCCAGCCTACCGGCCGGTCACGGCGCTCAGGTGCGGCCGGGGGTGGTGCGGGTGACGATCATGCGCTGGATCCGCTGCGGGATCAGCCGACCCACCGCGACCAGCGCCTTGTACTGCAGTCCCGGCACCGAGACGACCCGGCCGCGGCGCAGGTCGGTCAGCGCCTCGTGCACCACCTGGTCGGCCTGCAGCCAGAACGCGCGCGGCAGCCGGCCCATCTGGAGCCCGGCCCGCTGGTGGAACTCGGTCTGGGTGAAGCCCGGGCACACCGCCATGATCCGCACCCCGGTCCCGGCCAGCGCGACCGACAGGCCCTCGGAGAGGGCGGTCACGTACGCCTTGGTGGCCGAGTAGGTCGAGCCGGACACGGCGAAGAACCCGGCGACGCTGGAGACGTTGACGATGTCGCCGCGCCCGCGCCGCCGCATGCCGGGCACGGCCGCGTGCGTCAGCCGCAGCACGGCGCCGACGTTGACGTCCAGCTGCTTCTGCACGGTCTCGGCGTCGGTGTCCCAGAACTCCCCGGAAGTGCCGAACCCGGCGTTGTTGACCAGCACGTCCACCGGGCGCTGCTCGTCGGCGAGGCGCCGTTCGACCTCGGCGCGCTGGGTGTCGGCGGCGAGGTCGGCGGGCAGCACCTCGACCTCGACGCGGTGCCGGGCGCGCAGCCGGTCGGCGAATTCCTCCAACCGGGCGGCATCGCGCGCGACCAGGATCATGTCGTGGCCCTCGGCGGCCAGCCGCCGGGCGAACGCGCGTCCGATGCCCGCGGTGGCGCCGGTGACGAGTGCGGTAGGCATGCCGCGAACCTACCGGGGAGTCAACCCCGGTTCTCCGAAGGGGCCTCGGACTCGGTGTCCGCGGTGTCGTTGGGGTCGCTGTCGAACGGGTCGACCAGATCGGCGAGTTCGCCCAGGTCGCGCAGCAGGCGTTCCAGGCGGGCCGGGTCGGCGTCGGCGGGGTCGAGCGCGGCGAGCACCCAGTCGTCCTCCAGCCACACCACGGTCACGTCCGGGCCGATCTCCTCGGTGGCGTCGACCAGGTCGGGGGTGACCAGCGGCCGAGCCCCGGAGACCTCGGTGACGAACGCGTAGCGCGAGCCGACCGGGCCGAGCAGGTCGAGCCCGGAGTCCTGCGGCACCGGGACGTCCGGCAGCCACAGCTCGACGGTCGCGGGCGTGGGGCGGCGGCAGCGGATCCCGGCCAGCACCGCGTTCGCGCGGCCGTTGACGGACAGGTCGAGCACGTACACCTGGCGCCGCCCGTCGGTGGTGAACGTCGAACCCGCGACGACGTCGGTGGCGGTGACGCCGGAGGAGTACTGCGCGAGCACCCCCCGCTCCCAGCGGGTCGGCAGCACCTGGTCGGCTTCGGCGAACTGCCATCCGCGCAGCGCCGCCCAGCGGCGCCGCTCGCGGTTGTTCGAGGAGCGCCGGGACCGGTCGCTGATCAGCAGCGCGGTCCCCGCGCCGATGGCGACGACGGCGACGACGAACCAAAGCCACGCAGGGATGCCCACACAGCGCAGGGTAGTCCGGTCGTCGCGGGACGCGAAGATCACCTGGGGCAGATGCCCCGAACCGCGCTATCGATTGAACCTGACCTGGGCAAATGATCTCGGGGCCCGTCCTGCTCGGCAGTGCGGGACGCTCGGGGACGTCACCCGAGGTTGTCGCACAGGGACCGCCACTCGGCGTGGTCCGGCGCCGGGCCGGGCAGCGGCGGCCCGCCGGCGCGCAGCCCCTCGACGACCAGCGCGAGGTAGCGGGCGCGCAGTTCGGCGCGGCGCGGCTCGCAGGTGGGCAACCGCGGGTTGAGGTGCTTGAACAGCAGCAGGATGTCGGTGAAGCCGACGTCCTCGCGCAGGTCGCCGGACTTCTGGGCGGCCACCACGAGTTCCTCGGTGACCTCGGCCATGCGGGCCTGCAGGCCGCGGAACTCCGCGGAGTAGGTGTGCGGCTCGTCCCAGGTCGGCAGCACGGTGCCGATGCCGGTGCCCTCGCGCATGCAGCGGGACATGAAGCGGATCAGCGCCCGCCACGGGTCCGGTTCGTCGGCCCGCGCGGCCTCGGCCTCGCTGATGATCAGCTGGAACGAGGCGGTGCGGACCTGCTCGACGAGCTGCTGCTTGCTGGGGTAGCGGCGGTAGATCGACGCCACGCCGACCCCGGCCCGCCGGGCGACCTCGGACATCGGTGCGCCGAACCCCTGGGTGGCGAACACGTCGCGGGCGGCGGCGATGACCTGGTCGTCGTACCGCGCCGATCTGTTCGACGTGGGCATGGCCACAGGGTACGCGTTCGCGGAATGGCGCGTTCCGCCCCGTGGTTCCATCGGAACGGAATGATCCGTTCCGCTCGGAGGAGATCCATGCCCGTCCCCGAACTCGTCCGGCCCGCGCCACCGCCGACGCGGCCCGGACTCGCGTTGCCCCGACCCGCGGCGTTCGCCTGCACCGGAGTGCTGCTGGGCCTGTTCCTGGTCGGCTCCACCACGCCGTCCCCGATGTACGCCCTCTACCAGCAGCGCTGGCACTTCAGCGCCATCGTGCTCACCGAGGTGTTCGCGGTGTACGCGGTCGCGATCCTGGCCGCGCTGCTGCTGTTCGGGTCGCTGTCCGACCACGTCGGGCGACGACCGGTGCTGCTGGCCGCGGTGGTCGTGGAGATCGTCGCGATGGCGGCGCTCGGGTTCGCCCCGAACGTCGGCTGGCTGTTCGCCGGCCGCGTTCTGCAGGGCCTGGCCACCGGCGTCGCGACCAGCGCGATCAGCGGTGCGCTGCTGGACTTCCAGCCGCCCGGCAGCAACCGCGGGCCGCTGGTCAACGGCGTCGCCTCGGGCGTGGGGATGGCGGTCGGTTCGGTGCTGGCCGGGGCGCTCGTGCAGTACGCGCCGGGGCCGACGCTGACCAGCTACCTGGTGCTGATCGCCGCGTTCGCGCTGTCGCTGCTCGGGGTGCTGGCGATGCCCGAACCCGTGCCGCACCGCAGGCCGCTGCGGGACGCGCTGCGGCCGCAGCGCCCGACCGTCCCGGCGGGACGCGGCCGGACGTTCGCGCTGCTGGCGACCACGATGCTCGCCTCCTGGACGGTCGGCGGGATGTTCATGTCGCTCGGACCGTCGGTCGCCAAGGGGCTCGTGGCGGACGCTCCCTACGTGGTCGGCGGGCTGACCGTCGCCGCGCTCGCGGGCGTCGGCGGCATCACGCAGCTGGTGCTGTCGTCCTGGTCCGGACGGCGCGCGGTGCGCGTCGCGGCGCCGCTGATGATCGCCGGGCTGGCCGGGGTCGCGGCGTCGGTGCTGGTCGGCTCGGCGGCGGTGTTCTTCGCCGCCGCGGTGGTCCTGGGCGTCGGCTGGGGGCTGATGTTCATGGGCGGTTTCCGCATGCTGACCGGTCTGGCGACGCCGGAGCACCGGGCCGGCACGTCGGCGATGATCTACGTCGTCGCCTACCTGTCGGCGAGCGTGCCCAGCGTCGCCCTGGGCACCGTGAGCACGGTCTTCGGTCTCACCGCGGCAACTCTGGCCTTCGCGATCACCGCCGCGGCCTTCTCCCTCGTCGCCGCACTGGCGACCCTCGGCCACCGCTGACGTGCACGACCGCGGTGCCGCGCGGGAACCGGCCGCGCGGCACCGCGGATCTCACTCGGCTTCGACGGTGAGGGACTCGTTGTCGTCGGTGGCGTCGACGCGGATCTTGTCGCCCTCGCGGATCTCGCCCGCCAGCAGCTTGCGGGCCAGCTGGTCGCCGATGGCCGACTGGACCAGGCGGCGCAGCGGGCGGGCGCCGTAGACCGGGTCGAACCCGTTGAGCGCCAACCAGTCCCGGGCCGCCGGCTGCACGTCGAGGCTGAGCCGGCGCTGCGCCAGCCGCTGCCCGAGCCGGTCCACCTGGATGTCCACGATGGACGTCAGTTCCTCTGTGGACAGCGCGTGGAACACCACCGTGTCGTCCAGCCGGTTCAGGAACTCCGGCTTGAAGTGCTGCCGCACCACCGACATGACCGCGTCGTCGCGCTGCTGCTCGGTCAGGTTCGGGTCCGCGATCGCCTGCGAGCCCAGGTTCGACGTCAGCACCAGGATGGTGTTGCGGAAGTCCACCGTGCGGCCGTGGCCGTCGGTGAGCCGCCCGTCGTCGAGCACCTGCAACAACACGTCGAAGACGTCCGAGTGCGCCTTCTCCACCTCGTCGAACAGCACCACCGAGTAGGGCCTCCGCCGGACCGCCTCGGTGAGCTGACCGCCCTGGTCGTAGCCGACGTAACCGGGCGGGGCACCGACCAGCCGGGCCACCGCGTGCTTCTCGGCGTACTCGCTCATGTCGATGCGGATCATCGCCCGCTCGTCGTCGAACAGGAACTCCGCGAGCGCCTTGGCCAGCTCGGTCTTGCCGACCCCGGTCGGGCCCAGGAACAGGAACGAGCCGGTCGGCCGGTCCGGGTCGGAGATCCCGGCGCGGGAGCGCCGCACCGCGTCGGAGACCGCGCGCACCGCCTCGGCCTGGCCGACCACGCGGGAGCCGAGCGCGTCCTCCATGCGCAGCAGCTTCGCGGTCTCGCCCTCCAGCAGGCGACCCGCCGGGATGCCGGTCCAGGAGCTGACCACGTCGGCGACGTCGTCGGGCGTGACCTCCTCCTGGAGCATCGCCTTGCGCTCGCTCTGGGCCTCGGTGGCCGCGGTGAGTTCCTTCTCCAGCCGCGGGATCCGGCCGTAGCGCAGTTCCGCGGCCTTGCCGAGGTCGCCGTCGCGCTCGGCGCGCTCGGACTCGCCGCGCAGCTGCTCCAGCTGCGTCTTCAGGTCGCGGACCTTGTCGATGGACTCCTTCTCGTTCTGCCAGCGCGCGGTCAGCTCGGAGAGCTTCTCGCGGCGGTCGGCGAGTTCGGCCCGCAGCGCGGCGAGGCGCTCCAGGGACGCCGGATCGTCCTCCTTGGACAGCGCCATCTCCTCGATCTCCAGCCGCCGCACGGCGCGTTCCACCTCGTCGATCTCCACCGGGCGGGAGTCGATCTCCATGCGCAGCCGGGACGCCGCCTCGTCGACCAGGTCGATCGCCTTGTCCGGCAGGAAGCGGGCGGTGATGTAGCGGTCGGACAGCGTGGCGGCGGCGACCAGCGCGCCGTCGGTGATCCGCACGCCGTGGTGCACCTCGTAGCGCTCCTTGAGGCCGCGCAGGATCGCGACGGTGTCCTCCGGGCTCGGCTCGCCGACCATGACCTGCTGGAAGCGGCGTTCCAGCGCGGCGTCGGTCTCGATGTGCTCGCGGTACTCGTCCAGCGTCGTCGCACCGACCATGCGCAGTTCGCCGCGGGCCAGCATCGGCTTGATCATGTTGCCCGCGTCCATCGCGCCCTCGCCGGTGGCACCCGCGCCGACGATGGTGTGCAGCTCGTCGATGAACGTGATGATCTGCCCGGCGGAGTCGGTGATCTCCTTGAGCACCGCCTTGAGCCGTTCCTCGAACTCACCGCGGTACTTCGCACCGGCGACCATCGAACCGAGGTCCAGCGCCACGACCCGCTTGCCGCGCAACGACTCCGGGACGTCACCGGCGACGATGCGCTGCGCCAGGCCCTCCACGATGGCCGTCTTGCCGACACCGGGTTCGCCGATCAGCACGGGGTTGTTCTTGGTGCGCCGGGACAGCACCTGCACGACGCGGCGGATCTCGGCGTCGCGGCCGATCACCGGGTCCAGGTCGCCCTTGCGGGCGCGCTCGGTGAGGTCCTGGCCGTACTTCTGCAGGGCCTGGTAGGTGCCCTCGGGGTCCGGGCTGGTCACCCGCGCGGAGCCGCGGACCTTGGCGAACGCCTCGCGCAGCGCCTCCGGGGTGGCGCCCTGCCCGCGCAGCAGGTCGGCGACCCGCCCGCCCTCGGCGGCCAGGCCGACCAGCAGGTGCTCGGTGGACACGTACTCATCGCCCATCTCGGTGGCCAACTGCTGGGCGTGCGTGAGCGCCTTGACCGCCTCGCGGTCCAGTTGCGGGCTGGACACCGTGGCCCCGGTGGCGGTCGGCAGGGCGTTGACGACCCGCTCCAGCTCCCGGCGGACCTCGGCCGGGTCGGCGCCGACCGCGGACAGCAGCGGCGCGGTCAGCCCGTCCCCCTGCGCGAGCAGCGCGCCGAGCAGGTGGGCGGGGGTGACGTCCGGATTCCCGGCGACCGTGGCGGCCTGCGCCGCCGAGGAGATCGCCTGCTGGGTCTTGGTTGTCGGGTTGAACGCGTCCATTCCTCACCTCGTCGCCGGACGTGCCTTCTCACCCATACCAACGTGAAGAAACTTGAGCCGGTTCCACTCAAGTATGCCCCACGGCGCAACTGTGCGCGCGATCACATGCGGCAGTGGCCGCGGACCCCCGAAGTCCGCGGCCACTGCCTTCCCCGTCGCGGGACGCCCCGAACGTCCCGCGTCCTCCCCGGTCAGTCCTCCCGGACCGCCTGGATGTCGATCTCGACCTTGAGCGTCGTGCCGATCGCGGCGATGCCGGTCTTGAGCGCCTGGTTGTAGTTCAGCGCGAAGTCCTCCCGGCGCAGCTGCGTCGTCGCCGACGCGGACGCGCGGGTGCCGCCCCACGGGTCCGGGCCGACGCCGAGGAACCGCGTGTCCAGCACCACCGGGCGGGTCTGCCCGCACAGCGTCAGCTCGCCCTCCAGGTCCCAGCGGTCACCGCTGCGCTGGCGCAGCCCGGTGGACCGGAAGGTGATCGCCGGGTGGCGCTCGACGTCCAGGAAGTCGGCGTTGCGCAGGTGGTCGTCGCGCATCTGGTTCGCGGTGTCGATGCTCGCCGCCGCGATCGACACGTCGACCGCGGAGGACTCGATCGGACTGCCGATGCGCACCTCGCCGGAGAACTCGTTGAACCGGCCGTGGATGCTGCTGATGCCCAGGTGCCGCGCGGTGACCTGCACCGAGGAGTGCACCGGGTCGATGCGCCACAGGCCGGGCGCGGGCAGGTCGTCACCGCCCACCCTGCGCAGTTCGACGTCGCCGAGCGGGGCGGCGGCCCCGTCGTGCACCAGCGTGGTGCGAGCTACGGGCTCGTAACCGACGGCCGTGACGATCGCGGTGTAGGCACCGGGACGCAGTCCGGAGGCGACCACCGAGCCCTGGGCGTCGCCCTGCACCCGGGCGGCCTGCGTCCCGGTGCCGTCGATGAGCGTGAGCACGGCTTCCGGCACCGGCCATCCGTCCCCGGCGCGCACCGTCGCGGTCACCGCCCCGGTTCCCTTGCCCGGCGCACCCGCCTGCTGCGTCACGGCCTGCTGCCGGCCGTGGTCCATGTCCAACATCCCCTTCGCGTGCTCAGTCGGCCTGCGGGTAGCCGAGCTCGACGTCGTGGCTGGTCAGTTCGCCGGACAGCCGCAACGAGGTGGCGACCGGCGGGTACCCGGTGGCGATCACGGTGTACTCGCCGTCCGGAAGGTCGGTGAACGCGTAGTTCCCGTCGATGTCGGTGGTGGCCGCGGCGACGACCGCACCGCTGGAGTCCAGCAGCGTGACCCGCGCGTCCGGCACGGCCACGCCCAGGTTCGCCGAGCGGATCACGCCGCTGAGCCGGGTCCCGGTCTGCAGCGGCACGTCCACGGTGGCCTGCTCGCCGTCGGTGACGGTGACCGGGGTGGCGACCGGCCGGTAGCCGGGCGCGGTGACGGTCAGCGCGTAGGAGCCGCCGACCAGGTCGGCGAACAGGTACCGACCGTCGGGGCCGGTCACCGAGGTGGCCACGACCTCGCCGCGGACGTCGGTGAGCACCGCCATCGCCCCGGCCAGGCCCGCGTCCCCGGCGTGCACCACGCCGGTGAGCCGGCCCGCGCCGAGCATCTGCACGTCGTGGCGCACCGGCCGGTCGTTGACCACGACCATCGAGGCGGTCGGCTGGTAGCTGCCGCCGGAGGCGATCAGCACGTACGTGCCGCCGTGGGTGACGCCGAGCTGGAACTGGCCGTCCTGGTCGGTGCGCGCCCGCTCGACCTGGCGGCCGTTGGCGTCGGTCAGCGTCAGCACCACGCCGGGCACCGGCATGCCCACCGAGTCCTGCACCACGCCGTGCACGAACAGACCGCCGTCGCCGGGCAGGCTGCCAGCCAGCTGCGCGTCGTTGGCCGGGTGCGCGGGCACCGGCTCCGACCAGGGCGAGGAGTCGCGATCCACAGAGTTGTCCACAGGTCCTCCGGAGGCCGTGACCGGCCGGTGACTATCCGCGACGGTCCGCGCGGCGCCGGTCGCGGCGAGGTTGTCCACAGGCCGAGCGGAGTTGTCCACAGGTTGCTCGTGCGCGGCCACGGACGCCGCCCCCCTTTCCTCGCTGCCGGCCACCCGGGTCCGCAGCGGCACTTCCTTGATGAACAGCACCGCGAGGAACGTGACCACCGCGATGCAGGCGGAGATGAAGAAGATGTCCCCGATCGCGTCACCGTATGCGGCGCGCACGATCTGCTGGACGGGACCCGGCAGGTGCGTGACGTCCAGTCCGGTGCTGCTCGAACCGCCCCCGCTGACCTGCTGCGCGGCGCCGGGGATTCCGGACAGGCCGGACATGATGTAGTCGGTCACCCGGGTGGCCAGCACGGCGCCGAGCACCGACACGCCGGCCGAGCCGCCCAGCGTCCGGAAGAACGTGACCACCGAGGTCACCGAACCCATGTTCCGGCCGGTGACCGAGTTCTGGACCGCCAGCACCAGGTTCTGCATCAGCATGCCGACGCCGATGCCCATCAGCGCCAGGTAGACGCCGACCAGCACCAGGTTCGTCCGGTGGTCCATGGTGCTCAGCAGCGCCATGCCCGCGATCAGCAGCACCGAGCCGCCCACCAGGAACGGCTTGATCTTGCCGGTCACCCTGGAGATGATCTGCCCCGAGATGGTCGAGGACAGGAACAGCCCGATGACCATCGGCAGCGTCATCAGACCCGCGTGCGTGGGCGTGTAGCCCCGCGAGATCTGGAAGTACTGGCCGAGGAACACCGCCCCGCCGAACATCGCGGTGCCGACCGCCACGGTGCCGATCACGGCCAGCGTGACCGTCGGGTTGCGGAACATCGACAGCGGCACGATCGGCTCGCTGTGCTTCGACTCGATGATCACCGCGATGAGCAGCGCGACCAATCCGCCGCCCACGAACGCCGCGGTCTCCGGCGACGCCCACGGGAACGACTTGCCCGCCAGCGACACCCACACCAGCAGCAGGCTCACACCACCGACCAGGAACAGCGCGCCGAACCAGTCGATCTTGACCTCGCGCTTGACCACCGGCAGCTTCAGCGTCCGGCCGAGCACGACGAACGCGATCACCGCGATCGGCACGGTGACCCAGAAGCACCAGCGCCAGCCCAGCGGCGAGTCGACGATCAACCCGCCGACCAGCGGTCCGCTCACCGTGGCGACGGCGAAGGTGGCGCCGGTGTAGCCGCTGTAGCGACCGCGGTCGCGCGGCGCGACCATCGCCGCGATGACGACCTGGATCAGCGCCTGCAGGCCGCCCATGCCGATGCCCTGCAGCGCGCGGAACCCGATCAGCATCGGCATCGACTGGGCGAAACCGCCCAGCACCGAGCCGATCGTGAAGATCGTGATCGCCAGCTGGTAGAGCAGCTTCTTGCTGAACAGGTCGGAGAGCTTGCCCCAGATCGGGGTGGACGCGGTGGAGGTCAGCAGCATCGCCGTGACGACCCAGGTGTACTCGCCCTGGGTGCCGTGCAGGTCGGCGACGATGCGCGGTAACGCGTTCGACACGATCGTCGAGCTGAGGATGGCGACCAACAGCGCCAACATCAGGCCCGACATGGCCTCCAGGATCTGTCGATGGGTCATCGGCGATCCCTGCGAGGACTCGTGGCGCCCGTCCCGGTCGGTCGACGCCTCGGGCGCCGTCTCCCGGATGGTCGAGCTGGTCATCGAGTTCCTTCCTTGATCGCGGAGTCGGAGGTGGCGGTCTGGTCCTCGTAATGACGGCGGATGTCCGTCATGGCGGCTCCGAGGAGCCGGGCGAGATCGCGCACTGACTCGTCGTCCCAGTCGGCCAGCGCATCGCTGAGCCACTTCGCCTTCCGGCGTTCTTGCCGAGCCACGGTCCGCTCGCCCTCGGGCGTGGCGCGCAGCAGGGACACCCGCCGGTCGGCGGGGTCCGGGCGTCGGGTGATCAGCCCGGCCTGTTCGAGCTGCCCCAGCTGTCGGCTGACCACGGACGCGTCGACGATCCGGTAGTGGGCCAGCTCGGAGGCCCGGCACTCGCCGCGGTGCACCAGCTCGGTGAGCAGTCCCGCCGCGGCGTAGGGGGCTCCATCGACGTTGAACTGGCCCTTCTGCAATGCGACCTGTTTGAGCCCCATCAACGCGCGCAGCGGACGGAGCAGTTCACCGCAGGTGTCCAGGTTCGGTCCCATGACGCCATCCTTTAGTTGCTACACACAACTATAGGTCTATTAGTTGCAGAAGGCAACTTCTAAGAGACATGTCACATCTGACAGATCGGAAAAGTGATCGCGAACCGCACCGCGACGGGACCCCGCGGCGCGCAGCACCGGCGGGCGGGCTCAGATCATCGCGTTGAGCTTGGCGAGGAGGCGGGCCAGGTCCTTGAGGTCCTGCGTGGACCAGCTGGCGAACTCGCCGTGCAGGTGCTTGCGGCGTTCGGAGCGCACCTGGGCGAGACGTCGGCGCCCCAGTGCGGAGAGCTGGATGCGGCGGGCCCGCCCGTCGTCGGGGTCCGGCACCCGCTCCAGCAGGTCGAGGTCCACCAGCGTGGCGATCTGGCGGCTGACCGTGGACTTGTCCAGCCCCGTGCGGTCGGCGACGTCCATGCCGCGCAGCGGGCCCGCGTCGTCGACCATGAGCAGCAGGCTGTAGGAAGCCGGGTCCAGGTCCGGGTGCACGTGCGCGGCCACGGCGGTCGACACGTTGCGGGCCCGGCGGAACATCATCACCAGTTCGCGCTCGACGGCCTCCGCCGCCGTGCGCCGCTCGACGCCCTCCTCGCGCACGCCGTCGACCGCGCGCGACGCCGCCTCCGGGACCTCTTCCTGTCCGATCACGACGCTCCCACCGCCCCGCTGTCCGTTTCGTCCCACTCTAGGGACGTGGTGGTCCAAAACGGTACTTGCCGCCGGGGCGCTACCGGCGGGACGCCGCCGGTTCGGCCACGTGCCACGGACGCGCCGTGCCCTTCGCGGCGAAGTAGTCACCGCCCTTGCGCCTGGCGTCGTCGGTGCCCCAGCTGCGCTGGCGGGACACCGGCACCATGCGCGGGATGTGCTTGCGGCAGTGCACGTAGGCCTCCTCGACCTGGACCACGACCCAGCGCTGCGGGGTGCGGCCGCGGTCGGGCTCCGCGGGCAGCTCCGGGTAGACCCCGCGCAGGTCGGCGTCCTCGACGATGCGAGCCCGCCCGTTGACGTGCAGTCCGATGAGATCTGTGACGAAGTCCACCAGCAGGATCCCGACGTGCGGGTTCTCACTGATGTTGCCGAGGCTGGCCAGCACGCCGTTGCCGCGGTACTCGGGGTATGCCAGGTGCCGGTCGCCGAGGACCTCGATGAACCCGGGCGGACCGGTCCGCAGGCTGGAGTCGCACTCGCCGCGCGAGTCGGAGGTGGCCACGAACGCCAGCTCCATGCGGCCGATGAACTCCTTCATCGACTCGTTGAGGTGGTCGAGCACTTGCTCGTCGTAGAACCGCCGGGCGCGCTCCTCGGTGCCGTAGGCGCACTGCAGCAGGTGTTCGCCCGACGAACCGGGCAACGGCACGGGGCGCTCTTCCGCGAACGGGTCGCGGGGCGGCGTCCAGGAGTGCTGCCGCAGCGGCTCCGCGGCGGGCGGGTCCGACAGCTCCAGGTCGAGCAGCGCCTCGTCGGCCGTGCCGGTGGGGGTGAGTAGGTCGGGGATCACGCGGGGCACCGTGTCACTTCTCCCTCCCCGATCGCAGCGATGGATACTAGGTTCCCCCGACAGGTCCATGCATTATCTACAACGGGTAGCCGAAAACCACACCACCGAGGAATCAAGGCACACGTGCTGCCGAGCAGGAGTTAGGGTCCACCGGTAGGTCGGGGGACTCTTACCAGTAGCGGTGTGCGCACGGGCACACCGCCGACGCGGAGAAACCTCACCCGAACCATGACTGCCAACGCCGAACCGAGCCCCGGACCGACCCCGCACCGCGAACCGTCCCCCGACGGGGTCAGCAAGATGGTTCGCCTGATCCGCGAGAGCTGGGCGGTGGTCGAGCCGAAGCAGGACGAGGTAGCCCGCTTCTTCTACGGCATGCTGTTCAGCCTGTCGCCGGGCACCCGAGAACTGTTCGCGGCCAACATGGAGGTGCAGCGCAGTCGCCTGCTCAAGGCGTTGGTGCACTTCATCCAGATGGTCGACCAGCCGGACGAGCTGCTGCCCTTCCTGCAGCAGCTCGGCCGCGACCACCGCAAGTTCGGTGTGGTCGCCGACCACTACGAGGCGGTGGGGACCGCGCTGCTGGCCGCGATCAAGCGCTTCGCCGGGGACACCTGGACCGACACCGTGGAGCGCGCCTGGGCCGAGGCGTACACCGTGATGGCCTCCGCGATGACCGAGGCGGCGGCCGCCGACGACGGTCCGGCCTGGTACAACGGCGAAGTCGTCCACCACGAGCGGCTGAGCTGGGACGTCGCCGTGCTCCGCGTCCAGACCGACCACCCGGTGCCCTACCTGCCCGGCCAGTACGTCAGCGTCGAGATCCCGCAGCGCCCCCGGTTCTGGCGGTACCTGACCCCGGCCAACGCACCGGGCGACGACGGGATCATGGAGTTCCACGTCCGGGCGGTCGAGGGCGGCTGGGTCAGCCGGGCGCTGGTCGGCCACGCCCGCCCCGGCGACCAGTGGCGGATCGGCTCCCCGATGGGACGGCTGTCGGTGGACCGCGAGTCGGGCCGCGACGTGCTCATGGTGGCCGGCGGCACCGGGCTCGCCCCGATGCGGGCGATCGTCGACGACCTCGCGCAGTACGGCGAGAACCCGCGCGTGTACCTGTTCTACGGCGGCCGCACCCGCGATGACCTCCACGAACTGGAGAACCTGCAACTGGTCGCGGCGAGCAACCCGTGGCTGACCGTCGTGCCGGTGCTGGAGAACGACTCCGAGGCCGTCGGCGCCGAACAGGGCACGCTCGCCGAGGCGGTCACCCGCTACGGCGCCTGGGAGGACTGGGACGTGCTGATCAGCGGCTCCCCGGGCATGATCCGCGCGACCATCTCCAGCATGCTGGTCGCGGGCACGCCCCTGGACCAGATCAAGTACGACCCGTTCTCGTTGGACTGAGCGCCCGCCCGGCGGCGCCGGCCGCGAGGCCGCTCACCCCGGAAAGGTTTGGCAAGCGGCGACAGCCGCTTGCTCTTCGGTGAGCGGTCTCGCCACCGCCACCGCCGCGGGTTCTCAGCGGTCGGCTAGCGAGGACAGCCCCGACGCCGTGTATCGGACATACATCAGGAGGGGCTTCCGCAGTCGAGACGGCCGCTGAGGTCTCGCCACCGGCACCGCCACGCACAACGAGTTCGAAGACAGGCACTCACGCCGCTCGCCGTGACCGGGTACGAAGCCAGGCGTGCCGGGCGCGGTCGGCTCAGCGCTTGCGGTTCTGCGGTTTCCAGACCACCAGGGCCGTCTCCTGGCGGACCGGGACCAGGTCGCGGCGGTACGAAGCGTGCACCTGGGCGGCCGCTTGCTCGGCGGCCGCGTGCGCCGCGGCGAGTTCCTCGGCGAGTTCCTGGACCTTGGCGCGCAGCGCGTCGACCTGGTTCTCCAGGTCGATGATGCGCTTGATGCCCGCGAGGTTGACGCCTTCCTCCTGGGAGAGGCGTTGCACCTCGCGGAGCAGCGCGATGTCGCGCGGGGAGTAGCGGCGGCCGCCGGCGGGAGTCCGGCCGGGCGACACCAGTCCGAGCCGGTCGTAGCTGCGCAGGGTCTGCGCGTGCAGCCCGGACAGCTGCGCGGCCACCGAGATCACGAACATCGGCGTGTCCTCGTTGGCCCCTGGCGGGAATCCGATCGGCATGCCCGGATCCGGTGTGCGACCTCCGGCCATGGCTACCTCCCGAGCGTCTCGTTCAGGTTCCGGCGCGGATCGTGGTCGGCGGTGGCCTCCGCGTACGCCTGCAGCGCCTCGGCAGCCTTGCCGTCCAGTTTGGACGGAACGACGACCTGCAGGGTCACCAGGAGGTCCCCGCTGGTGCCGTTCTTGCGGCCGACGCCCTTGCCGCGCACCCGGAAGGTCCGGCCGCTGCTGGTGCCCGCCGGGACCTTCAGCGACACCTTCCCGTCCAGCGTCGGCACCGTCAACGTAGTGCCCAGCGCCAGTTCGGGGAAGGTCACCGGGACGGTGAGCGTCAGATCGTCGCCGGAGCGCCCGAACACCTGGTGCGGGTTGACGTGCACCAGCACGTACAGATCACCGGCCGCGGCACCGTTGCGCCCGGGTTCGCCCTGGCCCGCCAGCCGGATGCGCTGGCCGTCCGACACCCCGGCCGGGATGCGCACGGTCAGCGTCCGGGAGCGGGTGCTGACGCCCTCGCCCCGGCACTCCGAGCACGGGTCGTCGACCAGCTTGCCGCGGCCCCGGCAGTCCGGGCACGGCTCGCTGAACGCGAACGCTCCCTGGTTGCGCGTGACCAAACCGGCGCCCGAGCAGGTCGGGCAGCTGCGCGGACGGGTTCCCGGCCGCGCCCCCGAACCGCCGCAGTTGCGGCAGGTCGCCGGGCTGGACAGGCGCAACGGCACGGTGGCGCCGCGCACCGACTCGGTGAAGTCGATGCGCACCTCGGTCTCCACGTCGGCGCCGCGCTTCGGCCGGTTCGCAGCGGCGTGGCCGCCGCGCCGGTTGCCGAACAGGCCGCCGAACAGGTCGCCGAGACCACCGCTCTGGCCGCTGCCGAACAGGTCCCCGATGTCGAAGCCGCCGGATCCGCCGAAACCGCCGAAACCGCCGCCGCCCTGGCCACCGCTGAAGCCGCCCGAGCCGAACAGCCGCCGCGCCTCGTCGTACTGCTTGCGCTTGTCCGGGTCGGACAGCACGCCGTACGCCTCGGACACGGCCTTGAACTTCGACTCGGCCTGGGCGTTGCCCGGGTTGGCGTCGGGGTGGTTCTCCCGCGCCAACTTCCGGTACGCCTTCTTGATCTCCTCGGCGGAGGCATCAGGGGAGACGCCCAGCTCGGCGTAGAAATCCTTGTCCAGCCATTCCCTGGCGCTCACCGGACGTCCCTCCCTTCAACCCTGGTCAACCCTGTTCGGCCGGGGTCTCGTCGGTCCCGGCCGCCGCTGCCGGCTCGTGATCGGTGACCGCGACCATCGCCGGGCGCAGCACCCGGTCGCCGAACCGGTAGCCGCGCCGCAGCACGGTGGTGACGGTCGGTCCGGACACCTCCGGCGAGGTGGTGTGCTGCACCGCCTCGTGCACCGACGGGTCGAACTCGTCGCCCTCCTGGCCGAACGGCTCCAGCCCGGCCGAGTTCAGCGCGCCGACCAGCTTGTCCGCGACCGCCTTGAACGCACCGTTGAGGTCGCCGTGCGCCTCGGCGCGCTCCAGGTCGTCGAGCACGGTGAGCAGGTCACCGGCGACCGACGCCTTGGCCGTGTTGATCACCGCCTCGCGGTCGCGTTCCACCCGCTTGCGGTAGTTCGCGTACTCCGCGGTGACCCGCTTGAGGTCCGCGGTGAGCTCGTCGAGCTGCCTGCGCAGCTCGGCGGTCTCGCCCTGCGGCGCCTGCTCGGTCGGTTCGGCCTGCTCGGCCGGCTGCTCGGGGTGCTCGTCGAGCGTGCCGGACATGCTTTCCGCCACCTGAGGCTCATCTCCGTCCGGAGCAGGGGTCCGGCGCTGGCCGGTCTCGGGGTCGATGCGCCGCCGATCCCGGACCACCACCGGCTCCTGCTCGCCTTCGTTGCGTGTCTCTGGCGACATCTCTGGCCTGTCCGCCGTCACTTCTTCTTCTGGTCCTCGTCGTCGACGATCTCGGCGTCCACGACGTCCTCGGCACCGGCCGAGGCGCTCGCGGAACCAGCGGACTCACCGGCGGCACCAGCGTCGGCGCCAGCACCGGCGGCGTTGGCACCGGCGTCGGCGTACAGCGCCTGGCCCAGCGCCTGCGACTCGGTGGCCAGCTTCTCCACGGCCGACTTGATCGCGGCCACGTCGTCGCCCTTGAGCGCCTCGTTGACCTCGGTGATCGCGGCCTGGACCTTCTCCTTGGCCTCCGACGGCAGCTTCTCGTCGTTGTCCTTGAGGACCTTCTCGGTCTGGTAGACCAGCGTCTCGGCCTGGTTGCGGGCCTCGGCCTCCTCGCGGCGCTTCTTGTCCTCCTCCGCGTGGGCCTCGGCGTCCTTGACCATCCGGTCGATGTCCTCCTTCGGCAGCGCCGAGCCGCCGGTGATGGTCATCGACTGCTCCTTGCCGGTGCCGAGGTCCTTGGCGTTGACGTGCACGATGCCGTTGGCGTCGATGTCGAAGGTGACCTCGATCTGCGGCACGCCGCGCGGCGCCGGCGGGATGCCGGTCAGCTCGAACATGCCGAGCTTCTTGTTGTGCGCGGCGATCTCGCGCTCGCCCTGGAAGACCTGGATCTGCACCGAGGGCTGGTTGTCGTCGGCGGTGGTGAAGGTCTCCGAGCGCTTGGTCGGGATCGTGGTGTTGCGCTCGATGAGCTTGGTCATGATCCCGCCCTTGGTCTCGATGCCCAGCGACAGCGGGGTCACGTCCAGCAGCAGGACGTCCTTGACCTCACCGCGCAGCACACCGGCCTGCAGGCTGGCGCCCACGGCCACGACCTCGTCCGGGTTGACGCCCTTGTTCGGCTCCTTGCCGCCGGTCAGGTCCTTGACCAGGTCGCTGACGGCCGGCATGCGGGTGGAACCACCGACGAGCACCACGTGGTCGATGTCGGCGACCTTGATCCCGGCGTCGCGGATGACCGACTCGAACGGCTTGCGGCAGCGCTCCAGCAGGTCGGAGGTGATCCGCTGGAACTCGGCCCGGGACAGCGTCTCGTCCAGGAACAGCGGGTTCTTGTCCGCGTCGACGGTGATGTAGGGCAGGTTGATGTTGGCGGTCGAGGAGCTGGACAGCTCGATCTTGGCCTTCTCCGCGGCTTCCTTGATCCGCTGCATGGCCATGCGGTCCTTGGTCAGGTCGATGCCGTTGGCCGCCTTGAACTTGTCGACCAGCCACTCGACGATCCGCTCGTCCCAGTCGTCACCACCGAGGTGGTTGTCACCGGAAGTGGCGCGGACCTCGACCACACCCTCGCCGATCTCCAGCAGCGACACGTCGAAGGTGCCGCCACCGAGGTCGAAGACCAGGATGGTCTGCTCCTTCTCGCCCTTGTCCAGGCCGTAGGCCAGCGCGGCGGCGGTGGGCTCGTTGACGATCCGCAGGACGTTCAGCCCGGCGATCTGACCGGCCTCCTTGGTGGCCTGCCGCTGGGCGTCCTCGAAGTAGGCCGGGACGGTGATCACCGCGTCGGTGACCTCCTCGCC
Organism: Saccharopolyspora rosea; assembly: GCF_025643595.1. Taxonomy (GTDB): domain Bacteria; phylum Actinomycetota; class Actinomycetes; order Mycobacteriales; family Pseudonocardiaceae; genus Saccharopolyspora; species Saccharopolyspora rosea. The sequence continues at coordinate 6,413,081 of NZ_CP102826.1, forward strand.
CAGGTAGCTCTCCGCGTCCCGCTTGAGCTTCATCAGCACGCGGGCGCTGATCTCCTGCGGCGTGTAGTTCTTGTCGTCGATCTCGACCTTCCAGTCGGTGCCCATGTGGCGCTTGACCGACCGGATGGTGCGGTCGACGTTGGTGACCGCCTGGTTCTTGGCGGGCTGACCGGTGAGGATCTCGCCGTTCTTCGCGAAGGCCACGATGGACGGCGTGGTCCGCGAGCCCTCGGAGTTGGCGATCACCGTCGATTCACCGCCCTCCAGGACGGAAACGACGGAGTTGGTCGTCCCCAGGTCGATGCCGACCGCTCGCGCCATGGATGATTCCTCCAGCTTCTCGCCTGCTGCGCCCAGGGCCGGACAGACCCTTGAGCCTCGTTCACTCAAGTTCTACCCAGCACCCGACCGCGGCGTCAAACCGGGTTGAGCCCGGGTCGCTCAAGCTTTCTGCCTGACCAACGCCTGACCAGCGCGTCGAGTTCCCGCCGAGCCGACGCGACGGTGAGGAAGGCGACACGAGGGGCGGCTCCGCGATCCCGGCTTCCGGGGCGGCGAGAGCGGCGGAGCCGCCGCGGCTCTTCCGGCGAGCGGCCTCGGGGAGGAGCTCTCAGCCCGCGGCGCGGACGCTGGCGGACCCGGAGCCGGTGGAGAGCCGCAGGTGGTGCGGCGAGGCGGGGTCCTGCGGGACGTCGACGGACACGCTGCCGCTGCCGGTGTCGCTGTCCACGCGGTACGGGACGCGGGGCACGTCCAGCTCGATCGAACCGCTGCCGGTGTCGGCGTCGACCGACCGGGGCTCCGCCAGTCCCAGCCGCACGCCCCCGGAGCCGGTGTGCGCGCGCACGTCCCCGCCGCGCAGCTCGCGCCCCTCGACCTGGCCGCTGTCGGTCTCGGCATCGACCGCGCCGGTGATCCGGGTCAGCCGGATGCCGCCCGAACCGGTCCGCACCTCGACCGGTCCGACGACGTCGCGCACGTCGATCGTTCCGGAGCCGACCCTGGCCCGCACCGCGGACATGTTCGTCACGTCCAGCCCGCCCGAGCCGAGCTCCCCCTCGACCGGCAGCCGGGCGGGCAGCGTGACCTCGTAGCGGATGTCGCAGTTCCAGCCGCAGTCGGTGTCCAGCACCAGCGTCCCGTTCTCGATGCGGGACTTGGCGCCGGGATCGGTGGGTCCGTGCGAGATCTGCCGGACCTCGCCGCGGGCCCCGCGCTCGTACCGGATCCGGACGCTGCCCGAGCCGGGTTCGAGCTGGATCCGCTCGACCCCGTCGGCCTGCGTCGTGCGGGTCCGCTCGGTCCCGCCGTCGCCGCAGCCCGCCAGTGCACCCCCGATCAGCACCAGTGCCGCACCGCCGACCGCGAGTCCCGCTCGAACCATCGTCGCCCCCATGCTCCGTGACCTTCGCGGCCCGAAGCTACGCGGCGGCACCCGCCCGGGGCATCCGGGAGATCCCCGATCCGACCCGGACGTGTTCAGCCGCCGAAGACGCGGTCCCGGGCGGCGTGGAAGGCCGCGTAGGACGCGGGGTCGAACAGCACGAAGCGGATCTCCGCCACCCTCGTCGGCGTGTCGCGCACGGTCCGCATCGCGATGTCGGCGGCCTCGTCGAGGGGGTAGCGGTAGACGCCGGTGGAGATGGCCGGGAACGCGACCGCGCGGGCTCCGAGTTCGTCGGCGACGCGCAGCGACTCGCGGAAGCACGAGGCGAGCAGGTGGGAGCGGTCCTCGGACTTCGCGTACGTCGGCCCCACGGTGTGGATCGCCCAGCGGGCCGGGAGGTCGCCCGCGGTGGTGGCGACCGCCTGGCCGGTGGGCAGGCCGTCGGGGTGGCGACCGGCCCGCAGCTCGCGGCACTCGCGCAGGATCGCGGGCCCGCCGCGGCGGTGGATCGCGCCGTCCACGCCACCCCCGCCCAGCAGGGACGAGTTCGCCGCGTTGACCACCACGTCCACGTCCTGCTCGGTGATGTCGCCCTGCACCAGCGTGACCCGCACGACCCCAGTGTTCCGCCGCGCTGGGTGTGATGCAGCGCACACCGATCAACGCGCGGACGCGTGGAACGTCTTCCGGACAGCGAGGCAACAACGCGGGCAGAGGAGTCACCATGATCAGCCACCGGATCCGCAACACCCTGATCGTCGCCGGGACGCTCGCGGTCCTGAGCACCACGGCGTGCACGGCGCACGGGTCCGTGTCGCTGAGCCCGCAGCAGGCGCCGCAGGACGGGACCACGGAGGTCACCTCGTCCGGCGGCGCCGCCGACTCCCCGAGCAGCGGCTCGGACTCGTCGAGCAGCGACTCCGGTTCGTCGAGCACCGGCTCTTCCGCCGCGGGCTCGGCGACGCCCGGTTCGTCCTCGGAGGGCGGGGCCCCCAGCAGCGGCGGGCAGGAGTGCCGCACCGAGGACCTCAAGGTGGCGCTGGGCGAGAGCGACGGCGCCGCCGGGCACATCTACGCGCCCATCCAGTTCACCAACACCAGCTCCCGCACCTGCACGCTGACCTCGGCGCCCGGCGTGTCGTTCGTCGGCGGCGACGACGGGCACCAGATCGGGCAGCCCGCCAAGCGCCAGATCACCGACCGCCCGGTCGTCACGCTGGCGCCCGGGCGGACCGCGTCCGCGCCGTTCGAGTTCAGCACCATCGCGCACATGAACCCGGAGGACTGCGCCGCGCAGCCGGCCCGCGGCCTGCGCATCTACCCGCCGCACAGCACCGAGTCGGTGTTCGTGCCGCTGGGCAGCGGCACGGAGTGCACCACCTACGACGACGAGTCGGCGTTCGACCACGTCGGCGTGGTCCGGGCGGGCGGCGGCAACACCGAGATCAACTGAGTTCGCCCAGGTAGTCGCCGGGCTGCATCAGGTAGCGCAGGGACGGTTCGAGGTCTTCGGCGGTCGGCGGCTCGTCGGCGATGAGGCCCTGCATGAGCAGCCCGTCGATGGCCGCGAGCAGCGCGCGCAGCGCGGGCGGGTCGCCGTCGTTGACGTACCCGGCGGCGACCTCGATCCAGCGGCGCGCGGCGGGGCGCAGCGCGGGTCGGCGGGCGGCAAGCAGGTACAGCTCGTACTCGGCGAGGGTGCGTTCGCGGTGGTCCCGCACCAGCGACGCGAGCAGTTCGGCGACCAGGCGCGGCCACTCCGCGCCGTCCGGTCCGCCCTCGCGGAGCCGGTCGAGTTCGGTGATCAGCTGGTCCACGCTCTCCAGCAGGGTGGCCACCAGCAGGTCGTCGATGCCGGCGAAGTAGTAGGCGATCGAGGCCGGCGCCACGCCCGCCTCCCGCGCGACGTTGCGGTGGCTGATGGCGGAGACGCCGTCGCGGGCGATGACCCGCAGCGTCGCGTCGACGATGGCGCGGCGGCGGCGTTCGCCCTTGGCCCGGCGTCCGTCGGTCGCGGCGGTCAATGCGCACCTCCGAGCTCCAGCGCCACGACGCCGCCGATGATCAGCGCGAGTCCGCCGACCTGCACGGCGGTCATCGACTCGCCGAGGAACACCGCGCCGGCGATGGCGACCAGCGCGACTCCGGCCCCGGCCCAGACCGCGTACACCACGCCGATCGGCAGTCCGAGCTTGAGCACCGCCGACAGGGCGGTGAACGCGGCGGCGTACCCGATGACGACCAGGACCGAGGGGAACGGCTTGCTGAACCCCTCGGACAGCTTCAGCGAGACCGTGCCGAGGACTTCGCTCACGATCGCCAGCGCCAGCACCAGGTACGCCACGAAACCCTCCCGCAAAAGTTGAACGACCGTCCTACTTTTCCAGGGTAGCCCCACCGGCGCCGGACGAACAGGCGACCCGGCGGCGGTTCAGCCGCGCTTGCGCCCGCCGAAGAGCATGTCGGCGAGGATGATCGCGCCCCAGATCGCCAGCACCACGCCGGGCCAGAAGAACTTCAGCTCACCGGAGACGACCGAGGACACGCCCCAGATCGCGACCAGGACGAGCCCGGTGCCCGCCCAGTCCCGCCACTCCTTGACGATCTTGCGGCGGCGCCTGTCCCGCCGGTCGACCTCGGCCGCCCGCACCGGGGCGGGCAGGTCGGCGGTGAGCGGGCGCAGGTCGGCCATCGTCACCGCGGCGTAGGCGGAGCTGAGCCGCTCGTCGTACTCGGACAGCGTCAGCCGGCCCTCGTCCAGCGCGCGGCGGAGCCGTTCGGCCACCGCCTCGCGATCGGCGTCCGAGGCGCGCAGCGCGCCGTCCTCCGGCTCGCCCATCACAACCCCCTCCACCAGCGCGGACACCGCACCGCGGCGCCACGATCGGGCCGATCGTTCGACTCAGCGGACACGTGGCGAAAATCGCACCGGAGATCCCCGGCGCGAACCGCTCGCGGGAGCAGGCGCGGCGGCGGCGAGCACTGCTCGCGCACGTCAGCAGGAATGATCACGGGGTCGCGCAGCACCGACATCTCCACCCCCAGGCCGTCGAACAGCTGCGCGCGCGATCATAGCGCCAGAAGCCGAACAAGTGCACAACTAGTTTTTCGCCCTGGGCTCTTCCAGAATCAGCTTCCGTTCCGCCCTCCACCGCAGAGGAGGCGCCACAGTGGCCACGAAGTGGACGCCCCGACTGGTTACCGACGGGTAACAGGGCGTACGCTCCCCAAACACGGACAACCCTCGAACAGGAGGCCGCGAGCATGGGTGCCCTGCAGCTCGTCCTGGGCCTGATGTGTCTTGCCGTGACGGTGGTCGCGGTGGTTCTGGTCGTCAGGACGGTTCGCCGGATGGTGTCGTCCATCCGGCTCGGACAACCGGACCCGACGAGGAAGGGCCCGTTCGGGGCCCGCTTCGGGAACATGCTCACCGAGATCCTCGGGCACACCCGGATGTTGAAGTGGAGCCACGTCGGGGTGGCGCACTGGTTCGTGATGCTCGGCTTCCTGGGGTTGAGCGTGACGGTGGCCGAGGCGTACGGGGAGGTGTTCGTCCCCGGGTTCGAGTTCCCCTGGCTGGGCTCGTTCGGGCCGTGGAACCTCGTGGTGGAGATCCTCGGGATCACCACGATCCTGGGCGGGTTGTGGCTGATCGCCGTGCGTCAGCTCAACCACCCGCGCCGCGCCGGTCGGGTGTCGCGGTTCCAGGGGTCGAACTTCTGGCAGGCGTACTTCGTCGAGGCCGTGGTGGTGCTCGAAGGCGTGGGCATCATGGGGCTGCGCTCGTTCAAGCACGCCAGTGGTCTGATGGACGCGCCGACCTGGTCCGCGCCGCTCAGCTACGCGCTGGGTGCCGCGTTGCCGCCCAGCACCGCGGCGGTGTCGGTGTTCGCCGCGTTCAAGATCCTGTCGGCGATGATCTGGGTGATCGTGATCGCCTCGAACATCACGATGGGGGTGGCCTGGCACCGGTTCACGGCGTTCTTCAACATCTTCTTCAAGCGCGAGGCCGACGGCGCGGTGGCGTTGGGCGCGGTCAAGCCGATGATGTCCGGCGGCAAGGAGCTGGACTTCGAGGAGGCCGACCCGGACACCGACGTGTTCGGCGCGGGCAAGGTCGAGGACTTCTCCTGGAAGGGCTGGCTGGACTTCACCACCTGCACCGAGTGCGGTCGCTGCCAGTCGCAGTGCCCGGCGTGGAACACCGGCAAGCCGCTGTCGCCGAAGCTGCTGATCACGTCGCTGCGCGAGCACGCCTACGCCAAGGCCCCGTACCTGCTGGCCGGGGGCCGCAAGGACATGGCCGGTGACGAGGTCGGCATCACCGGCGAGGGCGCCGAGGAGAAGCTGGCGAAGATCGACGCGCTGGCGCTGGCCGAGGCCGAGCGGCCGTTGATCGGATCGCCGGAGGAGATGGGGGTCATCGACCCCGACGTGCTGTGGTCGTGCACCTCCTGCGGCGCGTGCGTGGAGCAGTGCCCGGTGGACATCGAGCACGTCGACCACATCGTGGACATGCGCCGGTACCAGGTCATGATCGAGTCGAACTTCCCGACCGAGCTGGGCGGGATGTTCAAGAACCTGGAGAACAAGGGCAATCCGTGGGGCCAGAACGCCAAGGACCGGCTGGCCTGGACCCAGGACCTGGACTTCGAGGTGCCGGTGTTCGACGGCGAACTCGAAGACGACGTCGAGTACCTGTTCTGGGTCGGCTGCGCCGGGGCGTTCGAGGACCGCGCGAAGAAGACCACCCGCGCGGTCGCGGAACTGCTGCACCTGGCCGGGGTCAAGTACGTGGTCCTCGGCCCGGAGGAGACCTGCACCGGTGACCCGGCCCGGCGGGCGGGCAACGAGTTCATCTTCCAGATGCTGGCCCAGCAGAACGTCGAAGTGCTCAACTCGGTGTTCGAGGGCCGCGAGCCCGGCAAGCGCAAGATCGTGGCCACCTGCGCGCACTGCTTCAACAGCCTCGCCAACGAGTACTCCCAGCTCGGCGGGAACTACGAGGTCGTGCACCACACCCAGCTGCTCAACCGGCTGGTCCGCGAGAAGCGGCTGACCCCGGTGGCCCCCATCGCCGAGGACGTCACCTACCACGACCCCTGCTACCTGGGCCGCCACAACAAGGTCTACACGCCGCCCCGCGACCTGGTCGGCGCCTCCGGCGCCAACTTCCGGGAGATGCCCCGGCACGCCGACCGCTCGATGTGCTGCGGCGCGGGCGGCGCCCGGATGTGGATGGAAGAGCGCATCGGCAAGCGCATCAACCTCGACCGCGTCGACGAGGCCCTGGGCACCGCCCCCTCGAAGATCGCCACCGGCTGCCCGTTCTGCCGGGTGATGCTCTCCGACGGCCTCACCACGCGGCAGAGCGACAAGACCGCCTCCGAGTCGGTCGAGGTCGTCGACGTCGCCCAACTCCTGCTGTCGGCGGTCAAGCGCGGCACCGACGGCGCCGAGGACTCCGGCGAGCCGGTCCCGGAAGAGACCAACAGCTGAATCGCCGAGCGCACCAGGAGGGGCGTCCCCACCGGGGCGCCCCTCCTGCGTCATCGGGTCCGGATGCTTTGGATCACCGGGCGCTGCTCACCCGGCCTCGCTCACCCGCGACACGAACGCCGCCCAGGACCGCGCCGGGAAGGCGAGCACCGGACCGTCCGGATCCTTGGAATCCCGCACGGCCACCGCCGGACCGGAGAAGGCGACTTCGACGCAGTTGCCGCCATGCCCGCCCACGCTCCGGCTGCTCTTGCGCCAGACAAGTTCCGGCTGGCTGCTGTCCATCTGCACGAACTCCTTCACATCTCGCGGGCCACGCGGTGGATGAGGTCCACTGACGCGCTCGTGTCCAGCGCCGAGGTCCAGATCTCGTCGAACACCGCCTCGGCCCTACGCACATCGTGCCGCTTTTCCGTGACGGACGAGCCTGCCACGTGCTCCATGTACAGGACATCGGGTTCGTCGCCGGGATACCGCAGCAGGCAGAAAGAGCTTTCCATCCCGCGATGCGCTCCCACGCCGATCGGCAGCACTCGGACTGTCACCGAGGGCAACTCCGCGCGCTCGACGAGCTGGACGAGCTGGCGCCGCATGGTCTCCGCTCCACCAACCGGCCGCCGGAGCGCTGATTCGTCGATGACTGCCGAGTAGTCGAGCGGAGGAACGTCGGTCCCGTTGATCCGCTCCGCTCGCGCCTTTCTGAGCGCGACGGCGTTCTCGATGAACTCGTCGGTGCATCCAGGGTTCCCGCAGCGGAACACGGCCCGCATGTAGTCCGCTGTCTGGAACAGGCCGGGGATGAAAGCGAGTGCGAACTCCCGGACCTCACTGGCTTCGGTCTCCAGATCGGGATACTTCCGATCCTCGATGCCGTAAGCCCGCCACCAGCCGCGTTGCTTCGCGGCCCTGGCGAGGTCGAGCAGGTCCGGGTCGTAGACGTCGTAGAGGTCCATCATCGAGCGGACCTCGTGCACCGACGTCGCGACCTCGCCGGTCTCCTTGCGGCTCAGGGCGCTCGTGGACATGTCGAGTCCGGCCGCCGCCGCTTCCTGCGTCAGGCCGGATGCCTCGCGGAGTTGGCGGATTCTGCGCGCGAGTCGGCGACGACGGAACGTGGGGCTCGTGCGTGCCACCGCAGACCTCCCGACCGGATCCTGATCGATCCATGATCGCAGCGGGAACCCGGAATCGGGATTCCCGCTTCCGGTAGTCCCGATCGCGGAGTCCCATGTGGACACTCGTGCGCACGTCCACATCCGGGAGGAACCGCATGGCAGCGACACTCTTCGGCCTGGCCGCCAAGACCGAGGCCGGTGAGCCCGATCCCGACCGCGTCCGCGTCTGGGGCATGGAGATCCCGGACGGCGCGGTGCTGTTCTGGAAGGAGGGCGAGCGCAGCCAGTTCGCCCTGTTCGACACCGCCGCCGACGCCGAGGCGCGCTTCGGCGCGCTCTTCGACCTCGTCCTGTTCCGGCCGTGACGGGGTCCGACACGCGCGAAGGGCGCCCCCGAACGGGGACGCCCTCGCGTGTCGGGCCTGGTCAGCGACCCATCTCCTCCAGGGAGCGGCCGTTGGTCTCCTTGAGGTAGCGGACCACGAAGACCAGCGAGAGCAGGGCGAACACCGCGTACATGAAGTACGTGGCGGGCAGGTTCCAGTCGCGCAGCGACGGGAAGCTCACGGTGACCAGCCAGTTCGCGATCCAGTTCGTCGCGGTGCCGACGGCCAGGGCGGCGGCGCGGATGCGCGCCGGGAACATCTCGCCCAGCAGCACCCACATCACCACGCCCCAGGATCCGGCGAAGAACAGCACGAACGCGCTCGCCGAGACCAGCGCGACCGCACCCCACTGGAACGGCAGGTGCGCCTCCTCGCCGACGACCTCGGCGAAGCTGAACGCCCAGCCGGTGACGGCCAGCGACACGGCCATGCCGATGGAACCGATCACCAGCAGCGGTTTGCGGCCGATCTTGTCGACCAGCGCGATGGCCACGAAGGTGCCGATGATGTTGACGATCGAGGTGAACAGGCTCAGCAGCAGCGAGTTCTTCTCGTCGATGCCGACGGAGTGCCACAGCGACGAGGAGTAGTAGAAGATCACGTTGATGCCGACGAACTGCTGCAACGCGGCGATCGCCATGCCCACCCACACGATCGGCAGCAGGCCGAACTTGCCGCGCAGGTCGCTCAGCCGCGGCTTGTGCTCGCCACCCAGCGCCTCGCGGATCTCGGCGATCTTGGCGTCGGGGTCACCGGACTCGACGGTCGCCAGCACGGTGCGCGCCCGGTCAACCTTGCCCGCGGCCACCAGGTACCGCGGCGACTCCGGGATCACCGAGGCCACGACCAGGTAGACCACCGCGGGGATCGCGGCCACGCCGAGCATCCACTGCCACGCCTGCAACGGCCCGAGCTGGTCGGAGGCGCTGCCCCCGGCGGCGGCCGCGAGCGCGTAGTTGACCAGCTGCGACACGGCGATGCCGAGCACGATCGCCAACTGCTGCAACGAGGCGAGTCGACCCCGGTAGGCGGCGGGCGCCACTTCGGCGATGTAGGCGGGCGCGATCACCGATGCGATGCCGATGGCGATCCCGCCCACGACGCGCCAGATCGCCAGGTCCCAGATCGCGAACGGCACGGCCGAGGTGACGGCGCTGATGATGAACAGGACGGCCGCCAGCTGCATGACCCGGATGCGCCCGATCCGGTCGGCCAGCCCGCCGGCGATCCCCGCGCCCACGGCCGAGCCGAGCAGCGCCGACGACACGGTCAACCCGGTTATCGCGGAGCCGACGTTGAAGTGCTGCTGGATGGCGTCGACACCGCCGTTGATGACCGAGGTGTCGTAACCGAACAGGAACCCGCCGAGAGCCGCGGCCCCGGCGATCATCACCACGTGCCCCAGGTGTTCGGTGGCGGCTCCCGAGGCACGCGTCTGTGAAACGGACATCGAGTTCTCCTGCCGCCCGCTCGCCGATCCGCCCCTTTGCGTGATCGTTTCAGCTGCGCCGGGCCTCGACACCGTAAAATCTGAACTCTTCTTTCACTTACACGATTCAGGGTGAGAAACATCACCCGATAACCGTGCGAACGGCGGTTGTCACGCCAGGTGCATCAGCGACGCGTGTCGGTCCGCTTGAAGTTGAGGTACGCGCGCGACGGCGTCGGCCCCCGCTGACCCTGGTACCGCGAACCCGCCTGCGTGGAGCCGTACGGGTGGTCGGCCGGGCTGGACAGCCGGAACAGGCACAGCTGCCCGATCTTCATCCCGGGCCACAACGTGATCGGCAGGTTGGCCACATTGGACAGCTCCAACGTGATGTGCCCGGTGAAGCCGGGATCGATGAACCCGGCGGTCGAGTGCGTGAGCAACCCGAGCCGCCCCAGCGACGACTTGCCCTCCAACCGACCGGCCAGGTCCTCGGGCAGTCGCACCGACTCGAACGTCGACCCGAGCACGAACTCGCCGGGGTGCAGCACGAACGGGTCGTCGTCCGGCGTCTCCACCAGCGAGGTCAACTCGTCCTGCTGCTGCGACGGGTCGATGTGCGTGTACTTCGTGTTGTCGAAGACGCGGAAGAACCGGTCCAGTCGAACGTCGATGCTCGACGGCTGGATCATCGCGGCATCGAACGGATCGAGCTCCAGACGCCCCTCGTCGAGCTCTTTGCGCAGGTCCCGGTCACTCAGCAACACGGGCAACAGCCTATCGACCGCCCCACCCGCGATCTTCGACGGCCACCGTGCTAGAGTGGCGATCGCCGGAAACGGCGAGGCGGATGTAGTTCAATGGTAGAACATCAGCTTCCCAAGCTGAGAACGCGGGTTCGATTCCCGTCATCCGCTCAGACAGACGAAGGCCCAGGTCAGGAGCTTGATCCGCTCCGCCTGGGCCTTCGTCGTTCCTGGATCAACTCGGGGGGCTCGACAACATCCCGGCAACACCGACCTCAGCAGCCATTGGCCATCACCGACTCGGAAACGCCGGGCGCCGTCGACGAGTCGGGAAGCTCCACGTCGGACGTTCCCACTCCTGAGGGGTTCCCCTCCGCGCCATCGAGCCCGGCCGACCGGCTGAACGCACTCCGGCAAAGTCGACGTCGGGCGGATCTCTCCGCGCTTTCTCGGCGGTTCGCCGCCACGACACCGCACTGGGCAATGGAGATGTGACTTTGAAGAGGACGATTACCACCGCTGCCGTGTTCCTGGCCTGCGCCGCAGCGTCCGTCATGGGCGCGGGTGCGGCGATGGCCGAGACCTTCGTGACGCTCGGGGTGTACGACAACGGCGACGACTGCGCGGCGGCCATTCCGCAGGCGCGCAAGGACCACTCCGACGCGTACTCGATCTCGTGCTACGAGCGTCCCGGGGACCACAAGTACGAACTCCAGGCGTCGTACCAGTGAGGTAGCGAGAACCCCGTCGGAGGTGGCAGCGCGGGGCCGCGCCCCAGCTCGTTCCTGGACCGCCGAGAACGCGGGTCAGACGTCGGAGGCGACGGTGAGACCGATGTCGTGCGCCGAGTCGAAGTCGTCGTCGACGACGACCACGTCGTGGCCGTCGCGGGCGAGCAGGGACGCGGCGATGGTGGCGCGGTAGCCCGCGCTGCAGTGCACCCACACCGGAGCGGCGGTGAGCTCTGCGGTGGCCAGTTCGGGTAGCGGGACGTGGACGGCGCCGCGGAGGTGGCACTGCCGCCACTCGCGGCGCATCCGCACGTCCAGCACGGCCGGTTCCGGGTCGGCCAGGACCAGGTCGGCGAAGGTGGCCGTGGGCATCCGGTGGACCATGTCCGGTTCCAGCGCCAGTTCGTGCGGGCGGCCGACGGCCGCGGACAGCCGGTCGATGCCGATGCGCGCGAGTTCCCGGCGTCCGCCGGCCACCTGCTCCGGGGTCTCCCCGACGAGCGTCACCGGGACGTCGCGGCCGGCCAGCCAGCCCAACCAGGTCGCCAGCGGACCGTCCACGCCGAGGTTCACCGAACCGGCCAGGTGACCGCGGGTGAACTCGCGGCGCGGCCGCACGTCCACGACCCACTCGCCGTCGCGCAACCGGCGCGCGAGCTCCTCCGGGTCGACCGAGTCGGGCACCCGCAGGTCCACCGGTTCCGGACCGGCGGCGTTGCGGCGCGGCATCCGCGCGAAGTACGCGGGGAACGGGTCCAGGCCGGAGAGCAGGTGCTCGACGAACGCGTCCTCGTCGAGCTGGAAGGCGGGGTGGATCTTCTTCTGCTGGCCGACCGTCGCGCTCCGCCCGCCGACCGGGACCGAAGCGCAGAACCCGCCGAACCCGTGCGTCGGCCAGATCTCGGCGTCGTCGGGCAGGATCTCGGCGAGCTTGTGCAGCGACGCGTGCTGGCGGCGGGCCAGCTGCTCGCCGTGCTGCGGCCCGAGCAGATCGGTCCGGCCGCTCGTGCCGAACAGCAGCGAGCCACCGGTGAACGCACCGATCGCCCGCCCGTCCTCCTCCAACACGTAGCTCAGGTGGTGGAAGGTGTGGCCGGGCGTGTCCACCACCCGCAGCCGCAGCGCCGGGGACAACTCCACGACATCGCCCTCCACCAGCCGCCGACGCGGGAAGTCGACGGCCTCGGCGGCAGAGACGCCGTACTGCGCACCGGTGAGCCGGCAGAGCTCAAGACCGCCCGAGACGTAGTCGTTGTGGAGGTGGGTCTCCAGCACGTGCGTGAACCGGGCACCGCTGCGGCCCGCGACGCCGAACAGCCGGTCGACGTCGCGCTGGGGGTCCACCGCGGCCGCGACCTTCCCGTCTGTGACCAGGTAGCTGCGGTTTCCGAGCGACGGGGTCTCGACCACCTCGACTGCGACCATCACGCTCCCAACCCGGTGCTGCTGCCACCGAAACACCGCTGGGGGACGGGCGCAAACCGGTCCCCACGAGGCAATCCGAGCGCCCGCGGAGCGCATCCGGGTGAAACGCAGGCCACAGCGCGCCAGGTGTGGTCCGCGACCCCGACTTCGGATTAGGGTCACCTCAGTTTGGTGAGGCTAACCTTAGGAGTCGGAATGGCCACTGCCGAGCACCCCGTCCGCAGCGACTTCGCCCGACACCTCCGCGACCGCACCCGAGGAGAACACGCCCGAGCCGAGGCCGAACCGTTCGTGCGCGCGCTGCTGTCCGGGCAGCTGGACGTCGACGCGTACGCGATGCTGCTCGGCCAGTACTACTTCGCGTACGAGGTGCTCGAAGCCGCGGCCGACGCCATGCGCTGCGACCTCGTCGCCGGGCCTTTCGTCTCCGACCGGCTCCGGCGGCTCCCCGCGCTGGAGGCGGACCTGCACCACTACCTCGGGCCCGACTGGTACGAGGTCATCCGGCCCAGCGCGGAGACCGAGGACTACCGGTCCCGCCTGCGCGAGGTCTGCTTCGACTGGCCCGGCGGCTTCGTGGCGCACCACTACACCCGCTACCTCGCCGACCTGTCCGGCGGCCAGGCGATCCGGGCGGCCATGACCGCGCGGTGCGACGGCGCCGGGCCGAGCGACGACGGCGGCGGGCTGGCGTTCCTGACCTTCCCCGAGATCCCGCACCGGCCGCGCTTCCGGACCGCCTACCGGACGCTGCTGGACACCGCGGGCTGGGACGCCGCCGAGCAGGAGCGGATCGTCACCGAGGTCAAGCTCGCGTTCCGGCTCAACATCCGGGTGCTCGCCGAGCTGGGGCGCCGGCTGGCTCCGCCGATCCCGCGCCAACGGCGGGGCTGAATCCCCCGTCGGAGCGGTCGTGGCGGACGTTCGGGTCGGTTTCGCGACGGGTGCTCGACAGAAGTTACCGCCAGGTAATATCCTCTTGTTACCGACGAGTAAGGGCTCGGGCGTGGCGAGGAGCGGGCACGTCCGCAGCAGCGTGCAAGAGGGAGCCTTTCCATGGGCCACTACAAGAGCAACGTCCGCGACCTCGAATTCAACCTGTTCGAGGTCTTCAAGGTGCAGAACCAACTGGGCAAGGGCGCCTTCGAGCAGTCCGACGAGGACACCGTGCGGGGTGTGCTCACCGAGCTCAACGAGCTCGCCACCGGGCCGCTGGCCGAGTCCTTCGTCGAGGGCGACCGCAACCCCGCCCACTTCGATCCGCAGACGCACTCGGTGACGCTGCCCGAGGCGTTCAAGAAGTCCTACCGCCAGATCGTCGACGGCGAGTGGTGGCGGCTGAGCCTGCCCGACGAGCTGGGCGGCTACGGCATCCCGCCGACCGTGCAGTGGTCCGCCGCCGAGCTGGTGCTCGGCGCCAACCCGGCGATCTTCATGTACATGGCGGGCCCGAACTTCGCCACGATCCTGTGGCGCAACGGGACCGAGGAGCAGAAGCGCTGGGCGCAGCTGATGATCGACCGCGGCTGGGGCGCCACCATGGTGCTCACCGAGCCGGACGCGGGCTCGGACGTCGGCGCCGGACGCACCAAGGCCGTCAAGCAGGACGACGGCTCGTGGCACCTGGACGGCGTGAAGCGGTTCATCACCTCGGCCGACCAGGACATGACCGAGAACATCATGCACCTGGTGCTGGCCCGCCCCGAGGGGCCCGGCATCGAGAACAAGCCCGGCACCAAGGGGCTGAGCCTGTTCCTGGTGCCGAAGTTCCACTTCGACCCGGAGACCGGTGAGCCCGGCGAGCGCAACGGCGCCTTCGTCACCAACGTCGAGCACAAGATGGGCCTCAACGCCTCGGCCACCTGCGAGCTCACCTTCGGCCAGCACGGCGTGCCCGCCAAGGGCTGGCTGCTCGGCGAGGTGCACGACGGCATCGCGCAGATGTTCCAGGTCATCGAATACGCGCGGATGATGGTCGGGACCAAGGCCATCGGCACCATGTCGACCGGCTACCTCAACGCGCTGGACTACGCCAAGGAGCGCGTGCAGGGCGCCGACCTGACGCAGGCCACCGACAAGACCGCCCCGCGCGTCACGATCACCCACCACCCGGACGTCCGCCGGATCCTCATGCTGCAGAAGGCGTACGTCGAGGGCCTGCGCGCGGTGTACCTCTACACCGCGACGTTCCAGGACCAGGTGGCGCAGGCCAAGGCCGCGGGCGAGGACCACAGCACCGCCGACGCCGTCAACGACCTGCTGCTGCCGATCGTCAAGGGCGTCGGCTCCGAGCGGGCCTACGAGATGCTGGCGCTGGCGCTGCAGACCCTCGGCGGCTCCGGTTACCTGCAGGACTACCCGATCGAGCAGTACATCCGGGACGCCAAGATCGACAGCCTGTACGAGGGCACCACGGCGATCCAGGCGCAGGACTTCTTCTTCCGCAAGATCGTGCGCAACAACGGCGCCGCGCTGGGCCACGTCGCCGAGGAGATCCAGCGGTCGTTGCAGGCCGAGGGCTCCGACGACCGGCTCAAGGAGGAGCGCGCGCTGGTCGGCAAGGCCCTGGACGACGCGCAGGGCATGCTCGGCACCATGATCGGCCACCTGACCTCGGCGCAGGAGGACGTCAAGAACGTCTACAAGGTCGGGCAGCACGCCGTCACGCTGCTGCTGAGCATGGGCGACCTGCTCGTCGGCTGGCTGCTGCTGCGCCAGGCCGAGGTCGCGCTGGCCGCGCTCGACGCGGGCGCCTCCGCCAAGGACCAGCCGTTCTACCAGGGCAAGGTGGCCGCGGCCCGGTTCTTCGCGAAGAACGTGCTGCCCGAGCTGAAGTCCCGCCGCAAGATCGTGGAGGCGGCCGACAACTCGCTGATGGAGCTGGACGAAGCGGTGTTCTGACCATCGCGGACCTGGCCGCCACCTCTGGTCGCCGGTGGTGGTCCCCCACGGCGGTGCCCCGTCCCCGACGGGCACCGCCGTGGTGCGTTCCGGGGGCGCTGCGACCCTAGGTCGATCCGGGATCCGGGGATCGTCAGGGGCGGACCCCGAGGCGCACCGGTCGGGTTGGCAGGCAGCATCGGGGTATGACCGAGTACCGAACGCAGTCGTTGACCAAATCCCGGGACCGCGCGGTGATCGCCGGGGTGTGCGCGGGGCTCGCCGACCGGTTCGGCATGTCGCCGTTGACCGTGCGCGTGCTGTTCCTGCTCTCGTGCCTGCTGCCGGGGCCGCAGTTCCTGCTCTACATCGCGCTGTGGATCATCATCCCGAAGCGCTCGTAGTCACTCGGCGACCCCGGCTCGCCCGACCAGTCGGCCTCCTCGGCGGCCGGCGGGTGCCGGTCAGCGGTGGGCGTGCGCGTCGAGGACGTAGGAGATCGCCGTGGTGATCTTGGCGGCGAAGGGCAGGTGCAGCGACTCGTCCGGGACGTGCGCGTTGCTGTCCGGACCGAGCGCGCCGGTGACCACGAACTGGGCGTCCGGGTAGGCGTTGTGCAGCAGGCCCATGAACGGGATCGAGCCGCCGAGCCCCATCGTCCGCCAGCCCGCGCCGAAGACCTCGTCGCTGACCTGGTCGAGGGCCGTGCCGAGCCACGGGGCGAGTTCGGGGGCGTTCCAGCCCAGCCCCGACTCGGAATGCCCGAAGGTGACGCGGGCGCCGTACGGCACGTCGGTGGACAGGCGCTCCCGCACCGCCGCCAGCGCGGCCTCCGGGTCGGCGGTCGGCGGCAGCCGGAAGCTCAGCATCAGCGTGGTCGACGGGCGGAGCACGTTGCCCGCGTCGGCGGGCAGCGGCAGCCCGGCCGCGCCGGTCACCGACAGCGTGGGGCGCCAGGTGTTGTTCAACGCCAGCTCCGCCTCGTCCTCGACGACCGGGCGCAGCCCCTCCGGGAACGGCACGGAGCCGCGCACCAGGCCGGGGGCCGCGGCGACGGCGGAACGGGCCTCCTCGACGCGGTTCGGCGGGATCGCCACGTTCAACTCGGGAACCAGCACCTCGCCGGTCGCGGAGTCCTCCAGCCGGTCCAGCAGCTGCCGCATGATCCGGAAGGAGCTGGGCACGATGCCGCTGGCGGTGCCGGAGTGCTGGCCGCTGTCCAGCACGTGGACGGTCACCTCCAGCTGCACCAGCCCGCGCAGCGCCGTGGTCAGCCACAGCCGCTCGTAGTCGCCCGCGCCGGAGTCCAGGCACACCACCAGCGAGACGTCGCCGAGCCGGTCGGACAGGTGTTCCAGGTAGGCGGGCAGGTCGGGACTGCCGGACTCCTCGCCGGTCTCCAGCAGCACGACGCAGCGGGCGTGCGCCCCGCCGTGCTCGCGCACGGCCTCGATGGCGGTGATCGCCGCGTAGCCGGCGTAGCCGTCGTCGGCCGCGCCGCGGCCGTACAGCCGGTCGTCGCGGACGACCGGGGTCCACGGGCCGAGCCCGTCCGACCAGCCACCGACCGGCGGCTGCTTGTCCAGGTGCCCGTACAGCAGCACGGTCTCCTCCGGTGCACCGGAGGTCGCGGGCACGTCCACGAGCAGCAGCGGGGTGCGGCCGGGCAGGCGGACGACCTCGACGGCGGCGCCGGTGATGCCGCGCCCGGTGATCCACTCCCGGACGTGGTCGACGGCGGCGTCCAGGTACCCGGTGTCGACCCAGTCGGCGTCGAAGGCCGGGGAGACCGCCGGGATCCTGACCAGCTCGGACAGGCTCGGCAGGACGGCCTCGTCCCACATCCGTTCCACGGTTTTCGTCACGGCTACGCGATCCACGCCGCGATCCTATGCCTCAGCTCCCCCCGGTCGTGGCTGCCGTGGTCGCGGCGATCGCGCCTGCGGCCACGGCCGCCGCGGCGGACGCGACGACGGCTTCGACCGCGGCGCCGAGCTGCTCGCCCCGGCTGATCTGCTTGAGCCGCTTGAGCTCCTGCTTCGGCAATCGCCAGGTGCGGACCAGGCCGGTTGCGTGCGACAGGGCCGCCAGCAGCGCCGTGCGGTTGTCGACCTGCTGCTCACCACGCGCGACCGCGCGCAGCTCGCCGATGAGCGCTTCGCGGGCAGCAGTGTCCGGGTAGTAGCGGCGGTAGCCGATGCCCAGCAGCGACTTGCGTTCGCAGCGCATCAGCCCCCGCCGGACCAGCGACTCGCAGTGGGTCGTGCGCGTGCCGCGCCGGGACTGGATGAACCGCGCCGCGTCGACGCGCTTGTTCTTCGCCCCCGCGCGCCGGGCCAGCAGCGCCAGCGCGGTGTCGGCCCACTGCTCGCCGGTCGGGCTCGGGTCGACCAGCTGCAGCTTCCTGCCCTCGAAGCGGATCCGCCCGCGCAGCACCAGTTCGCCGAGTTCGGCGGCGCCGGTGTGGTACCCGCCGCCGTCCTTGTGCAGCAGGAGCACGAATTCCTCGGGGAGGCTCAGCTGGGTCATCGCCCGAGTATCGCCCGGAAGCGGGGCGCGCGGACCGCTTTCGCCTCACCCGGTCGCGACGGCGGCGGGAATGGTCGTGACCGCGACGAGCATCCCCGCGATGCGGGGGTCCACCCCGTCACCCAGCTCGCGGGCCGCCGCGATGGCCCGCATCCGGGTCACCTCGGCGTGCGCGAAGCCGAGCACGTGCACCAGGCCGGTGCGGTACACCAGCGCGCACAGCAGGGCGAGCCGGTCGTCGAGCGGGCGGTCGCCGCGCGCCGCCGCGCGCAGCTCCTCGATCAGCGCGTCCCGGTTGGGCCGGTCCGGGTGGTAGCGGTCGTCCGGGAACAGGCCGAGGAACCGGCGGCGCTCCCGCCGCAGCAGGCCGCGCTCGACGAGCACCTGGCGGTGCGTCCGGAACGCCCCGGTGCGGCTCTGCAGCCACACCCGCAGGTCGAGTTCGCCGTCCTCGCCGGCCCGGTCCCGGAACTCCGCCAGCATCCGGTCCATCCACGGCTGCCCGGTTCCGCTCCCGTCGACCAACCGGACCGCGCCACCGCGCACCTCGACGCGCCGCCGCAGCGCCAGCTCGGCGACCTCGGCGGCGACCGTGCCCAGCACCGGGCCGGCGGCGGTGTCGCAGGTGCCGTTGGGCCGGTGCACCAGCAGCACGAACTCGTCGGGCAGCGCGAGCAGGTTCGCGAACTCGGCCACGCTCCGAGTCTGGCGCATTTCCGCCGCGTGCCGCAGGTGCTCGCCGCGATGCTCCAAGTCGCGTTAGTCGGACCTCCATTGCTCTGATGACCTGCGGATTCTCCCGCCACCGCGCGTCACTACGGTGATCCGCGGGAAGGCCGTCGACCCGCACCGGGCCGGCGACGAATCCCTGTGGCAGGGCTCACGAAACCGGCGGGTTTCGTGCCAGGATGGCGGGGAGCGATCCAACCGCCGCGGTCGGACCCCGGGCGACCCACCAGGTCGCGAGGGCGTTCGGCCGTCGACTGCCGGACCACAACGCCACAAGCGAGTGGACCGGCGTGACACGAGGAGATCCGAATGTCCCCGGAACGATGGACGCGCCCCGGTGCTGCCGAAGGCACCTCCGGCCCCCCTGCCGCCACCGCAGCGAAACCCACACGGGAGCAGGTGATCGCCGGATTGCGGGCGACAAGTGAAGGCGGAGCAGACCTCGTCCAGCTCCTCACGCCAGAAGGTGAGCGGGTCCAGCACCCGGACTTCGACATCGACCTCGACGACGCGCAGCTGCGCGACCTGTACCGCGACATGGTGCTGGTCCGCCGCGCCGACCGGGAGGGCAACGCGCTCCAGCGGCAGGGCCAGCTGGGCATCTGGGTCCCGCTGCTGGGCCAGGAAGCCGCCCAGATCGGTGCGGGGCGCGCGCTGCGGGCGCAGGACATGGCCTTCCCGAGCTACCGGGAGCACGGCGTCGCGTGGTGCCGCGGCATCGACCCGACCGACCTGCTGGGCATCTTCCGCGGTACCGACCACGGCAGTTGGGACCCGGCCACGACCGGTTTCCACCTGTACACGATCGTCATCGGCAACCAGTGCCTGAACGCCACCGGCTACGCCATGGGCCAGCGCTTCGACGGCAAGGTCGGCGACCAGGACGGCGAAGCCACCATGGTGTTCTTCGGCGACGGCGCCACCAGCCAGGGCGACGTGCACGAGGCGATGGTGTGGTCGGCGGTCTACGACGCCCCGGTGGTCTTCTTCTGCCAGAACAACCAGTGGGCGATCTCCGAGCCCCTGGAGCGCCAGACCCGCGTCCCGCTGTACCGGCGCGCCGCCGGGTACGGCTTCCCGGGCATCCGGGTGGACGGCAACGACGTGCTCGCCAGCCTGGCGGTCTCCCGCTGGGCGCTCGACGAGTGCCGCAGCGGCAACGGCCCGGTGCTGATCGAGGCGTTCACCTACCGGATGGACGCGCACACCACGTCCGACGACCCGACCCGCTACCGGCTGGCCGACGAGATGGAGGCGTGGAAGCTCAAGGACCCGATCGAGCGGCTGCGGGTGCACCTGATCCGCGAACAGCTCGCCGACCAGGACTTCTTCGACCGCGTCGACGCCGAGGCCGACGAGCTGGCCGTGCGGCTGCGCGACTTCTGCTTCAACATGCCCGACCCGCCGCCGGAACGGATCTTCTCCGAGGTGTACGCCGAGGAGACCCCCCAGATCGCCGCCCAGCGCGAGGACTACCTGCGCTACCTCGCCGGGTTCGCCGACGACGCGATGGCCGGAGGTGTTCGCTGATGGCCGCCCCCACCCTGGAGCGCCCGACCGGAACGGCCGGGGCCACGCAGACCGTCACCCTCGCCAAGGCCCTCAACCTGGGGCTGCGCGCGTCGCTGGAACGCGACCCGAAGGTCCTGGTCATGGGCGAGGACGTGGGCAGGCTCGGCGGTGTCTTCCGGATCACCGACGGGCTGCAGAAGGACTTCGGCGAGCACCGCGTGCTGGACACCCCGCTGGCCGAGTCCGGGATCATCGGCACCGCCATCGGCCTGGCCATCCGCGGCTACCGGCCGGTGTGCGAGATCCAGTTCGACGGGTTCATCTTCCCCGGCTTCGACCAGATCATCTCCCAGCTGGCCAAGCTGCACTTCCGCAGCCAGGGCAAGGTCAAGATGCCGATCGTGGTGCGGGTGCCCTTCGGCGGCGGCATCGGTGCCGTGGAGCACCACTCGGAGTCCCCGGAGTCGCTGTTCGCGCACATCGGCGGGCTCAAGGTGGTGTCCTGCTCGAACCCGGTGGACGCCTACTGGATGATCCAGCAGGCCATCGAGTGCGACGACCCGGTGCTGTTCTTCGAGCCGAAGCGCCGCTACTACGAGAAGTCCGAGCTGGACACGACCGTCGACCCGGCACCGCTGTTCAGCTCGCGGGTGCTGCGCGGCGGCAGCTCGGCCACCGTGGCCGCCTACGGGCCGATGGTGCGCACCTGCCTGGACGCGGCGACCGCCGCCGAGGAGGACGGCATCGACCTGGAGGTCATCGACCTGCGCACGCTGTCGCCGCTGGACCTCGGCCCGGTCTTCGACTCGGTGCGCCGCACCGGACGGCTGGTGCTGGCCAGCGAGGCGCCCGGGGAGTCCTCGGTGACCTCGGAGATCGCCACCCAGGTGCAGCAGGAGTGCTTCTACTCGCTGGAGGCCCCGGTGCTGCGCGCGACCGGATTCGACACCCCGTACCCGCCGAGCAAGCTGGAGGAGGGCTACCTGCCCGACCTGGACCGGGTGCTCGACGTCGTCGACCGTTCGCTGGCGTACTGAGGGAGGCGTTCATGGCGATCAAGCACTTCCCGCTGCCCGACGTCGGCGAGGGGTTGACGGAGGCGGAGATCCTGGGCTGGAAGGTCGGGCCCGGCGACGAGGTGACGGTCAACCAGACCATCGTGGAGATCGAGACGGCCAAGGCGTCGGTCGAACTGCCCTGCCCGTGGGCGGGCCAGGTGCAGGAACTGCTCGTGCAGCCGGGGCAGACCGTCGAGGTGGGGACCCCGATCATCGCGATCGACCTGGCCTCGGCCGACGCCGAACCCGCCGCCGAGTCCGGCAAGATCGGCGAGGAGTCCAACGGGCGCATCGCCACGCTCGTCGGCTACGGCCCGCGCACGTCCAGCACCAAGCGCCGTCCGCGCAAGGCCGCCTCCGGCGGGGGCGCGGCCGCGGCGCAGCAGGCGTTGCAGGGCGCGATGCAGTCCGGTGGCGCAGCGCCGGTGGCGCCGCCGGAGGAGCCCGCCGCTCCACCGTCCAACGGCACGGCGGGCAACGGCGGTTTCGTGCCGCTGGCGAAGCCGCCGGTGCGCAAGCTGGCGAAGGATCTCGGCGTCGACCTGGGCGCGCTCACCGGCTCCGGCACCGGCGGCGTGATCACCCGGGACGACGTCCGGTCCGCCGCCGCGGTCGAGCCCGCGGCACCGGCGGCGCCGGGGGCCCGGGAACGGCGAGTGCCGATCCGCGGTGTCCGCAAGGCGACGGCGCAGGCCATGGTGGACAGCGCGTTCACCGCCCCGCACGTCACCGAGTTCCTGACCGTCGACGTGACGCCGATGATGCAGTTGCGGGAACGGCTCAAGTCGCACCCGGAGTTCCGGGACGTCAAGGTCACGCCGCTGGCGTTCGCCGCGAAGGCGGTGTGCCTGGCGGTGCGCCGCACCCCGGACGTCAACGCGACCTGGGACGAGGCGGCGGGCGAGATCGTCTACAAGGACTACGTGCACCTGGGCATCGCGGCCGCCACCGACCGCGGTCTCGTGGTGCCGAAGGTCCGGGACGCCGACGGCATGTCGCTGCGGCAGCTCGCCGAAGCGCTGGAACAGCTCACCACCACGGCCCGGGACGGCAAGACCTCCCCGGCCGACATGCTGGGCGGCACGTTCACCATCACCAACGTCGGCGTGTTCGGGGTCGACACCGGCACGCCGATCATCAACCCGGGCGAGTCGGCGATCCTCGCGGTCGGCGCGATCCGGGACATGCCGTGGGTGGTGGACGGCCAGGTGGTGCCGCGCAAGGTCTGCCAGCTCGCGCTGAGCTTCGACCACCGGGTGGTCGACGGCCAGCAGGGCTCGCAGTTCCTCGCCGACGTCGGCGCCCTGCTCTCCGACCCGAGCATGGCCATCACGTACTGACGCCGAACGACCGCGACGGCCCCTCCCCGGCGGGGAGGGGCCGTCGCGTCATGCCCGGTGGAAGGTCCGGATGCCCTCGGCCGGGCGCCAGAGCGTGATGACCAGGTGCGTCTGGTCGTCGGAGACCGCCGTGGTCACGGCCTCGGTGAGGTCGAGCCGGAACAGGTGCGAGTCCGGGCTCGGCGGCCGCACCTCCTCGACCCAGGCCCGCTGTTCGGCGCCGACGACCTCGACCGCCCGGCCGGAGATCTTGACGTCGCCGCCGCCCTCCATCGACCCGTCACCGGGGTTGACGTGCAACGCGAACCGCCCGTCCCGGCGCAGGTCGAGGGCCTTGCGCGCACTGGGCATCGACCCGATCACCAGGTCCGCGCCCCACCAGGACACCTCCGTACCGCTGACCCGCGGTGACCCGTCGTGCCGCACGGTGGCGAGCACGTGGTGCCGGAACGCCTGGAACCGCTCCCGGACGACCCCGGCCAGGTCCGGGGCCTCCGTTGCGAACTTCTCCCAAGTTGCCACCCGAGCAGGATGGCGGCGAACCCCGACAGAACGGGGCGGAGCGCTCAGCGCTCCTTGCGGCGTCGGCCGCCCCGGCGGGAGCCCGCCGACGAATCCGCGACCACGACCTCGTCCTTGACCGGTTCCTGCTCCTCGCGCAGGAAGTCGAACGCGTGCTGGTCGAAGTCGTGGATGTCGATGTTCGGGAGCTCGCCGAGCTCCTGCTGCAGTTCGCCGAAGATGGGGGTCTCCGGGTCAACGGTGGTCTTCACGGCTTCGCCCTCCCGTTTCACTCTCGCAGCCGCTCCCGACCCGCCCCGGGCGGTGCGCCCGCGACGGCTCCGGTCGCGCCGGGCCCTCCCCGCGGCCCGTCCGACGCGGACGGTGCCACGCCGGCCCTCCGCGTCGTGAGACGTCCACCGCCCCGGGCGATGGTGCGCCTCGAACCGACTTTCATCCGTTCGGACGAGTGTCGGTGGTGGACCTGCCCAATCTGAACAGGTGCCCAACCCACGGAATCCTGCACGTAACACGCTCAACATCGGGAGGCTTTGTGCAATTCCGCACCGTGGCGATCGCCACTCCGCCGACAGGGCGACATCACCTGGCCGTGCTAAATGGGGCGCGCCCGCCCGCCGCGCGCACGAAGATCCCGGCTTGCCGGGAGCCCCCCGGCGGAAAGGAGACAGGTTCCATGACAACCGGGAAGAACGCACTCGTCACCGCCGCGATCGGCCTCACCGCCCTGCTGGGCGCGGCCACGCCGGCGCTCGCCGCACCGTCGGCCACCGCGCACGAGTGCCTCCGCGCAGGCGGCCACGTCGTCCCCCTGCAGAACGGCATGCAGGTCTGCGTGGGCGGCTGGCTGCACAACGAGCTCCTCGAAGGCTGAGCCACCGGGCGCCTCCACGAGTGGAGGCGCCCTCGCCCACCCGGCGCGATCTACGACATCTTCGAGGGCACCGAGCAGGTCCAGCAGCTGGTCGTCGCCCGCGCCATCTCGGGCCGCCACATCGCCTGACGCGCGGCGACCGGCTTCCTCCGACTGATCGGGCCGGCCCGCTGGGGGCGCCCGGACATCCGGTTGTGGAAGTTTTCGGACGCGGCGGAACCTGGGGGCACCGACGTCAATTCATCGGACGTCGTGGGAGCCCTGGTGCCGGTGGAGTTCGATCCGCTCAGGTGCGGGGTTGGTTCCGACGTGCACGGGAGCAGCGCCCAAGAATCCGACGAGGAAGACGGCGATTGACTTCCGTGCGCTTGTCTGAGGCTGGATGCGATCGGCTGTCCGGCTACCGATCGCCGCTGGCGTTGCGGGCGTCGGCGGCAAGCTCAGGGAAAGCGTTCCTCAGCGCTGCGTTGGTCTTCGCGCCGTTGGCGACGGAGTGGCGGATGCCCAGGTAGACGTAGTCCCAGAGCCGGGGATTCGATTGGATCAGTCGTAGCGGGATTCCAATACCACCGTTGCGGTCGGTGAGCACCACTTCGTGGCTGAGCCCCTGCCCGCGTACCGCGTACTTGACGCTGATCAGTTCGTACGTGCGCACCCAATGGCCCTTGAACTGCACCCAGTCGGCGCCTGCTGTCAGCACGTCGGATCGTCCCTTGTAGACCAGGAACGCAAAGTACGGGATGAGGATCGCCCAGGTGAACCAGTAGGTGAGCGCTTCGAAACCGCTGTCGAGGATGAACACGACCAGCAGAAGCACGATCGGAATGGGCGCGGACAGCCACACGCTCCGCTTCGACTCCCGGTAGCACTCCAGGACCGGGCCCTGCCCTTCGGGCGGATCAGGGACCCGCGACGGCGTCTTCTCCGCTTCGCCTCCCCGATACTGGACCGGCACCGCGGGCGGACGTGGCTGACCGGTCTGCGAGTCCGGCCGTGGTGGCAGACCAGGCATGTTCTCACCTGCCAAAGCGGGCCTTCCTGTACTCGTCGGAGTTGTCGTTCGGGGAGTCGATGTGGTCGCCACTCAGATCCCGGTACAGGTCGTGGAGGTCGTTGTCCTGGAAATAGGACCATGCGGTTGCTGCGGCGAACCCAGCACCCAGACCGATTGCCGTCACCGGCCCGCCTGTCGCTCCCGCAGCGGCTGCGACGGCCTCGGCACCGGTGCTGACCGCAGTGCTGGCCCCGAGACCTCCAAAGTTGACCCAAATCGACTTCCCGATCGGTTTCCCCGCAAGGATGTCCTTACCCGTGAACCATGCGGCGGCAACAACGCCCACCACTGAGAACGCCTTACCCACGCTACGCAGCTGTCCTTCCTTGCTGCCGCCGAGCGTGGGGGTCAGTCGGCTGAACACGAGGTCACCTGCCCTGGTCCAACCTCCGTAGGCCAGCAACCTCGCGTTGCTGTTGGCCGCGCGGGCGTCCATGCCAGCGTTGGCCAGCAGGCGTTCCATGTTGGCTTCTCGTACTGCTGCGGGGAGCGTGCTGTCGGCGCTCCAGCGGGCGTAGTCGCTGGCGAATTTGAGTTCGGATGTAGCGTTCTGTGCCAGCGTGGTGGCGGTGCCGTGTGCGGTACCGGCGTAGGAGAGGCTGCGGGCGATCCAGGTCTGTGTGTCGGCGACTGTGTCGACGACGGTGTTGGATCCGTCCATGGCCTTGAGCAGTGACTTGTGGGCGGTGCGTTCCCGGCGGCGTTCCTCGTCCACCGTGGCTTCGATTTCGCGGAAGGCGTCGAGCTTGCGTTTCGCCTCGGCGTGTGCACCCGCGTTGGGATCGAGGCCGGGCATGTCTCCTCCGGCACCCTGCGGAGCGGTGTCGGACGCATCGCCGGGCGGCTGGTGGATCAGGGTGCCGGTGACCGTCAGTCCGGCTTCCCGGGCCGTTTGAAGGCATTGGTTCATGCGTTGGCGGACGGTGTCGATCTCGTCGGCGAAGAAGTCGAGTCCTGAACCTGCCCGGTCGGCTGCCCGAACGAGCTCGTCCACGTCCCGCCCCCTGCGGAAAATCTGCTCGCGGAACGTGTCGGCGGCTTCGCCTTCCCAGAACGACTCGGACACCGAACTGGCCTTGAGCGCCGAACTCGCGGCCTCATCCAGGGCCTGTGCCAGGCGCTTGAGGTACGCCGCGGCTTGACGGCACGAAGCCGGGTCGGCCTTCACGAGAACATCGATGTCGCCCATGGTCCCCCCAGATGTCAGCGCGGCTTGGGCATTCCGCCGGCACCGGCTCCGTCTGTGCGGTGGTACTCGGTCCCCGCGGCACGCACGTTGTCAGCGGATTCGTGGATCCCGTTGCTGACGCCCGCGGCAGCCAGCATGAGACGTCCGATGGCGTTTGCGACAAGACCCGTGGACTCTCCGGCGTTGGCCACTGGCGCCGGTCCCATGCGGTCCAGGGAGCTGACTCCGGCGTCCAGTCCTGCGGCGAGGCTTTCCATTTCGGCCGGGTTGTTGCGCATGTCCGCCATGCCCGCTTACTCCTCCCCCGTCTGTAGTTCAGACTCCGGTAGCGGGACGTCCTGGAGAATCACTTCCGCTTCCGTGTCCTCGGCGAGCTTGCGCACCGCGTTCCCTGGCACGCTGATCCACGCCTGTTGCTGCCCGCAACCCTCCACCAAGCGTTCCAGGCTGGTGTACGTGAGCAGGGCCAACGCACCGTCGGTGGTGCGTCGGAGCTCCACGCGTACTTGCTGGTGGGGCTGCTGTGGGTCTACCGAGGTGATCGGCTCGCAGGGCACGTAGACCTCCGCTGGCCAGTCAGCGGGATCCAGATCCGCTTCGGCGTCGTCCCGGTCCAGGTGCTCAGGGCTAATCACGTCAGGGGCGGAAGGCCCCGTGGTGTCGGCGCCGAATGTGTCTTCTGGCATCGGGTGGTGCGTCCTCCAAGACTGTCAGTGCCTGTCTTTGAACTCGTTGTGCGGGGCGGTGCCGGGAGCGGAACCTCAGCGGCCGTCTCGACTGCGGAAGCCCCTCCTGATGTATGCCCAATACACGGCGGAGGGGCTGTCCTCGCGAGACGACCGCTGAGAACCCGCGGCGGTGCCGGTTGCTTGCGTACTCACCGAAAGAGAAAGCGGCTCACGCCACTTACCACGCCCGTCGGAACCAAGTTCAAAGACAGGCACTCAGGTTGCCCGGGGAACCCTACCGACCGGTCGAAGGACGCGGCGGACGATTCTTGCGCAGAAGATCCACTATCGCCCGTACAGAGCAGTGAGCACGGGTGCGCTGAGGCACGCGGCGTTTGGGTGGTCGTCTCGGTACCCCGAGGGCCGGAAATAGCTGTAGACCTTGGGGCGTGGGCACAGCCTGCACCAGGGGGAGATACTTGCATTTTCGCCCAGCGATATCGAATAAAATGGCGAAATGTTGAACGCTCGGTTCAACAAGCTGGCTTGGGCTACAGCATTCCGAAGTGCTGGTCTCGAATACACCGAGGGACTGGACGAAATGCATGCCCTGCGCCACTTCTACGCCTCGGCGTTGCTAGCTCGCGGGGTATCTATCAAGGAACTTGCTGGGGCTCGCCGCGGCCGGGCCGCCGCCTGATCGGCTCACGGCCCAGCGACGGCCCAGCTCGGTGTTCGTCAGGCGATGTGTCGGCCCGAGATGGCTCTGGCCACCACCAGCTGCTGGATCTGCTCGGTGCCTTCGAAGATGTCGTAGATCTTGGCGTCGCGGTGCATGCGTTCGACGGGGAACTCGCGGGTGTAGCCGTTGCCGCCGAGGATCTGGATGGCGCGTTCGGTGGCCCAGGTGGCGACGCGGCCCGCCTTGAGCTTGGACATCGAGCCCTCGCCCGCCTCGAAGCCGCCGTTGCGGCCGAGCCAGGCGGCTCGCCAGACGAGGAGGCGGGCCGCGTCGATCTCCATGCGCATGTCGGCGAGAGTGAAGGCGATCGACTGGTTGTCGATGATGGGGCGGCCGAAGGTCTCGCGCTGCTGGGCGTACTCCAGTGCGGTCTCGTAGGCGGCTCGGGCGATGCCGACCGCCTGGGCGCCGACCGTCGGACGGGACAGCTCGAAGGTCCGCATCGCCGCCTGGCCGCTGGCCTTGGAGCCCTCGCGGGCGCGGGCCAGCTTCTCGTCCAGCTTCTCCTTGCCTCCCAGCAGGCAGCTGCCGGGGACGCGCACGTCGTCGAGGAAGACGTCCGCGGTGTGCGAGGCGCGCAGGCCGTGCTTGCGGATCTTGCTCGGCGACTCCAGCCCCGGCGTGCCGGGCGGGACGACGAACGCGGCCTGGCCGCGCGAACCCAGGTCGGGGTCGACGACGGCCTGGACCACGTGGACGTTGGCGATGCCGCCGTTGGTGGCCCACGCCTTCTGCCCGCTCAGCACCCACTCGTCCTTGGCCTCGTCGTAGACGGCGCGGGTGCGCATCGCCGCGACGTCGGAACCCGCGCCGGGCTCGGAGGAGCAGAAGGCGGCGACCTTCGGGTCGTCGACGTCGCCGTAGCACTGCGGCACCCACTCGGCGAGCTGGTCCGGGGTGCCCGCGGCGAAGATCCCCGCGACGGCGAGGGTGGTGCCGAAGATCGCCATGCCGATGCCGCCGTCACCCCAGAACAGCTCCTCGTTGGCGATCGGCAGTGACAGGCCGGTCTCGTCGGCCCAGAACGTGGCCAGCGTCTCGAAGCCGTAGAGACCGATCTTGGCCGCCTCCTGGATGATCGGCCACGGGGTCTCCTCGCGCTCGTCCCACTCGGCCGCGGCGGGCCGGATGGTCCTCTCGGCGAAGCCGCGCACCCAGTCGCGCAGTTCCTGATGTTCCTCGCTGAGTTCCAGGGAGAAGCTCACGCGGGCTCCTTCGACGCGTCAGGCTTTGGGTATCTGGAAGAGCTTGGTGAGACCGGCCGCGAACCCGAGGTCACCGGCGACCTTGAGCTTGCCCTTCATGAACAGCATCGGCGCCGAGGCGTTGCCGGAGGCGAGCTTGAGGAACTCGGCGGGCGCGACGGAGATCGTCACGCGCGGCTCGTGCTGCGGTTCCTTGTGGACGGTGCAGGTGCCGCCGGCGAGCACGCACTCGTAGCGCAGCAGGTCGTCCTCCGAGTCGCCGATCCGCCAGCGCACGACCGCCTCGGTGCGGCCCGCCTTGTCGGACTTGTAGTGTTCACCCATCCGCCGGAACACCTCGTCGAGGATGCGTTCGCGCAGCTCGGGACGGGCCATGACGGCCCCGATCTGGGCGTCGGAGGCGCGCGAGATCAGCCGGGCGAACTGCTCCGGGGTGAGCGCGCCGAGGTCGACGTCGGTGCCGTCCTCGGCGAGCTGGGAGGCGGCCTCCAGCAGCGCGACGAACTGCTCCTCGTCGACCTTCTTGGGATCGAGCTCGCCGAGCGCGGCGATCGGGTCGGGCTGGGCCATGACCACCTCCATTAACCTACTCGCGAGTAAGACTACGTTCGAGTAGGTTCGATGGCAAGGGCGCGTCCTCGCAGGACGTGGTGGAGCACGGCCGGGTGCGTGGAGAATGATCGCGTCCACCGCTGACGACGAGAGGCGAGATGCGGCCCGAGCGATCCGACCAGCCCCGCCCCCGATCCCGCCGGCTGCCGCGGGAGGTGCGCGAACGGCAGATCCTCGACGCCGCCGTCGAGGTCTTCGCCGCGCACGGCTTCCACACCGCGTCGATGGACGAGATCTCCGAGACCGCCGGGATCTCCAAACCGATGCTCTACGCCTACCTCGGCGCCAAGGACGAACTGTTCGTGGCCTGCATCCGCCGGGAGGCGACCCGGCTCATCGAGGAGATCGGCACCGCGGTGGAGGCCGGCCTGCGACCGGAGGAGCAGCTGTGGCGCGGGCTGCGGGTGTTCTTCGAGTACGTGCAGCGCAACCAGGCCGCCTGGACCGTCCTGCACCGGCAGGCCAACGCGCAGGGCGAACCGTTCGTCAGCGAGCTGGTCGAGTGGCGGGAGCGCGCGATGGGCCTGATCGCGCAGCTGCTGGCGCGCGCCACCGCCGACTCGGCGCAGCCGATGCAGCCCGAGCAGGTGGAGCCGTTCGCGGCGGCGCTGGTCGGCGCGTGCGAGGCGCTGGTCGACTGGTGGTTCGAGCACCCCGACCACACCGCCGACGGCATGGCGATGCGCCTGATGAACATGGTCTGGATGGGCTTCGGCAACCTCGTCGAGGGCCAGTCCTGGAGCCCGAAGCGCTCCTGACCCCGGGGCGGTTGCGCGCGGGGCCTCGCCCGTCGTTCGGCATCCGGAGGCCACGGGCGGGCGGCGCCAGCCGCTTTCGGGCGCACAACGAGCCCACGACAGGCTTTCAGCGGACCGCGCCGAGCAGGTGGGGTTTTCCGGAGCGGGAGAGCAGGGCGAAGTCTCGACCGTCGTGGTGGGCGCGGACCGTGAAGTCCACTGTGGAGGGAAGTGGCAGCGGCTTGCGGAACGCGACCTCGACCGCGCAGCGGTCCGGGAGGCGTTCGGCGAAGGCCGCCAGGCAGCGGGCCTTCGACCACATGCCGTGCGCGATGGCGCGCGGGAAGCCGAACGCCTTGGCGGGCAGGGCGCGCAGGTGGATCGGGTTGCGGTCGCCGGACACCGCCGCGTAGCGGCGGCCGGTGTCGGCGGGAACCCGCCAGGTCGCCGTCGGCTCACCGGCGTCGACCTCCTCCAGCCCCGGCGCCGCCGCGTCCGAAGTGGACGGTCCGCGGCGCAGGTAGGTGCTGATCTCGCGCCACACCACCTCGCCGCCCGCGCTGGTCTCGGTGACCACGTCGAACTGCCGCCCCTTCGGGTGCGGGCGCAGGTTCGCCAGCCGCACCCGCTGGGTCAGCCGCTCGGTCACCAGCAGCGGGCGCTCCCGGTGGATCACGTTCGTCACGTGCACCAGCCCGACCAGCGGGAACGGGAACTCCCGCGCGGTCATCAGCCGCACCGACAGCGGGAAGGACAGCACGTGCGGATAGGTGATCGGCAGTTCGTCGCGCAGGCCGAAGCCGCACACCCGGGCGTAGTCGGCCAGGTGGTCGGCATCGACGTCCACCTCGCTCACCTGCTCGCCCACCGGCAGCCGGTCGCCGCGGCGCAGCGGTGCCGTCAGCACCGCCTTGGCGTACAGCGCGGACAGGTCGTGCATTCCTCGTCCTCCTCTCACGCGCCGAGCAGGCTCTGGCCGCAGACGCGGACCACGTTGCCGTTCACCCCGGCCGACGCGGGGTTGGCGAACCAGGCGATCGTCTCGGCCACGTCGACCGGCAGACCGCCCTGCCGCAGGCTGTTCATCCGGCGGCCCGCCTCCCGCACGACCAGCGGGATCGCGGCGGTCATCGAGGTCTCGACGAAGCCCGGCGCCACCGCGTTGATCGTGGCGCCCCGTCGCGCGGCCGTCGGGGCGGTGGCCTGCACCAGGCCGATCACCCCGGCCTTGGAGGCGGCGTAGTTGGCCTGGCCGACGTTGCCCGCGATCCCGCTCATCGAGGCGACTCCGACGATGCGGCCGCCGGGGCGCAGCGGGGAGTCGTCGGCGAGCAACCGCTCGTTGATGCGCTCCTGCGCGGTCAGGTTGACGCCGATGACCGCGTCCCACTGCTGCCCGGTCATCTTGCCGATGGTCTTGTCCCGGGTGATGCCCGCGTTGTTCACCACCACGTCGACGCCGCCGTGCCGCTCGGCGAGGTGGTCGGTGATCCGCTGCGGCGCGTCGTCCGCGGTGATGTCGAGCTGCAACGTGGAACCGCCGATGCGGTTGGCGACCGCCGCGAGGTCGCCGCCCTGCGCGGGCACGTCCAGGCACACCACGTGCGCACCGTCGCGCGCCAGGGTTTCCGCGATGGCCGCGCCGATGCCCCGCGACGCGCCGGTGACCAGCGCGACCCGGTCCCGCAGCGGGTGTTCCCAGTCGACCTCGGGCACCTCGGCGGCCCCGATCCGCACGACCTGGCCGGAGACGTACGCGGACTTCGCCGACAGCAGGAAGCGCAGCGTCGAGCCGAGGTCCGCGGCCTCCGAGGCGTACACGAGCTGCGCGGTGGCGCCGTGCTTGAGCTCCTTGCCCGCGGTGCGCACGAAACCCTCCAGCGCGCGCTGCGCGACGGACGCGCGCGGGTCGGCGGCCTGCTCGGGCGGGGTGCCGAGCACGATGAGCCGACCGCACCGGGCGGTCCGGCGGATCGCCGGGCCGAAGAACTCGTGCAGCGCGCGCAGCTGTTCGCCCGCGGTGATGCCGGTCGCGTCGAACACGAGCGCGGCGTAGCGCTCGTCCTCGACCGGGGTGCGGTGGACCTGGGCGTCGACCTCGCCGAGCAGTTCGGCGACCGCGTCGCCCAACCGGCCGCCGGGGGCGGACCCGACCAGGACCGGGCCGGTGACGACCGGGTCACCGGGGCGGTGCCGCCGCAGCGGGGTCGGGGCGGGCAGGCCGAGCCGCCTGGTGATCACCCGCCCCAGCGGGGAGGAGGTGAACTGCTGGTACCGGTCGGTCATACGACACTCCTGCGATGTCTCGGCGAGCGCTCGACGCGTAAGCTACCCGCCGGTAGGTTAGAGGGCCCGGGCAGTACCGCGCCAGGAGTTTGCGAGGAGTCAGCATGGTCAGCGTTCGGCGGGTCGCGATCATCGGCGGCAACCGGATCCCCTTCGCGCGGTCCGGTGGCCCGTACGCGCAGGCGTCCAACCAGGACATGCTCACCGCCGCGCTGGACGGGCTGATCGCCCGGTTCGGGTTGCAGGGCGAGCGCGTCGGCGAGTTCGTCGCGGGCGCCGTGCTCAAGCACAGCCGGGACTTCAACCTGGCGCGGGAGACCGTGCTGGGCTCCCGCCTCGACCCGCGCACCCCGGCCCACGACGTGCAGATGGCCTGCGCGACCGGGCTGGAGTCGGTCGTGTCGGTGGCCAACAAGATCGCGCTCGGCCAGCTCGACTCCGGCATCGCCGGTGGCGTGGACTCCGCCAGCGACGCGCCGATCGGGCTCAACGACGACCTGCGCCGGGTCCTGCTGCGCGCCAACCACGCCCGGAGCACCGGCGGACGCCTCCGGGCGCTGACCGCGCTCCGCCCGCACCACGTGGTGCCCGAGATCCCGCGCAACGCCGAGCCGCGCACCGGGCTGTCGATGGGCGAGCACGCCGCGAAGACCGCGCTGGCCTGGGAGATCGACCGCGAGTCGCAGGACGAGCTGGCCGCGCGCAGCCACCAGCGGCTCGCCGCCGCCTACGAACGCGGGTTCTTCGACGACCTGGTCACCTCCTACCTCGGGCTCGGCCGGGACCAGAACCTCCGGCCGGACAGCACCGCCGACAAGCTCGCGAAGCTCAAGCCGGTGTTCGGCCGCGGCGAGGGCGCGACCATGACGGCGGGCAACTCGACCCCGCTGTCCGACGGCGCGTCCACCGTGCTGCTGGCCAGCGAGGAGTGGGCGCAGCAGCGGCGACTGCCGGTGCTGGCCTACCTCGGCGACGTCGTCTCCGGCGCGGTCGACCACGTCAGCGGCGACGAGGGGCTGCTGATGGCCCCGGCGTACGCGGTGCCGAAGCTGCTGGACCGCACCGGGTTGTCGCTCGGCGACTTCGACTTCTACGAAGTGCACGAGGCGTTCGCCTCGCAGGTGCTGGCGACGCTGCGGGCCTGGCAGGACCCGGAGTTCTGCAAGACCCGGCTGGGCCTGGACGCGCCGCTGGGCGAGATCGACCCGGCGAGGCTGAACGTCAACGGCTCGTCGCTGGCCGCCGGGCACCCGTTCGCCGCGACGGGCGGCCGCATCGTGGCGACCCTGGCCAAGCTGCTGGCCGAGAAGGGTTCCGGTCGCGGCCTGATCTCCGTGTGCGCGGCGGGCGGCCAGGGCATGACGGCGGTGCTGGAGCGCTGAGAGCCGGTCTTCCCACCTGGCACCGGGCGGCGGCCTCCGCAGCCCGCACCGCCACGCACCAGAGCCCGGGACAGGCCCTGCGGCATCACCAGGTCGGCTCGTCGGCGCCGTAGGCGGGCGGGCGCTGCCAGCGCAGCGGGCGGCCGTCGACCCGGCCGGGCGGGGCGACCGCCGTGACGTCGCCGATCCGCACCAGCCACGGCGCCGGGTCGGTGGCCCGCTCGCGCGGTGCCGTGCGCGGCTGGCCGAGCAGCCAGTGCGCGGTGCGGGCCAGCGACAGCTCGCGCACCCACGTGCCGCCCTCGGCGGCCTGGCGGCGGAGGCCGTCGAGCACGGCCGCGGCGCAGAGGTAGCCGGTCCCGTGGTCGAGCAGCTGGCACGGCAGCGCACCCGGCCGTTCGCCGTCCGGGGACTCCACTATGGACACTCCGGAGGCCGCCTGGACGATGCTGTCGAAACCGCGCCGGTCGCCCCACGGCCCGGTGTTCCCCCACGCGGAGAGCGAGACGACGACCAGTCCCGGGTGGCGTTCGGCGAGTTCCTCCGCGCCGAGCCCGAACCGGTCGAGCGCACCCGGGCGGTAGCCGTGCACTAGCACGTCCGCGCCGTCGAGGAGTTCGCGCAGCCGGGCCAGGCCGTCCGGGGTCCGGGCGTCGAGCACCGCGCTGCGCTTGCCCAGCAGCGCGTCCTGGCTGCCCGGTCGCTCCGGGCGGTGCGGCGGGTCGAGGCGCAGGACGTCCGCACCGAGCGCCCCCAGGTACCGGGTGCACACCGGACCGGCGATGACCCTGGTCAGGTCCAGCACGCGAACCGGTTCCCGCCCGGCGCGCGGCGCGGCGTCGCCGATCCGCCGCGTACCGACGAGCGGTCGGACGGCCACCGCCCGACCCGGCCCTTCGGCGGCCCACTGCTGTGGAGTCCGCACCGCCGCCGCGATGCCACCCGCGGCGACGACGCGGTCCTCCACCTCGCGCGACGGGGTGCGCCCGAGCACCGATTCCACTGCGGACTCGTCGGCGTCCAGCGCGCGCAGCAGCGCTTCGCGGTGCCAGGGGTAGTTGCCGTGGGTGCGGACCCAACCGTCCGCCGCTCGCCAGAAGCGCGACAGCGGTGCGAACGTCGACCCGGCGACCTCCCCGCCGACCCGCAGGTGCGCCTCGCTGCGCATCGCGGCGGCGAGGTGCCCGGTGTCGAGCCGGACCCGGCGGCCGGTCGCGAGCAGCGCCGCGCCGACGCACGCGATCGCGAGGTCCTCGACCGGCAACCGGGCCGGCAGGTGCCCCGGCTCGCCCACCACGTCCAGCTCGTCCGGATCCCGTTCGATCCCGATCGCCTCGCACGCCTCCGAGACCAACCGCCGCCACATCACGCGCCGATTCTGCCGCGGTCGGCCCCCGCTGTGGCCGCACTCGCGCGGATTGAAACGTTTTGCCCGGTGAGCTGGCTCATGCCGGGTTGGGCGGACCGGGCAAACAAGTTAGCATTGCAAACGAACTTGTCCGATTCGTTACGAGGGGTGGCGGGCCGATGAGCGGCTCCGGGCACGACGTGCGGTTGTTCGACGTGTTCAAGGGACAGCCCAAGGCCGTGTGGATCACCGCGTTCGCGGCCGTGATCGCGTTCATGGGAATCGGCCTGGTGGACCCGATCCTGCTGTCCATCGCCGAGGCGTTGAAGGCCGGTCCCGAGCAGGTCACGTTGCTGTTCTCGTCGTACCTCGGCGTGCAGGTCGTGGCGATGCTCATCACCGGTGCGTTCAGCGCGCGGTTCGGCCCCAAGCGGACGGTGGTCACCGGGTTGGTGCTGATCGTGGTGGCGACCCTGCTGTGCGCGCTGGCCGGGTCGATCGGGCAGCTGGTGGCGCTGCGCGCGGTGTGGGGACTCGGCAACGCGTTCTTCATCGCCACCGCGCTGTCGGTGATCGTCGGTGCCGCCAGCGGCGGCCAGCAGGCGGCGGTGCTGCTCTACGAGGCCGCGCTGGGCATCGGGCTGTCGACCGGACCGCTGCTCGGTGCGCTGCTGGGCAACATCTCCTGGCGCGGGCCGTTCGCCGGAACCGCCGTGCTGATGGCCATCGCGCTGATCCTGTCCGCCGGGTTCCTGCCCAAGGACGGCGACCGCGCCCAGCGGCAGAAGATCCGCCTCGCCGATCCGCTGCGGGCGCTGCGGCACGGCGGCCTGCTGCGAGTGTCGGTCGGTTCCGCCTTCTACACCGCCTCGTTCTTCATCGTGCTGGCGTGGGCGCCGTTCGTGCTGGAGTTCGGCGCGATCGCGGTCGGCCTGGTGTTCTTCGGCTGGGGTCTGTGCGTGGCCTTCGCCGGCGTGACGCTCGCGCCGAAGCTCGCCGCCCGGTTCGGCGAGATCGGCGGGACCGTGCTCGCCGTGGTGATCTACGCGGTGCTGCTGGCGCTCATGGCCGTGGGCTCCAAGCCGGTCGTGGTCGTCGCGGTGGTCCTCAGCGGACTGGCGTCCGGCCTGCTCAACACCCTGTTCACCGGGTCGGCGATGAGCATCAGCGGTGCGCCCCGGCCAGTGGCCAGCGCCGGCTACAACTTCTGCCGCTGGCTGGGCGGCGCGGTGGCCGCGACGCTGGTCGGCCACGTCGCCTCGTGGCTCGGCTTCAAGCAGTCGCCGTTCGCCGTCGGGGCCGTGCTCTGCCTCGTCGCCGCCCTGCTGCTGGCGCTGGAGATGCGCAGCAGCAAGAACGCGAACGAGCGCGAACTGCCCACCGAGGCCGCCCTGGTCGGCGAGGAGTTCTGAGCGCTCCCGGCGACGCGGCGGGCCCCTCCGGCTCGGAGGTGCCCGCCGCTTCGTCAGAGCGATCCGACGTACAACCGTGCCCAGTCCTCCGGGCGCAGGTCGCGCGGCAGTGCGCCGCGGGGCACGTCCCGCGGACGCCTGCCGGTCAGATTGCCGACGATCTCGGCGATCCCGCGCCCGCGTCCGGTGAACACCGCGGCGACGAACCGCTGGTAGCGGTCCACCTCCCGGTGCGGCAGCAGCGGACGCGGCCGTCGGCGGATGTGCAGCAGCCCGCCGTCCACCGCCGGGACCGGGCGGAACGACTCGGCGGAAACCCTGCCGTGCAGCCGGAAGTCGAACCACGGCGCCCACTGGGCGCCGAGCATCGTGCCGCCCTGCGCCCGCTTGCGCGCCACCTCCCACTGGAGCAGCAGCGCCGCCTCCGACCAACCGGAGGTGGCGAGCAGCCGCCTGGTCATCGTCGCGGTGATGGCGAAGGGCAGGTTCCCGGCGATGACGTGCCGGGCGGCCGGGAAGCGGAACCGGCGCATGTCGCACCGGACCACGTGCACGTCGGGGAAGGTGCGCCGGAGCCGTTCCGCCCAGTGCGGATCCAGCTCGACGGCGGTCACCGGGCGTCCGGTCGCGACGAGGTGCCGGGTGAGCGCGCCGGTTCCGGCGCCCAGTTCGACGACGGGCGCGTCCTCCGCCGGGTCGAGCACGGCGGCCACGCGCTGGGCGATGTCGTTGCGGACGAGGAAGTTCTGGCCGAGTTCGCGGCGCGCGCGATCGCGCGCCGTCGTACGGCGTTGCGGCATTGGGTGCTCCCGCGTAGGTGGGCCGATCGGAACCGGACCCGCGGCAGCGGCGCGCCATCGGTAGCGGACGCCACTCGACTCGCGCCGCGGAACGGGATCCGGGCGCGGACGGCAGCGCGAAGCGCTGCCTACGCGGAACGGGGCCGCACGAACACGGCGAAATGAGCACCCGACATGGCAACGAACGCTAGCGACCCGGCCAGTCGCGCGAAAGCGATTTTCCGGGCGTCCGAATTTTGCTGTTGGTTCACTTTCGTGTCGCCTGATCGGATTAGCGTGCCGGTGTTCCCGAGCACTGGAGGTCCGCTTGTCCCCCCGACGCGTCCCGCTTCCGCTCGTGCCGCACCACACCGCGAGCCGGTCCGCCACGACCTGCCGGTACCGGTGCGGAAACGCCTGCGCCCACGAAGCGCCGAACACCTCCGACAACGAGTACTTCGGCGACGTCGTCCGCCGGGCGATGAGCCGGCGCGGCGTGCTCCGCGCCGGCGGCGTGCTCGCCCTGTCCGTCGGCGGCGCGGCGGCGCTGAGCGGTCCGGCCGCTGCCGGTCCGGGAGCCGCGCCGGCAGCGCGCGGACGGGCGGTGCCGGGCACCGACTTCGCCCCGGTGGCGCCGAACACCCGGGACGGCGTGGTCGTTCCCGAGGGCTACGACCAGGCCGTGGTGATCCGCTGGGGCGACCCCGTCGTGGCCGGTGCCCCGCCGTTCGACTTCCACCACCAGACCGCCGCGGCGCAGCAGGCGCAGTTCGGCTACAACAACGACTTCGCCGGGCTCCTCCCGCTGGACCCGAGCGGCACCGAGAACCTCCTGGTGGTCAACCACGAGTACACCACCGAGACGCACATGTTCCCGGACTACGACGAGAACAACCCCACCGAGGAGCAGGTGCGCACCGCGTGGGCCGCGCACGGCATGTCCGTGGTGTTCGTGCGGCGCGGGCCGCGGGGCCTCACCCCCGAACCCAGCAGGTACAACCGGCGGATCACGCTCGACACCGAGTTCGAGGTGCGCGGGCCCGCCGCGGGCAGCCGGTACCTGCGGACCTCCACCGATCCCACCGGCACCCGGGTGCGCGGCACGCAGAACAACTGCTCCGGCGGCGTCACCCCGTGGGGCACCGTGCTGTCCGGCGAGGAGAACTTCCACCAGACCTTCGCGCACGCCGACAAGGTCACCGACCCGGTCGCCAAGCAGCGCCTCGACCGCTACGGCGTCAAGGGCGGCGAGAGCGAGCGCAAGTGGGAGCGCTTCGACCGGCGCTGGGACGTCACCGCCGAACCCAACGAGCCCAACCGGTTCGGCTGGATCGTCGAGATCGACCCGCACGACCCGTCCGCCCGGCCCGTCAAGCACACCGCGCTCGGGCGCTTCAAGCACGAGAGCGCGACCGTCAAGGTCGCCGAGGACGGGCGCGTGGTCGTCTACATGGGCGACGACGAGCGCTTCGACTACATCTACAAGTTCGTCTCCCGCGGCCGGATCAAGCCCGGCGCCGGTGCGCACACCCGGCGGCACAACTCGGCCCTGCTCGACGACGGCACCCTCTACGTCGCGAAGTTCACCGGCAACAGCCCCGCCGCGGAGATCGACGGCAGCGGCCGGCTGCCCGCCGACGGCGCCTTCGACGGCACCGGCGAGTGGCTGCCGCTGGCCGACGGCACGACGTCGTTCGTGCCGGGCTTCACCGCCGAGGAGGTCTACGTGTTCACCCGGCTGGCCGCCGACCGGGCGGGCGCGACCAAGATGGACCGGCCGGAGGACATCGAACCGAACCCGGTCAACGGCCGGATCTACTGCGCGCTGACCAACAACTCCAACCGGGGCTCCACCGGCAACGCCGGTCCCGACGAGGTCAACCCGCGCTCGGGCAACAAGCACGGCCACGTGCTGGAGGTGGACGACGACACCACCGGAACCCGGTTCACCTGGAACCTGCTGCTGGTGTGCGGCGACCCGAACGACCCGGGCACCTACTTCGGCGGGTTCGACAAGTCGCAGGTCAGCCCGATCTCCTGCCCGGACAACGTGGCCTTCGACCGGCACGGCAACCTGTGGATCGCCACCGACGGCAACGCCCTCGGGTCCAACGACGGCCTGTTCGCCGTCCCGGTCGACGGTCCGGAACGCGGCCGGGCCAAGCAGTTCCTCACCGTTCCGGTCGGCGCCGAGACCTGCGGCCCGGTGATCACCGACACCCTCGTCACGGTGTGCGTGCAGCACCCCGGCGAGAACGCGCCGGACGCCCAGCACCCCACCTCGCACTGGCCGGACGGCGGGAACTCCCAGCCGCGCCCGTCGGTCGTGGCGGTCTGGCGCCGCGGCGGCGGCGAGATCGGCCGCTGAGCCATCCCGCGAGCGAGGGGCCCGGCGGTGCCGGGTCCCTCGCGTCTCAGCCGAGGTCGATCGTCAGCCCCGGGGTCGCGACGTCGAGATCGCCGTCGAACTCCTCGCGGGCCGCCCGCAGGGCATCGGCCGGATCGGTGCCCGGCCACAGGTGCGTCAGCACCAGGTGCCGGACACCGGCCCGGGACGCGGACTCGGCGGCCTGGCGGGCGGTGGACAGCAACGGCGCGTCCTCCGGCGGCAACACGTGTTCGGGGAACGTCGCTTCGGCCAGCAGGACGTCCGCGTCGGCGGCCAGTGCCGCGATGTCGGGGCTCGGACCGGTGTCGCCGGTGTAGCCGAGGACCCGGCCGCCCGCCGTGAGCCGGAACCCGGCGTCGGGCACGAAGTGCGGCAGCGCCCAGGTGTCCGCGGTGAACGGTCCGATGTGGAACGAGGAGCCGGGGCGGAACTCCCGCAGCAGGTAGGAGTCGGCCAGCATCCGGCCGTCCAGCGCGAGCACGGCGTCCAGCGCGCCCGGCGGTGCGTGCACGGGCAGCGGCGCGGGCGGTTCGGCGCCGAGCGCCCGCGCCCGCAGCAGCGGGTTCAGGTCGGCGCAGTGGTCCGGGTGACCGTGGCTGACCAGCACCGCGTCGACCCGCTCGGCCGGAACCCGCGCCAGCAGCCGGGGCAGCACGGCGTAACCCGGGTCCAGCAGGACGCGGAACCCGGCGTGCTCCAGGAGGTAGCCGCTGCACGCCTGGTCGGGTGTCGGCCAGGCACCGCAGCCGCCCAGGACTTCCAACCGCACCGGCTCAGCCCTCCGCCCGGTCCGGGTCCGGTGCCGCGCGCAGCGCGACCACCACGAACGCCGCGGCGACCATGACCACGCCGACGACCCACAGACCCGCGCGTTGCGAGCCGGTGAGATCGCGCAGCGCACCGGTGACGTACGGGGCGGCGAAACCGCTGATGTTGCCCAGCGAGTTGATCAGCGCGATGCCGCCGGCCGCCGCGGCGCCGCTGAGGAAGTTGCTGGGCAGCGCCCAGAAGGTGGGCAGCGCCGAGCACACGCCCACCGCGCACACCGACACCGCGACCATGGCGCTGAACGGATCGCCCAGGTAGAGCGCGACCGGGATGGCCACCCCACCGAGCAGCATCGGCAGGGCGACGTGCCACACCCGCTCCCGGGTCCGATCGCCGTGCGACGCCCAGAGCACCATCGCCGCGGCGCCCACCACGTAGGGGATCGCGGTCACCAACCCCGACTCCACAGTGGACAGATGGGTGCCGTACTGCTGCTCGAAGCCGGACACGATGGTCGGCAGGAAGAAGCCCAGCGCGTACAGGCCGTAGGCGATGCCGAAGTACACGAACGCCAGCGCCAGGATCCGCGGGTGCGTCAGCGCCCGGCGCAGCGGCCAGTGGTGCGCCGCCTCGGTCTCCCGCTGCTCCGCCGCCAACCGGGCGGCCAGCCAGTCCCGCTCCGCGGGCGCCAGCCACCGCGCCTGCGACGGCCGGTCGGTGAGGTAGAACCAGGTCGCGACCGCCAGCAGCATCGCGGGCACGCCCTCCACGACGAACATGAAGCGCCAGCCGGACAGGCCGAACACGCCGTGCCCGGAGCTGATCAGCACGCTGGACACGGTCGCGCCGATGGCGCTGGACACCGGCACGGCCGCCATGAACAGCGCGACCGCCTTCGCCCGCTGCTCGGCCGGGAACCAGTACGTCAGGTACAGGATGATGCCCGGGAAGAACCCGGCTTCGGCGACGCCGAGCACGAACCGCAGCACGACCAGCGCGATCCCGTTCGGCACGAACGCCAGGACCGTCGCCACCACGCCCCACGTGATCATGATGCGCGCCAGCCACCGGCGGGCGCCGAACCGGTGCAGCGCCAGGTTGCTCGGCACCTCCAGCACCAGGTAGCCGAGGAAGAAGATCCCCGAGGCCAGACCGAACACGGTCGCGCTGAGCCCCAGCTCGCGGTTCATCCCGTTCGGCCCGGCGAACCCGATGTTCACGCGGTCCAGGTAGTTGACGAAGTAGAGCAGGCACAGGAAGGGCATCAACCGGAACGCGACCTTGCGCGGCACGCGTCTGCGCAGTTCCGGATCGGCGGCTTCGACGGTCACCCGGATGACCTAAACCCGGTTTGTCCGACCGGTCAAGATCCGCCCGAACCCGTTCCCGGTCGGCGAGACGCCCGCAGCTACCGTGGCAACCATGCCCGAACGACCGATTGCCCTGGTCACCGGTGCCTCACGAGGCATCGGTGCCGCCGTCGCCCGCTCCCTGTCCGACACGCACGACCTGCTGTTGGGCGGACGCGACGAGCAAGCCCTGCGCCCCCTCGTCGACGAACTGCCCGGCGCGCGCCCCTGGCCGGTGGAGCTCACCGACCACGACGCCGTCGCGGCCGCCGTCGCCGACATCTCCCGGCTGGACGTGCTGGTGCACAGCGCCGGGCTCGTCGAACTCGGCACCGTGGCCGAGGCGTCCCCCGAGTCGTGGCGGCGCACCTTCGAGGTGAACCTGTTCGCGGTCACCGAACTGACCCGGCTGCTGCTGCCCGCGCTGCGCGCGTCGCGGGGGCACGTGGTGCTGGTCAACTCCGGCGCCGGGCTGTCCGCCAAGCCGAACTGGGGTTCCTACGCGGCCAGCAAGTTCGCGCTGCGCGCGTTCGCCGACGTGCTGCGCGCCGAGGAGTCGGCCAACGGCGTGCGCGTGACCTCGGTGTTCCCCGGCCGCACCGCCACCGACATGCAGCGCGACGTCCGCGAGCAGGAGGGCGGTTCCTTCGACGCGGACCGCTACCTGCGGCCCGAGTCGGTGGCCGGACCGATCGTCTCGGCCGTGCGCGCCGGTGCCGACGCGCACCTGACCGAGATCGTCATCCGCCCCTCCTGATCAGCCCCGGACGTGCCGGGCGGCGGTGCGCGCCGCCGCCTGCACGTCCCGCCGGTCCACCCGGGTGGGTTCGCGGTCGCGCAGCACCTGCTCGCCCGCGACCCACACGTCCCGCACGCAGCGCGAACCGGCCGCCCACACCACGTTGGCCAGCACCTGGTCGTCCGGGGCCTCCAGGCCGGTCGCGAACGCCGGGTTGTCGACGCTGAGGTGCACGACGTCCGCCCAGCGACCCGGTTCGAGCGCCCCGATGTCGTCGCGG
The DNA here is from genome assembly GCF_025643595.1 of Saccharopolyspora rosea. Taxonomy (GTDB): domain Bacteria; phylum Actinomycetota; class Actinomycetes; order Mycobacteriales; family Pseudonocardiaceae; genus Saccharopolyspora; species Saccharopolyspora rosea. The sequence continues at coordinate 6,456,179 of NZ_CP102826.1, forward strand.
TGCAGCGCGTCGGCGCCGCCGCGGGTGGCGGCCAGCAGCGCCGCGGACGCGCTGAGCGCGGTGGCGTCCCCGGTGCTCAGGCGGGCGAGCAGGCCCGCCAGCTGGACCTCCTCCCACAGGTCCAGGTCGTCGTTGCTGGACGGCCCGTCGGTGCCGAGCCCGACCGGGACGCCCGCGGCGAGCAGGTCCACCAGCCGCGCCGTGCCGGACGCGAGCTTGGCGTTGGAACCCGGGCAGTGCGCGACGCCCACCCGGTGGCGCGCGAACAGTTCGATGTCCTCGTCGGACAGGTGCACGCCGTGCGCGGCGAGCACCCGGCCGTCCAGCACGCCGAGCTTCTCCAGCAGCGCGGGCACCGATCCGAACTGCTCGCGCTGCTCGGCGTCCTCGGTCGCGGTCTCGGCGACGTGCGTGTGCACCAGGGCGCCGCGCTGCTGCGCGGCGTCGCCGATCGCCGCCAGCGCCTCCGGCGGCAGCGTGTACGCCGAGTGCGGCCCGTAGGCCAGCTCGACCCGTTCCGCCGGACCGAACCGCAGGCCGTCGGCGTCGATCCACCGGTTGATCCCGTCGACCATGCCCTGCCAGCCGCCCAGACCGCTCAGGGCCGGGGTGTCGATCACCGCCGACGCCAGCACCACCCGCGAGCCGACCGCCAGGGCGCCCTCCACGACCGACCCGCCGGTGAAGTACATCTCGGCGCTGGTCGTCACCCCGGCCCGCAGCATCTCGACGCACCCCAGCTCCATCCCGGCGCGCACGTCCCCGGGGCGCAGCCGGGACTCGGCGGGCCAGATGACCTCGCGCAACCAGCGCAACAGCGGCAGGTCGCCGCCCATGCCCCGCAGCAACGTCATGGGGCTGTGCGCGTGCGCGTTGACCAGCCCGGGGAGCAGGATGCCGCTGCACTCGCGCACGGTCGCGTCCCGCGGCCGCTCAGGTGCCCCGGCGCGCGGCCCGCAGTAGACGACGCGCCCCGCCTCGTCGACGTCCAGCACGGCGTCGCGGACCACCGAGCAGGACGGGTCGCAGGGCAGGGCCATCGGCGCGTGCAGGCGAAGTGCGATCGGCATGCCCCGCATTGTGCCGCACCGCCAAAGCCCGTCTCCGGGCTCTTTCCGCGCAGCGCCGGGAGGGTCAGGCGGAGCCCCACGCGCTCGCGGCCTGGAACATGATCGCGCCTGCGACGACCGCGAGGCCGAGCAGCACGACGAGGAGGACGAGGTCCTGCGTTCGCTGAGCCATGCCACCAGCATCACGCCGCGGGAGCCGCCGCGCCTCGGCTGGAAGGCCCGCGGACCTCGGTCGATCGGTCGGTTCAGCTGCCGTCCATCAGGCCGCTGCGCCACGCCCACGCCGCGGTCTCGACCCGGTTCCGCGCGCCGATCTTGGACTGCGCGGACGCCAGGTGCGTCTTGACCGTGGACAGCGACATGTACAGCTCCTGACCGATCTCGCCGTTGGTCAGGCCGCGCGCGGTCGCGCGGACGACGTCGAGCTCGCGTTCGGTCAGCCCCTGCGAGACGGGGTGCGGCGCGCGCCGCGGCGCCTGCTGCGGCTGCGAGAAGTGCTGGAGGAGCCGGACGGTGATCTGCGGCGAGACCATCGCGTCGCCGCGCACCGCGGCGTGCACGGCCTCGATCAGCAGCGCCGGTCCGGCGTCCTTGAGCAGGAAGCCGCTCGCCCCGCTGCGCAGCGCCCGCTCCACGTACTCGTCCAGGTCGAACGTGGTGACCACGACGACCTTGATCGGGTCGGCGACACCGGGACCGGCCAGCTGCTCGGTCGCCTCCAGGCCGTCCAACCCGGGCATGCGGATGTCCATCAGGCACACATCAGGGCGCTTCTCGCGGGCGACCCGGACGGCGTCCACGCCGTTGGCGACGTCGGCGACGACCTCGATGTCGTCCTGCGACTCCAGGATCATCCGGAATCCGGCACGCACCATGTCCTGGTCGTCGGCGATCAGCACCCGGATCATCGCGGCTCCTCGGTCTCGGGGATCAGGGGCGGTCGGGGGTGTCAGCACCCGAGGGGCGGTCCAGCGGCAGTTCCGCCTCGACGCGCCAGCCGATGTGCTCGCCCGGACCGGCGTGGAGCCGGCCGCCGAGCAGCTCCACCCGCTCCCGCATGCCGACCAGACCGTATCCTCCCGACCCGCCCACGGGTTGGGCGCGGACCCCGGTGCCGTCGTCGGAGACCGAGATCCGCAGCCAGGAGTCCGCGGACCGCACGTCCACCTGGACCCGGGTGGCGTCCAGGGCGTGCTTCTCCGCGTTGGTCAGCGACTCCTGCACCAGGCGCAGGACCGACCGGGCCACCTCCGGCGGCACCGGGTGGTCGATCGCCGCGTCCAGCTCCACCCGCGGCCGGTCGTCGTGACCGGCCGCGTCGACCAGCGCCCGCAGGTCGGAGGTCAGGTCCGTGGTGGCCTGCTCGGTGGCCTCCGACGCCCCGGCCGGTTCGCTGCCGCGCATGCTGGCGACCAGTCGGCGCATCGCGGTCAGCGCCTCGGTGCCGCTGTCGGCGATGCGCGCCAACGAGTCCGAGGCCGCCTGCGGGTTGCGCTCCGCGACCAGCTGGGCGGCCTGGGCCTGCACCACGATCCCCGTGACGTGGTGGGCCACCACGTCGTGCAGTTCCCGGGCGAGCGCCATCCGCTCGGCCTGCTGGGCCTGGTCCACGGCGACCTGCACGGTCCTGGCCCGCTCCCGGTCCCGGGCGCGGAAGTACACCCCCGTGCCCACCGAGATGACCAGCAACAGCGCGCCCACGAACAGGCTCTCGGCGAGCTGCTTGGCGGGGGAGTGCCCGGGGGTCAGGACCATCACGAACACGGCCGCCGCGCCGAGCGCACCGACCGCCGCGCCCGCGCCCCGCGGCGGGGCGAAGCGGGACGCGTACGCCACGAGCACCATGGCCGCCGTGATGCAGCTGGCCGGGATCCCGCCCAGCAGCGCCGCGGACGCGCCGAACCCCAGCAGCCGCATCACCGGAGCGGCGAGCGCCAGCGCCAGCGCGGCCAGCATCGACGTCTCGACCGGCCGCCGCGGCGCGAACACCGCCATCGTCGACATCACCAGACCGCACAGCAGGACGATGCCGACCGCGGCGACGTTCGGCCTGCCCGACACGGCGTCGAGGAACAGCAGCATGCTCTGCGCCGCGATCACCGGCCACTGGCGGCGGACCAACGCGCGCAGCGGCGAGTCCGGCGCCGGAGCCAGCACCGGGCCCTGGCGCATGTACAGGCCGGAGCCGATGGCGAGCACCAGTTGCAGGAAGCCGAAGCCGAGGCTGGTCTCCTCGGACACGGAGGTCGAGATCGTCGACCGGATCGCCATCGTGCCCAGGCAGACGGCCACCAGCAGCGCGGTGACCGGTACCGCGCGGCGCGGCGAGCGCGCCCGGAACAGGTAGGCGACCAGCAGCAGGCCGGCCAGGTTCTCGGTCGGCAGCACGGCCACCAGGCCGACCGAGTACACCCGGGTGTGCGCCCACTTCGTCAGGACCGCGCTGCCGGCGAGGACGACCGCGGCTGCCAGCCCGGCCCGGACCGGGTGCCGCCTGCCGAGCAGTGCCAGCACGGCGAGCAGCACCGCGCCGGGGAACGCGAACACCCCGTGCGGCAGATCCGTCAGCATCAGCCCGTCGAAAGCCAGGGCCACGCCGAGGAGCAGGGCGAACATCCACTGCTCGGACAGCAGCGAACCGGCCCGCCGCCACCACCGGGCGCGCTCGGAAAGGCTCGTCGGCGCGGTGATCTCCGCCGTATCGGACACCTCGACGACGGTAGTGCGTGCCCGCGGCCACCCGCCCTTGGCCGAACGGTCGGAATCGGCTGGCCGATCGGACGACCCGCTGATCTCGACCGACGACCCGCGGGCCGATCCGCGTCGGCACCCCGCCGAGAAGGCTCGAACCCGACCTTTCGAACGAACAGGAGGATCGGCAGTGTCGTTTCCCCACGCGGGCCACCCGAGACCCCGCGGTCCCTTCCTCGTCGGCCGGGGCCTGGTCCGGAACTACGGCCGGCACCGCGCGCTGGCCGGGGTGGACGTGACCATCCACGCTGGCGAGGTGGTGGCCATCGCCGGGCCGTCCGGCTCCGGCAAGACCACGCTGCTGCACGTGCTCGCGGGCATCCTGCGGCCGGACGGCGGCGAGGTGGTGCTGGACGGGCACCGCATCGACCGCCTCGGCGAGGCCAAGCGCAGCGAGCTCCGCCGCCGCGAGTTCGGGTTCGTCTTCCAGCACGGCATGCTCGTCGGCGAGCTGACCGCGGTCGAGAACACCGCGCTCCCGCTGCTGCTCGCCGGAGCCGACCGCGCGCGGGCGACCGCCGAGGCGCGCCAGTGGCTGGACCGGCTGGGCCTGGCGGGCCTGGAGAAGCGCCTGCCCGGCGAGCTGTCCGGCGGCCAGGCGCAGCGCGTCGCCATCGCCCGCGCACTCGCGCACCGGCCGAAGGTGATCTTCGCCGACGAGCCGACGGGCGCGCTGGACACCCGCACCGGGCAGGCGACCACCGACGCGTTGCTCCAGGCCGCCGCCGCGACCGGAGCCGCCGTGGTCATCGTGACCCACGACCGCGACCTGGCCGCCCGCGCCGGGCGGATCGTGGAGATCCGCGACGGGCAGGTCAGCGACCGGGCGGTGGTGGGATGAACCCCGTCCGCCTCGCCCTGCGGGCCCTGCGGGTCGACCCGCGGACCCGGTACTCGGCGCTGCTCACCGCGACCGGCGTCGCGGTCGCCACCGCCCTGGTGCTGTTCCTGGCCGCCCTGCCGCACGCCACGCAGGCGCGGCTGGACCGGGCGGGCTGGCAGCGCACCGCCGGGACCTCGGCCACCGACTTCGTGGTCGCCACCGAGGACGACGTCGACGACCGGCAGATCGTGCGGCTGGACGTCTCCGGGCACCCGACCCCGCCACCGGGCGGCCCGCAACGGCTGCCCGCGCCGGGGCAGGTGCTGCTGTCCCCGCAGCTGGCGGACCTGGTCCGGGACAGGCCGGACGACCAGCTGGCGGACCGGTTCCCCGGCTCGGTCGTCGGTGTGCTGGAACCCGGTTCGCTGAAGTACCCGGAGCAGCTGGTCGCGGTCGTCGGGCACGCGCCGGGCACCCTCCAGCGGTCGGCGGACAGCGGCGGCAGCCCGGCGGTGGGCAGCTCGGACCAGATGCTCGACCTGCTGGCGGGCGTGGGCATCGTGCTGCTGTCGGTGCCGAGCCTGGTGCTGGTCGCCTCGGCCTCCCGGCTGACCGCCGCCCGCCGGGAACGCCGCCTGGCCGCGCTGCGGTTGGCGGGTGCGACGCCCGCCCAGGTGGTGTGGGCGGTCGCGGCGGAGACCGCGGTGGCCGCGGTGTCCGGAACCCTGGCCGGGCTGCTGCTGAGCTGGCCGCTGCGCTACCTCGGCACGAACGTGCCGTGGGGCGGCGGAACCTGGCTGCCGTCGGACTTCGCGCCCCCGGTCGGGACCGTCCTCACGACCGCGGTCGGCGTTCCGCTGCTGGTGGTCGGCGCGGCGGTGCTCGCGCTGCGCCGCGTGGTGCGGACCCCGGTCGGGGCGGCCATGCAGCACACCCGGAAGAAGCCCACCGCGTGGCGGCTGCTGGCGCTGGCCGTCGTCGCGCTGTTCTTCGCGTTCGGCCTGGCGCAGGCCGAGAAGTCCGGCGGCACCGAAGTGCTGTTGGCGGGGCTGGCCGCGATCGTGCTCGCGGCGTCCGTGGTGGGCCCGTGGGTGACCGGAGCGCTGGGCCGGTTGTTCACCCGGCTGTGGCGCCGACCGGCGCTGCTGCTGGCGGGACGGCGGCTGTGCAGCGACCCCAAGGCCGCGTACCGCTCGGTGTCCGGGGTGGTGCTCGCGGTCTTCGCCGGGACGCTGGCGCTGACGCTGCTGCCGAGCTTCGAGTCGATGACCGGCGGCGGCCGGTCCTACGTCGACTCCGCGATGTACGTGGACGTCGAGGCGGCGCAGGCCGACTCCGCGAAGCAGCGGATCGCCGACGAACTCGCCCGCGTCGGCGTTCCCGCCCCGGTCGTCCGGATCGACGACGTGCGGTTGAGCACCCCGGACGGCGCGGACGTGCCCGCGATGGCGATCAGCTGCCGGGACGCGGCCGCGGTGACCCGGCTGGCGGTCGGGTCGTGCGCCGGGCCGCCCGGCGTGCTCGTCGACCCCGGCGAGGACGTGCCGACGTCGGGTCTGGCCGTGCAGAGCTCCTTCGGACGGGAGGCGAAGGCGACCCCGCTGCCCCCGGGAGTCCCGGTGCGCCGCCTGCCGCCGCAGCCGGCCGGCGTGCGGGACCGCGTGCTGATCGACCCCGCGCTGGTGCCGCGGGTCGACGGGGACGCGACGACGACGCTGGTGGTGGCCCCGAGCGGCGCCGACCGGGAGCAGGTGCGCACCGCGTTGGTGCGGGCGGTTCCCGGCTCCGAGGTCCGAAGCCGGGAGATCATGCTCCACGAGCAGCGGACGACCCTGTCCGACCTGCGGCGGATCACCGCGATCGGGCTGTCCCTGGCGACGCTGCTCGCCGGTTGCAGCGCCGCGATCACGGCGGCGTCCTCGGTCATCGACCGGCGCCGCACCTTCAGCGCGCTGATCGCGGCCGGAACGCCCCTGCCGGTGCTCGGACGCGCCCTGCGCACCGAGGCGGCGCTGCCCGCGCTGGTGGCGACCCTCGGCGCCGGAGCGGGCGGGATCGCCGTCGGGCTGGGCCTGCTGACGCTGTTCGACGGCGCGCCGCAGGTGTTCACCCCGTGGCTGCTGACGCCGGTCGTGGTCGGCGTCGTGGTCTCGGTGCTGGCGGCGTCGTCGTCCGGGCCGATGCTGCGCCGGGTCAGCGCCGAACCGGTCTCCGACGAATGAACCCGGGTGGCCGTCCGGTCCGCGGAAACCATCCGGACGGCCACCCGCCGATGACCACTTGGCCGATCCGCGGACGACGTGCCGCGGGCGACGCTGTGGAGCAAGACGAGGAAACGTACCGGGGGAGGTACTCACCGATGTTCGTAGGAACGCTCACCACCGCGGGAACCGTCCTGGCGATGATCGTGCTCTGCATGATGGCGGTCAGCTCGATTCTGCCGGACCTCGTGGACGACGCGTCCACCCGCCACCGGGCCAGCGGCGACCGGGCAACGTTCCCAAAGCGCGTCGCGTGGCGCAGCCGGTAGGGGCCGAGGCCCCGGATCAGACGCGCTCGAAGATGAGGTCGTGCACCACCCGGCCCTCGTCGTGGGCCCGGTTCTCGAACTTGGTGACCGGCCGCCACTCGGGACGCGGCGCCCAGCCGCCCGGCGCGTCGGCGAACCGGTTGCGCAGCGCCGGTTCGGCCGTGCAGACCTCCATCATCTGCTCGGCGTAGTTCTCCCAGTCGGTCGCCAGGTGCAGCACACCGCCCGGCCGGAGCCGGGAGGCGATCAGTTCCACCGAGGCCGTCTGCACCAACCGGCGCTTGTGGTGGCGCTTCTTCGGCCACGGGTCGGGGAAGTAGATCCGCACCTCGGACAGCGAAGCCGACTCGACGTGCTCGCGCAGCAGCACGATCGCGTCGCCGCGCAGCAGCCGCAGGTTCGTCACGCCGAGGTGCTCCGCGCGGAGCATCAGCTGGGCCAGGCCCGGCTTGTAGACCTCGACGGCCAGGTAGTTGACGTCGGGCTGGGCCGCCGCCAGCTGCGCGGTCGTCTCGCCCATCCCGGACCCGATTTCGAGCACCACAGGCGCGGTCCGGCCGAACCAGCTCGTCGTGTCGAGCGGCCCCTCGGGCAGCTCGGTCACCTCGGATCCGAGTTCCGACCAGTGCCGGTCCCACGCCTTCTGCTGGCCCACTGTCATGCGCTCGCCGCGCTGGACGTAGCTGACGACCGTACGGCGGAACGGAACCTGCTGGTCAGGAGCACTCACGGGAACCCAGTATCGCAAACCCGGCGGGGCAGCCGACCCGCCGGGAGCCGGGTCACCAGGATTCGATCTGCGGCAGCGCCGAGACCAGCCCCGGCACTCGCCCGATCGGCACCGGCAGCGGCGGTTCGTCGCGGTGCGCGGGGATCACGTTCAGCCAGCCGGTGTGCGCGTCGGTGAGCACGACGGTGGTCGGCATCTTCATCGGTTCCCGATCGGACGGGGCGTACTCCCAGTAGCCCGCCTCGCCGGCTGCGGCCCACGGCACGAACACCCAGCCGGGGCGGCCGGTGAGCAGCGAGTGGACCTCGTCCTCGATCCGGAAGCCGCTGGACCGCGACGGCAGTTCGCCCCGGTCCAGCGCGCGCAGCCACCAGGGCGCGGGCAGCCGCCGGGCGGAGCCGTGCAGCTCGCGGTACAGGTCGAGCACCTGCTGCTCGGGTGCGGTGTGGATCCAGCTGCGGCGCAGCGAAGCGGGAGTGGCGGCTTCGTGCGCGGGAGGGTGGGACTCGGTCGCCAGTGACCACTCCAGCCGTGGCACGGGTTCCAGCTGGACGTCGTGCGGACGACGAACACGTCCACCGGACTGACGCGCCCACATGACCGGCAATTCCGACGAATACGCCATTGGCCCACCCCATCTGCTGTTGAGAAGTCGCGAGCCCTCGAAACCGGGCCGCCCTCGGTCAGCGCACGCCCCCAAACATCGCTGGCCGGAGACTGGTTCTCCTTATGCCTTACCACAGGCCCCCAGAACAATGACGCAGTGTGGTCAACGTCACACTTGTCGGTGGTTCTGCACGCCCGGGCGCCCCTCGGGTCGACAACGTCGTGCCGGGCGGTTCCAGTGGGGGGTGTGGTGGACCGGACCATCGAGCGCGTGCACGTCGACGGCGGGGTCGTCGTCGGCGTCGACAGCTCCGCCTCCGCCGCGCGGGCCCTCGAATTCGCGGCCGAGGAGGCGCGCAGGCGCCAGGCGGTGCTGCACGTGGTGCGCGCCTGGAGCATCCGCACCGCTCCGCGACCGGCGGACGTCCCGGCGAGCGTGGTGCCGAGCATGGAGCAGTTCCAGGAAGCCGTGCGGGCCGACACCGAGCGGATCGTGGCGGAGCACGTCCCCGACCGCGTCACCCTGGACCTGCGGATCCACATCGTGCACTCGCCGTCGCCGCAGGCGCTGCTGTCCGCGTCCCGGGGCGCGGATCTGCTCGTCGTCGGCCACCGCGGTCGCGGCGGGTTCGCCGGGCTGATGCTGGGGTCCGTCGCGGAGCAGTGCGTGCGGCACGCCGCCTGCCCGGTGCTGGTCGTCCGACCGGCCGTCTGACGGGGTTCCGACCGCCGTGCACGAGGAGTTCAACGACGGGCCCCTGAACGGCACAGGGCCCGGGCCATCCCCCGAATGACAGCCCGGGCCCTCCCCCGTCCCGACCGCCGGCGCCCCCGAGCGCTGGTGCAGTCGGTCGATTGTGCGTGCCGGTCCGCGGTGGACGGTGCGCACGACCGTCCACTCCGGACGTCCAGGTCGGACCGGTCCCGGCAGGACGTCCTCACCGTTCGCGGCTCGATCTTGCCCGCGATCCTATCGGTCGACGTGACCAGCCTCTCGGCCGCCCCGGGTAACGTTTTGCCATCCCGGGCGCCAGCAGGACCAACGCTCAGTTGATCATGGAAGGTTCACGCATCGCGGCGGTTCGCCACCGCCACCGCGATCGCCAGCAGCACCACTGCGACGCCGGCGAAGTAACCCAGCGAGCCCCACGGCCCCAGCGGCACGTCCCGCGGGAACGCGGAGTCGGCGCCCAGGAAGTTGTCCGCCATGGTGAACGGCATCCACTGGTGCAGGTCGCCGCCGATCCTCGGGATCAGCTGCACCAGGTTCTCCACCAGCAGCGACCAGAGCAGCAGCAGCGTCACCGCGCCCGCGGTCTGCCGCAGCAGCGTGCCGACCGCCACGGCCAGCACCGCGGTGAGCGCGAACACCAGGCCCACCCCGGCCACGTGGCGCCACGCGTCGGCGGAGTCCAGCGCCAGGTTCGACTGCGGCGCCAGGACCGCCGCCGCACCGAGCGAGCCGAACGCGCAGGCCTCGCCGATCAGCAGCGCCACCACGGCCACGACGACCGTCTTGGCCAGCAGTGCGGCCGTCCGGTTCGGGACCGCCTGGAACGTGGCGCGGATGGTGCCGAAGCGGTACTCGGTGGTGACCGACAGCGCGGCCAGCACCATGACCACCATCAGCCCGAACTGGTGGCCCGCCTGGGTCGCCCCCACGGGCACCGCTTCGGTGTTCAGCGCGAGGGCCGAGGTGAACCCGATCGTCAGCACCAGGGCGGTGGCGATGCACCACCACGGCGAGCGGGTGGAGAAGAGCTTGATCCTTTCGGCCGCGAGCAGCGTCACCGGGTTCACCTCCCCACCGAAGTCGGTTCGGCCGCGCCGTTGCCGAGCGCGGTGTGGTATTCGACTGCCTGACTGGTCAGCTGCATGAAGGCGTCTTCCAACGAGCCCCGTTGCGGGGTGAGTTCGTGCAGGACGACGCCGTTCTGGGCGGCGAGTTCGCCGACCTGGTCGGTCGTGGCGTCGTCGATGACAAGGGTGTTCGGTTCGGATTCCTGGGCGCGCAACCCGCGCTGCGCGAGGAGCTGCCGCAACTGCTGCGCCTGCGGGGAGCGGACCAGCACGGACCGGCTGCCCGCCCCGTTGACGAACTCCTCGGTGCTGCACTGCGCGATCAGCTGACCGCGGCCGATCACCACGAGTTCCTCGGCGGTCAGCGACATCTCGGACAGCAGGTGGCTGGAGACGAAGACGGTCCGGCCCTCGGCCGCCAGGCCCTGCATGAACCGGCGGATCCAGTGGATGCCCTCCGGGTCGAGCCCGTTCACCGGCTCGTCGAACAGCAGGATCTGCGGATCTCCCAGCAGTGCCGCGGCGATCCCGAGCCGCTGCGACATGCCGAGCGAGAAGCCACCCGCCCTGCGCCCGGCGACGTCGGACAGCCCGACCATCCCGAGCACCTGGTCCACCCGGCTCGCGGCGATGCCGTTGGACTTGGCCAGCCAGCGCAGGTGGGAACGCGCGGAACGGTTGGGGTGCACCCACTTCGCGTCGAGCAGGGCGCCCACGGTCCGCAGCGGGTGCTTGAGCTCGTGGTACGGCTTGCCGTCGATGAGCACCTGCCCGGACGTCGGCCGGTCCAGGCCGAGCATCATCCGCATGGTGGTCGACTTGCCCGCGCCGTTCGGTCCGAGGAATCCGGTGACGTGGCCGGGTTTCACGGTGAACGACAGGTCGTTCACCGCCACCTTAGGCCCGTAGCGTTTGGTGAGGCCGTGCGCCTCGATCATGATCACTCCTGTGCCGCGAAGACCTCTCGCCGACCCGGACCGGGCCGACGGATCCAGGCTGCCCGCGCGCGGCGTGCTCCGGCATCGGACCGCGGTCTGGACTTCGGGTCAGACCCAGGTATGACGGTGCCCCGACGGCCCTCCGGGAAGCCCCGGGGCCTCAGCGGAACCAGCGGTCCAGCGCGGTGGCCAGGCCGTCCTCGGCGACGGGACCGGTGACCTCGTCGGCGGCGGCGCGCACGATCTCGGGCGCCTGCCCCATGGCGACGCCGTGCGCCGCCCACCGCAACATCTGGACGTCGTTGTCGCCGTCCCCCGCGGCGAAGGTGTCCTCGGCGGGAATCCCCTGCTCAGCGCGGATCTTCTCCAGCACGGCACCCTTGGTGACGCCGCGCGGCACCACGGTCACCCACGGCTCGTAGTGGTCGATGGTGAAGGTGCAACCGGGCAGTGCCGCGCCGTCCAGCACGGCCAGGACCTCCGCCGGGTCGTGCTCGTCCCAGCTGGCGATCAGCCGCGGCACCGGCTCGGCGGCCAGTTCGTCGAGGCTGGCCAGCTGCTGCGGTCCGTGCAGCTGGTGTTCGCGGAACTTGCTGGTGACGAGACTTCCGGTGCCGATCTGCTCGACGGCGAAACTCGCGCCGGGCAGCCGGGTGGTGAGCTCGGCCACCACCGGCGCCGGGTCGAAGGTCTGCACCGACAGCACCTCGCGGGTGGCCGCGTCGGCCACCACCGCACCGTTGGAGCACAGCGCGACACCGCTGGTCAGCCCGAGTTCGTCCAGGATCGGGGCGGTGCCGAGCACGCTGCGCCCGGTGGCGACGACCACCTGCGCGCCGGCGTCGACGGCGCGCCGCACGGCGGATCGGACCACATCGGACACGGTCTGGGTGGCGGGGTCGAGCAGCGTCCCGTCGACGTCCAGCGCCACCAGTCGGGGCTTCCACGCGGTGTCGGACACCTTCGCAGGGTAGGCGCGTCGGAGCGGGTTGTGGCGGGCGCGAGGCGCAGCTCACGCCTCACCGGGCTTGACGAGCCCGGTCTCGTAGGCGAGCACGACCGCCTGGACCCGGTCCCGCAGGTCCAGTTTGGACAGGATGCGCCCCAGATGGGTCTTCACCGTCGCCTCGGACAGGAACAGCCGCTCCGCGATCTCGGAGTTGGACAGGCCCTTGGCCACCAGCACCAGGACCTCCCGCTCCCGCCCGGTGAGCACGTCGAGCACCGACGGGTCGCGCAGCTGGCCGCCGGAGCCGCCGAGGAAGCGGTCGAGCAGCCGCTTGGTCACGCTGGGCGAGACGACCGCGTCGCCGCTGGCCACCGCCCGCACCGCGGAGACCAGGTCCTCCGGCGGGGTGTCCTTGAGCAGGAAGCCGCTGGCCCCGCCGCGCAGCGCCGCCAGCGCGTACTCGTCGAGGTCGAACGTGGTCATGACCAGCACTTTCGCACTCTGCGCCGCGGCGATGCGGCGGGTCGCCTCGACGCCGTCGAGCACGGGCATCCGGATGTCCATCAGCACCACGTCCGGGCGCAGGCTCGCGGTGAGCTCGACGGCCTCGGCACCGTTGCCCGCCTCGCCGACGACGTCCAGGTCGTCCTGCGCATCGAGCACCATGCGGAACCCCATGCGCATGAGTTCCTGGTCGTCCACCAGCAGCACGGAAACCATGGCCGACAAGTCTGGCAGAGCGGTGCGCCGAGTCCGCTACCGCGCGCGTGTGCGCTCCCTCGCAACGCCGGATTCCCCGTGGTCGGCCGCGGTGTCGACCGCCCGGTCGAGGGGTAGCTCGGCGTGTACGCACCACCCGCCGCCTTCGCGCGGCCCGGCGCGCAGGTCGCCGCCGTAGATGGCGGCGCGTTCCCGCATGCCGATCAGCCCGTTGCCGCCCGAGGCCAGCTCGGGCGTTCGCGCGGTGCCACCGTCGTCGACGACGTCCAGCACGACGCGCCGACCGTCGTGCACGGCGCGCACCGAGGCGGCGGTGCCGGGCCCGCCGTGCTTGAGGCTGTTGGTCAGCGACTCCTGGACGATGCGGTAGACGCTGAGCCCGATCCCGGTGGGCAGCGCGGCGAAGTCGCCGGTGACCTCCAGCGCCACGTCCAGCCCCAGGCTGCGGACCCGGTCCACCAGGTCCACCAGTCCGGTCGCGGTCGGCTGCGGCGCCCGCACGTCGTCCTCGCCCGGGTTGCGCAGCACCGAGAGCAGGCCGCGGAGCTCGTTGAGCGCGTCGCGCCCGGTGGAGCCGATCGCACCGAGCGCCCGCTCGGCGAGTTCGGGTTTGCGGTGCAGCGCGTACCGCGCCCCGTCCGCCTGCGTGACCATGACGCTGATCGAGTGCGCCAGCACGTCGTGGATCTCCCGGGCGATGCGGTTGCGCTCCTCGGCGACCGCGATCCGCGCCTGCTGGTCGCGCTCGAACTCCAGGCTGCGCAGGCGTTGCTCGACGGCGGAGTGGTACGCCCGGCGGGCGCCCACGAACTCGCCCAGCACCCAGCAGAAACCGGCCACCACCACGTAGAAGGCCAGCAGGAACCCGAGCACCACCGGCAATTCCTCGAACGGCCGCCCGCTGCCGAACACCCGGGACGCGAAGAGCAGCCCGACCAGCGCGGAGTAGAGCAGGGCGGCCCGCCGCCCGACGTCGGCGACCAGCGTGTAGATCATGAAGCACGGCGCGAGCAGCGCGAGCGAGGAATCGACGTCCGGGTGCACCAACGACAGCGCCAACCCGGCCAGCGCCACGTAGGCCGACCAGACCGGCCAGCGCCGCCGCACGGCCAGCGGCCCGGCCAGCAGCAGGCCGACGACCACCGACGTGACCACCGACCACCACCCCGGGTCCGGGCGGTGGGTCTCCCCGGTGGCCTGCCCGAGGTGCGACAGCAGCACGAACGCGGCGATCGCGCTGTCCCCGACCAGCGGGTGGGCGCGCAACCAGAGGCTGAAACTCCGCACTCCAAGAGGTTAGGGACGGGACCGCACCGGCCGCGTCATTCCACGGGCGGGATTCCGCGTCAGACCCGGGTCGTACGTCGCGGGCCCGAGCGGACCGGACGGCGTGGCAGGATGGACGCGCCCAGCAGGTCCGAGGAGTTCGAAAGGGCGGCGGTGAGCGCTGCGACGGAGCACCAGCACTGGCCGGGACCGCTGTCCGCCGCCGTCGCCCGGCTGTGCACCGGGCTGCGACCGCAGGTCTGCGAGCGCACCGCCGCCGGCTTCGACGAGGTGCTGCGGAGGTTGTCGGCACCGCTGCAGGTCGCGGTGGCCGGACGGATCAAGTCCGGGAAGTCCACACTGGTCAACGCGCTGATCGGGCGGCGGGTCGCACCGACCGACGTGGGCGAGTGCACCCGGCTGGTCACGCGCTTCCAGTACGGCACCGTGGACCGGGTCGAGGTGGTCTTCGACGACGGCGGCAGGCAGGCGCTGCCATTCGACGCCGACGGGGCCATCCCGGCCGACCTGGGCGTGGACGTGGACAAGGTCTCGCACCTGGAGGCGTACCTGACCAACGCCGTGCTGCGCGACCTCACGGTCATCGACACCCCGGGCCTGGGTTCGCTGGACGCCGCGTCGGTGGCCCGCACCGAGGAACTGCTCGGGATGGACGACGACGGGGAGCTGGACCCGGTCTCGCGCAGCGCGGTGGCGGGCGCCGAGGCGGTGCTCTACGTGGTCACCCAGGGTGTGCGCGCCGACGACGAGCAGGCGCTCGCGGCGTTCACCGCCGCGACGGCCGGACGCGAGGCGGGCCCGGTGAACGCGATCGCGGTGCTGAACAAGGCGGACACGATCGAACCCGACTCGGTGGCGGGCGCCGACGGCGACGTGTGGCGGGCCGCGTCCGCGCTGGCCGAGAAGCAGGCCGGGCTGCTGCGACCGCGGGTGGCCGACGTGCTCCCGGTGATCGGGCTGCTCGCCGAGACCGCCGAGACCGGCGGGTTCACCTCGGCGGACGCCGAGGCGCTGCGCGCGCTGGCGCGGTTGGACGCGACCACCCGGGAGACGCTGCTGCTGTCCGCCGACCTGTTCACCGGGTGGGAGTGCGAGGTCCCGGTCGGGACGCGGAACCGGTTGCTGGAGCGGATGGACCTGTTCGGCGTCCGGTGCGCGCTGGAGGCGATCGACGGCGAACCGGAGATCACCGCGGGCGAGTTGCGCCGCAGGTTGCTCGACGCGTCGGGGCTGGCCGCGGTGCTGAACCGGCTCGAAGGGGTGTTCCGGGCGCGGGCGGACGGCATCAAGGCCGCCGCCGCGCTCGCCTCGGTCACCGCGCTCGCGCACGCCTCCGGCGATCACGGCGAGCGGCAGCGGGTGCACGACGCGATCGAGGTGCTGCTGGCCCGCCCGGAGGCGCACCAGATGCGCGTGCTGGAGGCGTTGACGCTGGTGGCCTCGGGCGCGGTGGTGCTGCCGGACGACCTGGCCGAGGAGGTCGTGCGGGTCGGCGGTGGCACGGACGTCGCCGAGCAGCTGGGCCTGCCGGGACGCCCGCGGACCGAGCTCGCCGACTACGCGCTGGAACGCGCGAGCTGGTGGCGGTCGTTCTCGTCGTTCGGCGCGACCCCGGCGCAGAGCCGCATCGCGCACGTGGTGCACCGGGCCTACTTCCTGATCTGGCAGCAGCTGCGGTCGGGGTGATGACGCGGTGTGGCGGAAGCGCGCGAAGATTTCACCCGAAGGTGGAACCGAGGCGCCGTCGGGGACGTCCGAGCGGTCAGCGGGGCCGGACGCGGACCCGGACACCGACGCCGAGCAGGGGACAGACATGACCGCCGTGACGAGTGACCCCCGCACCGATCCGCTCAGCCGCGCGCTCGCCGAACGGGCGGAGCTGATCCGGCTGTGCCTGTACGCGCTGGACCGCGCCCGCAGCTCGGGCGTGGTGGAACGGCTGGTCGAGGGGCTCGACGGCGTCGGGGTCGCCGCGCTGCGCCCGGACGGGGAGCGGTTCGACCCGGCGCACCACGAGGCGGGCGGCACCGTGCCCACCGACGACCCGCAGCTGGACGGTGTGATCGCCGAGACCGAGGTGGTCGGCTTCGCCGACCGCGACCGGCTGCTGCGCGCGCCGATCGTCACGGTGTACCAGTCGCGTCCCGAGCCGCCCCGGCCGAGATGAGGGAGGAGCGTCGATGACCACTCCGGCGTCCGGAATCGCGGTGGCCGCGGGCCTGCCGCAACAGGTGAAGCAGACCCGGGACAAGCTGCTCGCGCTGCTCCGCGAAGCCGATTCCGCCGCCGCCGAGTGGGTCGACCAGGTGCGCCGCAGCCGCCCGAAGACCCCCGGCGTCGTGGTGGTCGGCGAGACGAACC
Organism: Saccharopolyspora rosea; assembly: GCF_025643595.1. Lineage (GTDB taxonomy): Bacteria > Actinomycetota > Actinomycetes > Mycobacteriales > Pseudonocardiaceae > Saccharopolyspora > Saccharopolyspora rosea. The sequence continues at coordinate 6,472,744 of NZ_CP102826.1, forward strand.
GGGGCAAGAGCTCCCTGGTCAACGCCCTGCTGGGCCAGCCCGGACTGTCCCCTGTGGACGCCGATGTGGCGACCGCGACGTACCTGCGGTTCGAGCGCGGTTCGGAGTGGGCGGCCTACGCGTGCTACCCGGGCAAGCAGGACCCGGTGCGCTTCGACCTCGCCGAGCTGCCCGACTGGACCAAGGCCGGCGGGCAGCTGCCGGAAGGCGCGCTGCCACCGCGCTACGTCCGCGTCGAGGCACCGCTCGACGAGCTCTCCCGGGTGACCGTTGTGGACACTCCGGGCGTCGGCGGACTGCGGACCGTGCACGGCGAGCTGGCGCTGGAGGCGGCGGCAGCGGCGACCGCGCTGCTGTTCGTCGTCGACGCCTCGGCCCCGTTCACCCGCGGCGAGCTGGACTTCCTGCACAAAGCCGCGGAACGGGTGGAGACCGTGGTGTTCGCGCTGGCCAAGACCGACCAGCACCGCGGCTGGCGGCAGGTCCTGGAGGAGGACCGCAGGCTGCTCGCGGCGCACGCGCCGCGCTTCGCCGACGCGCCGATCCACCCGGTGTCGGCCCGCATGCAGGACCTCGCGGCCACCGCGCCGAGCGAGCAGGCCGCCGAGCTGCTCCGGCAGAAGTCCGGGATCGCCGAGCTGCGCGCCGAGCTGGAACGGCTGATCGGCGGCCGGTCGGCGATGCTCGGCGAGGCCAACACGATGCGCGCGCTGTCCACAGTGCTCGGTGAGCTGACCGCGAAGCTGGAGTCCGAGAAGCGGGCGCTGACCGTCGGCGAGGACGAGGCGGAGGCGCTGCGCCGCCGCCGCGACGAACTGCACGCGGCGCGCCGGTCGTCGACCCGCGGCTGGCAGGTCCGGTTGCGCGGCGAGATCCAGCGCACCCGCGTCGAGTCCAGCCACGAGGTCACCCGCCAGGTGCGCGAGGTGCAGAACTGGTTCCGCCGCGAGATCGACACCGCCGACCGGCACCGCCTGCCCGAACTGCCGCAGCAGGTCGACATCGCGCTGCAGATGGCGTCGTCGCGGGTCTCGGCGATGCTGTCGGCGCGGCTGGCGGCGGTGGCCGAGCAGTCGTTGGCGGAGCTGTTCTCCGCCGAGGAGCTGGACGTGATCCGCTCGCAGTTCGCGCGCGGCGTGCAGGCACCGGTCGCGCTGCGCCCGCCGGACCGCCGGCCGCCGACCGCGGAGGACAAGCTGCTGGTGTTCATGGGCGTTTCCGGTGGTCTCGGCGTGGGACGCGCGGCGGCGATGCCGCTGGCCGGGCTGGGGATCGCCGCGCTGAACCCGGTCGTGCTCCCGGTGACGATCGTGCTCGGGCTCGGAGCCGGCTGGTGGATGGCGCGGATCCGCAAGCACGCCGCGGACAAGCAGCACATGAAGCAGTGGCTCACCGAGGCCATCGCGGACGCCCGGTCGACCCTCGACCAGCTGGTCTCGGAACAGCTCATCGAGGCCGAACAGCAGCTGTCGCTGGCCCTCGACGACGCCCTGACCCGGCGCATCGAGGCGATCGAGGGCGAACTCCGGGAGGTCGACAAGGCCCTGAAGATGGACGCCGCCGAACGCAGCCGCCAGCTCCAGGAGGTCAACCGCCACCTCGCCGAGGCCACGTCCGGCCGCGAACGGGCCGAACACCTGCTCGGCGCCATCCGCGGCCTCCGCGACGGCACCGACTGACGCGCGGCAACACCAACGGCCCTGCAAACCGGGAACCGGTGACCTCTACCCTGCGTCCTAGTTACGGACCGGAGCTGACCGGCGGCTGAGGGGTGGCGACGTGTACATCGAGGACCAGGGTGCGGGCGACGGCGACATCAAGATCACCGTCGAGGGCGAGGAGTACACCGCCGAGGCCAACTACGACCTGGACCACGACGGTGTGGACGACACGGTCGCGGTGATGACCGACGACGGCTTCGTCGCCTACATCGACGAGAACCACGACGGTGTCGCGGACGTGACGCAGACCGTGAACGGCGACGGAGAAGTGGTCAGCCAGGCGCGGTTCGACCCCGCCACCGGGCAGTGGCACGGCGAGCAGCCCGAGCAGCACCCGCAGGCCGGTCCGCCGGACGACCACGGCGGGCAGCAGATGGTCATCGACGCGCCGGACGGGCAGCACCCGGTCGGCCCGGCCACCGAGGACACCGACGGCGACGGCCGCCCGGACACCGCGGTCGTGCCGACCGACCACGGAACCATGCTGGTCACCGACTTCGATGGCGACGGCTCGGCGGACCAGGTCGTGGAAGTCACCGATACCGGTGATGTCACGGTCCGGCACCACGCCCCGGACGGGCAGTGGGAGGTCGTGCAGCAGGGCAAGGTCGGCCAGGACGGGAACTTCCAGCCCAATCCGCCGGCCGGGCCGTCCGGGGCCGCCGACGACAAGGTCTGGACCGATGACCGCGCGTGGTCGTTCGACCGGCCCGCGCCGCACGACCCGGCGCCGGCGCAGCAGGCCGCCGACACCCGGCCGCGACCGGATTCGGACGTGCTCTGGAGCTGACGCAACCCGCGGAACCCGCCCGGGCGAACGACTTCGCCGGGCGGGTTTTTCGTCGCCCGGACGCGGTGCGCCGCGCGATGTCGTTCGCGCGAGCGGTCCGGTTCGCCGGAAAATCTGGGACCAGACGTTCGGAACGCGGCGAGATTTTCGTCCAGACCATTGAAAAGATCCGTACTGAATCGATTCCCTTATCGTTCTTGTGAGAGAACCGACAACCCTGATCTCCATTGGGCGCGGTCAACGCCGTTAGCCTCGTTGCATCCCTTTCCAATCCACTCGGCCTCCGGGCCGGGCGGAGCATTCCCTTGAAACGCCGACGGCGGCGTCGCCGTCGGTGAACGAATCCGGGCTGTGGCGCCCAGTCAGGAGACACGACGCGATGACCGCACTGACCATCCCCGGTCTCGACCAGGCACCGACCACGCACGAACGGCTGCTCGCGTGGGTCCGCGAGGTAGCCGAGCTCACCACCCCTGACCAGGTCGTATGGTGCGATGGTTCGCAGGAGGAATGGACGCGGCTGACTGATCGCCTGGTCGAGGCGGGCACCTTCACCCGGCTGACCGACAAGCCCAACTCCTTCCACGCGGCCTCGGACCCGAGCGACGTGGCACGGGTCGAGGAGCGGACCTTCATCTGCTCGCGGGAGAAGAAAGACGCCGGGGTCACCAACAACTGGATGGACCCCGCCGAGATGAAGGCGACCATGACGGAGCTCTACCGGGGCTGCATGCGTGGTCGCACGATGTACGTCATTCCGTTCTGCATGGGCCCGCTGGACGCCGATCCGCCGAAGCTCGGCGTGGAGATCACCGACTCCGAGTACGTCGTGGTGTCGATGCACATCATGACGCGGATGGGCCCCCGGGTCCTGGAGCGGTTGGGCGAGGACGGCGACTTCGTGCCCGCGCTGCACTCCGTCGGTGCTCCGCTGGAACCGGGCCAGCAGGACGTCCCGTGGCCGTGCAACGACATCAAGTACATCACCCACTTCCCCGAGGAGCGGATGATCTGGAGCTTCGGCTCCGGCTACGGCGGCAACGCGCTGCTGGGCAAGAAGTGCTACTCGCTGCGGATCGCCTCGGCGATGGCCCGCGACGAGGGCTGGCTCGCCGAGCACATGCTGATCCTCAAGCTGATCTCCCCGGAGAACCAGGTCTACTACGTCGCCGCGGCGTTCCCGTCGGCGTGCGGCAAGACGAACCTGGCGATGCTGCAGCCGACCATCCCGGGCTGGAAGGTCGAGACGCTGGGTGACGACATCGCGTGGATGCGGTTCGGCGAGGACGGCCGGCTGTACGCGGTGAACCCGGAGGCCGGGTTCTTCGGCGTCGCGCCGGGCACCAACTGGAAGACCAACCCGAACGCGATGCGCACCATCGAGCAGGGCAACTCCATCTTCACCAACGTCGCGCTCACCGACGACGGCGACGTCTGGTGGGAAGGCATGGAGGGCGAGCCCGAGCACCTGACCGACTGGAAGGGCAACGACTGGACGCCCGCGTCGGACGTCCCCTCCGCGCACCCGAACTCGCGCTACTGCACGCCGATGTCGCAGTGCCCGATCCTGGCGCCGGAGTGGGACGACCCGAAGGGCGTGCCGATCTCGGCGATCCTGTTCGGCGGCCGCCGCAAGACCACGGTCCCGCTGGTGAACGAGGCTTTCGACTGGCAGCACGGCGTGTTCATGGGCGCCACGCTGTCGTCGGAGAAGACCGCCGCCGCGGCGGGCAAGGTCGGCGAGGTGCGCCGCGACCCGATGGCCATGCTGCCGTTCATCGGCTACAACGTCGGCGACTACTTCCAGCACTGGGTCAACGTGGGCAAGGAGGCCGACGCCTCGAAGCTGCCGCGGATCTTCTACGTCAACTGGTTCCGCCGCGACGACGCCGGCGAGAAGATCGTGTGGCCGGGCTTCGGCGAGAACTCCCGGGTGCTGAAGTGGATCATCGAGCGGATCGAGGGCCGGGCCGCGGCCGCCGAGACGGCGATCGGCCGGGTGCCCACCGCGGACGACATCGACCTGTCCGGTCTCGACACCCCGCACCAGGACGTCGAGCAGGCCCTCAAGGTCGACGTCGAGGAGTGGAAGGCCGAGATCCCGCTGATCGAGGAGTGGTTCGACACGATCGGTGAGGCGCTGCCGAGCTCGATGAAGGACGAGCTCGCGGCCCTCAAGCAGCGACTCGGTTACTGAACCGAGTGACACTCGGACGGGTGGAGTTCCAGGCGCGCCGTGGGAAGCCCCGGATTCCACCCGTCCCGAGTGGATCAGCGCTAAACGTGCGCATTCGTGCGGTGTTTCCCCAGAAGACGCGAAGCTCTTTCGGGGAAACACCGTTTTGTCGATCTGGACATGAGCAGTCACCCCCGCGCCGGGATGTCCGGAAAAGAATTCGCCGACGACGCGCAACCCGGCGGACACTGGCCGCGTCCCACCGGTAACGCCGAAACCCGGCGGGTACCGGTCAGCCGAGGAGGTGCGTCATGGCTGATCTGGCGATGCTGGCCCTGTCCCTCGTGGCGGTCGTCGCGGTGTTCGTCGCGCTGCGCAACGAGGACGACGGGAGCGGGGAGAAGAACTCCGACAAGGGGGAGTCGGGCAGAGCCCGGTCATCGCAGCGAGACTCAGGCGTTCTGGGGGTGAGCGGGAGGCCGCAGCTGCGCTGAACGACCAAGAACCACCTGGCACGGGCGGTGCGGGGTCCTCCCCGCACCGCCCGTTCTCCGTTTCCCGCCCTGGTCCACAGAGGACGCCGCTGCACTCGGCTCCCGCCGGCTCCCCGAGCGGAGCCTTGCGCCGGACCTGAGACCCGCATAACACTCTTGGGCGCGTTTCGTTCCATTCGATGGATGAAGTCGAATCGTCGCGCTTCTCGCGCGGCACGAGGAGCGCCGATGGCGAGGGAGTCCTGGCAGGGCACCAATCTGCCGCGGGTGGGTGGGTTCAACAGGGCGGTCGTGCTGGACACGATCCGGCAGCACGGCGAGGTCAGCAGGGTCGAACTCGCGCGCCGGACCGGGCTGACCGCGCAGACCATGTCCAACATCGTCCGCGCGCTGATGGCCGACGGGCTGGTCACCGAGAACGGCCACGCGCCCTCCAACGGCGGCAAGCGCCGCGTGCTGCTCAAGGTCGTTCCCGACGCGTACTCGTCGGTCGGCCTGCACCTCGACCCCGAGCGGATCACCGGCGTCCTGCTGGACCTGGCAGGCGGGGTGCGGCTGCGCAGCCACCGCCGGGTGCCCGCCGGTGCCACGCCGTCCGCGGTGGTCGGCGGCCTGACCCGCACCTTCCACCAGCTCGTCCGGCGCTCCGGCGTGGACACCGCGCGGGTCCTGGGCGTCGGGCTCGCGGTGCCCGGTCCGCTCGACGCGGCGCACCGCGCCGTCCTGGAGCCGCCGAACCTCGACGGCTGGCCGGACGTCGCGCTCGCCGACGTCCTGGAGGAGCGCGCCGGGATCCCGGTCGTCATGGACAACGACGCGACCGCCGCGGCCATCGGTGAGCGCTGGGCGGGCGGCGCCGAGCGGGCCGGGTCGTTCGTCTACGTCTACCTCGGGTCCGGGGTCGGCATCGGCGTCGTGCTGGGCGACCAGGTGCATCGCGGTGTCAGCAACAACGCGGGCGAGATCGGGCACGTGCACAGCGGTGGCGGCCGCGCGTGCCACTGCGGTCGCCGCGCGTGCCACTGCGGTCGCCGCGGGTGCCTGGAGGCGTACTGCTCGACGCGCGCGATCGTCGCCGCGTGGCGCGACGCCGGGGCGACGCCGAAGGGCGAGTCGGTCGCCGACGCCTACGACGAGCTGTGCCGCCGCGCCGCCGACGGCGACACCGCGGCGGTGCGCGTGCTGCGCCAGGCCGCGACGCGCCTCGGCCAGTCACTCGCGTCGGTGGTCAGCGTGCTGGACGTGGACCGCGTGGTGCTCGGCGGCCCGGCGCTGCGCCACGTCGCCGAACTCGTCCGGGACCGGGTCGCGAAGGTGGTCCGGGACCAGGTGTGGGCGTCCCGCGTCCGGCCCGTCCACGTCCAGACCGCGCTCATCGGCGAGGACGCGGGTGCCGTCGGCGCGGCATCGCTGGTCCTGGACCACACCTACTCCCCACGCCTCACCACGTTGCTGGGGCCGTAGGAGCTGTTCCACGACGTGCTCCGCGCGACCGGTCGTCACGACTTCGAGGAGCCGACGGCGGTGGCCACGGCGCGGCCGAAGGCGTCCATGCCCGCGGCGTTCGGGTGCAGCGGCGCGGTGAAGCGGGACGGCACGACGCCCTCGATGTAGCGCTGGTGCGGTGGAGCGCACGCGTCGTGGCCGCGGCTGACCGGCGCGAGGTCGAGGAACTCGCCGCCGTGCGCGGTGGCCTCGCGCGAGAGCAGCGCGCTCAACCGGTCCACATTGGACTGGATGTAGGTCGCGTCGCGGGCCCACATCGGCTGGGTCGGGTAGCAACCGCTCGGGCGGATGTAGGTCGCGTACCCGACGACCAGGAGGCGGGCGTGCGGGGCGCGGCGCCGGATCTCGGCGAACGCCCGGCCCACCTGCGGACCGATCGCGTCGATGCGCTCGGCGAGCTGGTCGTGGCCGCCCGCGGTGAACCGGTCCCGGCACGACCGGCCCACCGGCTCGGGGAAGGCGTTGAGGCAGGACACCGCCGCGCCGACCAGGTCGACGTCGTTGCCGCCGATGGTGACGGTGACCAGGTCGGTGCGCTCCGACAGCGCGTTGAACTGCGGCGCCAGGAAGCCCCACTGGTGCCCGGCGAACGCCGCCAGCTTGGCGCCCGAGCAGGTCACGTCGGTGAGCCGGGCGCCGAGGAGTTGGGCCGCCACCCGCGGGTAGTTGGTGTTCGAGCGCAGGCAGACGATGTTCGGGTTCTGGCTGCCCACCAGCGGTCCGGCCGCCGCCGAGTCGCCCAGCGCCACGTACTCGGGAGCACCGGCGGCCTGTGCGGTCGGGGACAGCGCGGTGGCCGCGGCGAGTGCGGCGCCGAGCAGGGCGAAACGTCGACGGATTCCCACGCGGACCTCCTGCCAGGAGCGGATGTTCGGCCAACCCGATCTAGCACGGCCGAAACCACGTGGCCCGCGAATTCACTCCACCGTCCCGGCTTTTACGCCTCGCGGCGTAGCGCTCGGCTGACACCCGCGGCGACGGTGGTGGCCAGCACCCAGCCCGCCGCGATGAGCACCACGGTGATCCACTGCGAAACGCCTCGTGCCTGCCACATGTTGTCGTTGCCGAGGTTGATGATCGGCAGCAGTTGGTCCACTGTGTACAGAAGTGGGTTCCACACCGGGTGGTCGTCGGCGTTGATCGGCGTCAGCTCGTGGAAGCTGAACCACGAGGTGCCCGCCGCCGTCAGCACCACCAGCCAGATCAGCGCGCGCAGCGGCCGGTAGCCGTAGCTGACCGTGACCAGTTGCAGCAGGCTCCACAGCCGCACCGGCCAGCGCAGCGCCGGACGGCTCGCCGCGGCGATCGCCTGGTAGCGGCGGCGCTGCTTCTCGATGAGCACGGTCACGGCGAGTTCCTCGTTGCCGTTGCCGCGGAACACCCGCGCCAACTGGTCGTAGGGGCCCGGTTGGTAGCGCCCGCCCGCCGTGCTGCGCAGCCACTCCAGGCGTTCCAGGACGCGCGCCTGGTCGGTCGGCTCGACGGGGTCGGAGAAGCTGTCGTAGGTGAAGTCCTCGACGTCGACGCCACCGGAGGCGTCCCACAGCTCGGCGTTGTCGGCGAGCAGTTCGCACTGCGCTCGGCGCAGCACGACGCGTCCCAGCGGTGGCGTCCCGGGCAGCAGCGTGAGTTCCTGGGTCACCAGGCCGAACGCGTTGATGGCGTTGCGCGCGCTGCCGTCCCCGAGCTCGCAGCCCCAGAAGTTGGCCTGCCGCCCGATCTCCGCGCGGCGCAACTGCACCTCGCCTTCGGCGCGGAAGGTGCGGGCGCCGGACGCGCAGACGAGGTCGCGGGCGATGTTGCTCGCCCGCAGGTCCAACGAGGACTTGTAGGCCATGCGGTGCCGGTGCCAGGCGGGTTTGAGCAGCTGCGCGGACCGCAGGTCGATGCTGGCGCCGATCTGGGCGCCCTGCAGTTGCAGCGTTCCGCGCACGTCGGCTTCCCGGCAGTCCAGGTTGCTGCCCACCCGGATGCGACCGGCCTGCACGACGTCGGTGCGCGGCCCGAACAACGTGGCCCTGGTGAGCTGGAAGCTGCCGTGCACGTGGACGTCGGCCATGCGCAGCTGGCCGCGCAGCACCACCTGGGACGCCTCCAGGTTGCCGAGGATCTCGGTGCCGTCGAGGTGCAGCGCGCGCAGCGGCTGCTCGACCGAGGCGGCGAGCGAACGCGACCAGCTCAGGTCGACCCGGGCTCCGGACATCCGCAGGTCACCGCCGATCTTCGCGCTCACCATGCGGATCGTGCCGCCGCTGCGGAAGTCCTGGTCGAGCTGCACGTCGCCGCGGATCTCGCAGCGGTCGGCGATGAGCGCGCTGACCGGGTCGTCGTGCCTGGACTCGCCGCGGCGCGGCGGAGCCATGCCCGGTTCCAGCACGGCGTCGCGCAGCCGCAGATCGCCGGAGATGTGCGCGCTGGGCAGGTAGAGCATCCCGGCGACGCTGCACGGGCCACCGCTGGCCGGGTCGACGTCCAGGCGCAGGCTGCCACCGATCTGGATCCCGGTGGCGTTCACCGCGTTGCGGCCGCGGTTGCGCAGCGATCCGCCGGAGAGGTTCAGGTTGCCGCCGATCTTCGCGCCCGGGATGCGGATCTCCCCGGACGTCCGCAACCGCAGGCCCAGCAGCGCGCCGGAGACCGACAGCCGGTCCGCGTAGATCGCGCGGTGGCCGGGGTTGCGCAGCTCGCTGTCGTTGAGCAGCAGCGATCCGCCGAGTTCGGCGTCGGCCAGATCGACGATGCCGCCCTCGCTGGTGCAGTGCCGCAACACCGTGTCGTTGCTGGTGCTGAGGTTCCGCGCGTCGAGACCGGGGAAGCGGCAGTGCCACAGCGCGAGCCCGGCGAGCCTGGCCTGGCGCAGGTCGGGCGCCTGCTCGAACCGGCAGCGCACGAACTCCAGCAGGTACGGCACTTCCGCCGCGCGCAGGTCGAGACGTCCGGTGATGACGGCGTCCTCGATGGCGATCACCAGCTGTTGGACACCGCGCCGGGAGAACGGCTGTCCGCCGCCCTCGTGCGGCGCGTCGGCCAGGCGACGGCTGAGGTACTCGCCGCGGATCACCCGGTCCGGGCCCGCCTGGTCGTCGTCGACGTCGAGCGGGGGCACCGGCGGTGCGCCGCGGTGCCCCTGCCTGAGCTGGTCCTCGAAGCGCTGCTCGGCAGCGGTCAGCGGCCCGTTGCTGTCCCACGGCATGCCCGGCACGGCGTCCCCCGACTCGTTGATGACACGCGGGGAGCGGCACTCCCACTCCTGTCACTCCGACGTGTGATCGTCGCGGCCGGTTGCGCTCACCCGCCCGATGCACCGGGACGGCCCAACGCCGGTTCCACGTGAAACCCGGCGGCCGGTCACTCCGGGACGGTGTGGGTGGGATCGAGGACGCGGGCGAGGAACGTGCGGGTGCGCGGCTCCTTCGGCGCCGCGATCACCTCGGACGGTGCGCCCTGTTCGACGACGCGGCCGTCGTCGACGAACAGCACCCGGTCGGCGACCTCCCGGGCGAACTGCATCTCGTGCGTGACGACCAGCATCGTCATGCCCTCGTCGGCGAGACCGCGCATCACGCCGAGCACGTCGCCCACCAGCTCCGGGTCCAGTGCGGACGTCGGTTCGTCGAACAGCATCACGCGCGGGTCCATGGACAGCGCCCGGGCGATCGCGACCCGCTGCTGCTGGCCGCCGGACAGCTGGGCGGGCATGGCGTCCGCCTTCTCCGCGAGCCCCACCCGGTCCAGGTTCCGCCGGGCGACCGCCTCGGCCTCCGCCCGGTCCCGGCGGAGCACCTTGCGCTGGGCCACCGTCAGGTTGTCCAGCACCCGCAGGTGGGTGAACAGGTTGAACTGCTGGAACACCATGCCGATGTGCCGCCGGGCGGCGTCGAGGTCCACCTCGGGGTCGGTGAGTTCGGCGCCGTCGACCACCACGCGGCCCGCCGTGGGCTCCTCCAGCAGGTTCACGCAGCGCAGCAGCGTCGACTTCCCGGACCCCGACGGCCCGATCACGCACACCACCTCGCCGCGCGCCACCCGCAGGTCGATGCCGCGCAGCACCTCCTGCTGCCCGAAGGACTTGCGCAGCCCGGAGATCTCCACGACCGCGTCGCTCACGCCGCCCCCTTGGTCCGCACCCCGCCGTAGCGGCGTTCCAGCAGGTCGGAGACGCGCGACAGCGGGATCGTGATGAGCAAGTAGCACAGTCCCGCCACCAGCACCGGCGTCAGCGACTGGTACTGGTTCAGCGCGCCGCGGCCGAACTTCGCCAGTTCGTACTGGTCGGCCGACAACCCGAGCAGGTAGATCAGCGAGGAGTCCTTGGTGAGCAGGATCAGCTCGTTGGTCAGCGGCGGCAGGATGATCCGGAACGCCTGCGGCATCACCACGGTGACCGTGGTGCGCGCCCGGGACATGCCCAGCGAGCGGGCCGCCTCCACCTGGCCGCGCGGAACCGCCTGGATACCGGCGCGGATCGTCTCGGCGATGTAGGCCGCGCCGACCAGGCCGAGGCTGAGCATCACCGTCGAGTAGATGTCGAACCGCAGTTGGAAGGCGATCGGCACGCCGAACCCGAACGCGATGAACACCAGCAGCGCGGGCAGCCCGCGGAACAGTTCGATGTAGCCGGTCGCGATCCACCGGTACGGGGCGACCGAGGACATCTTCAGCAACGCCAGCACGATTCCCAGGCCGAGGCCGAAACCGAACCCGAGCGCGGTGTAGACGATCGTGTTCACCAGGGCGGTCGTGATCACCTCGGGGAACTGCGCGGCCGCGACGTCGACGTCGAGGAACGCGCGGGCGATCCGGCCCCAGTCGGCGAACAGGACCACCAGCACCAGCACCACGACCAGCACGGCGTACTGCACCCCGCGGCCGATCCGTTCGCGCCGCCGGCGACCCGTGCGGGCGGGACGTTCGAGCGTGGTCATGGCGTCACCGCGGCTTCCTGCCGAACCACTTCTCGTAGATCCGGTCGTACTCGCCGGACCGGTGGGCCTCGCCCAGCACGTCGTCGACCTTGCGCAGCAGCGCGGCGTTGCCCTTGCGGATGCCGATGCCGTAGCGGTCGCCGGTCGGGAACTCCGCGGTCACCTCGGTGTCCGGGTGCTGCCGGGCGAAGTGGTAGAGGACGCCGTTGTCGTTGATGGCCGCGTCGACCTGGCCGGTCTGCACCGCGGTCTCCTGGAGCGCGAGGTCCTCGAACTGCACGATCTGGTAGCCGAACGCGGCCGCGTTCTTCTTCGCGTACTCCTCGCCGGTGGTGCCGAGCTGGACCCCGAGCCGCTTGCCGCGCAGCGCGGCGAGGTCCCGGTGGCCGGCGCCCCGGCGGATCAGCAACGCCTGTTCGGCGTCGAAGTACGGGTCGGAGAAGTCCATGTTCCGCTTGCGCACGTCGTTGATCGTCATGGCCGCGGCGGCGACGTCGCACAGGCCGCTGTTGAGCGACTCGCCGGACTGGATGCCCTCGAACGGCGTGTCGACGATGTTCTGCCGCACGCCGAGGTTCCGCGCGACCAGGTCCACCAGGTCCACGTCGAAACCGACGATGTGGCCGCCCTGCGGGAACTGGAAGGGCTCGTAGGGCAGGTGCGTGCAGGTGGTGAGCTCGCCGGGGCGCACCAGCTGGACGGGGCCGCCGGCCTCGGTCGTGGTGGGTTGCGCGCACGCCGCCGCCAGCAGGGCCGTGACCGGCAACATGACCAGGGACGATCTTCGACGGGCCACGGCGTCCTCCTCGCGGTTCGCGGCCGGGTGGTCGAATCGTGCCATTCGTCGTTGCCGATGCACAGACTTCGTTCGTTTCGAACGCATTTCATCGGTATTCGGTCGGTTGTCGAGAACTGGCCACTAGACCATCCGGCGGTCGAACACGGTCACCACCGCTGACGACACTGCGCACGTGCCGCATCCGCGGCGACATCCCCGAGGAGGTCGTCATGGAACGTGCCGTCCGATCACGACGGCGTTCGGCCGGGCGAGCGCTCGCTGCGCTGGTCGCGCTGGCCGGGCTGCTGATCCCGGCCGCGCCCGCGCAGGCTGCCGGACCGTTCGACGTGCTCCAGCTCAACCTGTGCGACGGCGGGTTCGCGCCCTGCTACTCGGCGGGGCGGTCGGTGGACTCCGCCATCGCCGCGATCCACCGGCGCAAACCCGCGGTGGTGACGCTCGACGAGGTCTGCGCCCCCGACATCACGCGCATGACCCGGGAAACCGGATACCTGTGGGCGTTCGCGCCCTCCCGCGACCGGGCGACCGGTGGTCCGCTCGGGTGCCGGGACAACCGCGGCGACTACGGCGTCGGCATCCTCACCGACCCCGACCTGGGGGCTGCCGGCCGGTCGGTCATCAAGCCGTACACCGCGCAGGACGGCGCCAACGAACAGCGCGTGGTGCTGTGCGTGCCGTACTCGAAGGCCGCCGCGTGCACGACCCAGCTCTCCCCCGACGCCGCGGTCGCCGCGCGGCAGTGCCGGGAGCTGGCGGGAACCGCGCGGGGCCTCGGTCCGTCGGCCGTGTCCGGCGGCGATCTCGGCCTGACCGGGCCCGCCGCGAACCCCTGCGCACCGGAAGGCTGGTCGCACGCCGACGACGGCGGGGTGCAGCACGTGTTCGGCGCGCACGGCTACCGCCTGCAACGCAGCGAGACGATCCCGATCGACGGTGCCGCGCACCCGGGCCTGCTCGCCGAGTTCGCCCGCTAGCGCGTGTTCTATAAGCGGCGTGAGCCGCCTTCTCTTTCGGTGAGTGGTCTCGCAACCGGCACCGCCGCGGGTTCTCAGCGGTCGGCTCGCGAGGACAGCCCCGACGCCGTGTATTGGGCATACATCAGGAGGGGCTTCCGGAGCCGGTGTGGCTGTGGCGCGCAGCGCCTCGTTGGGGGGTGGTGGTCGGGTGACGGGCGGGCCGCTGAGGTTCCGCTACCGGCACCGCCACGCAAAGCACTTCCGAAACACTCCCCAGGGAGCGCGCTGCGCCGGTCGGATCAGGGCGGCGGCGGTCCGCAGTGGATGATCGGCTGCGGGTTGTACACCGTCTTCTTGCGTTCGGTGTTGACCTGACCGTTCGTGATGTCCCGGATCGTGCGGGTGTCGTAGACGGTGAAGCCCGCGTTCCCCTTGCTCGCGCTGCACGGTTCGCCCGGCGGCACCACCTTCTCCTGCGGCGGCTTGACGTCGCTGCGCTCGCTGGTCTGCGAGGTCACGTCGAACTGCTTGGTGCCCCACAGCGTCACGGTGATCGAGGACGGCGTCCACCGGGTGGTGATGAGGATGCCGCTGCGCGCGACGTTGCGGAACTTGACGTCGATGACGCTGCTGCCGTCCGGGTTCTGGAAGACCGTCGCCTCCCGGCCCGCCGGGTACCGGCTGATGTAGTAGCTGTGCGCCTTGTGCTCGACGTCCTTCATGCCCGCGAAGTAGGAGGCGTTGTAGAGCGTGGTGGCGAACTGCGAGATGCCGCCGCCGACGGCGCGGGCCGGGCGGCCGTTCTCGATCACGCCCGACTCCACGTACCCCTGGGCGACGCCGCGCGGCCCGGTGTGCCCGTTGAGGCTGAACGTCTCGCCCGGCTTGATCAGCGCGCCGTTGACCTGCTCGGCGACGCGCCGGATGTTCGCCCCGGACGCGGGTTCGAAGCCGCCGGTGGTGAACTCGCCGACGACCTCGCGCACGCCGAGCTGGTCGGCCTGCTCGGTGGTCAGCTTCGGCGGCTGGTCCACGTACACCGCCTGCACGCTGCGGTCCTGCGGTTTCTTCAGGACCTCCGACAGCGGTTCGAAGCTCTTGTCCCAGTCGATGCCGCGGCCGTTCTCCGACGGGTGCACGACCGGCGCGGCCCCCTCCAGCACGATCTCGGCGTCCTTGCCGGGCCGGGTGGTGTCCCGCAGCTGCGGTTCCACCGCACCGACCACGGCCGGGAAGTCCACGTGCGATTTCAGACCGCCCCGGCCGTCCGGCTCGAACCGCAGCGCGGCGGCGATCGCCTCGGGCGCGAGGACCGCGTCCTTGCCCTCGCCGCGCACCGAGACCGGCGCCGACACGGCGGGCTCGGCCACCTCGTGCAGCGCCCGGCGCACGCCGTCGGACGTGGTGGTCACCGGCTGTTCGGCGATCGGCAGGCGGACCGGGCCGTCCTTGGCCCAGTCGTTGAGCACCACGTCGGTGGCCGCCTCGACGTCGACGTGCTGCCCGGTCACCGGGTCCACCGGGATCGGCTTGGCGCCCTCGAAGCGGATCGTGCCCTCGGCGGCCTCCCGGTCCAGCCGCGGCGTGAGGTCGCGCAGCGCGCGCACCAGCTGCTCCCGGTCGCCGTGGCTGACCGGGGCGACCTCGCGGACGGTGAACAGCGAGGCGACGCGGGTGAACGGGTTGAGCGGCTGGCTCCCGGCCTGCGCCACGGTCGCGGCCCAGTCCATCCGGAGCCCGGCCCGGTCCGGCGGCAGCGCGGCGACCTGGTCACCGGCTCGCAGTTCGACGGGTTCGTGCAACCCGGGGCCGAGCCGCTGGCGCAGTTCCCGCTCGGCGGCGGTCTTGTCGAGACCGCCGATCGGCACGCCCGCCACCACCGTGCCGCGGGGCACCGTGCCGCTGCTGAACGCGAGGTCGGCGACGTAGAGCAGGGCGAGCGCCCCGGCGACCGCACCCGCGGTGATGCCCGCGCGGACCAGCCCGCGCCGTCGGCGCCGGGGCGGCTCGGACGGCAGGTTCCCGGTCCAGCCCGCGTCGGACCGGACGACCGGGATCGACTGCGTCTCGCCCAGCGGGAAGTCCGCGAAGTCCGCGGGCACCGCGGACAACTGCTCGGTGCGTTCGGCGTCGGATTCGTCCGGCACGCGCGGGATCCGGGTGGTGCTCTCGGTGTCCTGCGGGTCCGACGCGGTGCGGGTCCGTTCGGTCGGCCGGTCCGCACCGTCGGGGCGATCGTGGTTGTCCGGCACCGCTTCCCCTTCTCGTATCGGTACTGCGGCGGGGGTGAAGATACGAAAGGTGCGGCCTACAGGTACAGGCCGGTGCCCTGCTCGGTCGCCTCGCTGGCCACCGCGTGCAGGTCGCGTTCGCGCATGACCAGGTACGCCTGGCCCTGCACCTCGACCTCGTACTGGTCCTCGGGGTTGAACAGCACCTGGTCGCCGACCTTGACGGTGCGCACGTGGCTGCCGACCCCGAAGACCTCGCCCCACACCAGCCGCTTGGCCATCTGGGCGGTCGCCGGGATCACGATGCCGCCGGTGCTGCGGCGCTCCCCGGACTCCTGGGAGATCCGCACCATGACGCGGTCATGCAGCATCTGGATCTCTAGCTTGGCATCGGTCACCCGAAAAGTTTACTTGCCGTTGCCTCGTCGATGGTCGGCGAGGGCGTCACAGATCGGTGTCCAGACCGCCCATCACCAGCGGCAGCCGAGCCGGCCCGGACTCGGTGACCCGGACCGGGACGCCCCAGTCCTGCCTGGTGAGCCGGCACGCGGGGTGTTCGACCTCCGGGTCGTCGTCGCAGCTGGCGGCCTGGGCGACCACGTGCAGCACGCCGTGCTCGACGCCGTCGGCCAGCACCAGGCGGCG
The DNA here is from genome assembly GCF_025643595.1 of Saccharopolyspora rosea. Taxonomy (GTDB): domain Bacteria; phylum Actinomycetota; class Actinomycetes; order Mycobacteriales; family Pseudonocardiaceae; genus Saccharopolyspora; species Saccharopolyspora rosea. The sequence goes on from NZ_CP102826.1 coordinate 6,488,987, forward strand.
GGTCAGGTCGGTGCCCACGCCCGCTCCCTCGACGAGCAGGTGCTCGGGCGAGGCGCTGACCTCCAGGCGCGTCGACGGCCCGTAGCGGTCGTCGAGCTTGGTGCCGGGCGGCGGGGTGAACACCACGGCGAGCTCCACCTCGCCCCGCCCGATCTCCGTGTCGGGCCGCTTGACCTGCTGCGACGCGCCTTCCACCAGCCGCGCGGCGACACCGGGCGGCACCGGCCGCTCCAGCCGGTGCGCGGCCGAGGCCACCACGACGAGCTCGCCGTCGAGCACCGCCGCTCCGGACGGCTCGGCGACGTCGGTGGCCAGCGTGGACACCTCGTCGGTCGCCGGTTCGTAGCGGCGGATCGCGCCGTTGTAGGTGTCGCACACCGCGACCGAACCGTCCGGCAGCACGGCCACGCCCAACGGGTGCTGGAACAGCGCCCGGTCGGCGGGCCCGTCGGCGTGCCCGAAGTCGAACAGCCCCTTCCCGACGGCCGTGCGCACGGCGAAGCCGCCCGCGTCGGTGGCCGCCACCCAGCGCAGCGCGGACGTCTCGGCGTCGACCAGCCACAACCGCTCGCCGTCGGCGGCGAGTCCGGACGTCTGCGCGAAGAACGCCTCCTCGGCGTCGCCGTCCCGCAGGCCCTCGACGGTCGTCCCGGCGAACCGCCGCACCCGTCGGGCGACCGGGTCGAACAGGCCGAGCGTGTGGTTGCCCGCCATGGCGATCACGACGCCCCCGGCCGGCTCCCACCAGGCGACGTCCCACGGGCTGGTGAGCGGGACGTCGAGCGCGGGACCGGAGTCCGCGCCGTCGCGCCACTGCTCACCGGTCCCGGCCAGCGTGCTGACCCGCCCGTCGGAGAGCCGCACCCCGCGCAGCAGGTGGTTCACGGTGTCGGCGACCACGACGTCGTACCCGACCCGCGAGGCGACGTGCTCCGGCAGCACCGCGAGGCCACCGGGCTCGGCGAACGAGGCGCCCTCCGGCGCCCCGTCGGCCCGCCCGCGCGCGCCGGAACCGATCCGCCGGACCACCGTCTCGCCGTCTGCGGCGAACTCGACCAACGAGTGGTTCGCCGAGTCCGACACCAGCAGGTTCCCGTCCGCGAGCGGGACGACCTCGCCCGGGAAGCGCAGCGTGGTGTCCGGTTCCTCCGGCGGCACGTACGGGCCGTCACCGCGGTGCAGCGTCCCCTTCGCGTCGTGCTCGGCGACCACCTCGGCGAGGACGCTGCGCAACGCCTCGACGTGCCCCTCACCGGCGGCGACGTGCACGACGTAGCCCTCGGGGTCGACGACGACCAGGGTCGGCCACGCCTTGACGGCGTAGTTCTGCCACGTCGTCAGCTCCGGGTCGTCGAGCACCGGGTGGTGCACCGAGTACCGCTCGACGGCCGCGGCCACGGCCGCCGGATCGGCCTCGTGCTCGAACTTCGGCGAGTGCACCCCGACGACCACCACCTCGTCGGCGAACTCCTCCTCCAACGGGCGCAGCTCGTCGAGCACGTGCAGGCAGTTGATGCAGCAAAACGTCCAAAAGTCCAAAATTAGACACTTGCCCCGGAAGTCCTTGAGTCGGAGCTCCCGGCCGCCGGTGTTCAACCACCGACGACCGACCAGCTCGGGGGCACGGACACGGGCACGTCGCTGCTGCTGCTCGACACTCACGCCCGGAGTCAACAACACCGGTCCGAGGGGTGTTCCGACGGGTGCGGCCGCCCGAGTCGATCCTCACTCGTCAGGTCGATAGCGGCCGTCGCGGAGCAGTTGCGATGCCTACGACGATCACGGCCTGCGCAGCCTCGACGCGGTCCACCTCGCCACCGCTCACGTCCTCGGTGGCACCAGTGGCGAGGAGCTCACCTTCGTCACCTACGACCGGCGCCTGCTCGCATCGGCCGAACGCCTCGGCTTCAGCACCGCGAGCCCCGGTCAGGGTTCGTGAGCCGTCAGTTCGGCCTGGACAGGATTTCGTCGCGGAAGCTCCCGGAGGCCGCGCCGAGCGGCTGCCGGGCGCTGCGCCCGCCGCTGCCGTCGGCGCTCGTCGCGGCGGACCGCAGGTTCCGGTCCGGCGGCGCGTCACGGGGGCGCCACCGGACGCCGACGGGTCGTCCGGTCAGTCGCGGCGGTGGTGTCTCGCCGCGCGGCGGTCGCCGACGTAGAAAGCGGTGGCGGCCATCGTCGGCACCAGGGTGCCGATCAGGACGATCACGGCTTCCATCGGCTCCCTCCTCAATGCGTGTCGGGCTTCACGGGGCATGGCGGAACGACCCCGCGGACGGGGGCGTTGATCCGTTCGGAGATCTGGTGGGCCGAGCGGCCCGGGATCCGGGGACGTCCGGAATTGGAAAGCCCCGCGATGCTGCCAGGTCGGGGGTCCGACAGCACCGCGGGGTCATCCTCAATATCGACGCACCACCGGCTGTCGTTACACACACACCAAGGTGTGTCCTACGTCACTGAAGACTGCTGGAACGGTCTGATGTTTCCGCAGGTCACGGTAGGGCATCCGGGCACCGGTACGCCACCGCTGGCGTCAGCCGCACGGGTAATGCCGAGTTGCAATCAGCACCCCACGCGCTCCAGGCAGCGCCGGGCCGCGGCCGCGATCTCCGCGTCGGGGTGGTGGCGGGCGATGGTGTCCAGGACCTCGGGGGCCTGGGCGTGGCCCGCGGTCGGGACGCGTTCGAGCAGGTCGAGCTGTTCGGCCGCGGAGTGGCGGCGGAGTTCCGCGAGCAGCAGGTGCGGGGCGTCCGAGGCCGCCAGGCCGTCCAGCGCGACCCACACCTCGTCCTCGGGGCGGGCCACGTCGTCGGACGCGCCGCGGGCCTGCAACCACACGCGGGCGGCCGGACCCACCACCGGGTCGTCCGCCAGGCCGCGCACCGCGGCCACCCCGTCGTCGCCGGTGCGTTCCAGCAGCCACAGCGCGGTCAGGCGCAGCGACGGGTCGTCCACGCGGCGCAGCAGCGCCGCCAGTTCCGCGGCGGCGTCCGGCGCGCCCCGGTGCGCGATCCACGCCGGGACCAGCTCGGCCAGCACGTCCGGGGAGCACTCCGGGACCAGCAGGGCCAGCAGCTCCGCCGGTCGCGGAACCAGGTCGGCGACCTCGGGGACCAGGAAGCCGAAGGCGCGCAGCGAACCGCGGGCCGCCCAGACCCCCGCGGACAGCAGTTCGACCATGGTGGGGTCCGGGTCGGCCGGGACCAGCTCGGCGATCTCCGCGAGCACGTCCGGCGCCGTCGTCTCGTAGCGGCGGAGCGCGCCCATCGACTCCCACTGGTCGACGATCCGGGTCACCGCGCGGTGCACCGCCTGCCGGGACGTCCCGTCCAGCACCCGGCACGCCAGGTCGGTCACCAGTTCCAGCGGGACCGCGTCCGCGTGCGGGTACAGGGCGCACAGCACCGCCTGCACCACCTCGACGAAGTCCTCGGAGTCGAGCTCCCCGTCGTCGGTGAAGCCGTCCAGCAGCACGAAGCTCTGCCACAGCCTGCTCCACAGCAGGTCCGGCTCGGCCGACAGCGGACGCGCCAGCAGCGTCGGCACCAGGCGGTCGTGGACCCGGCGCAGCAGGTGCGCCTCGCGCGCCCACTCGACCAGCAGCCCGGCCGTGAACCGGTCCACCGACAGCCGCGCCGCCAGTCCGTCCACATCGGACTCCCGGGGCACCGGGCGGCCTTCGCCCACCCAGTCCAGGACCGCGCGGATCCGGTGCAGCAGCGGGCAGTCGGCCGCGGTCGCGGCGTGCGGTTCCTCCTCGGCGACGGCGACCGGCGGCAGCCACACCGCCGGAGCGTCGTCCGCCTGCTCGGCGGCGCCCTCCTCGTCGACCTCCACCGCCCCCTCGTCGACCGCGGCGAGGAACTCCGCCACCCGCGCGTCGTCGGCGGGGTCGACGCCGCACTCGCGCATCGCCGCGGACCAGGACTTCTCCGGGCCCCAGCTCGCCGGGTCGGCCATCGCCGCGAGGAAACCGGGCACCGCCCGGTCGATCGCCCGGTGCAGCGCGCCGACCGGGCTCGGCGACGACAGCAGGCCCTCGCCCGCCAGGAAGTCCACCCACGAGTGCAGGAACTCCGGTACCGCCGACCAGTCCGCGACGACCAGCCGCCGCGGGGCGACCTCCAGCAGGAAGCGCTCCAGGTCCTCCTCGGTCCACCAGGCGAGCAGGCCGTCCCGGGCGAACCGGTCCTCCAGCAGGCAGTCCAGCGGTTCCGCCGCGCCGCCGAACCGCTCCGCCAGCTCGGCGCGGGCGGCCTCGAAAGCGTCCACATCCCCGTGCGGGAAGACCGTGCGCATGACTCCTCCTCGAACTCGATCACCGGGGAGCTCCGAGGTTAGGGATCGCCGTCCGCTCGCCCGCGCAGCCCGCCCGGGGTTCGGACCCCGTGTCGGCTCACTCGGAAGAGTGATACGGACGCGGACTTCGGTACGCGCATCGGTACATGTCCCGCCCCGGACACCAGGGTCTTAGGTCCACACTTCGGACGTTCGGTCACGAAGCACCGGACCCCCGAAGGGAAACGGTGGGCCCGCGAAGCCCGCGGCAGGCCCACCCGGCCGACCCACTCACCTGGGCTCGCGCCGACCACCGACGTCCCCACAACGGCATGTGGAAAGAGGGAGGAGGTATCCACCGGGCCGAGCGGCGGCCACGTGCCCCAGACGCCGCCAGCTCGGCACTCCCCTCAGCGGAGCGGGTGCCACCCGTCCGACGAGGCGGCGCCAGGAAGCCGCCGCACCCGCTCCGCTGACACATGCCGACACCCGCAACGCTCTCCCCAAGGACGATGGACCACAGCACGCAGTACCGCTCCTACGGCTGGTGGGTGGAACCCGACCACCGCACCGGAAATCCGACCCTCATCGTCGGCGGGCGCGTCAGCGCCGTGCTCGTGCCCGCCGACTGGGCGCACGACGTCCAGCACGTGCTGACCGTGCACCTGCTCGCCGGACCCGCGCTGGTGGTGGGCGACCACTGGCTGCTGCTCACCCAGCCCGACGGCGACCGGGTGGTGCCGGACGACCTCACCTCGGCCGGCGTCACGGGCGTGCGCGCGGGGCGCCGCCTCGCGCTGCCGCCGCCGGACGACACCCGGTGGGTGCGCGGCCCGCACCACGCCGCCCCGCCGTGGCAGGCCGTCGTCTCGGCGGCCCGCCGCGCCCGGGCACGTCCGCTCGGCCTGACCGCCTGATCACTCCGCCGACTGCTCGGCCACCCACGCGGAGATCTGGGCTCGGGACGTGAACCCGAGCTTGGCCAGGATGTGCTCGATGTGGCTGTCCGACGTCCGCTTGGCGATCACCAGCTGCTCGGCGATCTGCCGGTTCGACAGGCCCTGGGCGACCAGCCGCGCCACCTGCCGCTCCCGCGGGGTCAGCGCAACCGGCGCCCGCGCGTCCGAATACGCCTCCTGCTGCTCACCGAGCGCGTGGCGGACCGCGTCGTCCAGGCCGAACGCCGCTCCCCGCAGCCGCGCCGAGCGCAGCTCCGCGGCGGACAACCGCTGCCTCGCCCGCGCCTCGGCGTCGGCGTGCCAGGACAGGTACGGCTCGACCCCGAACAGGTGCGCGCCGAGCGGCTGCCACAGCTTCTCCACCGCGGTGAGCAACCGGACCGCGGACGCCGCCCGCCCGCGCGACGCCTCCACCCACGCCACCACCTCGACGGCGGTCACGATCCCCATGACATCGCCGAACAGCCGCTTCACCCGCAACGCCGCGTGCAGCAGCGCCACCGCCCCCGCCACGTCGCCCTGGCGCCAGCGGACGAGACCGAGCACCGTCTCGGCCCACGACCGGGCCGACAGCTCGCCGTGCTCCTCGCAGATCTCCCGGCACCGCTCGCACAGCTCCACCGCCCGCTCGAAGTCCCCGGCGAACACCGCCAGCAGCGCCCGGTTCGGCAGGCTCAGCACCGCCATGCCGTCGTGCCGCAGCAGCTCCTCGCCGCGCAGCGCTTCGTCCAGCTGTTCCACGGCGGCCCGTTGGTCGTTGCCGAGCAGCTCGACCGTCCCGGCGGTGTGCGCGAGCGAGGCCAGCACGTCGCGGGCCTCGGTGTCCTCGGCCGTCGCCCGCGCCTCCGCGAGCAGCGCCCGCGCCGTCCGCGTGTCCCCCTGCAACCCGCTGACCAGCCCGCCCACCGCCAGCGCGCGGGCCCGCTCGCGCGTCGGCTCGGGTGCGACGCGCGCCGCGCCGTCCAGCCAGCGGCGGCCGTCGCGCAGCGAGCCGTCCGCGACCCACAGGAACCGCAGCGCGGCCGCCATCCGCAGCCCCTCCTGGCCCTCACCGGGCTCGGTGAGGCAGAAGTCCAGCGCGGCGGCCAGGTTCTCCCGCTCGTGGCGCAACCGCGTCAGCCACTCCACCTGGTTCGGCCCGAGCCACTCCGCGTCCACGTGCTCGGCCAGCATCAGGTAGTGGTCGCGGTGCCGACGCCGCAGCGCGAGTTCCCTCCCGCCACCGCCGAGCCGCTCCCGGCCGTACTCGCGGATCGTCTTCAGCAACCGGTACCTGGCGCGGGCGTCGTTGCGGTCCTCCCTGGTCAGCACGGATTTGTCGACCAGCCCGGCGATCCCGCCGAACACCTCCTCCGCAGCCACCCCGTCGCCGACGCACACGTCCTCGGCCGCGTCCATCTCGAAGCCACCGGAGAACACCGACAGCCGCGCCCACAGCGCCCGCTCGACCGGCGAGCACAGGTCGAAGCTCCACTCGACGGCCGCCCGCAGCGTCCGGTGGTGGGGTGCCGCACTGCGGTCGCCGGTGGTCAGCAGCCGGTACCGGTCGGCGAGGCGGTCCAGGATCTCCTCCACCGACAGGGAACGCATCCACACCGCGGCCAGCTCGATCGCCAGCGGCAACCCGTCGAGCTGCTGGCACAACCGGACCACCAGCGCCTCGTTGCCGGGACCGACCGCGAAGCCGGGCAGCATCGCCGCCGCGCGGTCGGCGAACAGCTCCAGCGACTCGGCCCCGACGGTCCGCTGCACCACGTTGCCCTGCCGGTCCAGGCGCGGCACCGACATCGGCGGCACCGGCCACATCTGCTCCCCGGCGATGCCCAGCGGCGACCGGCTGGTCACCAGGACCCGCAGCTCCGGCGCCGCGTCCAGCAGCTGCCGCACCAGCGGCCCGCAGCCGTCCAGCAGGTGCTCGCAGCCGTCCAGCAACAGCAACGTCCGTCGTCCGGCGAGGTGCGCGGTGAGCGCGTCCTCCGGCCCGGACGACTGCTCGCGCAGCCCCAGGCTCGCCGCCAGCACGCCCGCGATCTGCTCGGACTCGGTGACCTTGGCCAGTTCCACCAGCCACACGCCGCCCGGGAACGCCCGGCGCAGATCCCGCGCGACCCGGCAGGCCAGCCGGGACTTGCCGACCCCGGCCACGCCGGTCAGGGTCACCAGCCGGGACTCCGACAGAAGCCGTTTGACCTGCGCTATCGCGTCGCGGCGGCCCACGAAGCTCGTGAGGTCGTCGGGAAGCCAGCCCACCCGTCGGGTTGTCATGGTGACCACCCGCACTCACCGAACACCACTCACCTCGGAGTGTAGGCCCCGTCACACCCGGGCAGCGGCACTCCGCGCCACCGGTCGCGCAGCGCGGCCACCCGGAACGTGCGGCGGTTGGCCAGCGGCGACACGCCGATCGCGGCGTGCAGGTGCTGCCGCAACGACGCGGCGGTGCGGAAACCGACCCGGGATCGCGATCTGGTCCGGACTCCAGGAGGTGCCTCGCCAGCGCCACGGCTGCTGGATCAGCCACCTCCCCGGGCTCGTCCCGGAACCGGCGGGCGAACGTCCGCACGCCCATCCGCGCGTGCTCGGCGAGTCTGGCCTACGTCAACGGCAGGTGCTTTTCGACCCCTCGCGCCCCGGGGCAACCTGGAGCCATGAGCACAACGATGCGAGCGATCAGCCAGGACGTCCTCGGCGGACCCGAGGTCCTCAGGGAAGTGGAGCTGCCCCGACCCGAACCGGGCATCAGCGAACTGCTGGTGCGGGTCCGCGCCGCGGGCGTCAACCCGACCGACTGGAAGCACCGCGCCTCGGGCATGTTCCTCGGGCAGCCGCCCTTCGTCCTCGGCTGGGACGTCTCCGGAGTGGTCGAGGAGATCGGCCGCGGGGTGACCCTGTTCAAACCAGGTGACGAAGTCATGGGCATGCTGCCGTACCCGCACGGGGTCGGTTCGCACGCCGAGTACGTCACCGCTCCCGCGCGCGCCTTCGCCCCCAAACCGTCCGATGTGGACCACGTGCGCGCCGGCGCCGTCCCGCTCGCCGCGCTGACCGCCTGGCAGGCCCTGGTGGACACCGCCCGGCTCGAACCCGGCCAGCGGGTGCTCGTGCACGCCGCCGCCGGGGGCGTGGGCCACTTCGCCGTCCAGATCGCCAAGGCGCGCGGCGCGCACGTGATCGGCACCGCCAGCGCCGCCAAGCACGACTTCCTGCGCGGCCTCGGCGCCGACGAACTCGTCGACTACCGCGAGACCGACTTCGCCGAGGCCGTCCGCGACGTCGACGTCGTGCTGGACACGATCGGCGGCGAGACCCGCACGCGCTCGCTGCGCACGCTGCGCAGCGGCGGAACGCTGGTGTCGATCCTGCCCACCGGCCGCCGGGAACTCGTGGCCGCCGCCGAAGCCCGCGGCGTGCGCGGCGAGGAACTCGTCGTCGAGGCCGACCACGCGGGCATGACCGCGATCGCCGACATGGTCGCCGACGGCACGCTCGTCCCGACCATCGCCGCCACCTTCCCGCTCGCCGAAGCCGCCAAGGCCCACGAACTCGGCGAGACCGGCCGCACCACCGGCAAGATCGTCCTCGTCGTGGACTGACCGGTCGCCGCGCGGGCCGGGCGCGGCCGAGGTCCGAGAACCACCGCTGGCGCCCCGGCGCTGAACGCTCACCGCCCGAGACCGTCGAGCACCGCCCGGGCCACCGGCATCGGCGGGTCCGCCCGCAGGTCCAGCGGTTCCACCGGGACCAGCGGCGGCTGCGCCATGAACTTCGGCGCGGTGCCCCGGTGGGGTTGGGCGGCGTGCACCAGGAACGGGTGGCACAGGTACACGTCACCGGGCGCACCCGTGGCCAGCGCCAGCGGGCGGTGCTCGGACACCGCGACCGCGTCCCGGCACAGCGACATCCACTCGCGCCCGTCCTCGCCCGCCGCCGCCAGCAGCGGTGGCACGTCGAGGTGCGAGCCGACGCGGATGCGCGTCGGCGCGTCGTCCGGCCCGACCTCGGAGAACAGGAAGAGCATCAGCAGCGCCCGCCCGCGCGAGCGGAGGTTGACCCGGGACTCGCCCCGCGGTCCCGGGTAACTGGCTTCGACGTGCCACCCGTCGTCGCCGGGTGCGCCGCCGCCGGGGAAGCGGACCGGGAACGTGCCCAACGCCCGCGGCGGCACCCACCGCCCCTGCCCGACGAGCGCGTCGAACGCCTCGTGCAGCACCGGCGTGTTCGCCGCCGCGAGGAACGGAGGCGTGGCGAAGCCGCCCAACCGGATCACCGGTCGCGCCCACGTCGCCGGATCGTCCCGGGAGCACCCGGTCGCCTCCCACAGCTCGGCGAGGCAGCGTTCGGCCACGTCGACCGGAAAAGCCCCGTCCAGCTTGACGAAACCGTCCGCGACGAACCGGTCGACCTGGTCAGGCCCGAGCACCGTCGGCTCCCCCCTCGGCGACCGCGAACGAGCTCGGGCTCATCGTCGGCAGGCAGATCAGCCCGTCGAAAGCGGCCGGGACGTCCACCGGGACGTGCGTGGCCGCGTGTCGGATCATGGCGGGCCCGGCGAGCCCGCGAGCGGGCCGCAGGTCCAGCAGCACCGGCTCGTCATCCGCTGCGGCGGCGTGCTCCACGCTGTCCTCGGCGAGCGGGCCGAGCGGCCGGGAGATCACCTCGAAGCCCTGCCTGGCCCGGTCGTCCAGACGCACGTCGGTGGTGCTGCCGCTGCCCGCGGTGACGCCGAGGACGACGTAGTCGTTCCCGAGCTCGGCGGCCAGGCAACTGCCCGCGGACCGGATCCGGACGCCCGGGAGCAGCTGCACGGGCACGCGCTGGGCGTGGCCGTTGTGCATCATCAGCACGATCCGTTCGTCGGTGCGCTCCCGGAGCCACCGCACGGTGTCGGCCTGGTGGACGTCCCGCGAGGACGGCATCAGCACGGGCGCCTGTGGATCGACCAGCTCGGCGATCTCGCGCAGTTCGGCGATCTCACGCATGTGCTCGTCGAGACGCAGCGCGCCGAGCGCGAGGTGCCTTGCCGTCGCGGACTCCTCGGACCGGATCGCGTCGAGCCGGAGCAGCAGCCGGGACAACGCGGCGGTGGCCACGTCCCGTTCCGCGCCGCTCAGCGCCGCGTACCGCGCGGCTGCGGCGGAGTTGTTGGCGGCGGCGTAGCTCCGGGTGGCCTCGATCGCGGCGTCCACGAAGGACACCTGATCCGGGGCGTGCGCGGCGAGGTGTTCGCGCACCAGCCGCAGAGCGGGCAGCGCGCAGCCACCCGAGCCGGGCACGTCCAACCCCGCGAACCGGACCCGGCCGCCACCCGTGTTGTGCTCCCGCAGCCAGCGGAGCAGGTCCCGCACCTCGACCGCGTCGCCGAAGCGGAAGGTGAACCCGTCCCGCGCCACCGCCGCGACATCGCCCGGGCCGCCGCGGATCCAGGCGTCGACCAGGTGCCCCTCCGCGAAGCCGGACTCGTACGCGAGCACGCCGAAACCGAGTTCGGTCACCAGGAACCGCAGCAGGCGCTCGCGCAGCAGCCCGAACTCGCGGATGTGGTGGTTGTTCTCGCCGATCGCCACGACCCGCGCGTCGCCGACCACTTCGGCGAGGTGCGACAGGTCGTCCAGCGGCAGTCGGCGAACCGGTTCCGGCAACGTCATGGCGGCTCCAGCCCGGGACGTCGGTGGCACCGCAGAACATGCCGTGCGCCCCGACCTCCCGGCAACCGGTTTTCCGCCGCTCGCCGGGGCCCCACAACGCGCTGCGGCGGACGCGATCGGGTTCCTGCCCGCGGCCTCAGGTGCTTCAATCAGGACGTGACCGACGACGCGCGGACTCCCACCATCGTGACCAGCCACCGCGAGATCGCCGCCAGTGCCGAGCGGATCTTCGAGCTGATCGCCGATCCGGCGCAACAGCCGCGCTGGGACGGCAACGACAACCTCGGCGAAGCCGCCGAAGGTCAGCGAGTGCGCGCCACCGGCGAGGTGTTCACGGTGACGCTCACCTACGGCAGCGTCCGGGAGAACCGCGTGGTGGAGTTCGAGGAGGCACGTCGCATCGCCTGGCTCCCGTCGGAACCGGGCAAGCAACCGCCCGGCCACCTCTGGCGGTGGGAACTCGAACCGCTCGACGAGGGACGCACCCGGGTCACGCACACCTACGACTGGTCCCGCCTGACCGACGAGAACCGCCTGGCCCGCGCCCGCAGCACCACCGCGGACCGGCTCCGGGCCTCCCTCGACAGGCTCGCCGAACTCGCCGAGTCGTAGCGCATCGCCGCCGCGGGCCGCTGAGCGTTGTCACTGTGATCAGCCTCAGCCTGGTGGCATTTCCCAGCGTCGATCGCCCGGCCGCTGACAGGGCCGGTCAGCGGGCGAGCCTTGCGCGGGCCTCGTCGGTGCGCGGGGTGAAGAAGTTGACCAGGTTGCCGTCGGGGTCGCGGAACAGCAGGGAGCGGTTTCCCCACCGCATCGTGGGCGGCTGCTGCACGATTCGACCCGGCCCAGCGGGTGCTGACCGCGATCGCCGAGACGCCGTACCAGCACGAGGTATCCGTGCGGATTCGATCGACGCCCGAACAGATCCGCTCCGTCTTCCCACCGTCCGTCGCCACACTGGAGGAGATCGATCCCGCCTGGGTGCGGGCCCGGATACGGGCACAACGGCTCGAATGGATACCACCCCTGCTCGCCGCGCTCGATCGGCCGTTCGTCGTCGAACAACCCGACGCCCTCCGCGACCTGGTGCGAGCACTGTCCAGCCGGCTCGCCCGCCACGCCGACGCGCGACGGGGAGACTGATCGCGCGCTGGGAAACGCGCACTGGCACCTGCGCAAGCGTGCGGCCCGACGGCGCGTCTCACGAATAGCCGCACAAGTGCAGTTCAGGTGCAGCTATTCCAGACCCCGCAGCTCGCCCGGTTATTCCTGCGCCATGTCGACGAAGCGGCTGTAGTGCAGCTGGTGCGCCACGGTGATCGTCGACGTCGGACCGGCGCGGTGCTTGGCCAGTATCAGGTCGGCCTCGCCCATCCTCGGGTCGTCGCGCTCGAACGCGTCCGGGCGGTGGATCAGGATCACCATGTCCGCGTCCTGCTCCAGGGAGCCCGACTCGCGGAGGTCGGACAGCTGCGGCTTCTTGTCCGTGCGCTGCTCGGGTCCTCGGTTGAGCTGGGAGATCGCCACGACGGGAACTTCGAGTTCCTTGGCGAGCAGCTTGAGGTTCCGGGAGAACTCGGAGACTTCCTGCTGGCGGGACTCGACGCGCTTGCCGGAGGTCATCAGCTGCATGTAGTCGACGACGATCAGCTGGATGTCGTGGCGCTGCTTGAGCCTCCGGGCCTTCGCCCGGATCTCCATCATCGTCAGGTTCGGCGAGTCGTCGACGAACAGCGGCGCCTCGCTGATCTCGCTCATCCGCCGGGCCAACCGGGTCCAGTCGTCGTCGCTCATCCGACCACCGCGCATGTCCGCCAGCCGGATCCGCGCCTCGGCGGACAACATCCGCATGACGATCTCGGTCTTGCCCATCTCCAGCGAGAAGATGACGCTGCCCAGCCCGTGCTTCACCGACGCCGCCCTGGCGAAATCCAGTCCCAGCGTGGACTTGCCCACGCCGGGACGCGCCGCGACGATGATCATCTGGCCGGGGTGCAGACCGTTGGTGACGGCGTCGAGGTCCGCGAAGCCGGTGGGGATGCCCTGGGACTCGCCGCCGCGGGAGGCGATGGCGTCGATCTCGTCCATCGTCGGCTGGAGGAGTTCCTCCAGGGCCGCGTAGTCCTCGCTGGTGCGGCGTTCCGTGACGTCGTAGATCGCGGCCTGGGCCCGGTCGACGACCTCCTCGATCGCCGCTCCCTCGGAGCCGTGGTAGCCGAGCTGGACGATGCGCGTGCCCGCCTCGACCAGGCGCCGCAGCACCGCCTTCTCGGCGACGATCTCGGCGTAGTAGCCCGCGTTGGCCGCGGTCGGGACGGTCGCGATGAGGGTGTGCAGGTACGGGGCGCCGCCGACCTTGAGCAGCTCCTGGCGGCGTTCGAGCTCGGCGGACACCGTGATGGCGTCCGCGGGTTCACCGCGCCCGTAGAGGTCGAGGACGCAGTCGTAGATCGCCTGGTGCGCGGGCCGGTAGAAGTCGTTGGGCCGCAGCACCTCGACGACGTCGGCGATCGCGTCCTTGCTGAGCATCATGCCGCCGAGCACCGACTGCTCGGCCGCCAGGTCCTGCGGAGGCTGCCGTTCGAAGGTGCCGTCCGCGGGCCCCTCCTCGGCGTAGTGGTCCTCCCGTTCGTCAGGCAGCGCCACCGGGACCTGTCACCTCCTCCAGCGCCGCGCGGTCAGCGATCACCCGCCGTGGGGCACACGCGTGCGCGGCGAAGCTAGATCACCCGCGTGGAGCAGGCAAGTCGAGCTGTGGATAGACCTCGGGACAACCTGTGGACAGGTTGAGGCCACTTGGGGACAACTGTGCACAACCTCCCGCACAGCTGGGGACAACCTGGGGACAAGTCCCGTGGATGCACGAGAAAGCCCAGGTCAGACGCTGCGCGTAGGCTGTGGAAGAAATCCGTGGAAAACTACGGCGCGTCGGGTGATGCAGACGGGCCGCGAGCGGCCGCCGTTCGGACGCGGGCCGCGTGGTGTTGCGGACAGCGAGCGGCGTCGTCCACCCGTCACCCAGGTGTCCGAGTGGACGACGCCGTTGTTCTCGCGTGCTCAGCCGGTCACTGATCGCCGGTGACCTGGAGGTTGACCGTGGCCTTGACGTCCGGGTGCAGGTCGACGTCGACGACGTGCTTGCCCAGCGCCTTGATGTGGCCCCGCAGCGCGACCGAGCGCTTGTCCAGGTTCGGGCCACCGGCCTTGCGCACCGCGGCGACGACGTCGCCGGAGGTGATCGAACCGAACAGCTTGCCCTGCGGGGAGACCTTGGCGGTCAGGGTGACCGCGCCCAGGTCCTGCAGCTGCTGCCTCAGCTCGTGCGCGTGCTCCAGGTTGCGGACCCGGCGGGCCTCCTGGGCGCGCCGGATCGTCTCGATCTGCTTCTGCGCGCCCTTGGTCGCGACGATGGCGAAGTTGCGCGGGAGCAGGTAGTTGCGGGCGTAGCCGTCCTTGACCTCGACGATGTCACCCGACTCGCCGAGACCGGCCACGTCAGCAGTGAGGATGATCTTCACGACGTGTCTCCTTGTAGAAGTCTCCGGTTCTCCCGCGCGCGGCACGGCGCGGGCGACGATCGGTACCGGATCAGCGGGCGGTCGAGGTGTAGGGCAGCAGCGCCATCTCGCGGGCGTTCTTCACCGCGATGGCGACGTCGCGCTGGTGCTGGCTGCAGTTGCCGGTCACCCGACGGGCGCGGATCTTGCCGCGGTCGGAGATGTACTTGCGCAGCAGCGTGGTGTCCTTGTAGTCGATCAGCGCGGCCTTCTCCTTGCAGAACGCGCAGACCTTCTTCTTCGGCTTGCGCACGGGCGCCTTGGCCATCGGTCTTCCTCCTGAAGCGAAATACTCAAGCTGCCTGGATAGCGCCGACTAGAACGGCGGCTCGTCGCTGAACCCGCCGGAACCGGCAGGCGGAGCGGAGCCCCACGGGTCGTCGGCCGGGCTGCCACCGCCGGACGGTCCTCCGCTGAATCCGCTGCCTCCGCGGCTCACCTTGTTGACCTTCGCGGTGGCGTAGCGCAGCGAGGGGCCGATCTCGTCGACCTCCAGCTCCACGACGGTGCGCTTCTCGCCCTCCTTCGTCTCGAAGGAGCGCTGGCGCAGCCGACCCTGCACGACCACGCGCATCCCGCGGGTGAGCGTCTCGGCCACGTTCTCCGCGGCCTGCCGCCAGATGTTGCAGCGCAGGAAGAGGGCTTCGCCGTCCTTCCACTCGCCGGTGTTGCGGTCGAACATCCGCGGCGTGGAGGCCACCGTGAAGTTGGCGACCGCGGCGCCGGACGGGGTGAAGCGCAGTTCCGGGTCGGCGGTGAGGTTGCCGACCACCGTGATTACGGTTTCACCAGCCATGACCTGGGAACTCCAGTCTGCTCGATACGGGTTCGGCTACCTCTTGCGGCGTCTCAGGCGGACGCCTTCGCGCGGGCCTTCGCGGAGCGGGCCTTGCGCGGCTCGACCTTGCGCAGCACCTTGGTCCGCAGGATCGACTCGTTGAGGTTCAGCTGGCGGTCCAGCTCCTTGACGGAGGCCGGCTCGCTGTTGAGGTCGAGAACGACGTAGATGCCCTCGGTGTGCTTGTCGATCTCGTAGGACAGCCGGCGGCGGCCCCACACGTCGACCTTCTCGACGGCGCCGCCGTCGTTGCGGATGACGTTGAGGAACTTCTCCAGCGACGGAGCGACGGTGCGCTCGTCCAGGCTCGGGTCGAGGATGACCATGAGCTCGTAATGACGCATGAAGACCACTCACCTCCTGTGGACTCGCGGCCACGGACTTTCCGTGGCAGGAGGGTCGTCGCGTCGACGAACTGGTCAAGGCTAGCAACCCGCACTGACACCCCCTCCATCCGGGGCGCTCGCGGGGAGGCGGGTCAGCTCACTGGCGGCGGAGGATCCAGGTGCGGATGAGCGCCGCGGTCAGCGCGGCGATCGAGACCGCGGCCAGGAGCACCGGCAGCGCGACGCGGCGGTTGACGTCCGCGGGCAGCGCCTCGGCCTGGCCGGCCGCGCGGACCTCCTCCTGCTGCCGCTGCCGTTCGGCGCGCTCGCGGGCTTGTTTCTGCAGGTCACCGATGTCCGGCTGGAATCCGGGGACCTCCCCGTAGCGGGCATCGGCCCACGGCGGGAGGGAGCCGGGCAGCGAGGCGACCCGCGGCGGCAGGAAGCTCACCGCACCCGGTGCCCCGGCGCTCGACTCCGGAACCGCGACCACCGGTGGAGCGGGCGGTTCGGCGGCGGGCGGGTCGCTCGGCGCCGGCGGCGGCGTGGACCGGCTGCCGGGCGCGGGTGTCGGCTCGGGCGCGGGATGCGACGGCGGCGGGGTCGGCGCGGCCCGCTCGGCGTGCACCGTCAGGGCGTTGCCCAGGCTGACGAGGTTGGTGAAGTGCCAGGTCACGGCATCGACCTTGTTAGCGGGAAGGCCGATCTGCGCCAGCCGCGACCTGGCGGCCTCGGCGATGTCGTGCCCGGAGTAGAAGGTGCGGCCGTCCTCGGCGGTGCCGATCGGGATCGGGGGCAGCTCGGCGAACCGCTCGGCGGCGTCCTTGGCCGGGCCGAAGGCGAGCGGCATGGCGAGCAGGACCGCCTCGCGCACCTTGAAGTCGAGGGTTCCGGGCGACACCGCGATCTGCTGCCCGGGTGCGGCGTCCACGACGGCGAGCGGGTTGTCGACGACGAGGGTGTCGGCGTGGGCGACTCCGGCGCCGAACAGCGCCGCGGCGGCGAGGGCGAGACCGGCGGCCCCGGTGGACACCGCACGGCGGGCCAGGGGGTTGGGACGCGTACGCCTGCTGTCACCCATCGTTGCCTCCCGACACCCGTGAATGCTGTTCACCTTCTCAGGGTGGTCAACGCGACAACACCGCCGTTGGTGACGCGCAGCCGGTTGCGAAATTCCATCACGATCTCCGCCACCGGAAGACCGCGTTCCACTGAGTGGTCACGCCCCGGCACCCCGCGGCCCCGGCCGCCGCGCACGACGACCGCCGAGAGGCGCTCTCAAGCGCCCGTCTCCGGACCTGGTTCCGGCGGGGCGCGGCGAGCGGTGGAGCCGCCTTCCCTCCCGGTGAGCACGCGAGCAACCGCCACCGCTGCCCGGAACGAGGTCAACGACGGGCTCTTAGACTGCGGGCATGCGCATCGGTGCCCACGTCCGGGACGACGATCCGCTCACCGCCGCGGCGGAGCGGGACGCGGAGATCGTGCAGTTCTTCCTGTCCGACCCGCAGGGGTGGAAGACGCCGAAACCGCATCCGCAGGCGGAGCAGCTGCGCGACGGCGAGGTGGCGGTGTTCATCCACGCGCCGTACGTGATCAACGTGGCGTCGCTGAACAACCGGATCCGCATCCCGTCCCGCAAGGCGGTCGGCCAGCACGCGAAGGCCGCGGCGTCGGTCGGCGCGCAGGGCCTGATCGTGCACGGCGGGCACGTCACCAAGGACGACGACCCGGCCGAGGGCGTGGCGAACTGGCGCAAGCTGTTCGAGCGGCAGGCGGCCGAGGGCGGCTTCGAGGTGCCGATCCTCATCGAGAACACCGCGGGCGGCGCGAACGCGATGGCCCGGCGGTTCGACGCGCTCGCCAGGCTGTGGGACGCCGTGGGCGAGTTCGACGTCGGGTTCTGCCTGGACACCTGCCACGCCCACTCGGCCGGCGAGGACCTGCTGGACGTCGTGGACCGGGTCCGGGCGATCACCGGGCGGATCGACCTGGTGCACCTCAACGACTCGCGGGACGGGTTCGGCTCCTCGCGGGACCGCCACGCCAACATCGGCAGCGGCACCATCGACCCGGACCTGCTGGTGGCGGTGTGCTCGAACGCGGCGGCGCCGGTGGTCGTGGAGACACCGGCCGAGGGCCAGGCCGCGGACATCGCGTTCCTCCGGGAACGGTGCAGCGCCGCGTCGTGAGGGCGGCGCAGCAGGGGGAGGGGGACGCCATCGGGGCTCCGGTCGCGACCGGCTGGACGACGCGACGCGCCCTGACGCTGTCCGCGCTGGTCGCGTTGTGCCTGTTCACCGCGTTCACCCTGGCGCTGGGGTACGCGAACAAGGCGCGTTGCACCGGACCGGACTTCGACGAGTGGGGCCGCTCCCAGCCCGCCTACCAGGAACGCGCGTACGGCGACGCGTGCTACTCGGACATCCAGAACCTGTGGATCGGCCGGGACATCGACCGGCACGTGTTCCCGTACGTGCACGGCGGGATCGACCAGGACGGTTCGCTGCACGGCGGCGTCGTCGAATACCCGGTCCTGACCGGCGTTCTGATGTGGCTGGGCGCCGCCTTCGCGCACACCGACGCCGGGTTCCTGGCGGCCTCGGCGCTGCTGATGGCGCCGTTCGGGATCGCGGTCGCGTGGTGGTTGGGCCGGTTGAGCGGATGGCGCGCGCTGCTGTGGGCGATCGGCCCGCCGCTGGTGCTCTACGCCTTCCACAACTGGGACCTGCCGGTGGTGGCGTGCGCGACGGCGGCGGTCTTCGTGGTGCACCGCTGCACGTCGATGTCGTTGCGCCGGCGCGCGACGCTGGCCGCCGTGCTACTGGGGCTCGGCGTGGCGCTCAAGCTGTACCCGGGGATCTTCGTGCCGCCGCTGGCGCTGTACGTGCTCACGGGCGGCTCCGACGGGCCGCCGCGCCGGTGGGACGTGCGCGGGGCGTTGCAGGTCGTCGGCGCGGCGCTGGCCACGGTCGTCGTGGTGAACCTCCCGTTCGCGATCGCCGGGTTCGGCGGCTGGCTGGCGTCGTTCGAGTTCCAGTCCCGCCGCCAGGTGGACATCAGCACGAACTCCGTGTGGTACTGGGGTTTCCGGCACTGGGCCGGCACCGACGAGTTCCAGTCGGTGGTGGGCGTGGTCTCGCCGCTGCTGGTCCTGCTGTCGTTCGCGGTGGCGTGCTGGATCGGCTGGCGCCGCTTCCGCCGGACCGGCACGTACCCGTGGATCCAGGTGTGCGCCGCGATGCTGTGCGGATTCCTGCTGCTGCACAAGGTGCACTCGCCGCAGTACACGCTCTGGCTGCTGCCGTTCTTCGTGCTGGTCTCGGTGCGCTGGGGCTGGATCGCCGCGTACCTGCTGGCGGACCTGGCGATGGGCATCAGCATCTTCGGCTGGCTGTACCTGAACATGACCGGGCAGCCCAGCGGGATCCACGACGGCTTCACCGCGCAGGCCCTCATGATCGGAATCTGGGGCCGGGCCGCGCTGCTCGTCGGCCTCTTCCCGGCGTTCCTCGCGGCGCGCAGCTCGGTCGAGGACCGCCCGCACCGCCGCGCGTGAAGTCCTATGTGGACATCCGCCGGGACACCGCGGCGCGCACGCGGGAGAACGCGGCCGGTCCGGGGAGCGCAACCCGGTCCGGGGCGCCGTCGAGCGGCCCGCCCAGCGGGTCGTCCACCGGTTCGGCGAACCGCGGGCTGGGCAGCGCGAGAGCGAGGCGGACCTTGTCCTCCGCCGGGTGCAGGACCTCCCGGACGACCACCACGCACACCGCCACGACCATGATGTCGCGGATGACCACGGCGCCCAGGAACCAGCCCTCCGGGAGCCCCTTGTTGCCGGTGCCCAGGTAGTAGTACATGCGCGGGGCCCACACCGCGGCGTCGACGGCCATCCAGCCGAGCAGCAGCCGCCAGCGGGGCACCGCGAGCACGGCCAGCGGCACCAGCCACAGCGAGTACTGCGGACTCCAGACCTTGTTCGTCAGCAGGAACGCGGCCACCACCAGGAAGCACAGCTGCGCGAGCCGCGGCCGCTTCGGGGCGGCCAGGCCGAGCCAGCCGATCCCCGCGCACAGCAGCAGGAACAGCCCCAGGCTGACCGCGTTCAGCACCACCGGGACCTGGTTGGCGCCCAGCGGTCCGTCGAAGCCCGACCAGCCGGTGAAGTACATCAGCGCGTTGTACAGCGAGTCCGGGTCGGCGGGCCGCTGGTTGTTCAGCCGGAAGAACTCGCTCCAGCCGGCCGGGAACAGCACCAGGATCGGCACGTTGACCACGAGCCACGTCATCGCGGTCGCCAGCAGCGTGCGCACGCCGTCGTGCCATCGGCCGGAACGCAGGCACAGCACGAGCAGCGGTCCGAGGAAGAACAGCGGGTACAGCTTCGCCGCGCCGCCCAGTCCGATCAGCACGCCCGCGAGCACCGGTCGTCGACGTGCCCAGGCGAGCAGCCCGGTGGTGGCGAAAGCCGTTGCCAGCGCGTCGAAATTGGTGAAGGCGTGGACGAAGACCAGCGGCGACACCGCCGCCAGCGCCGCGTCCCAGACGCGGCGGCGGCACAGCATCACCAGTGCCCAGACCGTGGTCAGCCACGCGGCGGCGAGCCAGAACGTGGTGATGTTGAAGTACAGCACGGTGGTGTTCCCGCTCGGCAGCCAACCGAACGCGGCCAACGTCCGCCACCCGTCGGCGACGCGCGCGTCGACCCACTGGAACAGGCCGGTGACCACCGGGTACTCCATGTACCGGACGTGCTGCGCGGGCGTGCCCGCGTTCTCCACCCAGGACGTCTTGTACGGGAACGCGTTGTCCGGCGCCAGATCCCCCATGCCGTAGCGGGGGATGATGTCGGTGTAGCACATCGCCGTGTACTGCTTGTTGCCGCTCCAGTCCAGCTGCGGACCGCTGCCGGTGTCCCGGGTGACCTGGCAGGGCGCCTTGAACAGCCAGGCCGCGGCGAGCACCAGGACCGCCAGCAGCAGGACCACCCGCAGCGGCGTCCAGAACCACTGACGCCCCACCTGGGCGTGCCGTCCCAGCCTGCCGCCGAACGGGCGGCTGATCCGCCGCGCGACCGGCTCGGTCCACGTCGGCGCGATCCGGTCCGCCGGGCCGAGGCCGTCGCCGTCGACGGCGGAGCTGGGACGCGGTTTCGGCTCAGGACCGGGTTGCTCGGGCGACGTGGACACGTCCGGATGCTACTTGGGCCGCAACGACGACGGGGGCACCCGCACCGTGGTGCGGATGCCCCCGTCCGGTTCGTCGCCGAAACGGCTCAGCCGTAACTGTTGTCCCTGGTCTGCGTCGGCCCGACGGCGTTCTGCCCGTCGCCGGTGTCGGTCCCGTCACCGCCGCCGGTGCCGTCGCCACCGGTGCAGCCGAACAGACCGCAGTGCTCACCGCTGCCCGGACGGGTCCGGGTCGGCGAGGTCTCCGACTCCGACGGGTCGGTCGACTCGCTCGGCGGCAGCGAGGACGACGGCGGCTCCGAGGACGACGGCGGCGGCTCCGAGGACGTGGGCGGCGGGGGCAGCGGGATGTCCTGGAACTGGCCGATCGGGGTCGGCTTCGGGAACTGCTCGATCGGCAGGTTCTTGTGGTACAGGTTCATGAATTCCTGCCACACGTGGCCGGGCAGCCCCGCACCGTAGACGATCTTGCCGGTGTGGTCGGTCAGCGGCGCGGGCTTGCCGTCCTTCTCCGCCAGCATCGCGACCGCCGAGGACAGCTGCCGCGTGGACCCGACCATCCAGGCGTTCTGGTTGTCCGAGGTGCTGCCGTACTGGTTGGTACCGGTCTTGGAGGCGACCGGCCGGTTGTTGTCCAGCCCGATGTGCGAGTGGTCGGCCACGTCGAACATCGTGTCCACCAGGTTGGCCACCAGGTTCTTGCTCTCCGACGCCGTGCTGGCGAAGGCGGGCTGGTTGACCGGCTTGTCGAAGGGGATCGTCTTCTCCGAGTTGGAGATCTTCGACACCAGGTGCGGCTGGATCTTCATGCCGTCGTTGGCGAACGTCGCGTACGCGCCCGCCATGTCGAGCGGCCGCACGCCGTACATGCCCAGCGCGATACCCGCGTCCACGCCGCCGTTCGGGCTGTGCAGCGACTCCTTGCCGCCGTACTGCTTCGGAATCCCGGCCTGGTAGGCGGTGTTGGCCACGTTCTGCGGGCCGAACTGGACGGCCATGTTCACGAAGACGGTGTTGACCGACTTGGTCATCGCCTCGCGGACACCGCAGTGGTTCGGCACGTCGCAGGCCACACCCGCGGAGTTGCGGAACGTGGTGCCCGCGATCTCCTGCGGCGAACTGCCGTCGTAGAACAGGCCGACGCCCTTGTTCTGCTCCAGACCGGTCAGCGCGACGAACGGCTTGAACGACGAGCCCGGCGGCTGCGCCGCGTTGGCGTAGTCGAACCCGCCGACCTTCTGGCCACCGCCGTAGTACGCCTTGACCTGCCCCGTCTTCGGGTCCACCGCCACCAGCGAGGTCCGGATGTCGTCCGGTTCCCCGTTGGTGACGTCGTTGACGGCCTGCTCGGCGTACTGCTGCGCCTTCGGGTCGATCGTCGTGGTGATCGTGAAGCCGCCGCGGGCCAGCGCGTCCTGCGAGTAGCCCTCCTGCTCCAGCTCGCGCAGCGCGGCCTCGCGGATGTGGTACTGCGTGCCGGTGATCGCCTCACCCCGCCAGTCGTCGCGGCCGCGGGTCTGCGGCAGCTGCGCGGCCTGGCGCTCGGCCGGCGAGATGAAGTGGTTCTTGACCATCTGGTCCATGACGTAGTTCCAACGCCAGGTGGCCTGCTTGAGGTTGGCCGCCGGGTCGTTGTCGTACGGCCGCTGGACCATGCCGGCCAGGACCGCGGCCTCCTCCGGGTTGAGGTCCTTGGGCTTCTTGCCGAAGTAGTTCTCCGCGGCGGAGTTGATGCCGTACGCGCCCCGCCCGTAGAAGGCGGTGTTCAGGTACGCCATCAGGATCTGGTCCTTGGACTGCTGCTGGGTCATCTTGAACGCCAGCACGACCTCCCGGAACTTCCGGGTGTAGGTGTGCTGGTCGGCGTTGAGCTCCAGCTTGATGTACTGCTGCGTCAGCGTCGAACCACCACCGGTGCCGGCCAGCGCCGACCGGACGATGCCCATGACGTCGAAGCCTGGGTTGCTGTAGAACGACGCGTCCTCGGCCGCCATGGTCGCGTTGCGCATCGCCGGGGACACCTCGTCGAGGCTGTGGATCATCGTCCGCGGCTTGCCCTCCTGGGGCTGGATGCGCGTCATCTCCTGGCCGTTGGAGTAGTTGACGGTGATCGTCTGCTGCGTCTGCTTCGCGATCTCCTCCGGGTTGGGCACCGGCCAGGCGAAGTACCCGTAGACCGCGATCGCCATCGGCACCAGGATCCCGGCGGCGACGGCGATGTAGCAGCTGCGCCGCACCCAGCGCCAGATGTTGCTGCGACGGGCTTTCGCGGCGTTCACGTCGTCGTCCGGGTCGTCGAGGTCGTCGTCGCCCGGACCGAAGGCGGCGAAGCGGTCATCGTCGTCGTACCCGCTCTCGTGGGAGGCGTTGTCGCTGTACCCGTCGTCGTACGGGTCGTCGTCGTAGTCGTCGGCGTAGTAGTCGTAGGCGCCGGGCGACTCCTGGTGGGTCAGCAGCTGCGGCTCGCGCGCCCCGGCACCCGCCGAACCCGCGCCGCCCGCCGCGGCCGCGGCACCGGCGGCACCTGCCGCGGCCGCACCGCCCGCGGCGGCCCAGCGGGCCTCGCGCCCGTCGGACGGCGTCTGCGGGATGTTCTCGGTCGGCCGTTCACCCTGGTCGGCCCCCGGAGGTGCCCCCGGCCCCTGTTGCCCCGGCCTGCCGGGTCCCGGCGGGCCGGGCGGTGGTGGTTGCTGCCCCGGGCGCGGCACCTGCTGCGTGCCCTGCGGCGGAGGCGGCGGACCCTGGCGACCCGGCTGCTGACCGGGCGGCGGGGGCGGCGGCGCCGAGCTGTAGGTGGTCGGCTGGTCGGCCCGACGGCCGTCGGCGCCGTTCGGCGGCTGCGCACCGCGGCCGGAGCCGTTGCCGTCGCCGTTCAGCCGCTGGGAGACCGAGGAACCGTCGTCGTCGGAATCGTCGAACGACGGCACCCAGGCGTTGGTGCGCTCCTCCGGCTTCTCGGCCTCCGGGCGCTGCCCTGCCGAGCGCCCCGGGCCCTGCTGGCCGGGCGGCGGCACGGGCTGGTGGCGCTGGGTGTCCTGCGAGGAGTCCCCGTCCGGCCACTGCGGACCCCCCGAGCGGGAGTCCTCGCCCGGCCACGCCGGGCCGCCCTGCTGCGGCCCCGCCGGGGGGCGTTGCGGCGGCCAGCCCTGGTTGCCGGGGCGTTGGTCGGGACGCGGCCCCGGCCGCTGCTGCCCCCCGGGGGGCGGCGGAGGGCCGGGCGGCGTGCCGCCTCGGTCGTCAGGTCGACCGAGGTCGCGACCATCGCTGTGCGGATGCCTAGAGTGGCGGCCGCGGGGTCGGTCGTCACGCTCGTCGTTCACGAGAGGGCCTCCAGGACAGGCGTCGTGGTGCGACGCCAGGTGATGCGTTCACGTCGGGGGGTCGCGCCGCACCGGCGCGGGTGTCCGTGCGGGGTCACGGTTCACTCTGCGGCAGTCTTGCGCCGGGAACGGCTGTTGTTCAAGCCACCGGTTCCCAGTACGTACGACTGCACCAGGTGGTTCCAGTTACATGTGCGGCATACCTCGACGACGTAGACGTTGAACTCCTCGAACACGGCGGCCATCCGGTCCAGCTCCTCCGGGGCCCGGGCCGACCCGGACGCCTGCTTGAGCTCGTCCCCGAAGACCCAGGAGACCAGGGTCAACGGTTCTTTCCGGCACAACGGACAGGGCACGTCGCTGGGCTCGCCGTGGAATTTCGCCGCCTGCAGCAGGTACGGGTCGGCGTCGCAGACCTCCATCACCCCGACTCGGCCAGAGTGGACCTGCGCGAGCAGCGCCTTGCGCCGCAACGCGTAATCGACCACCTGCCGTTGGGTCCGCACGACCACAGGGTACGTGTCCGCGCCGATCGCTCCATGCGCCGTTCAGGGCAGACCCGCGCGCCGCCGACCACCAGGGACGATGGCGATCGTCGAGCCGCCACGCGATATATCGGGGCGATATACTCCACTCCGGTGGTCCGGTGGTTCGACGAGGAGTCACCGGGCGAGAGCGGCTGAGGAGGTGCGCATGCTCGAACTCGCCGTGCTCGGTCTCCTGCACGAGGCTCCGATGCACGGCTACGAGCTGCGGAAACGGTTGCACGACACGCTCGGGGCCTTCCGCGCGCTGTCCTGCGGAACGTTGTACCCGACATTGCGCAGGCTGCTGCGGGCCGGGCTGATCGAGGAGGAGCCGGACGCCCCCGCGACCCGCGGCTGGGGCCGCCGGGCACGGCGGGTGTACCGGATCACCGCGGCCGGCGAGCGGCGGTTCGCCGAACTGGTCGGGGACTGCGGGCCGCAGTCCTGCGACGACACCGCGTTCGGCGTCCACATGGCGTTCTTCTCCCGCACCCCCGCCGAGGTCCGGTTGCGGATCCTGGAGGCGCGGCGGCGTCGGGTGGAGGAACGTCGGGAGGACCTGCGCGCGGCGCTGGGCCGCGCGAACTCCGACCGCTACACCACCGAGCTGCACCGCTTGCGGCTCGACCACAGTGAACGAGAAGTGCGCTGGCTCGACGACATCATCGAGCACGAACGCGCTGAACAGGCCGCTTCGGCGGAGGGCCGGCAAACGTCCGGCGGAGTGCAAGGACACGACAGATGAGCAAGAAGGAGGACCCTGCCATGGGCGGAGATCGTCCCGGTGCAGCCGCGGTTCGAGTGGCGATCGTCGGCGTCGGGAACTGCGCGGCGTCGCTGGTGCAGGGCGTCCACTACTACGCCGACGCCGACCCGGACACCCGGGTACCGGGCCTGATGCACGTCAGGTTCGGCGACTACCACGTCGGCGACGTCAAGTTCGTCGCCGCCTTCGACGTGGACGCCAAGAAGGTCGGGCGGGATCTCTCCGAGGCCATCGTCGCCAGCGAGAACAACACCATCAAGATCGCCGACGTGCCGCCGCTGGGCGTCCCGGTGCAGCGCGGTCACACCCTCGACGGCCTGGGCCGGTTCTACCGGGAGACCATCGAGGAGTCCGACGAGCAGCCGGTGGACGTCGTCCAGGCACTCAAGGATGCCGAAGTGGACGTGCTGGTGTCCTACCTGCCGGTGGGCTCGGAGGAGGCCGACCAGTTCTACGCGCAGTGCGCGCTGGACGCGGGCGTGGCCTTCGTCAACGCGCTGCCGGTGTTCATCGCCTCCGACCCGGAGTGGGCGCGCAAGTTCACCGACGCCGGGGTGCCGATCGTCGGTGACGACATCAAGTCGCAGGTCGGGGCGACCATCACGCACCGGGTGCTGGCCAAGCTGTTCGAGGACCGCGGGGTCCACCTGGACCGCACGATGCAGCTCAACGTCGGCGGCAACATGGACTTCCTGAACATGAAGGAGCTGGAGCGGCTGGAGTCGAAGAAGACCTCCAAGACCCAGTCGGTCACCTCCCAGGTCGACCGCGACCTCGGCCGCCGCAACGTGCACATCGGCCCCTCCGACTACGTGGCGTGGCTGGACGACCGCAAGTGGGCCTACATCCGGCTGGAGGGGCGCGCGTTCGGCGACGTGCCGCTGAACCTGGAGTACAAGCTGGAGGTGTGGGACTCGCCGAACTCGGCGGGCATCATCATCGACGCGATCCGGGCGGCCAAGATCGCCAAGGACCGCGGCATCGGCGGGCCGATCCTGTCGGCGTCCTCGTACTTCATGAAGTCGCCGCCGGTGCAGTACTCCGACTCCGCCGCGTACCAGGCGGTCGAGGACTTCATCGCGGGCGAGATCGAGCGCTGAAAGTCAGGTGGGAGCCCCGGGACGCGGGGCTCCCACCGTTCGCGCCCCCATCGGGTCAGCGGTGCTGGTGCAGCTGGCTCTCCGCGCGGGACAGCACCGAGTGCACGGACGCCCGGCCGTCGGTGGTCACCCAGGACACCCGCAGGACGGGCTGGTACCGGCGCCGCCCCAGGCGCATCGGCCAGCCGCCGAGCCGGCGGACGTGCTCGGCGAACTCCTCGCCGGGGCCGTTCGGGTGCTCGGCGACCACCACGAACTCGTCGCCGCCGTAGCGGGCGACGGTGTGCTCGTCGGTGAGCCCTTCCCGGAGCCGGCCGGCCAGCGTGGTGAGCAGTTCGTCACCGCGGTCGAACCCGTGCTCGGCGTTGAACGCGGCCAGTCCGTGCACGTCGACGAGGACCAGGGTGGTCAGGGTGCCGCGGCAGCGGGCGCGCACCAGGGACTGTTCGAGGCGGTCCAGCAGCAGCACCCGGCCGGGCAGCCCGGTCAGCGGGTCGATCAGGCCCCTGCTGTGCGAGACGTCGGTGTGCACCGGCTGGAGCAGGATCAGCACCCGGCTGCGCCCCTGCACCTGGACGGCGTGGTAGTCGGCCCAGATGCGGCTGTGCGGCTGGCCGGTGCGCGCGATGACCATCGGGGTCGACATCGGGGAGCCGGCGCGCAGCACCTGGCCGGCGAGTTCGGCCCAGTCGGGCAAGGGGGCACCGGTGTCGTCGCGCACCTGCCAGCCCTCGGGACGGGTGCCGGTGAGCAGGTCGGATTTGGCCAGCTGCATCAACTCCGCCGCGATGTCGTTGGTGGCCAGCACCTGGCCGCGCGCGTCGGTGACCAGCACACCGACTGTGAGCCCGCTGACGATGTCGTCCCACACCGGTGTCAGCTGGGACAACGAGCTCACATCCAGGACACCCATTCAGCCCCCTCCTCCCCACCGAACGGAGCATTCCGTCCGAGCCTCCCCTCCCGACTGGTCCGAATTCAAGAGTCCAGCGACCACCCGTGTTGGTGGTTTCACTGTGAGCACATGACGCTGTGTTGCCAGGTCACCGGCCGTACACCGGACGGCTACCTACCCGATGGGGACTTGAGATGTCGACCAGGTGATCATGGGCCCGCAATGTTGCCCATCGCACCTCTCTTCGACGGATCCCGCAATCGCCGCACCCCACCCCTCTAGGCTGGTCCGGGCGGCCGGACCACACGCGAAGGGGATGGTGAGTCGGCGGTGAACGGAATCACACCCGCTTGGCGGGACGTGCTCCAGCGGCACCGGAGGCTGATCGCGGTGATCGCGGTGGCCGAGGCCATCGCGTTGATCATGGTGTCGACCATCAACCCGCACGACCACATCGACGGCGAGGTGTACCGGCTCGGCGCCAGGGCGCTGATCACCGGGCGCGACGTCTACGACCACCTGCCCGCGACCGAGTCGGGGCTGCGGTTGCCGTTCATCTACCCG
This sequence comes from Saccharopolyspora rosea, assembly GCF_025643595.1. Taxonomy (GTDB): domain Bacteria; phylum Actinomycetota; class Actinomycetes; order Mycobacteriales; family Pseudonocardiaceae; genus Saccharopolyspora; species Saccharopolyspora rosea. The sequence continues at coordinate 6,516,945 of NZ_CP102826.1, forward strand.
CCGTTCGCCGCGATCCTGTTCACCCCGCTGGCGCTGGTGCCCAAGCTCGTCGCGGTCGTGGTGATCATGGTCGTCAGCCACGCGGCGCTGCTGGCGACGCTGTACGTGGTGCTGTCGAACTCGACGTTCCTGGCCGGACAGCGGGAACGGGTGCTGCTGGTGACGGCCGCGCTGCTGCCGCTGGCCACGATCACCGAGCCGGTCATGGAGACGCTGACCTACGCCCAGATCAACGTCGTGCTGATGGCGCTGGTCGCGGTCGACTGCCTGTGGCGGGTGGACGGCGACAAGAAGCTGCCGTACCCGCGCGGGCTGCTCATCGGCATCGCCGCCGGGATCAAGCTCACGCCGCTGGTGTTCCTGCTGTTACCGCTGCTGCGCCGGGACTTCCGCACGATCGCGACGGCGGTGCTGTCGTTCCTGGGGACCGTGGTGCTCGGGTTCCTGCTGTGCTTCGACGACGCCAGGCGGTTCTGGCTGGGCAAGGTCATGAGCACCGGCAACGTCTCGTTCGGCCCGAAGTTCACCGGCGACGCGTCGACGTACGCGGGCAACCAGTCGCTGCGTTCGCTGCTGAGCAAGCTCCAGGTGCCCGGGGTGACGTTCGTCTTCGTGCTGCTGGCGGCGGTCCTGTTCGCCGTCGCCGTCGCCGGGATGCTGCACGCGCTGCGGCAGCGGGACCTGGCGATGGCGGTGGCGATCAACGGCGTGTTCGGGTTGCTGATCTCGCCGATCTCCTGGTCGCACCACTGGGTCTGGGCGATTCCCGGCCTGGTGCTGCTGGCGGGATCGGCGGTGCACCGGCGCGACTGGCCGCTGCTGCTGGCGACCACCACGGCCGCCGGGTTCTACGTCATGGGCCCGCACTGGAAGGTTCCCCAGGGCAAGGGCAGGGAACTGCAGTGGAACTTCTTCGAGCACCTGATCGGCAACGCCTACGTCTACTTCGGACTCGCGTTCCTGCTCTACGCCGCCTACCAGTGGTGGCACGCCCGGCGCCTCGCCGCGACGGCCGCACTGCCGACCGACCCGGCGGTGCGCGAACCGGTCTCCTGACGCGCGAAAACGGGGGCGGGGAGCCGAGTCGGCTCCCCGCCCCCGTCGTGTTCCGGGCTCAGATCCGGGTGAGCGGCATGGTCCGGTCCAGCAGGTCCGCCGGCCGGAGCTCCCCGGTGGGCAGCGTCTGCCCCTGCACCGCGTTGATCTCCGGGACGCCGCCGTCGAGGATCGGCAGCGCCATGCCGGTGGACGCCCGCGGCGCGGGCTCGGGGCGGAACGGGCTGCGCGCGACCAGCCGGTGCTCCGGGACCGCGGCGTCCAGCTCGTCGGCGACCTTGACCAGCACGTCGGAGTTCAGCGGCGCGCTGCTGAACCGCGGGGAGATCGCCGAGGTGAGCTCGTTGACCACCGGGGCCTGGGTGTGCCCGCCGCCGAGCGCGCTGAGCTGACCGCCGAGCGGCAGCGGGGCGTGCACCCCGGGATCACCGGCGCGGCCCGTCGGCAGTCCCTTGAGGTTCGGGATCTCGTGCACCTTGTCCTGGTGCTCGCCGGGGACCGCCAGCGGCGGCACGTCACGCGGGGTCGGGGCGGCGTGCACCGCGGAGAGGGCGCCCCGCAGCACGGCCTCCGGCACGGACACCAGGTCGCCGTGCGTGCCGGGCAGTTCGCCCGAGGTGAGGTCGACGGAGTCGGGGGCCAGCAGGCCCCTACCGCGTTCCAGGGTGTCGTGCCACAGGTCGACGATGCCCGCGGCGTTGCGGGCGAAACCGTCGAAGTGCGCCGGGTCCGCGGCCGGCCTCACCAGCTCTGCAGCGACATCTTGGCGGTGACCAGCTGGAAACGCCCCCTTGTCGAGGGCGTCGGCGCCTCCCTTGATCACGTCGCCGATCGGGCCCGCCCAGCTGAGCGAGCGGTGGAAACCTTCCGACGGGGTGCCCAGCGGGCCGTGCGCGCCGGGCACCGGGCGCAGGCCCAGCACCACGCTGGACTCGGCGGGCGCCGGACCGCCCGGCGCGTGGGCGTCGGCGGTGTCGGCGACCCACCCGGCCAGCTGCAGCGGCTCGGCGCGGTGCCGGGGCTGGTCGCGCAACACCGGCAGTTCCCGGGTGAGTTCGTTCTCGACCTCGGGCAGCAGGTCGCGCACCGGGTCGAGGGTGCCGGCCAGCGCGGTCACCGGGTGGTCGGCGCGGGACAGCGAGCCGGAACCCAGGAGGTCGTCGGGCAGCGCCTCGCCGAGCGGCGGGACCGGACGCTCGGTGCAGGCGTCGGCGACTCCGCTGCCGACGGCCAGCATGCCGCCGGTGACCAGTGCGGCCTGCACACCGCGCTTCGCCCAAGTCTGCATGGATCTCTCCTTCGCGGAAGCCTCCCGACCGGGGAGGGAAGAGTCGAACGGGGGTGCGCCCACGTCATCGGGGTCGGGCGCGTCGAACGGGATCGATGAACGAGACCGCGGTCGGCGCGGACGGCTGCGCGCGCGTCCGCCGACTGCGCGGTGGTCAGTCGGGGGTGGTGCCGGGCTGCGGCTCGGGAACGCCGACCGGCAGGAACGTGTGCTCGCGGGCCAGGACGGCGGCGAGCGGGTGGTGGGCGTCGGGCTCGACGGGGTACCAGCCGAGTCCGCCGCCGTGGTGCGGGCCGTCCGCGGTTCCGCCGCTGCCGCTCGCGCCGGACGGCGCGGGCATCGCGAACGGTGCGGTCTTGCCCGGCTCCGCGGGCGAATCCGGGCGCGACCGCTGGTCGCGTTCCGGTGTCACGGCCGCGTGCTGCGGCGCCCGGGTGGTCGTCGCGGTGGGCACGCCGACGGGCGCCGGGGCGTGGACCTCGGGCGCGGGGGCGGGTGCCGGAGCGGGCTGCGCTTCCTGCGGTTGCGGTTGCGGCTGCGGTGCCGGATCCGGTCCGGGCCGTTCGGGCAGCAGCGGGCGCCCCAACCCGGACAGTCCACTGTCGACGGTCCGGGACAGGGACTGCGCGTGGTGCGCGGTGTCGTCGAGGGTCTTGCCGGCGACGTCGCCGACCTCGGCCGCGGAGTCGTGCAGCGCACCGGTCACCGGCTTCGTCACCGGCTCGGCCGCGCCGATCAGCTGTCGCGGCGCCGACCGCACCAGGTGCACCGGGTCCAGATCGTGCAGCGAGAACGCGGCCGGGTCCCCGCGCTCGGCGCCGGCGTCGGCCTGACCACCCACGACCGAGGACACGGCCGAGGGCAGGTGCAGATCGGCGGCGTGGGCCGAGTGCTCGGAGCCGATCAGCCAGGCTGCGGAGGTCCCGGCCACCGTCGCGCCCGCGACCACCAGCGCGCGGGTGAGCAGCCGCCAGCGGCGGGTGCCTCCCGTCGTCCGGTCGCTCTGGGACATCGCGGTGTTCGTACCTCCTCGGCGCGGCGGCTCACGCTCGCCGAGGCGCACTCTGTCAAAAACGCGAGCGGCGACGGTACCTCAGCGCTACAACATCGCTACATCGTGTTACTGCGCTCCGTTTGCGTCACAGCCGGTTCCGCCCCGGCGACGGGCCTCGCGCGGCTACGGTGGTCGGCGTGAGCGACACCCAGATCACCACCCGGGACGACGCGGCGTCCTCGGTTCCCCGCACCCTGCGCGTGTCCGCGGCGATCTGCTGGCGGATCCTGGTGATCCTCTTCGCCCTCTACGCGCTCGGGCTGATCATCGGGCGGATCTACGTCGTGGTGATCCCGGTGGCGATCGCGCTGCTGCTGTCCGCGCTGCTCGCCCCCGTGGTCTCCGCGCTGGCCCGGCGCGGCGTGCCCCGCGCGCTGGCGACGGCGGTGGTGCTGGTCGGCGGGTTGGCCGTGGTCGGCAGCGTGCTCACGTTCGTCGTGAACGCCTTCATCGCCGGTTTCCCCGACCTGCAGCAGCAGGTGTTGCGCAGCCTCGTCGGGCTCAAGAGCTGGCTGGCGCAGGGGCCGCTGCACATCAACCAGCAGCAGTTCGGCCTGATCCTGGAGCAGGCGCAGCAGTGGTTGCAGGCCAACCAGGCGGCGCTGACCAACGGCGTGCTGTCCACCGCGGGCACCTTCGGCAACCTGCTGACCGGACTGGTGCTCGCGCTGTTCACGCTCATCTTCTTCCTGCACGACGGCCGCCGGGTGTGGCTGTTCGTGATCCGGCTGGTGCCCCGGCACGTGCGGCACAGGGTCGACGTCGCCGGCTGCCGCGGTTTCGCGTCGCTGGTCGGCTTCGTCCGCGCGACCGCGATGGTCGCGATCGTCGACGCCCTCGGCATCGGGCTGGGGCTGGTCATCCTGGGGGTGCCGCTGGCGATCCCGCTGGCCGCGCTGGTGTTCCTCGGCGGCTTCGTGCCGATCGTCGGTGCGGTGGCCTCCGGCGCGGTCGCGGTCCTGGTGGCGCTGGTGTCCAAGGGCTGGATCACGGCGCTGATCGTGCTCGGCGTGGTCCTCGCGGTGCAGCAGATCGAGGGCAACGTGCTGCAACCCCTGCTGCTGGGGCGCGCCGTGCGGATCCACGCCCTGGCCGTGGTGCTGGCGATCAGCATCGGCGTGGTGATCTCGGGCATCGTCGGTGCGCTGCTGGCCGTGCCGACGGTGGCGGTGCTGAACTCGGCGATCCGCTCGCTGGTCGGTGACGAGGACGAGGAGACACCCGCGCCCACCGACCGCGACGAGGCGCAACCACCGGAACCGGAGCGCTCGGGCGACTCGGAGGAACCCGGCGGGCACGACGCGCCGGTACCGAACTGACCTGCTCGGACCTGCCGGGTGAGCGCGAGTTCGGCGACGGCGCTCAGAGCCTGTCTTTGAACTTGGTTCCGACGGGTCGTGGTAAGCGGCGTGAGCCGCTTTCTCTTTCGGTGCGCGGTCTAGCCACTTGCACCGCTGCGGGTTCTCAGCGGTCGTCTCGCGAGGACAGCCCCGACGCTGTGTACGGACCGGTACATGAGGAGGGGATCCCGCAGTCGAGACGGCCGCTGAGTGCCTGTCTTTGAACCTGCTCCCGGAAGGGGCGTGGCAAGCGGCGCCAGCCGCTTTCTCTTTCGGTGAGCGGTCTCGCCGCTGGCACCGCCGCGGGTTCTCAGCGGTCGTCTCGCGAGGACAGCCCCGACGCCGTGTATTGGGCATACAAAAGGAGGGGCTCCCGGAGCCGAGACGGCCGCTGAGTGCCTGTCTTTGATCTTGGGGGGACCCCGGGGGCGGGTATGAGAGAGGGCCTTTGCTAGTGATCGTGACAGCACATCAAGATCGACACAGCAAAGGCCCGATCCGCTTTGTACACCACCGCGCCGGCTGCCGGCTCGACGGCCCGTGCCCGCCGTTACCCCTCGGACACCACCGACGCCGAATGGGCAGTGATCGAGCCCCTGCTGCCCGCCCCGGCCTGCCGCACCTGCAGCGGAGGGCGTCCGGAAAAACACCCCCGCCGGGATGTCGTGGACGCGATCCGCTACTTCGTCGACAACGGCTGCAAGTGGCGGGCCCTGCCCGCCGACTTCCCGCCCTGGAAGACCGTCTACGGGTTCTTCACCCGCTGGAGCCGCGACAACATCGTCCTGGGCCTGCGCGACAGGCTGCGTGAGCAGGTCCGCGCCCGCACCGACCGCCACCGCACCCCCAGCGCCGGGATCATCGATTCCCAGTCGGTGCGGGCCGCCGAAACCGTCGGCCGCCACACCCGCGGTTTCGACGGCGGTAAAAAGATCAACGGCCGCAAACGCCACATCGCCACCGACACCCTCGGCCTGCTGCTGGGCGTGTCCGTGACCGCCGCCCACATCACCGACCGCCGCGGCGCCGAACTCCTCCTGCGCTACCTCCACACCCGCCACCCACGCCTGGAACTGGTCTTCGCCGACGGCAACTACAGCGGACGCCTGACCACCTGGACCCAGGCCGCCCTGGGCATCACCCTGCACATCGTCCGCAAAATCGCCGGACAAACCGGCTTCCACGTCCTGGCCCGCCGCTGGGTCGTCGAACGCACCCTGTCCTGGATCACCCAAGCCCGCCGCACCGTCCGCGACTACGAACGCCTCCCCGCCCACTCCGAAACCATCATCAACTGGGCCGCCATCACCCTCATGACCCGCCAACTCACCACCTAACCCAAGATCAAAGACAGGCACTGAGGTTCCGCCACCGGCACCGCCACCCAAAACGAGTTCAAAGACAGGCACTGAAGGTTCCGCCACCGGCACCGCCACCCAAAACGAGTTCAAAGACAGGCGCTCAGGAGAGGATCACCGCGTTGCGACCTGCCGCTTTGGCGGCCAGCAACGCCTTGTCCGCCGCCGCGAGGAGATCGCCGAGCTCGTAGCCGAAGCGGTGCGTGGTGGCGACCCCGACGCTGACCGTCAGGTCGTCGAGCTGGCGGTGGCGCCCGTGGGTGTCCCGCGCCGGCACGGACAGCGCGGCGGTCGAGGTGCGGATCCGGTCGGCGACGGCGCAGGCCACCTCGGCGTCGGCGCCGGGGAGCAGCACCACGAACTCCTCACCGCCGAAGCGACCGACCACGTCCTCCCGCCGCACGCTGCCGCGCAGCATGACGGCGACCGCCGCGAGCACCGCGTCCCCGGCGATGTGCCCGATCCGGTCGTTGACCCGCTTGAAGTGGTCGAGGTCGAGCAGCAGGAGGGCGGCGGGTTGCGCCCGCCCGCGCGACCGGGCCAGTGCGGCGCGCGCCAGCCGGTCCCAGTGGGCCGCGTTGGCGAGCCCGGTCTTGCCGTCCCGCTGCGCGGACCGGCGCCACTGCGGCAGCTGGCTCGCCAGGTCGAGCAGCGCCAGCGGCGGCCCGGCGAGCAGCGCGCTGGCCGGTTCGGCGCGCACCGCCACCGCCAGCAGCCCACCGAGGCTCGCGGCGACGATGCCCAGCAGCACGTCGATGGGTTCACCGAGGACGTCCTCGCGCGGCGCGCCGGGGTTGCGCAGCCACAGGCCGGCGGCGACCAGCACCGCCCGCACCATCAGCAGCACCGCCCCGGCCAGCACGAACAGCACCGGGCCCCAGCGCGGCTGCGACCAGCCGATCACCGCGCGCGCCGCGAAGGTGGCGATCGTCGTCGCCGCCGTGGTGAACAGCCAGCGCTGCAATCCCGGGCGGACGTCGAGGACGCCGTGCAGCGCCGGTCCGAGCAGCAGCAGGACCAGCAGGTTCGGCGGCAGCGTGAGGATCCCGGTCGCCAGGTAGGCGATGTGCAGCGTCCACGGGTTGCGTCGGACCTGCCGCCGCACGTTGATCGACACCGTGGTCGCGACGATCACCGTCCCGGCGGTCGCGGCCAGCATCCCGAAGGTGGCCAGCTCGGCAGGCCGGGGCGGCGGCGTGGTGCAGATCACGAGCGCGACCAGCGCCAACGCCACCGCCTGCACCACGAGCACGTAACCCGCCGCGATCAACCGTCCCATGAGATGCGGATCACCTCCGACGGCGAGCCTGGCACAGCACGGCTTCCAGGTGTTGCGCACCACCCGCTGTCGACGCCGGGGGCCACGTGGCGATCACGACACCGGGAGTGGGCGATCCGGAGGTCTCGGGACGTCGGGTCCGTACGGCAGGATGGTCCGCTGGGGAAGGAGCGAAACGTGTCCAGTCCGCAAACGTCCCAACCGGGCCACCCCGGCGTCACCGACGGTCGTACGCCGTTGTGGCGCGGGCACAACGTGTTCCGCGTCGTGACGTTCCTGTACGCGTGCTGCTGGGTCGTCGCGCAGTTCTCGCAGTACCGGCGCCCCTGGCTGGCCGTGCTCGTGCTCGTCGTGATGGGCGCGTGGACGGCGTTCACGGTGTGGCGCTACTGGCGGCGTTCGGGGCGCACCAACCGCCTCGTCGCGCTGGACGTGGCCGTCGTGACGGTGCTGTTCCTGAGCAGCGAGTTCATCCTCAACGACAGGCAGATGTCGACCGGTCAGCCCTCGGTGGTCACCGCCTGGCACCCGACGATGGTGACCGCGTCGGCCGCGCAGTGGGGTGCGGTCGGCGGCGTGGCGGCCGGAATCCTGGCGGCCGTCTGCAACATGCTGCTGCGCGGCTACCTCGACTCCGGCATCTGGCTGGACACGTTGCTGCTGATCGGCGTCGGGCTGGTGCTCGGGTTGGCGTCGGACACCGCCCGGAGGTCGACCGACCGCCTCGCCCGCGCGCTGCGCGCCGAGGCGGCGACCGCCGAGCGGGAGCGGCTGGCGCGATCCATCCACGACAGCGTGCTGCAGGTGCTCGCGCGGGTGCGGCGGCGCGGCGCGGAGCTCGGCGGGGAAGCCGCCGAACTCGCCCGGCTCGCCGGGGAGCAGGAGATCGCGCTGCGCGCGCTCATCGCCACCACCCCGCAGGAGTCCACTGAGGACGGAGAGGCCGACCTGGCCGCCCGGTTGCAGGTGCTGCGCACCGGCCGGATCCAGGTCTCGGTTCCGGGGAATCCGGTGCTGCTGCCGGAACCGACGTGCTCGGACCTGCACTCCGTGGTGCGCGAAGCGCTGGCGAACGTCGAACGCCACGCCGGCGCCGACGCCAAGGCATGGGTGCTGCTGGAGGAACTGCCGGACGAAGTGGTGCTCAGCGTCCGCGACGACGGCCCGGGCATCCCGCAGGGCCGGCTGGAGGAGGCGGCGGGGGAGGGTCGGCTCGGCGTGGCCAAGTCGATCCGCGGCCGGGTGATCGCGCTCGGCGGCACGATCACGCTGGACACCGCCCCCGGCGAGGGAACCGAATGGGAGGTCCGGGTGCCCCGACCGCCGGCCCCGGCCAAGCGCCGCAAAGGAGGAGACCGATGAGCGAGCCGCCCGTCACGGTGATGGTGGTCGACGACCACCCGATATGGCGCGACGGGGTGGCCCGGGACCTGTCGGAGCGCGGCTTCGAGGTCCGCGCCACCGCGGGCGACGCCGCGGCCGCGCTGCGCATCGCGGGCACGGTCGCACCTGACGTGGTGCTGATGGACCTCAACCTCGGCGACTCCTCGGGAGTGGCCGCGACGCGCCAGATCACCCAGGAGGTCCCGGGGACCCGGGTGCTGGTGCTGTCGGCCAGCGGGGAGCACAGCGACGTCCTGGAGGCGGTGAAGGCGGGCGCCTCCGGGTACCTGGTCAAGTCCGCCTCCGTGGACGAGCTGGTGGACGCGGTGCGGCGCACCGCCGCCGGGGACGCGGTGTTCACCGCCGGGCTGGCCGGGCTGGTGCTCGGCGAGTACCGCCGGATGGCCGAGGAACCGGACCAGGACGCGCAGGCGCCGCAGCTCACCGAGCGGGAGACCGAGGTGCTGCGGCTGGTCGCCAAGGGCATGACCGCCCGCCAGATCGCCACCAGGTTGGTGATCTCGCACCGCACCGTGGAGAACCACGTGCAGTCGACGCTGCGCAAGCTCCAGCTGCACAACCGGGTCGAGCTGGCCCGCTACGCGATCGAGCACGGCCTGGACCAGGAGGCCGAAAACCAGGAATGACCGCGGGGTCCTCCCGGGGCGGTGGCGGCGCGGCGCCACCGCCCCGTTCCTTTTCCCCGTCCGGGGCGAGCTCACCGGTCCGGGATTTTCCAGGTTCACCCGACCCGATGAGGTAAATCGTCGACGACCGTTCCCATCGGGCCCAATTGCTCTTGTTTTCCCTGCTGAAAGCCTCCATCACCGACCGTGACCAGCATGGTCGTCTTTTCTGCCGACCGCATTCCCCGATCTTGGGTGACGCACCTGTGACGGCGTGGTGACGGGCCTCTGGCGTACTCGCATCAGCGGCGAAAAGCCGCGATCGGAAATTTCCATCAACGCGAACAGGAGCAAGATCGTGGACATGATCAACGAATTCGCCGAACTGCTGCCCGAGCGCGAGGCCCTGAGCTCCCAGAGCAACGTGGCGAACGTCGACCAGAGCTTCAGCGGCCACGTCGACATCTCCGGCGGCAAGAACACCGTGACGCTGGTCAGCGCGCCGCAGTCGCACATCGGCCAGTCGAACACCAGCGTCGACGTGAGCCACTGAACGATTACAGGATAGTCCCGGGCCGCTCGTTCTCCGTTGTCGCGAATGAGCGGCCGGGATCCCTTCTCGGTGAGGAGTAATCATGCAGCAAATGGAGCTGTCCGCAGAATCCGCGGAGCTTCTCCCGACTCGGGAGGCCCTGGGGTCACTGGCCAACGTGAACGTCGGCGTGATCACCCAGATCAACGTGCCGACCGTGGTCAACCTGGGAGATGGCAACTGCATCGCGGTCCCGAGCCTTCCGTCCGCCGGCGTCGGCCAGAGCGCGGGCTGACGCGTAGCGACAGGGAACCATCTGGCCGGGGGCGGAACCCATTTTTCGCCCCCGGCCAATTCCATGCCCGGCCGCGGTACAGGCCCGGCCGGGCGAACGCCGCCCGCTCGGCGGTGGCTCGCAGGAGGAGGCCATGACAGAAGTCACCGAAGCCGCGCCGGTCGAATCGACCGACGAGCACGCGGTTCCCCGGCTCATCGAAGGCGTGTCGCTGTGCGGCGAATACGAGGGCGGCGGTTACCAGGAGCCCCGCTACCTCGTTTCTCGGGGCGACGGCCAGATGATCCTCGTCTCGGAAATGCTGTACCGGGTGGCCGAGAGCATCGACGGGGAGCGCACGCTCGCCGAGATCGCCGAGGACGTCCGGCAGAACACCGGTGCGGACGTCTCCGCACCCGGGGTCGAGTACCTCGTCAACGAGAAGCTCCACCCGATGGCGATCGCGACGCTGTCGGAGCCCGTCCAGGACCCGCCGCGCTCGAAGCCGCTGCTGTCCCTGGCCATGCACGGCGTGCTGATGCCCGCCAAGCTCGTCCGCAGGCTCGCCGCCGTCCTGGCGCCGCTGCACTCGCCGGTCGCGGTGGCGCTCGCGCTGTGCGGTCTGGTCACGGCCGACGCGTGGATCGTCGCCTCCGGTCACCTCGACCAGGCCATCCAGCACTCGGTCGGCGACCCGGCGCAGGTGCTCGCGGTCATCGGGTTGATGCAGGTCATGCTGATCTTCCACGAGCTCGGCCACGCCTCCGGCTGCCGCTACAGCGGTGCCCAGCCGGGTGCGATCGGCGTCGGCATGCTGCTGGTCGTGCCCGCCTTCTACACGAACGTGACCGATGCGTACCGGCTGAACCGGAAGGGGCGGCTGCGCACCGACCTGGGCGGCGTCTACTTCACCGTGATCTTCATCCCGGTGGCGACGATGCTCTACGGCCTCACGGGCTACCCGCCGTTCCTGGTGTGCGTGGCGCTGTCGCACCTCAACGCGCTCCAGCAGCTGCTGCCGCTGCTGCGCCTGGACGGCTACTACATCCTCGGCGACCTGGTCGGCGTGCCGAACCTGTTCGCCTACGTGCGGCCCTACCTGAACCGGCTGATGGGCAAGCACACGCTGCAGGGCCGCTCCCACGTGCACCTGCGGCCGAAGGTCCGGCTGATCGTCACGGTCTGGGTGGCGACGGTCGTGCCCGTCCTGGTCCTCGCGCTGGGGTCGCTGCTGTTCCGGATGCCGCTGTACATGTCGAACGCGTTCACCCAGGGCGGCAAGTACTGGGCGTACGTGGTGCACGGCGTCGGGCACGGGAGCCCGGGGCTCGCCGCGCTCGGCCTCGTGTCGATGATCATCCTGCTGCTGCCGTGGCTGGGCGCCGCGGCGTTCCTGACCCGCATCAGCCAGCGGATCTCGCGGAAGGTCGCCGCCAAGCGGCGGACCCGGCTTCCGCGCGGCAGGCACCGCCAGGCTCGGGCGCCGCGTCGACGGCCCCGGGTGACAGCTTCCTGACCAGCGCTTTCGAGTGCGGCTCCCGCGGGGAGCCGCACTCGGCGCATCGGGAGGTAATCCGGCGGTGGGAAACTTGCCCACCACTCGCGTCACCGTCCGTGTCTTTGTAACAGCCTTCGGGAACCTCCCCGATGGGCACGAGTGTGGGGCGGCGGTGCTCGGCCACCCGGAGACCACGAGCGCCTGTCGGCCGCGCGGCCCGCAGCCCCGCGCAAGCTCGTAGAGGGGGGAAACGATGAGCGTTCTACCCGTGCGTCCGGAGCCGCACCGGCGGCTGCGGAGCCCGGCCCAACCAAGCGAGTCCCTTCGGCTGTCCCTGCTCGGCGGGTGGTCGCTGCACGAGGACGGCGAGGAGATCGCGGTGTCCAGCAACGGCCAGCGGCTGCTGGCGTTCCTGGCACTGCACGGCCGCACCCAGCGCGACGTCGCCGCGGGGGTGCTGTGGCCGGACAGCGACGACCAGTCGGCGCTGGCGAACCTGCGGACCACGCTGTGGCGGCTGCGCCGCCGCGTGCAGGGCGCGGTGATCAGCACGCAGCACGAGGTCGAGCTGGCGCCGCGCATGACGGTGGACGTGGACGGGCTGGTCGCGGCCGGGCGGCACTTGCTGCACCAGGAGTGCGCCGATTCCCCGGCGGACTGCGCGCAGATCGGTCGCGACCTGGCGGCCCACGAACCACTGCTGCCCGGCTGGTACGACGACTGGGTGCTGGCCGAGCGGGAACGCCTCCAGCAGTTGCAGGTGCACGCCCTGGAGGTGGCCGCCGAACGGCTCGTGCAGTCCCGCGAGCTGGCCAGCGCGCTGGAGATCGCGCAGGCCGCGACGCTGGTGGAACCGTTCCGCGAAACCGCGCACTGCGCGGTGGTGAAGGTCCTGTTGCAGCAGGCCAATCCCGCTCAGGCGATCCGGCACTACCAGCGCTACGAGCGCCTGCTCAGCCGCGAGCTCGGCATCGAACCGTCCGACCACCTGCGCGAGCTCGTCCGCCCGGTGCTCCGGCACCGGTAGCGGACCGCGGGTCCCGCCGAGGCGGGACCGCCGCGGCGGGTCACCCGCCGAGCACCGCGTTGGCCGCTTCGCGGGCCCTGGCCGAGGTGGGGGCGGCCAGGGCCGCCTGGGCGGCCTGCCGGAACGCGGCGAGCGGGTGACCCGCCAACGCGGCTCCGACCGCGGGGACCGCGGAGGCGCCCATGGACAGGCTGGTGACTCCGAGACCGGCGAGGACTCCGGCCAGCCTCGGGTCGGCCGCCGCCTCCCCGCACACCCCGACGGGTTTGCCGAGCTCTGCCCCGGCCCGGCCGACGATGTCGAGCAGCCGCAGCAGCGCGGGCTGCCACGGGTCGTTGAGCTCGGCGAGCGCACCGGTCATCCGGTCGGCGGCGAAGACGTACTGCGCGAGGTCGTTGGTGCCGATGCTGACGAAGTCCACGGCGGCGAGGATCTCGGCGGTGCTCAGCGCGGCGGCCGGTACCTCGATCATCACGCCGGCGCGCTGGAGCCCGGCGGCGCGCACCCGCGCGGCGAACCAGGCGGCCTCGTCGGCGGTGGCGACCATGGGCGCCATCACCGACACCTCGACGCCCGAGTCGGCGGCCGCCCCGGCGATCGCCTCCAGTTGCCGGTCGAGCACGTCGGGCCGGTCGAACGACACGCGCACGCCGCGGACGCCGAGCGCCGGGTTCGGCTCCACCCCCATGTCCAGGAACGCCAGCGGTTTGTCGGCGCCCGCGTCCAGGGTGCGCACCACCACGGGCTTCCCGGCGAACGGGGTGAGCACTTCCGCGTAGGCGGCCCGCTGGGTTTCCACGGACGGCTCGTCGGAGGCGGCCAGGTAGCAGAACTCGGTGCGGAACAGGCCGACTCCCTGCGCGCCGGTCCCGACGGCGGCCCGGGCGTCCGCGGCGGAGCCGACGTTGGCGAGGACCTTGACGGGGTGCCCGTCGGCGGTGGCTCCGGTACCGCTCCACTCGACCGCGGCGGCGCGTTCCGCGGCCCGGGCGGTGACCGGCTGGTCGGAGATCTCGACGGTGCCGGTGTCGCCGTCGACGGAAGCGCCGACGGCGTCGGTCGCGGCGAGGACGCCGCGCACCGCGACGACCGCCGGGATGCCCAGCGCGCGGGCCAGGATCGCGGTGTGGCTGGTGGGTCCGCCCTCCTCGGTGACCAGTGCGAGCACCAGATCCGGGTCGAGGTCGGCGGTGTCGGCGGGGGCCAGGTCGCGGGCGACCAGCACGCTCGGCCCGCTGAGCTCGGGCACGCCGGGCGGGGTGACGCCGAGCAGTTCGGCGACGATCCGGTCGCGCACGTCCTGGACGTCGCGGGCGCGTTCGGCCATGTAGCCGCCAGCGGCGCGCAGCGCGTCGGCGAAGCCGTTGGCGGCCTCGTGCACCGCGCGCGGCGCGGGCAGCGACCGACCGGCGACGAGCTGCTCGGCCTGCGAGATCAGCGCCGGGTCGGCGGCCATCGCGGCGGTGGTCTCCAGCACCGCCTTGGCGTCGCCCTCGACCCGGGCGGCGCGCCCGAACAGCTGCTCGGCCACGGCGTCGGCGGCGGGACGGATGCGGGCGGCCTCGGCTGCCGGGTCCTCCGGTGCCGGGGTGGCGGGCGGTTCGGGCAGGGCCTCGGCGACCCGGGCCACCGGCCCGGACGCACGTCCGGAGCTGACTCCGACACCAGTCAATCGCGACATGGTCTAGACCATACCCTTCTCGCTCGGCCCCTTGGGGCGATCGTAGGCACCGGTCCACCGATCGGCCCGACCGTGCACCACGCCCCGACACGGTCGGTGACCTCAGTGGTTCTTACGTCACCCGCTCGGCGCATCCGGGCGCATTACTGCTAAGTAACATATGAGTAGGCGCACGGATCCCGACAACCCCCCGCGAAAAGCACGCTGTGTGCATGGCACAGACGAGCGCACAGATCACGGAAGCGTCCCCGGGCTTCGGCAGGTTCACCATGCCGCTCGTGGCGATCGCCGCACTGTTCAGCTGCCGCTCCGACAGCGGCTCCGACCGCGAAACCAGTGGGCGCGGCAGGGGGTCGTCCGACAGACTCCCGCCGCCGACCAGGGCCTCCGGTAGCACAGCCCCGATCCCCGGAGAGCCCGTCGACACCAGTCACCACCGTCCCGTCCAGACCCCGGCCGATTCGGCCGGGGTCTCCCCGTCCGAGCAGGACTGACCCGAGCCCGACCGTCAGGCCCGCGTGCCCTGCCCCGAACCGGGCGCGCGGGTCGCCTGCTGCGACCGCTCGGCCTCCGCGGACAGCACCTCGTCCAGTTCCGCGAGGGTCGGGCGGCGCTCGGGTTCCGGCTCCAGGCAGGCGTCGATCGCCGCCGCCATCGCGGGCGGCAGTTCGCGCCAGCTGCGCACCGGCGCCGCCGGCCCGGCGATCTGCGGGTAGTACTCCTCCAACGACGTTTCCTCGAAGGACGTCGCGGCGTCCTCCCGGAGGAAGGGGTGGACCCCGGTGGCGGCCTCGTAGAGGACCAGCCCGGTGCCCCACACGTCGGTGGCGGCTCCCAGCATCCCAACGCGCACCTGCTCGGGCGCCATCGCGAACCGGGTTCCGTGACGTTCGGTGCACGGCCCCGGCGGCCGGGACAGCGCGAAGTCGATCAACCGCGCATGTCCGCCATGGGCGATGATGTTGCTGGGTTTGACGTCCAGGTGCAGGTAGCCGCGGTCGTGGATGTAGCGCAGCGCCGAGCACAACTGCTTGCCCAGGTGCACCACCGACTCGATGCCCAGCGGCCGCTGCGTCTTGGCGAGCATGCCGCGGACGTTCGGGCCGGACAACGTCTCCATGATCAGGACCGGGCTGCCGTCGTGGGAGTCGACCAGTTCGTAGGCGCGCGCGATGTGCGGGTGCGTGAACGACAGCAGCAAGCGTCCTTCGTGCTGGACGAGCCTGCACGCGTAGTCGTCCTGCGCGCCGCAGTCCGGGCGGACCGTCTTGATGAAGACGCGCGTGTACCGCTCGTCGCTCCACGCGTCGTAGGTGTCGCAGTCCCCGCCCCGGCGCATGTGGTCGATCAACCGGTAGCCGGCGGCGATCTCGTACCCCGGCGGGTGCGGACCCGCGGTCGACGGGGACGTGGTCTCCAGGTGGCTCATGCTCGCTCCTGTTCGCAGATCAACACGTGCTGTTGGTGGAGCCGAGATGAGGCATGAGCGTAACCGCGGTCACAGTTCGCGACCCCGCGACGAGTACCGCTTCCGGGGCGCCCCGCAGTCGCGGGAGCTCGCCGTCCCAGCAGGCGGGACACCCGTCACAATCCCCCGGATCAAACTCCTGAACAGCAGAAATAAACCGCCGTAAACCGATCGGTGATCCACCGTTCGAGCTAATTTGAGGCGAGGCGAGGATCTTTTCGGCCCGCTCGGACGTCAGACTGGAGTGGTTGCCGCTCGCCGGGTATCGCGCCCCCGACGATCGGTGACCAGCTGAGGGCCGGTCGCAAAGCCCCCCGTGCGACCGGCCCTCGGTGTACCTAGCCCTGGGGCACCTGCTCAGTCCTTGCGCAGTCCCAGCGCGTTCAGCGCTCCCTCCACCGGCCCCGGCTCGCGCTCCGGCAGCAGGTGCGCGGCGTGTTCGCCGACCGCGGCCAGGACCTCCCCGGCGGACGGGTTGACCGCCTGCCAGTCCCCGACGACCACCGTCGGAACGGTCTCGTTGCCGTCGGCGATGGACCGCACGGTCGCCGCCGCCTCCGGGTCCTGCCAGATGTCGACCTCGCGGAACTGCAACCCCCGCCGCCGCAGGCCGGCGCGCAGCGAGGTGCAGAACGGGCACCCGGGCCTGGTGTAGACGACGACCTCGTCGACGTTCATGAAGACTCCTCCCGCAGAACAGTGCTCGGCTCGCGAGCGAACCCGCGACCGTCGACTACAACAACGCGGACGCCGAGATTCATTCACCCGGCGCGGTCTCTCCGCCGAGCCGCGCCCGGACGCCCTCGTCGGGCGCGGATCGGCCGTGCTGGTGACCTCCGGAACCGACCCGCTACCGTGGGGTGAACACTGTTCACCGCCGCTGCTCGCCACCGGCCGAGGAGAAGCGGCTCCGACAGGCGCCCGGCCGCACCGATCCGCCGGGCGAGGAAGTGGGGCGGCACCATGACCGAGGCCACCCGTCGCGAACGGCTGCGCGCCGCCACCGAAGCGGAGATCCGCCAGCGCGCGCGGGACCTGCTCGTCGCGAGTGGCCGGGAGGCCGTCACCCTGCGCGCCATCGCCCGCGAGCTCGGCATCACCGCGCCCGCGCTGTACCGCTACTACGACTCGCGCGAGGAGCTGCTCCGGCGGCTGTGCGACGACATCTGCGACGACCTGGCCGCCGAACTGCACGCCAAGCTCGCGGGCGAGGACTTCCTGGACCGGGTGTTCGCGGTGTGCCGCACCTTCCGGGAATGGGCGCTGGCGCACCCCGACGAGTTCGCGCTGGTCTTCGCGACGCCCGCGGACGGCGGCCGGACGCAGCAGGACCAGTTCGGCGGGGTGTTCCTGCGCATCGTGGGCCCGCTGATGGCCGAGGGAGCCGTGCAGGTGCGCGCCGAGCCGTTCGAGCTGCCCGGTCTGGCCGCGCACCAGGAATCGCTGGCCCGCGCCTTCACCTCCGAGGGCGTCGACGTCCCGCCCGAAGCGGTCGGCTCGGACGCGGTGTACTGCCTGCTCCGCTGGTGGGTCCGCGTCTACGGCCACGTCGCGTTGGAGGTCTTCGGTCGCTTCCCCTTCGACCTGCACCACGCCGACCGGCTCTACGACTCGATGCTGCACGAGCTCGCCCACGACCTCGGCTTCGACTGAGCCCGGCGGTGCCGGCGCTCAGCGCTCGGGGGCCCGGTCGTGGGCCCGTTGGGTGCGCTGGCGGGCGGCTTCCGCGCCGGTGGCGATCGGAGCGGTCAGCCACTGGCGCGGGAGGCCGAAGGCCGCGACCAGGTCGACCGCGTGCGGGCGGAGGCGGCGGCAGAGTTCGTTGACCGCCTCGGTGACGGCCTTCGAGCGGCGGGGCGAGATCCGCTCGTGCTCCAGGAACCAGCCCCGGTCCGCCTCGACGGTCGACAGCGCGTACAGGTCGCACAGCCGGTCCAGCAGCGCCGCGGTGTCCCGGTCCCGGCAGCGCTCCACCGCCGCGACGAACGCCTCCAGCACTCGCCGTTCGATGTGGACGGTGGCGGCGCGCAGCACGTGGTCCTGGGCGCTGTTGAACACCTCGAAGGCGTTGTCCCCGGTAGCACGGCGCAACCGCCGGGCGAGCCCGTCGAGCACGTGCTTCTCCCGGTCCTCGAACAGCTCCAGCTGCCAGCCCCGGTCGAAGACGTCGTCCCGCCGCGTGTCCGCCACCCGCCGGACCAGCGAACGCGCCGGGGTGCGCTCGAAGACCGCCTCCACGACCTGGTCGGCCACGAACCGCACCATGCCCAGCGGGCCGAGTTCGTCGACGTGGTCCTTGTAGTTCGTCAGCAGCCCCTTGGCGACCAGCTGCAGCAGGACCGTGTTGTCGCCCTCGAAGGTGGTGAACACGTCGGTGTCCGCCTTGAGCTGGGCGAGCTGGTTCTCCGCCAGGTAACCGGCACCGCCGCACGCCTCCCGGCAGGTCTGGATGGTGCGCGTCGCGTGCCAGGTGGAGACGGCTTTCAGGCCCGCGGCGCGGGACTCCAGCTCCCGCTGGCGCCGCTCGTCACCGCTGTCGCGCAGATCGTGCAAAGTGGACACGAGCTCTTCCTGGGCGAAGTGCAGCGCGAAGGTCTTCGCCAGCGCGGGGAGGAGTTTGCGCTGGTGGGCCAGGTAGTCCAGGACGACGGTCTCGTCACCGGTGCCCGGCCGCTCGAACTGGCGCCGCGCGTCGCCGTAGCGCAGCGCGATCTCCAGGGCCAGCTTCGTCGCGCTGCCCGCGGTGCCCGCGACCGAGATCCGGCCGCGGATCAGCGTGCCCAGCATGGTGAAGAACCGCTTGCCCGCGCCGGCGATCGGGCTCCGGTAGGTGCCGTCCGGTTCGACGTCGCCGTACCGGTTCAGCAGCGCCTCGCGCGGCACGCGCACCTGGTCGAAGGTGATCCGGCCGTTGTCGACACCGTTCAGACCGGCCTTGCGGCCGCAGTCCTCGATGCGCACCCCGGGCAGCGACTCGCCGTTGGCGTCCCGGACCGGGACCAGCAACGCGTGCACGCCGTGGCTCTTGCCGCCGGTGACGAGCTGGGCGAACACCACCGCCAGCCGACCGTCGCGAGCGGCGTTGCCGATGTACTCCTTGCGCGCCGACTCGTGCGGCGTGTGGACGACGAACTCCTCGGTGGCCGGGTCGTAGGTGGCCGTGGTGCGCAGGTTCTGCACGTCCGAGCCGTGGCCGGTCTCGGTCATCGCGAAGCAGCCGGGCAGGTCGAGGGTCATGATGTCGCGCAGGTAGCGCTCGTGGTGCCGCTCGGTGCCGAGCGCGACGACCGCGCCGCCGAACAGTCCCCATTGGACACCGGCCTTGACCATCAGCGACAGGTTGCCGGGCAGCATCTCCAACGACACCACCGAGCCGCCGATGTCCTGCCGACCGCCGCACGACTCCGGGAACCCGAGCTCCGGGATGCCGGACTTGGCCAGCAGGTGCAGCTGCTCCAGGGTCCGCGCGCGGTGCGACTCGGTGTCGAGGTCGGAACCGTCGGGGAGCTCGATGCCCGCGAGCGCCTCGCGCACCCGGGAGCGCACGTGCGCCCAGCGCCCGTCGAGCAGCTCCGAGAGCTCGGCGGAGTCGAACCGAGCCGGGGTCGTCGGGATGTCCATCGCGCCCTCCACACGTCGCCAACTGCTGCTCCGAGCGTAGTTACTGGCCAGTAACAAGACCAGTGTGACCTCCCTCGCCCGACTTCACCGCGGCGCCCCGCACGCGAAAAGCCGCCCCTCACCGGGAAACGGTGAGGGGCGGCTGGCAACGTCCGGTGTCAGGCGACCACGTTGACGAGGCGACCGGGGACGACGATCACCTTGCGCGGCTCCTTGCCGTCGAGCGCCGCCGCGATCTTCTCGTCGGCCAGGGCCGCGGCCTTGACGCCGTCCTGGTCCGCCGAGGCCGGAACGACGACGCGGGACCGGACCTTGCCGTTGATCTGGATCGGGTACTCCACGGTGTCCTCGACCAGGTACTCCTCGTCCGGCACCGGGAACGGCCCGTGCGCCAGGGGCCGCTCGTGGCCCAGCCGCGACCACAGCTCCTCCGCCAGGTGCGGCGTCATCGGCGCCACCATCATCACCAGCGGCTCGACCACGACGCGCGGGGTGCCCGACGACGCCGAATACGCCTTGGTGATGCGGTTGTTGAGCTCGATCAGCTTCGCCACCGCGGTGTTGAACCGCAGCTCCGCGTAGTCCTCGCGGACCCCGGCGATCGTCTTGTGCAGCGCCCGGAGCATCTCGACGTCCGGCTGCTCTTCCACGACCCGCAGCTCACCGGTGTTCTCGTCGACGACGTTGCGCCACAGCCGCTGCAGGAAGCGGTGCGAGCCCACCACGTCCTTGGTCGACCACGGCCGGGACGCGTCCAACGGACCCATGGACATCTCGTACAGCCGCAGCGTGTCCGCGCCGTAGGTGTCGCACATCTCGTCCGGCGAGACGGAGTTCTTCAGGCTCTTGCCCATCTTCCCGTACTCGCGGTTGACCTCCTGGCCCTGGTGGAAGAACTTGCCGTCGCGCTCCTCCACCTCCTCGGCCGGGACGTACACGCCGCGCGAGTCGGTGTAGGCGTAAGCCTGGATGTAGCCCTGGTTGTACAGCCGCCGGTACGGCTCCTCCGAGGACAGGAAGCCCAGGTCGTACAGCACCTTGTGCCAGAACCGGGAGTACAGCAGGTGCAGCACCGCGTGCTCCACGCCGCCGACGTACAGGTCCACGCCGCCCGGGTCGTCCGCACCGTGCAGCGCGGGGCGCTTGCCCATCCAGTACCGCTCGTTGTCCGGGTCGACGAACCGCTCGTCGTTCTCCGGGTCCACGTAGCGCAGCTGGTACCAGCAGGAACCCGCCCACTGCGGCATGACGTTGGTGTCCCGGGAGTAGTCCCGGAGCCCGTCGCCCAGGTCGAGTTCGACGTGGGCCCAGTCGCTGGCCTTGGCCAGCGGCGGTTCCGGCCTGCTGTCGGCGTCCTCCGGGTCGAAGGTGCGCGGCGAGTAGTCCTCCACCTCGGGCAGCACCACCGGCAGCTGGTCCTCCGGCAGCGCCTGCGGGATGCCGTCCGAGTCGTAGACGATCGGGAACGGCTCGCCCCAGTAGCGCTGCCGCGCGAACAGCCAGTCGCGCAGCTTGTACTGCACGGTGCCGTTGCCGTGCCCGTGCTCCTCCAACCAGGAGACGATCTGCTTCTTGGCCTCCTCGATCCCCAGCCCGTTGAGGTCGAGGCCCGCCTCGGGGTTGGCGGAGTTGATCCGCGGCCCCTCACCGGTGTACGCGCCGTCCTCGAAGTCCTCCGGCGGCTGCACGGTGCGCACCACCGGCAGGCCGAAGACCTGCGCGAAGTCGAAGTCGCGCTGGTCCTCGCCGGGCACCGCCATGACCGCGCCGGTGCCGTAGCCCATCAGCACGTAGTCGGCGATGAACACCGGGATCTGCCGACCGTCGGCCGGGTTGGTGGCCCAGGCACCGGTGAAGACGCCGGTCTTCTCCCGGTTCTCCTGGCGGTCCAGTTCGGACTTCATCGACGCCGCGCGCCGGTAGCGCTCGACCGCCTCGGCCGGGGTGGACGCGCCGCCGGTCCAGCGCTCGTCGACATCGGCGGGCCACTCCTCGGCGGTCAGCTCGTCGACCAGCGGGTGCTCCGGGGCCAGCACCATGAACGTGACGCCGAACAGCGTGTCCGGCCGGGTCGTGAAGACCTCCACCCGCTCCGCGGAACGGTCCAGCTCGAAGCGCACGTTGGCACCGTGCGAGCGGCCGATCCAGTTCCGCTGCATGGTCTTGACCTTCTCCGGCCACTCCAGCCGGTCCAGGTCGTCGACCAGCCGGTCGGCGTAGGCGGTGATCCGCATCATCCACTGCTTGAGGTTGCGGCGGAACACCGGGAAGTTGCCGCGCTCGGTCAGGCCGTCGGCGGTCACCTCCTCGTTGGCGACGACCGTGCCCAGTCCCGGCGCCCAGTTGACCGGCGCCTCGGACAGGTAGGCCAGGCGGTGCGAGTCGAGGACCTTGCGCTGCTCGGCGCGGGTCAGCTCGGACCACGGGCGGCCGTCCGGAGTGGTCCGCTCACCGGAGGCGAACTGCGCCTCCAGCTCCCGGATCGGCCGCGCCCTGCCCCGGCCGCCGTCCGCCTCGGCGTCGTACCAGGCGTTGAAGATCTGCAGGAAGATCCACTGCGTCCAGCGGTAGAAGTCGATGTCGGTGGTGGCGATCCGGCGGCGCTCGTCGTGGCCCAGCCCCAACCGGCGGATCTGCCGCAGGTAGCGCTCGATGTTGCGCTCGGTGGTGGTGCGCGGGTGCGTCCCGGTCTGCACCGCGTACTGCTCGGCGGGTAGCCCGAACGCGTCGAAGCCCATGGTGTGCAGCACATTGCGGCCCAGCATCCGGTTGTAGCGGGCGTAGACGTCGGTGCCGATGAAGCCCAGCGGGTGGCCGACGTGCAGTCCCGCGCCGGACGGGTACGGGAACATGTCCTGGACGAACAGCTTGTCCTCGGGGACGTCGCCCTTGAGCGCACCGGCCGGGTTGGGCGCGTGGAAGGTGCCGAGTTCCTCCCACCGGCGCTGCCAACGCTGCTCGATCTCGGCCGCCGTCTCCGCCGTGTAGCGGAACCGCGGGACCTCTTCGGTGGTCGAGCCGTCTGCCTGGCCACTCATCGTTTGCGTCCTTCCCCTGCTCCCTCGAACGCGGCCGTGGTGAACGAACCGTTCCCCCAAGTGTGCCCTTCCCCTCGTGTGGCCAGGCACGAAGGGGCTCCCGGACACGCGGGGCCATGTCGTACGGCACATCTGACCAGGTGCGGGGCGGGTGCGCCGGGGCGGAGTCTTACGCTGTCGGAGTGCTCGCTGTTCAGGTGATCCTCTGCGCCGTTCTGGTCCTCGGTGGCATCGGGCTGCTGCTGCTCGGCTGGCGGGGCCTGCGCGCGCAGCTGTCCCGCAACCGCTACGTCGGCGTCCGCACGCCGGCGGCGCTGCGCAGCGAGGACGCCTTCCGACTCGCCAACCGCGTCGCCGGGCCGGCGAATCTGGCCGGGGGAGCGGTCGCCGTCCTGGCCGGCATCTCGCTGCCGGCCCTGGCCTCCACCTTCAGCGTCGTGATGGTCGCCGTGATCGGCCTCGTCGGGGCCTTCGCCCTGATGGCCGTCGGCGGTGTGATCGGCAACCGCGCCGCCGAGGCCGTTCCCGCGCCCGCCCCGGCGGTCGGCGGGTGCGCCGGGTGCGCCGGTGGCTGCTGCGGCGGCGGAGCGGCACTCTCCGAGTAGTCCGTTCGGGTGACCGGATGGGGGCGTTTACCCCCAGGTTGTGGACAACTCGCGCCGCCTTGTGGACAAGTGCGGTGCGGCCACCGGCACCGCCCCGCGCAGGGCTCTCAGTTGAGCTTCACGTCGCCGGGGTGCGTGGCGAGGAACGCCAGCGGTGGCCCCTGGCGGCGCAGCACCCGGCCCCACAGCTCCGAGCCCGGATCGGCGATGACGTCGTCAGGCAGGGCGGGCACCACGATCCAGTCGCCCCGGTCGATCTCCCCGGCCAGCTGCCCGGCGTCCCACCCGGCGTAGCCGGCGAAGAACCGCAGGCCGCGGGCGCGGGGGACCAGGTCGGCGGGGTCCCCGTCGAGGTTGACCAGCCCGACCGGACCGCGCACGCCGACCATCCCCGAGATCGAGCCGACGTCCTCACCGGCGCGCAGGGTCGCCAGGCAGATCGCCGTGCGCTGCTCGACCGGTCCGCCGACGAACAGCGACTGCGGCTCGGTGGCGTGGTCTCCCCACTTGGGCAGCACGTCGTTGACCGCGATCTCGCTGGGCCGGTTCAGCACCACCCCGAGGGTGCCCTCGGGTCGGTGGTGGATGATGTACACCACGGTCCGGCGGAAGTTGCGGTCCTGCAGTTGCGGGGCGGCGACGAGCAGCGTCCCGGGTTCCACGTCCGCGTCTGATCCCACCTCCGCATGATCTCACTGGTTGCCGGGGCACGTATCGCGCCCGAGCAATCCGGTTGCGGTGTCCACGGACCGGGATGACTGGACAGCATCAGTCATGCGCAACAGCCGTTCATCACGCCCACGCGTAATCGCTGCTATTAATAAAAAGCTCTGACCAGGCAAAACAGCGGGTCAGTCCGCCTCGGGAACCTCGATGCCCTGCTCGCGCGCCCAGCGACGGAGCTCCTCGACCGCCTCGTCGTGCTCCAGCGGACCGCGATCGAGGCGGACCTCCTTGAGGTGCTTCCAGGCCCGGCCGACCACCGGTCCGGGTGAGACCCCGAGCAGCCGCATGATCTCGTTGCCGTCCAGGTCCGGGCGGACCTTGGCGAGGTCCTCGGCCTCGGCGATCCGGGCGATGCGCTCCTCCAGCTCGTCGTAGGCGCGCTGGAGCGCGTTGGCCTTGCGGCGGTTGCGCGTCGTGCAGTCCGCGCGCACCAGCTTGTGCAGCCGGGGCAGCAGGTGGCCCGCGTCGTTGACGTAGCGGCGCACCGCCGAGTCGGTCCACTGCCCCTCGCTGTAGCCGTGGAAGCGCAGGTGCAGGTACACGAGGTCGGAGACGTCGCCGACGATCTCCTTGGAGTACTTCAGCGCGCGCAGCCGCTTGCGGGTCATCTTGGCGCCGACCACCTCGTGGTGGTGGAAGCTCACGCCGCCGCCCGGCTCGAAGCGGCGGGTCGCCGGCTTGCCGATGTCGTGCAGCAACGCGGCCAGCCGCAGCACCAGGTCGGGCTCGCCCTCCGGGTCGGCCGCCCGCTCCAGGTCGATGGCCTGGTCCAGCACGGTCAGCGAGTGCCGGTAGACGTCCTTGTGCTGGTGGTGCTCGTCGATCTCCAGCTTCATCGCGGGGACCTCGGGCAGCACGTGGTCGGCCAGCCCGGTCTCCACCAGCAGCTCGACGCCGCGCCGCGGGTACTGCCCGCACAGCAGCTTGGACAGCTCGGTCTGCACCCGCTCCGCGGTGATCCGGGTGATCTCGAAGGCCATGTCGCGCATCGCCTCCACCACGCGGTCCGCGGGGGTGAACCCGAGCTGGGCGACGAACCGGGCGGCCCGCATCATCCGCAGCGGGTCGTCGGCGAACGACTCCTCCGGCGGTGCCGGGGTGTCCAGCCGTCGCGCCACCAGGTCCGCCATGCCGCCGTGCAGGTCGACGAACGTCCTGCTGGGGAGCTCGATGGCCATCGCGTTGACCGTGAAGTCGCGCCGCAGCAGGTCGCCCTCGATGGTGTCGCCGAACACGACCTCCGGATTGCGCGAGACCCGGTCGTAGGTGTCGGCGCGGAACGTGGTGATCTCCACCGTCGCGCCGCGCTTGTAGGCGCCGAGGGTGCCGAACTGGATGCCGGTGTCCCACACCGTCTCCGCCCAGCCGTCCAGCAGCTCGCGGACCTGCTCCGGGCGGGCGTCGGTGGTGAAGTCGAGATCCGTGCCGAGCCGGCCCAGCAGGGCGTCGCGCACGCTGCCGCCCACCAGGTAGAGCCGGTGACCGGCGGCGTTGAACCGCTCGCCGAGCTCCTCGGCCAGCGGAGCCACCCGCAACAACTCCACAACGGCATTGCGTTGCGCCTGCCGCTCCCGCGACCGGTCGTCGGCGGGCGGCGCGCTGGTGTGCTGCTGCGAGGGGGACACGAGATACCAGGGTATCGGCTGCTCAGCCCATCCCGACCAGCCCGCCCGCAGCTCCGGTCGAAGCGCTGTTCGGGTGAGCGTGCGCACGTCGTGGGACACCGGTTCGGTGCCTGATCGCACTACCATCGGCGGCATGCCCCCGTCGCCCGGCCGCTCCGGCGGTACCCAGCCGGGGCGTCGGAACCGACGCCGGCGGCGCAGGCTGCGGACGGTGGACGAGACTTCCGCTGGAGGGCTGGTGGTCGACGGCGCCGCGGGCCGCGCTGCGATCATCGGGAGGCTGGACCGCAAGGGACGACTGCTGTGGTCGCTGCCGAAGGGCCACATCGAGGCCGGTGAGACGCCCGACCAGACCGCGGTGCGCGAGGTCGAGGAGGAGACCGGGATCATCGGCCGGGTGGTGACGCCGATCGGCACGATCGACTACTGGTTCGTCGCGGGCAACCGGCGTGTGCACAAGACCGTGCACCACTTCCTGCTGGAGGCGGTGGGCGGAGAGCTTTCCGACGAGGACGTGGAGGTCACCGAGGTGGCGTGGGTGCCGCTTGGTGAACTGGACGAGGTGTTGGCCTACGCCGACGAGCGGCGTCTGGTGCGGCGCGCCCTGAGCATGCGCGGCGGCGCGCCGGATGGCAGGGCGGATCGGTTCGGGCTGCGGCGGCAGGCACGAGGCAGCGGAACGGAGCCGGCTTGAGGTTCTTGCTAGCCGCGGTGGTCGCGGCGCTGTTCGCGGTGGTCGTGCCGCCGATGCCCGGGGCGCATGCGCAGGAGGGCGACAAGTTCGCCCGGCTGGACGTGACAAAGATCACTCCTTCGGTGGTGACCGGTGGTTCGCCCGGCGAGCTGGTCGTCGCCGGCCGGCTGACCAACACCGGCGACCGCGCGATCTCCGACGTCGAAGTCCGCATCCAGCGCGGCAACCCCGTCACCGACGAACCCGCCACCCAGCGGGCGATGCGCGGGGACGTGCCGACCGTCACCGAACCGGCGTTCAGCCCGGTCGTCGACCGGCTGGCGCCCGGGCAGCAGGTCCCGGTCGAGTTCCACATCCCGTTCACCGGGCCGAACTCGCTGCAGATCAGCCAGCCCGGGATCTTCCCGCTGCTGGTCAACATCAACGGCGTGCCCCGGTCCGGCTCGCGCGCCCGGATCGCCGAGGGCCGCTTCCTGCTGCCCGTGTCGGCGCCGCCGGGTGGGGCGCCCGCCCGGCCGTCGCAGCCCACGCCCACCAGCATGGTGGTGCCGATCGTCGACTACCCGCGGCTGGTGCAGGACGCCGGTGCCGGCAGCCGCCCGGTGCTCAGCGACGACCAGCTGTCCGGCTCGCTGGCCCCCGGCGGTCGGCTGTACGGCCTGGTGCAGGCGGTGTCCGACAGCGCCCCGTCCGGATCGCCGCTGGGCAGCGCGCTGTGCTTCGCGATCGACCCGGACCTGCTGGCCACCGTCAAGGCGATGCGCGGCGGGTACCTGGTGCGCCAGCCCAACGGCTCGACCGTCGAGGGGATCGGCGCCAAGGCCGCCGACCTGTGGCTGAGCAAGCTCCGCGACGCCACCTCCGGGCGCTGCGTCATCGCGCTGCCCTACGCCGACGCCGACGTCGCCGCGCTCGGCCGGGCCGGGCTGCCGGACCTGATCAAGGGCGCGATGGACGGTTCGCAGCTGGTCAACGAGCTGCTGCACGTCGAACCGCGCCAGACGGCGTGGCCGATCGAGGGCGCGCTGGACGAGCCGGCCGCCGGTGAACTGCCCGGGGTCACCTCCGCGCTGCTGGAGCCGCAGTCGCTGTCCACGCCGCCGGGCTCGCTGTCGCCGGTGCGGGTGCGCGGCCACGACCTCGCGGCCATCCCCATCGACCCCCTGCTGACCAGCGCGCTCGATCCGCAGCACGACACCGCGACGAAGGTGACGGCGCTGTCCCCACCGGACAACGGATCGCTGTCAGCGCAGGATGCCCTCGGAGCGCTGGCGTTCCGGGCCAGCCAGGGTTCGCTGCCGAACTCGACGTCGGTGCTGGTCCCGCCGCGGCGCTGGAACATGCGGGCCGACGATCTGCGCAGCCTGCTCAGCGGCATGCAGCAGCTGGACGCCGAGGGCTACATCAAGCCGACCGCGCTGCCCAACCCCGACCCGTCGGCGCTGCCGCAGGCCGACCTCACCTACCCGGTCGGCGCGAGCGCGGACGAGATCCCGCAACCGGTGCTCAACTCGATCGCCCGGCAGAACTTCAAGGTCGGTGACCTGTTCCGCTCCGCGGAGAAGGAGCGCTCGGTCGGTGTCGACCCGGCCGAGGTGACCACCCCGCTGCGCAACGGTCTGCTCCGCGCCGCGTCGAGCGCCTGGCGCAGCAACCCGGACGCCGCCCACCGCTGGTTGCGCAAGGCGGTGAGCACGCTCGACGGAACGCTCGGCAAGGTCCGGATCGAGGAGTACGCGGGCAACATCGTGCTCGCCCAGTCCAACAGCCCGATCCCGTTGACCGTGGTCAACGACCTGCCGATCAAGGTCCGCATGATGCTGCACGTCCCGCGCACCCCGGGGGTGCAGATCAAGGACCTGGGCGTGCTGAAGATCCCGCCGCACAGCAAGCGCCAGTTCTGGTTGGACACCACCACGCACCGGCCGGGCAAGTTCAACATCGACATCACGGCGACCACCGAGGCGGGCACCGTGCTCGGCCCGACCAAGCGGTTGCAGGTCGAGTCCAGCACCTACGGTTCGCTGATCCCCGCGTTGACCGTCGGTGCCGGTGCCCTGCTGGTGGTGCTGTCCGGGATCCGGATCGTCCGCCGGGCGCGGAACCGGCGGCGCAGGATCGCGTCCGGAGAAGCGGTCGAACCGGATGAGAACGCACGAATCGACACGTCCGAAACAGCCGGAATCTCCACCACCGACGGTGATCGGAACCCCGACTGACATCCTGGTCCGAGTCACACGTAGGAGTGGAGCCGAACGGATTTCGGCCGACGGCAGCGGACCGGCGACGCGGTGCGGCGTCCGGGGGAGGTCCGCCGGTGAGGATTGAGCCAGTGAACCGAGACAGGGATGCCGGGCCGCCGGATGCCCGCCGACCGGGGCCGCACCCCGGCGGGCACCACCCCGGGGCGAACCCGACGATGCCGATCCGCCGTCCGCAGCGCGGCTGGCACGCGGCACCGACCGAGCCGATCCCGGCGGTGGTGCCGGAGGCGGGCATCGACCAGGCCGCCGAGCACGCCACGGAGCAGACCCAGGTCATCCGCCCGGTCTCGCCGGGCAAGCCGTCGCTGCTCAAGGCCAGTGGTTCGATGGCGATCGCGACGCTGGCCAGCCGGTTCACCGGGTTCCTGTGGAAGCTGATGCTGGCCTGGGCGGTGGGCACCGGGGTCGTCAACGACTCGTTCATGGTCGCCAACAACCTGCCCAACTCGATCTTCGAGTTCCTCATCGGCGGCGTGCTGACCAGCGTGATCGTGCCCGTTCTGGTGCGCGCGCAGAAGTCCGACGCCGACGGCGGCGAGGCCTACATCCAGCGGCTGCTGTCGCTGGGGGCGGTCGTGCTCGGGGTCGGCACCGTGCTGTCGGTGGTCGGCGCCGGATTCCTGGTGGACCTCTACGCGGCCGGGGACGGCAAGAGCAACCCCGAGCTGGCGACCGCTTTCGCCTTCCTGCTGCTGCCGCAGATCTTCTTCTACGGCGTCAGCGCGCTGGTCAGCGCGATCCTGCAGGCCAAGGAGATCTTCAGCCCGCCGGCGTGGGCACCGGTGGTCAACAACCTCGTGGTGATCGCGACCCTGGTCGTGTACTACCTGGTGCCCGGTGAGATCACGCTGAACCCGCTGCGGATGACCGACGCCCACCTGCTCACCCTCGGCATCGGCGTGACGCTGGGCGTCGCCGCGCAGGCGGTCATCCAGATCCCATCGTTGCTGCGCACCGGTTTCCGGTTCCGCTGGCGGTGGGGTTGGGACCCGCGGTTGACCGAATTCGGCGGCCTGGCGCTGTGGATGCTCGCCTACGTCGGCATCAGCCAGATCGGGCTGATGGCGATGAGCAAGGCGGGCACCACGGCCGGCGCGTGGTCGATGTACAACTACGTCTGGCTGTTGCTTCAGCTGCCGTACGGCGTCATCGGTTTCTCCGTGATGACCGCGATCCTGCCGCGGATGAGCTCGGCCGCCGCCGACGGCGACGACCAGCGGGTGATCGACGACCTGTCGCTGGGCAACCGGCTGTCCACGGTGGCCCTGCTGCCGATCAGCGGTGTGATGACCGCCATCGGCGTTCCGCTGGGCCTGGCGCTGTTCTCCATCGGCAAGAGCGCCGGGGACGCGAGCACCCTCGGTGTCGCGCTGGCCGTCTCGTCGTTCGGCGTGCTGCCGTACGCGATCACCATGCTGCAGATGCGCGTGTTCTACGCGATGAAGGACGCGCGCACCCCGACGCTGATCATGGTCGTGATGACGGTCGTCAAGATCCCGCTGTCGCTGGCGGCCGCGACGCTGGGTTCCACCCAGGCGGTGCTGTACGCGCTGGTGTTCGTCAACTCGCTGAGCTTCGTGATCGGCTGGTTGGTCGGCGAGGCGTGGCTGCGGCACCGGATGGGTCCGCTGGGCAGCAGGCGTTTCCTCGTCACACTGGGCAAAACGCTGGTCGCCACAGTGGTCGGTGCGCTGCTCGCCTGGTTGAGCACGCAGGCCGTCGACGCGCTGATCCCGGGTTCGGCCGGCGCCGGCACCGGCTGGGTGCAGTTGCTCGTCGGGACCGTGGTCGGTTTCGTTGCGATCTTCGGCCTGATGTCGTTGCTGCGGGTCGCCGAACTACAGCCCGCGATCGGGCGGCTCACCGGTTTGCTGCGTCGTCGCTGACTTCTGCGTCACGTACCCTCGAAACAGAAGTCTCCTTCCGTGGGGGAAGAGGGGTGGGACGCAGCCCCGGGCGGACCGGAAGGAGCGGGAGAGGGAAGGTGACCAGCAAACCGACGGAGCAGATCGCGCCCGAGAGCGGCGAAAACCGCAGCGACGACGGCTCCCAGGAACAGGGCCTGACCCCCGGTGCGGTTCTGGACCACGGCCGGTACCGGCTCCTCGCCGAGGTGGGTTCGGACGCACGGTGCAACGCGCGGTTGTGGCGCGCGAAGGACGGGGTGCTCGGCCGTGATGTCGCGCTGACGATCCTGGTGGGCGACCGGTCCGATGCGGACGCCGCGTCCAACGCACGCCGCACCCTGGAACGAGCCATGCACGCCAGCACGTTCAACCACGTCGGCGTCGCACGGGTGCTGGACGTGGTGACGCAGTCACCCGGTGATCCGGCCGGGGTGCTGGGCGTGGTGATCGCGGAGTGGACGCACGGCACCGATCTGCTCGACCTGGTCGCGGAAGGACCGCTGCCTCCCGGCACGGCCGCTCGGCTGCTCCAGCCGCTGGCCGCTGCGGTGGAAGCGGCCCACCACGCCGGCCTGGTCCTCGGCGCCGACCACCCGCAGCGCATCCGGGTCACGCCCGAAGGGGAGATCCGGATGGCGTTCCCCGGGCCGCTGGCCCGCGCCACCTCCAGCGACGACGTGCGCGGTCTCGGCGCCGCGCTGTACCTGCTGCTGACCGGCCGCTGGGCGCTCAGCGGCGGTCCGGAAGGCGTGCCCACCGCACCGAGCGGACCGGACGGAACGGTGGTCGCGCCGCGCACGCTGCGCCCGACAGTGCCGCTGGAGCTGTCCACGGTGTCCGTCCGCGCGCTCGGGAACCCGGACTCGACCGGCACCACCGGCGGTGTCCGCACCGGCGCCGCGGTGCTGCGGGTCCTGGAACAGCACGCCACCTACGACAGCTCCACGCCGTCGCAGGCGCAGGCGGCCGAGAGCAACGAGGTCTGGCGTCGCGAGGACCCCAAGCCCGACAAGGTCAAGCGGAAGAAACTGCTGATCAGCGTCGGTGTGCTGGCGGTGGCGACGCTGCTGGTGATCGGCTGGATCGCGGCCGGGGTGATCGGCATGTTCACCGAGTCCAACCGGGACACCGGCAACAGCCAGATCATCGGCGAGTCCGGCAACAACAGCCCCGGCAGCTCCGAGCAGCAGAAGCCGTCCGCGCCACCGACGCCCGTCACCATCACCGGCGGGACCTCGTTCAACACCAACGGGGAACCGGACGCGCCGCAGCGCATCCCCAACCTCTTCGACGGGAACCCGGCCACGTTCTGGGCCACTTTCGACTACAAGCAGCAGCTCGGCCCCGGCGGGATCAGCAACGGCACCGGCGCGGTGCTGACCTTCGACCACCCGTCGCTGGTGCGCCAGGTGGTGATCAACTCGCCGAGCGCGGGCACCAAGGTGGAGATCCGCACCGTCGACGGCGCGCCGAACATGACCACCAGCAAGGTGATCGGCTCCGGCACGCTCAACGCCGGTGACACGACGATCCCGGTGCAGGCGGACTCCCCGGCGCAGCAGATCCTCGTGGTCGTCACCCAGCTCACGCCGCACGGCGGGCAGTTCGCCTCGCAGATCAACGAGGTCAAGGTCCTGGGCTCGGCAAGCTGACCTCCCGCGACTCGTGGGCGGCGGGCGTCGACCGCGGTCGGCACCCGCCGCCCGTGATCGTCAGCGTGGTGAATGTTCCGGTTGTCACGATCAGTAGAGTGCTGAGGCGTGTCTGCCCCCTCCGACGCCGACCTCATCGCGGCGCATGCCAGCGGAGATCCACAGGCGTTCTCCGAGCTCTTCCGCCGGCACCGGGACCGGCTGTGGGCGGTGGCGCTGCGCACGATGCGCGATCCCGAGGACGCCGCCGACGCGCTCCAGGACGCGATGATCTCGGCTTTCCGCAACGCCGCGTCGTTCCGCGCCGAGTCGCAGGTGACCACCTGGCTGCACCGGATCGTGGTGAACGCCTGCCTGGACCGGATCCGGCGGCGCCAAGCCCGACCGACCGTGCCGCTGCCCGACACCGGTCCGGCCGAACCCGCCGTGCCGCGGGACGCGATCGCGGAGCAGGACACCCGGATGGCGGTGCAGGACGCGCTCGCCCAGCTCCCCGAAGACCAGCGATCGGCGATCGTGCTGGTCGACGTGGAGGGATATTCGGTGGCTGAAACGGCGGCGATGCTCGGCGTCGCGGACGGGACGGTGAAGAGCCGTTGCGCCCGCGGTCGCGTGAAGCTCGCCAAACTTCTGGGACACCTGCGGAACCCAAGTGCAGATGCGAACGTCCCAGATGACGCTGTTGCCATGCGTCGACGGGAGGGACGATGAGTGGCGAACACCGGCGCGGTGGAGCGCCGCAGGGCCCACCGTGGTCCCTGGATCTGCTGGCCGACCTCCACGCGGGGGTGCTGGACCAGGAGACCGCCGAAGAACTGCGCGTTCAGGTGGCCGAGGACCCGGAGGCCCAGGAGGTCCTGGCAGCGCTGGACGCCACCAGCTCCGAGCTGGCCGGCCTGCCGCCGTTGACCATCCCGGACGACGTGTCCGCGCGGATCGACGCGGCGCTGGAGCACGAGGTCCGGGCGTGGGCCGAGCAGCAGCGGTCCGAGCAGCCGGAGCCGCAGCGCGAAGCCCAGGTGGTCGACTTCGCCGCCGCCAAGCGCCGTCGCCGGCGCTTCGCGTGGGGGACGGGCTTGGTCGGCGTCGCCGCGGCCGCGGTCGCGGGGATCGTCCTCTCCGTGCTGCCGGGCACTCCGGCAGGTCCGTCGAACCAGGCGCAACAGCCGAACGCGACCGTCACCCCCGGCACGTCCGCGCCGCTGGCCCTGCAGGGCGAACGCGTGACGCTCACCGGCGAGCAGTTCTCGCAGGTCATCGGCAAGCACGAGTACAGCGGGGCGCTGTCCGACCCGCAGCAGCTCGTCGGCTGCTTGCAGGCGAACGGTGTCTCCGGCGGCCGACCGCTCGGTGCCCGGCAGATCACCCTCAACGGGAAACCCGCGCAGCTGCTGGTGCTGACCAACGGCAAGATCGGCCAGTTCCGGCTGTTAGCCGTCGGCCCGGACTGCGGGCCGGGAAACCCCGCAACGCTGTCCGACAGCAGCTACGGTGGCTGAAATCGCAGGTCAACGGCCCTCATCCGACGGGTGGAGGCCGAGAACATGTGCCCTGCCACACGGCGCTGCGAGGAGTGGGAACAACCGGCGCATAGGATCGCGTTGACCCGGATGCGTCTCGCACCGAGCGCGGCGCGGAGCAGGCGACAACGGAAGGGGCGCGGTGACTGGCGACGTCCGCAACGTGATCATCGTGGGCTCCGGTCCGGCTGGCTACACCGCTGCGGTGTACGCCGCGCGGGCCGAGCTCGAACCACTGGTCTTCGAGGGCACCCAGTTCGGCGGTGCGCTGATGACCACCACCGAGGTGGAGAACTACCCGGGCTTCCGCGACGGCATCATGGGCCCGGAGCTGATGGACCAGATGCGCGCCCAGGCCGAGCGCTTCGGCGCCGAGCTGCGCGCCGAGGACGTCGAGCGCATCGACCTCGACGGCGACGTCAAGACGGTGCTGGCCAACGGCGTGGAGTACCGCGCCCGGGCGCTGATCCTCGCGATGGGCGCGCAGGCCCGCTACCTGGGCGTCCCCGGCGAGGAGAAGCTGCTCGGCCACGGGGTGTCCGCCTGCGCCACCTGCGACGGCTTCTTCTTCCGCGACCAGGACATCGCGGTCGTCGGCGGCGGTGACTCGGCGATGGAGGAGGCCACCTTCCTGACCCGCTTCGCCCGCTCCGTGACGATCATCCACCGCCGCGACGAGTTCCGCGCCTCCAGGATCATGCTGGAACGGGCCCGCGCCAACGAGAAGATCAAGTGGCTGACCAACGCGGTCGTCACCGAGGTCCTCGGCGAGGGCGCGGTGTCCGGGCTGACGGTGCGCGACACCGTCACCGGCGAGGAGTCGCGGCTGGACGTCACCGGCATGTTCGTGGCCATCGGCCACGACCCGCGCAGTGAACTCGTCCGCGACCGGTTGCAGGTCGACGACGAGGGCTACGTGCAGGTCGAGCAGCCCACCACGAAGACCGGTGTGCCCGGCGTGTTCGCGGCCGGCGACCTGGTCGACCACACCTACCGGCAGGCGATCACCGCGGCCGGTTCCGGCTGCTCCGCGGCGATCGACGCGGAACGCTGGCTCGCCGAGCAGGAAAGCTCGGCGGTCGCCGAGGAGGCCCCCGAACTCGTCGGCGGCGGCTACGGCCCGGGCGCCGTCGCCCACTGACTGGAGATCCCGAACTAAGGAGCTGAACATGGCCGGCAACACCGTGACCGTGGACGCCGACAACTTCCAGGACGTGGTCCTGGGCAGCGAAAAGCCGGTGCTGGTCGACTTCTGGGCGACCTGGTGCGGTCCGTGCAAGATGGTCGCCCCGGTGCTGGAGGAGATCGCCGACGAGTACCCGGAGAAGATCACCATCGCCAAGCTCGACATCGACAAGAACCCGAGCCTGGCGCGGGACTACCAGGTGATGTCCGTCCCGACGCTGCTGCTGTTCGACAAGGGCAAGTCGGTCAAGCAGATCGTCGGCGCCAAGCCGAAGGCCGCGCTGCTGTCGGACCTGTCCGACTACCTGTGAAATCCCACTCGAACTGAAGCAACCCCATAACACGGTCCCGCCGTCCAGTCGATAGCACTGTGGCGGCGGGACCGTGTTGTCGCGCACAACGCGAGATCGCGAGGGCACGCAGCGTCGTCGCACGTCTTCGCGGTGGTTGTAGGCCGCAGCGCCGGGTTCGGGTGGGCAAGGCACAATGGCCCGATGGGTTCGATTTACGCGAACCCGTTGCGGAACTGCAGACACCGGGGGACGAACGACCATCCCTCGCGCCGGTCGCGCACCGGCGCCTGAATCGAGCGAGGAGTGCATGCAGCTGCTCCACCGCGGTGACGTCGGTCCGGCCGTTGCCGAGATCAGGAACACCCTTGCCGCACTGGGTCTGCTGCCGGCCCCCAACGGCCGGCCGGGGCCTGCGGTCTTCGATGAAGCGGTGGAACACGCGGTTCGGGTCTTCCAGCAACAACGCGGCCTGATCACCGACGGCGTGGTCGGTCCGGCCACCTACCGGGCGCTGACCGACGCCCGCTGGCGGCTCGGTGACCGCTCCCTGGCGTTCCTGGTGTCCAAACCGATCAGCGGCGACGACGTGTTCGCGCTGCAGGAGCGGCTGCTGGAGCTGGGCTACGACGCGGGCCGCCCGGACGGCATCTTCGGGCGGGAGACGGAGCAGGCGCTGCGCAGCTTCCAGCGCGACTACGGGCTCAACCCGGACGGCATCTGCGGCCCGAGCACGCTGCGGGCGCTCAAGCAGCTCGCCCCGAAGGTCCGCGGTGGACGGCCCGTCTTCCTGCGGGAGCAGGAGAAGGTGCGCCGCGCCGGTCCGCGGCTGCGCGGCAAGCGGATCGTGATCGACCCCGGCCACGGCGGTCCGGACCGCGGAGCGCGCGTCGGTGACGTCTGCGAGGCCGACCTGACCTGGGACCTCGCCCGCCGCCTGGAGGGCCGGATGGTCGCCACCGGCATGGAGGCGCTGATCACCCGCGGGCCCAACTCGTGCCCTCCGGACGCCGACCGCGCCACGTTCGCCAACGAGGCGGGCGCGGACATGTTCCTGTCCCTGCACATCGACGCCAACTGCTCGCCGCTGGCCGAGGGCGTGGCGACGTTCCACTTCGGCACCGGCAACGGGACCACCTCGACGGTGGGGGAGGCGCTGGCCGGGTTCCTGCAGCGCGAGATCGTCGCCCGGACCCGGATGAAGGACTGCCACACGCACCCCAAGACCTGGGAAGTGCTGCGGCTGACCCGGATGCCCGCGGTGCGCGTGGAGATCGGCTACCTGAGCAACGCAGGCGACCGCTCCCGGCTGCTCGACCCGGCGTTCCGCGACGTCGTCGCCGAGGGGCTGCTCGTCGCGGTCAAGCGGCTGTACCTGCTGGGCAAGGACGACCAGCCGACGGGCACCTTCACCTTCGACGACCTGCTGCGCCACGAACTCGCCCGAGCCGAGGGCGCCTGAGGGGTCAGGCGCCGCCGACCGCGGGTTCGGCCGTCTTGATCGTCACCGAGCTGAGCAGGCGTTCCAGCGCCGCCTCGACGTCTTCCTTCCAGGAGATCGCGGTGCGCAGCTCCAGCCGCATGCGCGGCCACTTCGGGTGCTGGCGGACGGTCTTGAAGCCGACCTGTTGCAGGAATCCGGCCGGGACGACGCAGCCACCCGCGGTCTCCTGGAGATCCCCGAACGCTTCGACGGCCTTCACGCCGCGGCGGGTGAGGTCCTTGGCGACGTTCTGCACGAGGATGCGGCCCAGACCGCCCTTCTCGAACTCCGGCAGCACCCGCAGGGCGGTCATCAGCACGGCGTCCGCGCTCACCGGCGCGGTGGGGAACGCCGCGGCGCGCGGCACCGCGGCCGGGGGAGCGTAGAGCGCGTAGCCCGCGGGCACCCCGTCGACGTAGATGATCCGGCCGCACGAGCCCCACTCCAGCAGCACGCTGGAGATCCACGCTTCCTTCTCCAGTTCGGTCTCGCCGAACTCCTCGGCCTGCTCCCGGACGTGCGGCGCCAGTTCCCAGAACACGCAGCGGCGGCACCTCTGGGGCAGGTGGTCGAGGTTGTCCAGCGTGACGCCGACGACGCGACGCGACACCTGACCTCCTGGAAACCCGCGAACCCGCGCGGTCAGGCGCGGGATGCCGCCAGGATATGTCGCCGCGCCCCAGCACAGGAAGCGCCGAGATTCGCCGGGCACCTCCCGATAGGGTGAGATGGATTACGGTCCAGTCGCTTCGTGCGAGGCGCTCGTTACACAGTCGGGGGGCGAGCGCGATAGCACGGATAGAATCCCCCGATCGCCGCTGGAGGGCTCCAGCCGCGATCACAGCGCACGACCGAAGCGGAGCGCAGAACATGTCGGAGAACGGAAGCCAGCCAGCACGCACGCCGGACAAGCAGAACCCGGCACGCAGCCTCGACGCGCACGTGGACCGCTACGCACAGCGCACCGCAGGCATGACGGCCTCCGAGATCCGAGCGCTCTTCGCCGTCGCCAGTCGACCCGAGGTGGTCTCGCTGGCCGGCGGCATGCCGAACCTCGCCGCGCTGCCGCTGGACTCGCTGGCCGCCGAGGTGTCCCACCTCGTCGCCCAGGACGGCCAGGTCGCGTTGCAGTACGGCTCGGCGCACGGCGTGCCACAACTGCGCGAGCAGATCTGCGAGATCATGGCGCTGGAGGGCATCTCCGCGCACCCCGACGACGTGATGGTCACGGTCGGCTCGCAGATGGCCCTGGACATGGTCACCCGCATCTTCTGCGACCCGGGTGACGTCGTGCTGGCCGAGGGGCCGTCGTACGTCGGCGCCCTGGGCTCCTTCGCCGCCTACCAGGCCGACGTGGTGCACGTCGCGATGGACGACGACGGGCTGCAACCGGAGGCGCTGCGCCAGGCCATCGCCGAGGTGACCGCGCGCGGCGGGCGGATCAAGTTCCTGTACACGATCCCGAACTTCCACAACCCCGGCGGCGTGACGCTCGCGGTGCAGCGCCGGGCCGAGGTCCTGGAGATCTGCGCCCAGCACGGCATCCTCGTGCTGGAGGACAACCCGTACGGCCTGCTGGGCTTCGACGGTCAGACCTACCCGGCGCTGCGCAGCACGGACCCGGACAACGTGGTCTACCTCGGCTCCTTCTCCAAGACGTTCGCCTCGGGGCTGCGGGTCGGCTGGGTGCTAGCGCCGCACGCGGTCCGGGAGAAGCTGGTGCTGGCGGCCGAATCGGCGACGCTGTGCCCGCCCACGCTGAACCAGATGATCGTGTCCCGCTACCTGAGCACGCACGACTGGAAGGGCCAGATCAAGGTCTTCCGCGAGCAGTACCGCGAACGCCGCGACGCCATGCTCGGCGCGCTCGAACAGCACATGCCGGAGGGCTGCTCGTGGACCTGCCCGGACGGCGGTTTCTACGTGTGGCTGACCGCGCCGGAGGGCGTGGACACCAAGGCGATGCTGCCCCGCGCCGTGACGCAGCGCGTCGCGTACGCCTCCGGCACCGGCTTCTACCGCGACCAGCTCGGCAGTCGGCAGATGCGGTTGTCCTACTGCTACCCGACTCCGGAGCGGATCCGCGAGGGCGTGCGGCGGCTCGCGAACACGCTCACCGAGGAGATGGAGCTGGTCCGAACCTTCGGCACCACGGGCCGGCGTTCCGTGCCGGGCCCGCAGGCTCCGTCACCCGACACCGCGTAATCTCTTGCGGGCCAAGCGCTCCGGCGCTTGGCCCGCAGTTGTTCCCACCCCGGTCCACTGTGCACCACCCGGAATGCACAGTGGACTGCTGATGTCCAGAGGTGCTGAGAGTGTCTGAACGCTGGGTTGCCGTGCTCGCCGGCGGGCTGTCCCACGAGCGCGAGGTGTCATTGCGTTCGGGGCGCCGACTGTCCGCCGCGCTGCGCTCCGTCGGCATGACGGTGGCGGAGTGGGACGCCGACGCCCGGTTGCTGACCCACATCGAGCAGGAGCGCCCGGACGCGGTGGTCGTCGCCCTGCACGGCGGGGAAGGGGAGAACGGCGCGGTGCAGGCCGTGCTCGACATGCTGGGCGTGCCGTACGTGGGCACCGGTCCGCACGCCTGCCGCAGGGCGTGGGACAAGCCGACCGCGAAGGCGGAGCTCGCGCGCGCCGGACTCGCAACTCCGGACTGGGTGGTGCTGCCGCACGCCACGTTCCGCGAGCTGGGCGCACAGGCGGTGCTGGACGCGCTGGTGGCCAAGCTCGGCCTGCCGTTGATGCTCAAGCCGGACCAGGGCGGCTCGGCGCTCGGCGCGCACGTCGTGCGGGACGCGGCCGAGCTGCCGTCCGCGATGGTCGGCGCGCTGTCCTACGGGGACGCGGTCCTCGTCGAGCAGTACGTCGAGGGGACCGAGGTGGCGATCAGCGTCCTCGACGGCCCGGACGGCCCGGAGGCGTTGCCCGCGGTCCAGATCGAGGCCGCCGACGGGATCTACGACTACACGGCCCGCTACACCGCTGGACTCACCAGCTACCGGACTCCGGCCGACCTGCCGCCCGAGGTCGCCGCGGCGGCGGGCGAGCTGGCCGTCGCGGCGCACCGGCTGCTCGGGCTCCGGGACATCTCCCGCACCGACGCGATCATCGACCGCCACGGCGTGCCGCACTTCCTGGAAGTCAACGTGTCACCGGGACTCACCGAAACCTCGTTGCTGCCGATGGCCGTCGAAGCCGCCGACCGCTCGCTGGGGGAGGTCTTCGCGGGACTCGTCGAACGCGCGATCGCCCGGGCCTGCTGAACCCTCCTGTTTCACGTGAAACACAAGGGGTCCGCCTCATCGGAGGCGGACCCCTTTTCATGCACCGCAGTCACTCGCCGTCATCGTCACCGTGACGAAAGACCTCGGTGTCATCGATCGTCGATCTTCGGGGCTTCATCGCCCAAGATCAACTGCGCGAGGCGCTCCAGATCGTCCACCGACCCGAACTCGAC
Source organism: Saccharopolyspora rosea (assembly GCF_025643595.1). Taxonomy (GTDB): domain Bacteria; phylum Actinomycetota; class Actinomycetes; order Mycobacteriales; family Pseudonocardiaceae; genus Saccharopolyspora; species Saccharopolyspora rosea. The sequence goes on from NZ_CP102826.1 coordinate 6,556,879, forward strand.
GACGATCCGCCCCTTGCGCCGACCGCGCTCGATCCTGACCCGGGTGTCGAGCCGGTGGGACAGCTGATCGGTGAGTCGATCGAAGCCGGGCTCCTCGTCCTTCTTCTTCGGCGCCGACTTCTTCTTGGCAGGGGACTCCTTCTTCTTCAGCGTCACCTGCTCCTCGGTGGCCCGCACCGACAGCCCCTCGGCGACGATGCGACCAGCGAGCTCTTCCTGACCGTCCGGATCCTCCAACCCGAGCAGCGCGCGGGCGTGCCCGGCGGAGAGCACCCCCGCGGCGACCCGCCGCTGCACCGGCATCGGCAGCCGCAGCAGTCGGATGGTGTTGGTGATGACCGGGCGACTGCGGCCGATCCGATCGGCGAGTTCGTCGTGGGTGACACCGAACTCGTCCAGCAGCTGCTGGTAGGCCGACGCCTCCTCCAGCGGGTTGAGCTGCACGCGGTGGATGTTCTCCAGCAGCGCGTCGCGGAGCAGCGCGTCGTCCTGCGTCTTGCGGACGATCGCCGGGATGACGTCCAGCCCGGCCCGCTGGGAAGCCCGCCAGCGGCGCTCGCCCATGATCAGCTCGAACTGCTCGTCGCCGAGTTCCCGGACGACGATCGGCTGCATCAGGCCGAACTCGCGGACCGAGTGCTCCAGCTCCGCGAGCGCTTCCTCGTCGAACACCTGCCGCGGCTGCTTCGGGTTCGGCGTGATCGCGGAGATCGGGATCTCGCGGTAGACCGCACCGGCCACCTCGCCGCCGCTCGTTTCACGTGAAACGGGCTCCTCGGCGGCGGGTGGTGGAGTGACCTGCGTGGGCGCGGAGCCGCGCAGCGCCGAACCGTCGGATCCCGCCGCCGGTCCGCTCGGGATCAGCGCCGCGAGGCCGCGGCCGAGTCCACCTCGACGCTCGGTCATGCACCCTTCCTTCCACCCCGCTCGGCGATCTCCCGAGCCGCATCCAGATAGCTCATCGAACCGCGCGACCCCGGGTCGTAGGTGAGCACCGTCTGCCCGAACCCGGGGGCCTCGGAGATCTTCACGCTGCGCGGGATGACCGTTCGCAGCGCCAGTTCGCCGAAGTGACCACGCACCTCGGCGGCGACCTGGTCGGCCAGCTTGGTCCGGCCGTCGTACATCGTGAGCAGGATGGTCGACACCCACAGCGCCGGGTTCAGGTGCGCCTGCACCAGCTCGATGTTGCGGAGCAGCTGACCGAGTCCCTCCAGCGCGTAGTACTCGCACTGGATCGGGATGAGCACCTCCCGCGCGGCGACCAACGCGTTCACCGTGAGGAGCCCGAGCGAGGGCGGGCAGTCGATGAAGACGTAGTCCGGCGCCAACCGCTCGACGCCCTCGGCGTTGAGCGCCTCCTTGAGCCGACCTTCCCGCGCCACCATGGTCACCAGCTCGATCTCCGAACCGGCCAGGTCGATCGTCGCGGGCACGCACCACAGGTTCTCCGACTGCGTGCTCTGCTGCGCCGCGTCGGCGACGCCGATCTCACCGAGCAGCACCTCGTACACCGAGGGCACGCCGGAGCGATGATCGACCCCGAGCGCCGTGCTCGCGTTGCCCTGCGGGTCCAGGTCGATCACGAGCACGTTGAGCCCGTGCAGGGCGAGCCCGGCGGCGAGGTTGACCGTGCTGGTCGTCTTGCCCACGCCGCCCTTCTGGTTGGCGACGGTCATGATCCGCCGCTCGTCGGGGCGGGGGAGTTGCAACGCCTCGGGGTGGAGGACGCGGGTGGCGCGCTGCGCCTCCTCCATGATCGGGGTCCAGCCGATGTCGTCCGAGCTGAAGCCGCTCATCGCCATCTCGCCGTCCGAACCCGTGCTGGGGAAGCGCATGCTGCCCACCGCGCGTCCCCTAGTTTCACGTGAAACACGACCCGCACCGTTTGACTCCGGATTCACCGTCCACGATCCTTCCTCGTCCGACGTCCACCGTCACGACGCCGACCGGACGCACTGCGGGCCGCGGCCCGCTCCACAACGACGACGGTGGTCGGCACATCGAGCACGCCGTCGCCGCACGACACCACTTCCGCATGGCCGCCACCGGCCTTGCGGATCGCCGCCGCATCCCGTTCCAGTTCCTCCTGCGCGGTGGCACCTTTCATCGCCAGCAACCGACCACCGGGCCGCAGCAGGGGGAGGCACCACTTCGCCAGCCGTTCCATCGGGGCCACGGCACGCGCGGTCACGGCGTCCTGGTCAGCCAGCCGTTCCCGCACCGGGCCCTCCTCGGCACGTCCGCGAACGACCTCAGCGGTGAGGTCGAGCTCGGCGATGACTTCCTGCAGCCACGTCACCCGTCGGGCCATCGGCTCCAACAGGATCAGGTGGAGATCGGGTCGGGCGATCGCGAGCGGGATGCCCGGCAACCCCGCCCCAGAGCCTACGTCGATCACCCGGCACTCGGGTGGGAGCAACTCCGTGAGAACCGCGGAGTTGAGCAGATGCCGTTCCCAGAGCCGGTCCAACTCCCGCGGACCGATCAGCCCGCGGCGGACCCCGTGCTCGTGGAGCAGGGTGGCGAACCGCTCCGCCAGCTCCACCCGCTCCCCGAACACGGCCCGTGCCGCGTCCGGCGTCCGCACTGGTCCTTCTCCAGCTGAGATCACTGTCCTCCACCCCGGCGTCGATGTTCCACGTGAAACCCCCGATTCCCTAGCCTGCCGGATCACGCACCGGAATCGACGGCAACCCGCCTGTTCCACGTGAAACCACGCCCGCAGAATCGCCCGAGCGGTGTTTCACGTGGAACAGGGCCCCGAACACGACAGTGCCCCCGCCGGTCGAGGACCGACGGGGGCACCGGAAGAGGAGGTCAGGAGCGGAAGACGACCACCTTGCGGTTCGGCTCCTCGCCCTCGCTCTCGCTGTGCACGCCGTCGATCGCCGCCACCGCGTCGTGCACGATCTTGCGTTCGAACGGGGTCATCGGCTTCAGCCGGGCTTCCTTGCCGGTCTCCAGCACCGTCTGGGCGGTGGACCGGCCGAGCTCGGACAGCTCCTCGCGTCGGGCGGCCCGCCACCCGGCGATGTCCAGCATCAGCCGACTGCGCACGCCCGTCTCCTGCTGCACCGCGAGCCGGGTGAGCTCCTGGAGCGCCTCCAGCACCTGGCCGCGACCGCCGACCAGCTTCTCCAGGTCGGTGCCGCCGTCGATGCTCACCACCGCGCGTCCCGCCTCGACATCGAGGTCGATGTCCCCGTCGTAGTCGAGCAGATCGAGCAGGCGCTCCAGGTAGTCACCGGCGATGTCGCCCTCGCGCACCAGCAACGCCTCGGTGTTCGACTCGGACTCCGGAGCTGCCGCGGATGCCTGGCTCGACTCCTGCACGGTTTCAGACACTGGGTGTCTCCTCTCCAGGGGTACGCGGCGCGGTCACCGGATCTCACCGTCCGCGCCGCGAGACTTGTCTTCGATCACCCCGGGGATCTCACCGGGTTGGTCTTCGGGGGCGGCCGTCACGGCGGTCGAGTCGACGACGGCGGGCGGCTTGGCGGCCTCCTCGCGGTCGATCTTCCGGTAGACGACGCGCTGCTGGCCCAGCGTCCAGATGTTGTTCGCCAGCCAGTAGATCAGGATCGCCAGCGGGAGGAAAGGACCACCGATGATCACGAACATCGGGAAGATCCACACCGTCAGCCGGTTCATCATCGCCGTCTGCGGGTTCTGCGCGGCGTCCACGGTCTGGCGCTGTACGGAATGACGCGCGGTGAAGTGCGTGGCGACCGCGGCGACGAGCATCAGCGGCACACCGACCAGCAGCATCGAGGACCGATCGGTGCCGAATGCGGCGAGCGTGTCCGGAGCCTGGCTGATGGTGTTCGCGAGCTTCGCGCCGAACAGGTCCGCGTCCACGAACGACGCGACCTCGGCGCGGTCGAAGACGAAGTTCGACGCGGCACCCGGCTTGAAACCGCTGAGCACGTGGAACAGCCCGATGAACACCGGGATCTGCACCAGCATCGGCAGGCATCCGCTGAGCGGGTTGAACCCCTGCTCGGCCTGCATCTTCTGCATCTCCGCCGCGAGCTTCTGGCGGTCGTCACCGTACTTGGCCTGCAGCTCGCGGACGCGAGGAGCGAACTCCTGCATCTTCTTCATCGACCGGACCTGGTGCACGAACGGCTTGAACAGCAGCGCTCGCAAGGTGAACACCAGGAAGATCACCGACAGCGCCCACGCATACCCGCTGGCCGGATCGAACACGGCACCGAACACCTTGTGCCAGAACCACAAGATGGCCGATACCGGGTAGTAGATGAAGTCCAGCACGGAGCTACTCCTCGGCAGAGTCGTCGGGGTCGCCGGTGGTCGGCCTCGCGCGGTCGCGGGGAGGGGGCACCGGGTCCAGACCTCCAGGGTGCCAGGGTCCGCACCGCAGCAACCGCCGCAGGGTCAGCCAGCCACCCCGGAACGCGCCGTGCACGGTGAGCGCCTCCACCGCGTAGGCGCTGCAACTCGGGTAGAACCGGCAGGTCGGTGGCAGCAGGGGAGAGATCACCCTGCGGTACACGTGCACGGGGACCAGCAGCACGCGGGCGAGCGGGCTCGGGCGCCGAGCGCGGAGCCTGTCGTCGAGCCCTGGATCCCGTCCCATCACCGCGAACCCGTCGCCGACCCGTCGGAGGCGACCAAGCGGAGCTTGCGCAACGCCGCGTCGAGGTCCGCGCCGAGTTCTCGGCTGGACGCGTCCGCCGCCGGGGGCAGGGCTCGGACCACCACCAGTGTGCCAGCGGGCAGCTCCGCGAGGCGGTCGCGCATCAGGTGGCGGAGCCGCCGACTCACCCGGTGCCGGACGACGGCGACGCCCACGGCCTTGCTCACGACAAAACCCACCCGGGGCGAAGACTCCCGGGTGGGTGCCGCATTCGCGTCGGCTTCCGGCGACTGCCCGGCGCTCAGCGCGTGGACCACCAGGCGGCGTCGCCCGGCCCGGCGGCCACGACGCACCACCAAGCGGAAATCCTGACTCCTGGTCAGTCGGGCGGCCGCGGGAAGCACGGCAGCGCGATCAGGCAGTCAGGCTGGCGCGACCCCTGCGGCGGCGCGCGGCCACGATGGCCCGGCCGGCCCGGGTGCGCATGCGCAGCCGGAACCCGTGCTTCCTAGCGCGGCGGCGGTTGTTCGGCTGGAAAGTGCGCTTGCCCTTGCTCACGGTCGGATCTCCCGGTTACTTCAGGCGCGATGGCCGCGGTGGGCCACGGTTCGGTCAAGGTGTCCCGCGTCCGGCGAGCTGCGGCTTGTCGCGGTGCCCGAGGATCGTGCGAACGACGCCGAGCGGTGCACGGCGCCGGTGGGAAGTCAGGCGCAGCGACATGCCCGCTCGTGAAGCGGGGGACTGTACGAGGGTACGCACCGGTCGTCACGGACCCGCAACCGGGGTCCGGGTGAGGCGCCAAGCCTGCCACATCCCGATCTTCGACACCCCGGCGGAGGGGTTGCTTGTGGGTGCGGGACGGGCTTGTTAGCGTGCCCCTCTGCGATGCGACGCCCGGCGCCGGGGAACGCCGGGTTTCCGCGGGCAACACGCCTGACCTCGATCGCAGCGGTACTGCGGGCCCCCAGGGGGAACACCGAGGTGCCCTGCCGTACCTTCATACACAAGTTGTGGACAACTCTGTGGACACCTGTCTCCTCAGGTGTGCACGGGGGCTGGCCCCGCCGTCCCGCGCCCGACGAAACAGCCCGCACCGACACCGTGGGGAGTCCGGCCCGGGAGTCGGGGTGCGCGAGCGAGGGGAGGGGAGCACAGCG